>NZ_CP029189.1:5500000-6248755 GCF_008642275.1 Streptomyces venezuelae
GTGGTGAAGTGGATGATCCTATGCTGTCGAGAAAAGCCTCTAGCGAGTTTCATGGCGGCCCGTACCCTAAACCGACTCAGGTGGTCAGGTAGAGAATACCGAGGCGTTCGGGTGAACTATGGTTAAGGAACTCGGCAAAATGCCCCCGTAACTTCGGGAGAAGGGGGGCCATTCCTGGTGATGAGTCTTGCACTCTGAGCTGGGGGTGGCCGCAGAGACCAGCGAGAAGCGACTGTTTACTAAAAACACAGGTCCGTGCGAAGCCGTAAGGCGATGTATACGGACTGACGCCTGCCCGGTGCTGGAACGTTAAGGGGACCGGTTAGTGACCTTTCGGGGTTGCGAAGCTGAGAACTTAAGCGCCAGTAAACGGCGGTGGTAACTATAACCATCCTAAGGTAGCGAAATTCCTTGTCGGGTAAGTTCCGACCTGCACGAATGGCGTAACGACTTCTCGACTGTCTCAACCATAGGCCCGGTGAAATTGCACTACGAGTAAAGATGCTCGTTTCGCGCAGCAGGACGGAAAGACCCCGGGACCTTTACTACAGTTTGATATTGGTGTTCGGTTCGGCTTGTGTAGGATAGGTGGGAGACTTTGAAGCAGCCACGCCAGTGGTTGTGGAGTCGCCGTTGAAATACCACTCTGGTCGTGCTGGATGTCTAACCTCGGTCCGTGATCCGGATCAGGGACAGTGTCTGATGGGTAGTTTAACTGGGGCGGTTGCCTCCCAAAGGGTAACGGAGGCGCCCAAAGGTTCCCTCAGCCTGGTTGGCAATCAGGTGTTGAGTGTAAGTGCACAAGGGAGCTTGACTGTGAGACCGACGGGTCGAGCAGGGACGAAAGTCGGGACTAGTGATCCGGCGGTGGCTTGTGGAAGCGCCGTCGCTCAACGGATAAAAGGTACCCCGGGGATAACAGGCTGATCTTCCCCAAGAGTCCATATCGACGGGATGGTTTGGCACCTCGATGTCGGCTCGTCGCATCCTGGGGCTGGAGTCGGTCCCAAGGGTTGGGCTGTTCGCCCATTAAAGCGGTACGCGAGCTGGGTTTAGAACGTCGTGAGACAGTTCGGTCCCTATCCGCTGTGCGCGTAGGAATATTGAGAAGGGCTGTCCCTAGTACGAGAGGACCGGGACGGACGAACCTCTGGTGTGCCAGTTGTCCTGCCAAGGGCACGGCTGGTTGGCTACGTTCGGGAGGGATAACCGCTGAAAGCATCTAAGCGGGAAGCCTGCTTCAAGATGAGTATTCCCACCTCCTTGAGAGGGTAAGGCTCCCAGTAGACGACTGGGTTGATAGGCCAGATGTGGAAGCCCGGTAACGGGTGAAGCTGACTGGTACTAATAGGCCGAGGGCTTGTCCTCAGTTGCTCGCGTCCACTGTGTTAGTTCTGAAATAACGAACGGCTGTGAATACGCCAGCGTTCAAATTTCATAGTGTTTCGGTGGTCATAGCGTTAGGGAAACGCCCGGTTACATTCCGAACCCGGAAGCTAAGCCTTTCAGCGCCGATGGTACTGCAGGGGGGACCCTGTGGGAGAGTAGGACGCCGCCGAACAACCCGCCCTTTTAGCTCAGTCGGTAGAGCGTCTCCATGGTAAGGAGAAGGTCAACGGTTCGATTCCGTTAAAGGGCTCCATCGAAGAAGGCCCCCGCCGTTTGGCGGGGGCCTTTTTTGTTTTCCGGCACCGTCCCGCCCTTCCGAGATCCTTTCAGAGACCCCCGCGGCGGCCGCCGCAGGCAGGAAGGGCGGTCCGAGACAGAGCTGCCTACCATGGATGTGAAGGGCAGATAAGGTACGTCCGGCGGCTTCGAGGTGCCCCCAAGGGCCGCTCGGCTGGCCCAGGAGGCGTGATGACCGTACCCCCCGACGCAGCGGCGCCGCAGCACACGCAGAGCGACGCCGAGGACGTCCTCAAGAACGTCGGAAGCAGCTGGCACTGGGCGTTCGGCTTCGCCCTCGCGACCCTGATCCCCGGCATCCTCGTGCTCGTCTGGCCGGACGAGACGCTGCACGTCCTGGCCGTCATCATCGGCCTGCAGTTCCTGGTCGCCGGCGCCTTCCGGTTCGTCAGCGCCTTCTCGCACAGCCGCGACGGCGGCAGCAGACTGGCGGGCGTCCTGATCGCGATGCTCGCCTTCCTGGCGGGCGTCCTGGTGCTGCGTCATCCGATGCAGACGATCGGGGCGCTGAGCTTGATCATCGGAGTGTTCTGGTTGCTGTCCGGAGTGCTCGCGGCGTTCACGGCGATCGCCGACCACACGCTCGTGCACCGAGGCCTTCAGTTCGGCCTGGGTGCTCTCGGTGCCGTCGCCGGAGTCGTCGTGCTGTGCTTCCCGGTGGACTCCGCCGTCGCCCTGACACGACTGCTGGGACTCTGGCTCGTCCTGCTGGGCGTGTTCGAGCTGGTGATGGCCTTCGCGCTGCGTTCCGCCACCCGCCGGATCACGCCGCCGCGTCCGGGCTGACCGCGCCCGCCGTGCGCACGCTATTCGCTCGTGCGCTGTTCCGGGACGCGGAAGGCGAGGATGGCCATGTCGTCCGACGCGGGTTCCGCGGCGAAGCGTTCCACCGCGCGCAGGACACGGGAGGCGACCGCACCCGCGGTGAGGCCCGTACAGGTGGTGAGGACCTCGGCGAGGCCGTCGTCGCCCAGCATGCGGGTGCCCTCGCGGCGTTCGGTGATGCCGTCGGTGACGCAGAGCAGCACGTCGCCGGGGTCGAGGGTGAGGGTCTGCTCGTAGAGGTCCAGGTCGTCGATCACGCCCAGCAGCGGCTGCGGGTCCGCGGCGGCGTCGACCTGGCCGTTCGGGCGCAGGCGTAGCGGGAGCGGGTGGCCCGCGCAGACCACCTTCATCAGGGCGCCGCCGTCGGGCTGGGGGTGGAGTTCGCCGTAGAGGAGGGTGAGGAAGCGGCTGCGGGCGCCCTCGTCGAGGATGGCCGCGTTGAGGCGCTCCAGGACCGCGGGGCCGCCGAGGCCCTCGCGGGCCAGCAGGCGCAGGGCGTGCCGGGCGAGGCCCGTGACGGCCGCGGCCTCCGGGCCCGTGCCGCAGACGTCGCCGATGGCGAATCCGTACGCGCCGTCCCGGATCGGGAAGACGTCGTAGAAGTCGCCTCCGACCTCGTTGCCCTCGCCGGCCGCGCGGTAGATCACCTCGACCTCCATGCCGGGGATCGCCGGGGAGCCGGGCGGCAGCAGGCTGCGCTGGAGGGAGCGGCTGATCGCGGTGCGCTCCGAGTACAGGCGGGCGTTGTCGAGGGCCAGGGCGGCACGGCGGGAGAGGTCTTCGGCGAGTTCGAGGATCTCCTGGCGGAAGTGTTCCTCGCGCGGCTTGCCGAGGGTCAGCATGCCGATCACGCGGTTGCGGGCGAGGAGGGGAAGGACCACCGTCTCGCCGCCGACCGCGAGGGTCGCCTCGGGCCACGGGCGGGCGCCGGCCTCGCGGACCGGTTCGGGCGGGCGTACCTGGGAGAGGAGTTCCTTGAGGCCGTCGATGCGCTCCTCGTCCTCGTGGAGGACGTAGGAGAGGTACGGGTCGGAGGACTGGTCGGCGATGGTGTAGACGGCGCACCAGGTGGCCAGGGTCGGGACGGTCATCTGGGCCATGAGGGCCAGGGTCTGGTCCCGGTCGAGGGTGCCGGCCAGCAGGTCGGAGGCCTCGACGAGGAAGGACAGGGAGCCGCGGCGCAGGCGCTCCAGCTCGCCGAGGCGGGCCGACTCGACGGCGAGGGCGATGCGGTCGGCGGCGAACTGGAGGTGCAGGGCCTCTTCGTTGGAGTAGCGGCCGGGGGCTTCGGCTGCGACGCCGAGGGATCCGGTGAGGCGGCCTTCGACCTTGAGGGGGACGGTGACGGCGGAGCGCATGCCGGTGGCCTCCAGGAGCGGCACGGCTCCGGGGGAGGCGACGAGGTCGTCGTGGACGGCGGGCATGCGGGCCGAGCCGTAGCGGTTGGTGCCGGCCTCGACGGGGACGCGGGCGAAGCGCTGGCGGGTGGAGGGCAGGCCGGTGGTTGCACGGACCTCCAGCTCGGTCTCGTCGTCGGTGGCGAGCAGCAGGAAGGCGGCGTCGGCGTCGAGGAGGTCGCGGGCGCGTTCCACGGTGCGCTGGAGGAGTCCGTCGAGGTCGTCGGGGGCGGGGGAGCCGATGAAGACCTCGAAGGGGTCCGTGGGGCGGGGCTCGGTGAAGTGGCCGCTGTCGGAGGTGGGCACCCGTACCGGGGTCTGGAGCAGGGCGCGTTCGTCGTCGTGGACGAGGAGGCAGACGATGGACGGTTCGCCGTGGGCGTCGCGGACCCGCAGGTGCGAGGCGAAGACGGGGATGACGCGGCCGTCGGCGCCGCGGACGCCGTAGCTGCCTTCCCAGCGGGACAGGCGCAGGGCCTCGGCGATGCCGGTTCCGGTGCCGGGGGTCTGGGGCCAGGCGGCGAGTTCGGCGAGGGGGCGGCCGAGCGCCTTCTCGGCGGGGTGGCCGAAGATGTGCTCGGCGTCCTCGTTCCAGGCGGAGATGGCGTCGGCCGAGTCGATCTGGAGGACGGCGACGCGGACCCGGCTGTCGGCCAGGGGCAGCAGCTGGTCGGGGACGACGGGGCCCGCGGAGCGGGTACCGACCGGCCGGTCTGGCTGGTCCAGGCGGAACCACACGTGCTTGTGGGTGGCGGTGTACTCGACGCCCCAGCGGGTGGCGAGCGCGGCGCACAGCATCAGGCCGCGGCCGTTCTCGCGGTCGGGGTCGGCGTAGGGGCGCTCGCCGGGGTGCTGGAGCGGGAGTTCGCGCTCCGGATACCGGTCGGCGACCTCGACCCGTACGCCGCCCTCGGCACGCAGGCACAGGACTTCGGCCCGGGTTCCGGCGTGGACCACGGCGTTGGTGACGAGCTCGCTGGTGAGGACCACCGCGTCGTCGACGATGTCCGCGAAGCCCCAGCCGTGCAGGGTGTCGCGGACGAACCCGCGGGCGGCGGCGACCGAGCGCCCGAGGGGATCGAAGCTGGCAGCCGCCCGTGCCGTGATCACGAGTCTCCTTCGACGCGGTTGGACATCGGGTGCCAGGTTACTTACCTTCGCGGTCGGCATGGTGCCGTCGTCGGGGATTCCACCCGCAGGGTACGGCGGGTGTGCGATGGTGCCGAAGTGTTATGGCCGGGTTCGGCCAGGGTGAAACACTGGGCAGGCTTGCAGAGCCGGCTTGTGACGAGTCAGGCGTCCGGTGGAAGAGTGGTCGACCCTTTCGGGAGGGACACGGTGGAGTCTGGCGCAGCGGTACGGCGTACGGGAACGCGGCCGAAAGGCGGACGTTCCCGGCGCAGTGGCACGACGGAGGTCGATACCGCCGCTCTGAACCGGCTGCTCACGGCCCTGGTGTCGATGCGGGACGGGAACTTCCGCAAGCGGCTGACGGTGTCCGGCGAGGGCGTGATGGCGGAGATCGCCGCCGTCTACAACGAGGTCGCCGACCGGAACCTCCACCTGACCGGGGAGCTGTCCCGGGTGCGGCGGACGGTGGGCCGTGAGGGCAAGCTGAGTGAACGGCTGGAAACAGGTGCCTGTGAGGGTTCCTGGGCAGCCGCGATCGATGCCTCGAACCAGCTGGTGGACGATCTGGCCCGGCCGGTGTCCGAGGTGGGCCGGGTGCTGTCGGCGGTGGCCGAGGGCGATCTGGACCAGCGGATGGATCTGCGGACGCAGGCGGCCGAGGGGGCCGGGCATCCGCTGCGCGGGGAGTTCCTGAAGGTCGGGCGCACGGTCAACAACCTGGTCGACCAGCTGTCGGCGTTCACCGACGAGGTGACGCGCGTGGCGCTGGAGGTGGGTACCGAGGGCAAACTCGGTGGTCAGGCCCAGGTGCGCGGGATGTCGGGCTCCTGGAAGGATCTGACCGACTCCGTCAACACGATGGCGTACCGGCTCACCGCACAGGTGCGTGACATCGCTCTCGTCACGACGGCGGTGGCGAAGGGCGATCTGTCGCGCAAGGTCACGGTGCACGTGGCCGGCGAGATGCTCCAGCTGAAGAACACCGTGAACACGATGGTGGACCAGCTGTCGTCGTTCTCCTCCGAGGTGACCCGTGTCGCCCGTGAGGTGGGTACGGAGGGCGAGCTGGGCGGCCAGGCGAAGGTCCCCGGGGTCGCGGGTGTGTGGAAGGACCTGACGGACTCGGTCAACACCATGGCCGGGAACCTGACGGCCCAGGTGCGCGGGATCGCGCAGGTCACGACGGCGGTCGCGAACGGTGACCTGTCGCAGAAGGTACGGGTCAGCGCGCGCGGCGAGGTGGCGCAGCTGGCCGAAACGATCAACCAGATGACCGAGACGCTGCGGACCTTCGCGGACGAGGTCACGCGTGTGGCCAGTGAGGTCGGGGCGAAGGGTCTGCTCGGCGGCCAGGCGCAGGTGCCGGGGGCGGCCGGGACGTGGAAGGACCTCACCGACTCGGTGAACACGGTCTTCCGCAACCTCACCACCCAGGTGCGGGACATCGCGCAGGTGACGACGGCGGTGGCCAACGGCGACCTGTCCCAGAAGGTCACGGTCGACGTCGCCGGCGAGATGCTGGAGCTGAAGAACACCGTCAACACGATGGTCGACCAGCTGTCGTCCTTCGGTGCGGAAGTGACGCGTGTGGCCCGTGAGGTCGGCGTCGAGGGTGAACTGGGCGGCCAGGCGCAGGTGCCGGGCGCCGCGGGGACGTGGAAGGACCTCACCGACTCGGTGAACACCGCCTTCCGCAACCTCACCGGGCAGGTGCGCAACATCGCGCAGGTGACGACGGCGGTGGCCAACGGCGACCTGTCCCAGAAGGTCACCGTGGACGTCTCCGGCGAGATGCTCCAGCTGAAGAACACCGTGAACACGATGGTGGACCAGCTGTCCTCCTTCGCCGACCAGGTCACGCGGATGGCGCGGGACGTGGGTACGGAGGGCCGCCTCGGCGGCCAGGCCCGGGTGGAGGGTGTGTCCGGCACCTGGAAGGAGCTCACCGACTCCGTCAACTTCATGGCCGGGAACCTGACCTCGCAGGTGCGCCAGATCGCCCAGGTGACGACGGCGGTGGCCCGGGGCGACCTGTCGCAGAAGATCGACGTGGATGCCCGGGGCGAGATCCTGGAGCTGAAGAACACCATCAACACGATGGTCGACCAGCTCTCGGCCTTCGCCGAGCAGGTGACCCGGGTGGCCCGGGACGTGGGTACGGAGGGCCGGCTCGGCGGTCAGGCGCAGGTGCCCGGGGTGGCCGGCGTATGGCGGGACCTGACGGACTCCGTGAACGGCATGGCCGGGAACCTGACCTCGCAGGTGCGCAACATCGCCCAGGTCGCCACGGCGGTGGCCCGCGGTGACCTGTCGCAGAAGATCGACGTGGATGCCCGGGGCGAGATCCTGGAGCTGAAGAACACCCTCAACACCATGGTCGACCAGCTCTCGAACTTCGCGGAGCAGGTGACGCGGGTGGCGCGCGAGGTGGGCACCGAGGGCATCCTCGGCGGCCAGGCGGAGGTGAAGGGGGTCTCCGGCACCTGGAAGGACCTCACCCAGTCCGTCAACTTCATGGCGAACAACCTGACGTCCCAGGTGCGCAACATCGCCGAGGTGACCACCGCGGTGGCCATGGGCGACCTCTCCAAGAAGATCACCGTCGACGCCAAGGGCGAGATCCTCGAACTGGTCACCACCGTGAACACGATGGTGGACCAGCTGTCGTCCTTCGCGGAGCAGGTGACGCGGGTGGCGCGCGAGGTGGGCTCCGAGGGCATCCTCGGCGGCCAGGCCCGGGTGCGCGGGGTGACGGGCATCTGGAAGGACCTGACCGACAACGTCAACCTGATGGCCAACAACCTGACCTCCCAGGTGCGCAACATCTCGCAGGTCTCGGCCGCGGTCGCCAACGGCGATCTGACGAAGAAGGTCACGGTCGAGGCGCGCGGCGAGGTCGCGCAGCTCGCCGACACCGTCAACACGATGGTGAAGACCCTGTCCTCGTTCGCGGACGAGGTGACGCGCGTGGCCCGTGAGGTGGGCACCGAGGGCCGTCTGGGCGGTCAGGCGCACGTGCCGGGCGTCTCGGGTACGTGGAAGGACCTCACCGACTCGGTGAACTTCATGGCCTCGAACCTCACCGGTCAGGTGCGGCAGATCGCCATGGTCACGACCGCCATCGCCAAGGGCGACATGACCAAGAAGATCGACATCGACGCCCGGGGCGAGATCCTGGAGCTCAAGACGACCATCAACACGATGGTCGACCAGCTGTCCTCCTTCGCGGACCAGGTGACCCGGGTGGCCCGCGAGGTGGGTACCGAGGGCATCCTGGGCGGTCAGGCGCGGGTCCGGGACGTCGACGGCACGTGGCGGGACCTGACCGAGTCCGTGAACGAGATGGCCGGGAACCTCACCCGGCAGGTGCGCGCGATCGCGGCCGTGGCCACCGCGGTGACCCGCGGTGACCTCAACCTGAAGATCGACGTGGACGCGGCGGGCGAGATCCAGGTCCTGCAGGACAACATCAACACGATGATCGCGAACCTGCGCGACACCACCCTGGCCAACAAGGAGCAGGACTGGCTCAAGGGCAACCTCGCCCGGATCTCCGCCCTGATGCAGGGCCGTCGGGAGCTCGACGACGTGGCCTCGCTGATCATGAGCGAGCTGACCCCGGTGGTCTCCGCGCAGCACGGCGCCTTCTTCCTGGCGCTGCCCGCCGGCGGTACCACCGAGATCGGGACGGAGGGGGGCGCGGAGGGCTCGTACGAGCTGCGGATGCGCGGGAGTTACGCGTACGCCGGCGGCCAGATGCCCATCTCCTTCCGGCCGGGGGAGGGGCTGATCGGGGCGGTCGCCGAGGAGAAGCGGATGATCCTCGTCGAGAACACCCCGCCGGGCTACCTGAAGATCTCCTCGGGTCTGGGGGAGGCGCCTCCGGCGCATGTGATCGTGCTGCCGGTGCTCTTCGAGGGGAAGCTGCTCGGCGTCATCGAGCTGGCCTCCTTCACGCCCTTCACCCAGATCCAGAAGGACTTCCTCAGCCAGATCGCCGAGATGATCGGTACGAGCGTCAACACCATCAGCGTCAACTCCAAGACGGAGATGCTGCTGAAGCAGTCGCAGGAGATGACCGAGCAGCTGCGCGAGCGCTCCGACGAACTGGAGAACCGGCAGAAGGCCCTGCAGGCCGCCAACGCGGAACTGGAGGAGAAGGCCGAGCTGCTGGCCCAGCAGAACCGGGACATCGAGGTGAAGAACACCGAGATCGAGGAGGCGCGGCAGGTCCTGGAGGAGCGTGCCGAGCAGCTCGCGGTCTCGATGCGCTACAAGTCCGAGTTCCTGGCGAACATGTCGCACGAGCTGCGGACCCCGCTCAACTCGCTGCTGATCCTGGCCAAGCTGCTCGCCGACAACGCGGAGGGGAACCTCTCGCCGAAGCAGGTGGAGTTCGCCGAGACCATCCACGGCGCGGGTTCCGACCTGCTGCAGCTGATCAACGACATCCTCGACCTGTCGAAGGTCGAGGCCGGGAAGATGGACGTCTCGCCGACCCGGATCGCGCTGGTCCAGCTCGTGGACTACGTGGAGGCGACCTTCCGGCCGTTGACGGCGGAGAAGGGCCTGGACTTCTCGGTACGGGTCTCCCCGGAGCTGCCCGCCACGCTGCACACCGACGAGCAGCGGCTGCTCCAGGTGCTGCGGAACCTGCTGTCCAACGCGGTGAAGTTCACCGACACCGGGGCGGTGGAGCTGGTGATCAGGCCGGCGGGCGCCGATGTGCCCACCGCGATCCGTGAGCAGCTGCTGGAGGCGGGTTCGCTGCGGGAGGCGGACGCGGACCTGATCGCCTTCTCGGTCACCGACACCGGGATCGGGATCGCCGCGAGCAAGATGCTGGTGATCTTCGAGGCGTTCAAGCAGGCGGACGGCACGACGAGCCGCAAGTACGGCGGCACCGGGCTGGGGCTGTCCATCAGCCGGGAGATCGCCCGCCTGCTGGGCGGGGAGATCCACGCGGCCAGCGAGCCGGGCCGCGGCTCCACCTTCACGCTGTACCTGCCGCTCCACCCGAGCGAGCTGCCCCCGCAGGGGTACGCGCCGCCGACCCCCGGTGGGGCCCGCGGCGAGCTGTACCGCAAGTCGCCCGCGGCGGGCCGGCCGGCGCTGCCGGGTACCCCGGCGGGGCCTGCGGCCGCGCCGTCGGTGCACGCGCAGCCGGTACGGCCGGCGCTGTCGGCGGCGGATCCGGCCGGGCAGGGGCAGGGCGGCGGGGCCGCGCTGTTCCGGCGGCGGCGCAAGGCGGCGAGCGATCTGGAGCCGCGTACGGCGGTGCCGGGCCAGCCGAACGTGGTCGGGGCCGAGGACGGCTGGGGCAGCGCGGAGGAGGAGCTTCCGGTGGTGCCCCGGACGTACGACTTCCACGGCGAGAGGGTGCTCATCGTCGACGACGACGTACGCAACGTCTTCGCGCTCACCAGCGTGCTGGAGCAGCACGGACTGGCCGTGCTGTACGCGGAGAACGGGCGGGAGGGCATCGAAGTCCTGGAGCAGCACGACGATGTGACGGTGGTGCTGATGGACATCATGATGCCCGAGATGGACGGGTACGCGACGACCTCGGCGATCCGGCGGATGCCGCAGTTCGCCGGGCTGCCGATCATCGCGCTGACGGCGAAGGCGATGAAGGGGGACCGCGAGAAGGCGATCGACTCCGGCGCTTCCGACTACGTCACCAAGCCGGTCGATCCCGACTACCTGCTGTCGGTGATGGAGCAGTGGATGCGCGGCAAGTGACCGCCGGGAGAGCGGAAGGACACCGATCGCCGACCCACTGCGCCCGGCGCGGTGTGAGAGGGCTGTGAACGGGGAACCTTCTGCTCTCCCACCACGTTTGCGCTTCGTGCACAGTGACATCTTGGTGACAGGGTGTGGCGATCTCGGGACTGGGGCTACGATGACCGGCACAAGGACGGACGGCGCAAGGATGCCGTCCTCTGGGGCGGGCCCCGGCGCACAGACCGGAGCCCGGAGCCGGGGAGGCCCCATGCCGGGGCGAGGAGGACAGGGCATGGTGCAGAAGGCCAAGATCCTCCTGGTCGACGACCGGCCGGAGAATCTGCTGGCGCTGGAGGCCATCCTCTCCGCGCTCGATCAGACACTGGTCCGGGCGTCGTCGGGGGAGGAAGCGCTCAAAGCGCTGCTGACGGACGATTTCGCGGTCATCCTGCTGGATGTCCAGATGCCGGGCATGGACGGATTCGAAACGGCCGCGCACATCAAGCGGCGGGAACGGACCCGGGACATCCCGATCATCTTCCTCACCGCGATCAACCACGGTCCGCACCACACGTTCCGCGGCTACGCGGCGGGTGCGGTCGACTACATCTCCAAGCCGTTCGACCCCTGGGTGCTGCGGGCCAAGGTCTCGGTCTTCGTGGAGCTGTACACGAAGAACTGCCAACTGCGCGAGCAGGCGGCCCTGCTGCGGCTCCAGCTGGAGGGCGGCGGCTCGGGCGGCGTGGACGCGGGCAAGGAGACGGCCGGACTGCTGGCCGAGCTCTCCGCCCGGCTCGCGGCGGTCGAGGAGCAGGCCGAGGCGCTGACCAAGCAGCTCGGCGAGGATTCGGCCGACGCCGGCGTGGTCGCGACCGCGGCTCATCTGGAGCGCAAACTCACCGGGCTGCGGAGGGCACTCGACGCGCTGGAGCCGGGGAGCGCCGGAGGGGCGTCGGTCCTGCCCGCGCAGAACTGACCGTGCGCGGGTCGGTACTGGCGGTACGTCAAAGCGCCTACGGAGCCGACGACACGAACGGGTGAAGCGGTGGGCACGCGTGTCCACCGGCGTGCGCACCGGTAACCTCGGCCCCATGGCTTCACGTACGTCCGGCAAGGGTTCCCAGAGCAGCGCGGGCACCGCGAAGGGCCGCACCGGCCGGACGACGGCGCCGGCGAAGAAGGCCGCGCCCGCGCGCAAGCCCCCGGCGAAGAAGGCCGCGGCCGCCCGGCGGGCCCCGGTCAAGAAGGTCGCGGCCAAGCCCGCGCCGTCGCCGACCGGGGGCGTGGTGCGGCTGGTGCGCGCCCTCTGGCTGGGCTGCGCCCACGCGGTGGGTGCCGTTTTCCGGGGGATCGGCCAGGGTGCCAGGAACCTCGACCCGGCGCACCGCAAGGACGGCGTGGCGCTGTTGCTGCTGGCCCTCGCGCTGATCGTCGCCGCCGGTACCTGGTCGAATCTGAGCGGTCCCGTCGGGGATCTGGTCACGATGCTGATCACCGGGCTCTTCGGACGGCTGGATCTGCTCGTGCCGATCCTGCTCGGCGTGATGGCGGTGCGTTTCATCCGCCACCCCGAGCAGACCGATGCCAACGGCCGTATCGGCATCGGGCTGTCGGCCCTCGTCATCGGGGTTCTGGGACTGGTCCACATCGCCTGCGGGGCGCCCGGCCGGGACGAGGGCACCACCGCCATGCAGAACGCGGGCGGGCTCATCGGCTGGGGTGCCTCCAAGCCGCTGATCTTCACCATGGGCGCGCCACTGGCCGTGCCCATGCTGGTGCTGCTCACGATCTTCGGGCTGCTCGTGGTGACGGCGACCCCGGTGAACGCGATCCCGCAGCGGCTGCGCCGGCTCGGTATCCGGCTCGGGATCATCGCCCCGAACGAGTACGACGAGGGGTACGGCGAGGCCGAGGGCGCCGCCGGCGAGCGGCACGACCCGGAGCAGTGGAGGGCCCGCGGCGGAGCAGGTGAGCGTTCCGGCGACCCGGTGGACGAGGCCGAGGCGGAAGCCCTCGCCCGGCGCCGCAGGCCGCGCGGCACCCCGGCCCGGCCCGCCATGGAGCGGGGCATGGACGCCGTCGACGTGGCCGCGGCGGCCGCCGCGGCGCTGGACGGGGCGGTCTACGGCGGAATGCCGCCCTCGCCGCTCGTCGCCGACCTCACGCAGGGGATCAGCACCGAGCGGGAGGGTGCGGAGCCCACCACTCCGGTGCCGGCCGTCCGCGCGGCGCGCCCCGTACCCGACTCCACCCCGGCGACCGCGCCCGAAGCGCCGGCCGAAGCGCCGGCCGAGGCCGCCGGGCAGCCGCACGCCACCACCGCAGCGGCCTCCGGGACGCTGTCGGTGCCCGACCTGACCAAGGCCCCGCCGCAGACCCAGGCGCTGCCGCCGCGCGCCGAGCAGCTCCAGCTGCGCGGGGACATCACGTACGCGCTGCCCTCGCTCGACCTGCTGGAGAAGGGCGGGCCGGGCAAGACCCGCAGCGCCGCCAACGACGCGGTGGTCGCCTCCCTGCGCAACGTGTTCACCGAGTTCAAGGTCGACGCGGACGTCACCGGCTTCACCCGGGGCCCGACCGTCACCCGGTACGAGGTCACCCTGGGCGCCGCGGTCAAGGTCGAGCGCATCACGGCGCTGACCAAGAACATCGCCTATGCCGTGGCGTCGCCGGACGTCCGGATCATCAGCCCGATCCCGGGCAAGTCCGCGGTCGGCATCGAGATCCCGAACACCGACCGCGAGATGGTCAACCTCGGTGACGTCCTGCGCCTCGCGGACGCGGCGGAGGACGACCATCCGATGCTGGTCGCGCTCGGCAAGGACGTCGAGGGCGGCTACGTCATGGCCAACCTGGCCAAGATGCCGCACGTGCTGGTCGCCGGTGCCACCGGTTCCGGCAAGTCCTCCTGCATCAACTGCCTGATCACCTCGATCATGGTGCGGGCCACCCCGGAGGACGTCCGGATGGTCCTCGTGGACCCCAAGCGCGTCGAGCTGACGGCGTACGAGGGCATCCCGCACCTGATCACGCCGATCATCACCAACCCCAAGCGGGCCGCCGAGGCGCTGCAGTGGGTCGTGCGCGAGATGGACCTGCGCTACGACGACCTGGCCGCCTTCGGCTACCGGCACATCGACGACTTCAACCAGGCCATCCGGGACGGCAAGATCAAACTGCCGCCGGGCAGCGAGCGGGAGCTCAGCCCGTACCCGTACCTGCTGGTGATCGTCGACGAGCTCGCCGACCTGATGATGGTGGCCCCGCGCGACGTCGAGGACTCGATCGTCCGCATCACCCAGCTGGCCCGCGCGGCCGGCATCCACCTGGTGCTCGCCACCCAGCGGCCCTCGGTGGACGTCGTCACCGGCCTGATCAAGGCGAACGTGCCCTCACGCCTGGCCTTCGCCACCTCCTCGCTCGCCGACAGCCGGGTCATCCTCGACCAGCCCGGCGCCGAGAAGCTCATCGGCAAGGGCGACGGGCTGTTCCTGCCGATGGGCGCCAACAAGCCGGTCCGCCTCCAGGGCGCCTTCGTCACCGAGGACGAGATCGCCGGGATCGTCCAGCACTGCAAGGACCAGATGGCGCCCGTCTTCCGGGACGACGTCACCGTCGGGCAGAAGCAGAAGAAGGAGATCGACGAGGACATCGGCGACGACCTGGACCTGCTGTGCCAGGCGGCGGAGCTCGTGGTCTCCACCCAGTTCGGGTCCACCTCGATGCTCCAGCGCAAGCTGCGGGTGGGTTTCGCGAAGGCCGGGCGGCTCATGGACCTCATGGAGTCGCGGGGAATCGTCGGGCCCAGCGAGGGCTCGAAGGCGCGCGACGTCCTGTTGAAGGCCGACGACCTGGACGCGGTGCTCGCCGTCATCCGGGGCGAGGCCCATCCGTGATGAAATCCCGGGCAACCGTTTCCCTTGGGCCCGCGTCAAGTTGAAGAGAGGTGGCGGTAGGCGCGCGAGACGGCTCGCAGCGCCGGGCCGCCGCACCCGAGCACGACCTCCCTTCGCCATTCGGATGGCGTAGGGAGTGCACCCTCCGGTTGCTCCACCCTTTCGTCACCCCCCTAGACTGGACTTCCAGCAGGTGGCTACACGCTCGAAAGGCGCCCACGTGTCCATCGGCAACTCCAACTCCCCCGAAGAAGAGCGGCCTTCGACCGACGACCGGTCCGAGGACCGCATCGTCGAACGTCCCGTCGAAGGACCGTCCATCGGGACGGCCCTCAAGAAGGCCCGGATCGCCGCCGGGCTCACCGTCGACGAGGTCAGTTCCACCACCCGCGTGCGCATCCCGATCGTGCACGCGATCGAAGAGGACGACTTCACGCGGTGCGGCGGCGACGTCTACGCCCGCGGTCACATCCGTACGCTCGCCCGCGCCGTCCACCTCGATCCGGCACCCCTGGTCGAGAGCTACGACGCGGCCCACGGCGGCCGGCCGGTACCCACCCCCGCCGCGCCGATGTTCGACGCCGAGCGGATCCGCCCCGAGCGCCAGCGGCCCAACTGGACCGCGGCCATGGTCGCCGCCATCGTCGCCGTGATCGGCTTCGTGGGCTTCACCGCCTTCAGCGGCGGCGACGAGAAGGACAAGCGCCCGGTGGCGGAAGGTTCCGCCTCCCCCCAGCCCGCACCCAAGCAGACCGGCGGCAAGCCGGTCGCCCAGCCTCCGCAGACCCCGCAGTCGCCCAAGCCGGAGCCCTCGGACAGTGCGATCGCCGCCGCGCCCAAGGACCTCGTCACCGTGGTCCTGACGGCCGACACGGGCGAGAGCTGGATCTCCGCGAAGGACTCCACCGGCCGGCTGCTCTACGACGGCACCCTCACGCAGGGTGAGTCCAAGACCTTCACCGACAAGGAATCCGTCGACCTCGTGCTCGGCGACGCCGGGGCCGTGAAGCTCTTCGTGAACGGCAAGGAGATCAAGGACGACTTCCAGCCGGGCCAGGTGGAGCGTCTGAAATACACGAAGGCCGACCCGGCCCAGGACCAGCCCCAGGCGGGCTGACACGGGACCGCCCTAGGGCGGAAGGCTTGAATCCGGATCCCCGGGGTGCTGCGCCGCACCCCGGGGATCTTGCTGTACGGGGACTGGCGGCAGGGGCCGACGCCGGGACGAAGTAGTCTTGAGTCCATGCCCGAACGCCGTACCGTCGCCCTTGTCACTCTTGGCTGCGCCCGTAACGAGGTGGACTCGGAGGAGCTCGCAGGCCGCTTGGCGGCGGATGGCTGGGAGCTCGTCGAGGACGCCGCCGATGCGGACGTAGCCGTCGTCAACACCTGTGGCTTCGTCGAAGCCGCCAAGAAGGACTCCGTAGACGCCCTGCTGGAAGCCAACGATCTCAAGGATCACGGCAAGACCCAGGCCGTCGTCGCCGTCGGCTGTATGGCCGAGCGCTACGGCAAGGAACTCGCCGAAGCGCTTCCCGAGGCCGACGGAGTCCTCGGTTTCGACGACTACGCCGACATCTCCGACCGCCTCCAGACCATCCTCAACGGCGGCATCCACGCCTCCCACACCCCGCGTGACCGGCGCAAGCTGCTGCCGATCAGCCCCGCGGCCCGGCAGGACGCCGAGGTGGCCCTGCCCGGCCACGCCCAGGAGCCCGAGGCCGCCCCCGCGGACCTCCCCGAGGGGCTGGCGCCCGCCTCCGGGCCGCGCGCCCCGCTGCGCCGCCGCCTGGACAAGAGCCCGGTCGCCTCGGTCAAGCTGGCCTCCGGCTGTGACCGGCGCTGCTCCTTCTGCGCCATCCCGTCCTTCCGCGGCTCCTTCATCTCCCGCCGCCCCAGCGACGTGCTGGGCGAGACCCGCTGGCTGGCCGAGCAGGGCGTCAAGGAGATCATGCTGGTCTCCGAGAACAACACCTCGTACGGCAAGGACCTCGGCGACATCCGGCTGCTGGAGACCCTGCTGCCGGAGCTGGCCGAGGTGGACGGCATCGAGCGCGTCCGCGTCAGCTACCTCCAGCCCGCCGAGATGCGGCCCGGCCTGATCGACGTACTCACCTCGACCCCCAAGGTCGTGCCGTACTTCGACCTGTCCTTCCAGCACTCGGCCCCGGACGTGCTGCGCGCCATGCGCCGCTTCGGTGACACCGACCGCTTCCTGGAGCTGCTGGACACCATCCGTTCCAAGGCCCCGACGGCCGGCGTCCGCTCCAACTTCATCGTCGGCTTCCCCGGCGAGAAGGAATCGGACTTCGCCGAGCTGGAGCGTTTCCTCACCCACGCGCGCCTCGACGCCATCGGTGTCTTCGGCTACTCCGACGAGGACGGCACCGAGGCCGTCGGCTACGAGAACAAGCTGGACGAGGACACCATCGCCGAGCGGCTCGCGCACATGCAGCGGCTCGCCGAGGAGCTCACCTCGCAGCGCGCCGAGGAGCGCATCGGGGAGACCCTCGAAGTGCTCGTCGAGACCGTGGAAGCGGTCGACGAGGACGGCGAGGGCGCCTTCGGGCGCGCCGCGCACCAGGCACCCGAAACGGACGGCCAGGTGGTCTTCACGGACAGCACGGGCCTGGTCCCGGGGCGTATCGTCACGGCAAAGGTGGTCGGCACCCTGGGCGTGGACCTGGTGGCCGAGCCCATCGGCATGGATCTTGAGGAGGCGGCCGGATGACCGGAGTCCCGGCATCTGCGGCGGGCGGGACCGGCCGTCGGCCCGTGCCCGGCGCGAAGCTGGGGGCCGCGGCGGTCAATCAGGCCAGCCTGTGGAACATCGCCAACATCCTCACGATGATCCGGCTCGTGCTCGTGCCGGGCTTCGTCCTCCTGCTGCTCGCCGACGGCGGCTACGACCCGGCCTGGCGCGCCTGGGCCTGGGCCGCGTTCGCCGTCGCCATGATCACGGACATCTTCGACGGGCACCTGGCCCGGACGTACAACCTGGTCACGGACTTCGGCAAGATCGCCGACCCCATCGCCGACAAGGCGATCATGGGGTCGGCGCTGATCTGCCTCTCCTGGCTCGGTGACCTCCCCTGGTGGGTGACCGGGGTGATCCTCGGCCGGGAGCTCGGCATCACCCTGCTCCGCTTCTGGGTCATCCGCTACGGGGTGATTCCGGCCAGCAGGGGCGGCAAGCTGAAGACCCTGGCCCAGGGCACGGCCGTGGGCATGTACGTGCTCGCGCTGACCGGAGCGCTGGCGACCATGCGCTTCTGGGTGATGGCGATCGCCGTCGTGCTGACCGTCGTCACCGGTTTGGACTACATCCGTCAGGCGGTCGTGCTGCGCCGCCAGGGTCTCGCCGCGGAGCGGGCCGCGAAGTGACCCACGCGGCGGGGGATTTTCCGGCGGCGGAAGCCGCCTCGACAGCCGCTTCGGAAGCGGTGGATGCGGCCGGAGTGGCTGCGGATGCACTGCGCCTGCTTGCGGAGAGTGACCAGACGCTCGCCGTGGCGGAATCACTGACCGGCGGCATGGTGGCGGCCGAGCTCACGGCCGTCCCCGGGGCCTCCCGGTCCTTCCGCGGCTCGGTCACGGCGTACGCGACGGAGATCAAGCACCGGCTCCTCGGGGTGGACGTCGGACTGCTCGAAGCCGAAGGTGCGGTGAACGCGCAGGTCGCGGCCGAGATGGCGGCCGGCGTGCGGCGCGTGATGGGCGCCTCGTGGGGGATCTCGACCACCGGGGTGGCCGGTCCGGAGCCTCAGGACGGGCAGCCGGTGGGCACCGTTTTCGTCGCGGTGGACGGTCCAGGGGGCAGGAAAACGGTCCGTCTGAGGTTGAAAGGCTCCCGCGCGGAAATTCGTAGGGAGAGTGCACGCACAGTGCTCAGGCTTCTCTCGGACCAACTCCGTGAGAATGCGCGGAGGCAGGATACGGAACAGAACGGGGGGATTTGATGTTTGCAGCCCTGAGTGAACACGACATCGCTCCCCGCACGGCCGCGGCGCGAGGCGGTACGGTGGGGCGTGAAGGATGCGGCTACACGGTCAGAGGAGGGAGCCACCGATGATTCTGCTCCGTCGCCTGCTGGGTGACGTGCTGCGTCGGCAGCGCCAGCGCCAGGGCCGTACTCTGCGCGAAGTCTCCTCGTCGGCCCGAGTTTCTCTCGGCTATCTTTCCGAGGTGGAGCGGGGGCAGAAGGAGGCATCCTCCGAGCTGCTCTCCGCGATCTGCGACGCGTTGGACGTACGGATGTCCGAGCTGATGCGCGAAGTCAGTGACGAGCTGTCGCTGGCCGAGCTGGCACAGTCGGCCGCGGCTAGCGAACCGGTGAGTGTACCGGTCCGCCCGATGCTCAATTCGGTCTCCATGACTTCGGTCACGGGACCGGAGCGGGTGACCATCAAGGCGCCTGCGGAAGCGGTGAATGTCGTAGCCGCGTGAGCGAGCACGTGCGTGTTTGAGCGTGGCCGGAGCCCCGGCCGGTGCCTGGTGCACCGGCCGGGGCTCCCGGCCGTTCTGGGTGCGGGGGCGCGGGTGGTGCGGGAGGATGGGGCCGTCCGGGTTCCCGCCCCTGGGAGGCAGCCGTGCGGCGGTCGCTGCGCATACGCATACCCGCGCTGTCTGTCCTCGCCCTGACCCTGGGCGCGCTGTGGTGGTGGGCCGTGCTGCGGCTGGTGCTGGTGCCCGCGGAGTCGGGAGCCGTGGAGGGCGCGGTGGCGGTGGGCGGCTGGGGACTGGGGCTGCTGCCGGTGCACTGCGTGCCGGGCCCGGTGCGCACGGCGCGGCGCAAGGCACTGCGGGCGGACGGCGGGGCTACCAGGGCATGGACACCCCACCGTTCGGGCGAAGGATCTGGCCCGTCATGAAGGACGAGGCGTCCGAGGCCAGGTAGAGCACCGCCCTGGCGATGTCCTCGGGCTCGCCGACCCGGCGCAGCGGGGACATCCGGATCATCGCCGCCTCGGTCTGCTCCTGGACCCCGGGGCCGTGGCGGCCGGTCATGGGCGTGCGGATCCAGCCCGGGGCGACGGCGTTGACCCGTATGCCGTGCGGGCCGGCCTCGGTGGCGAGGGTCTTGGTGAGCTGGACGACGGCGGCCTTGGCGGCGCTGTAGCAGAGCAGGCCGGGCTGGGCGGCGTCCACGGCTCCGGAGGCCATGGTGACGATGGAGCCGGGGCGGCCCGCCGCGATCATGGAACGGGCGGCCTCCTGGCAGGTGCGCAGGACCCCCTTGAAATTGATGTCCAGGATCCGGTCGAGGTCCTCGTCGGCGGTCTCCAGGACGCTGCTCGTGTGCATGACCCCGGCGACGGCGGCCGCGATGTCGAGCGGGCCCGCCGCGGTGACGGCCGCCCGGAGCGCGGTGCGGTCGGTGACGTCGAGGCGGTGGACGGTGGCGGCGCCGCCGGCTTTGGCGACGAGGGCGGCGGTTTCGGCGAGGCCCTGCTCGTCGCGGTCCGCGCAGTGGACGTGCGCGCCCGCCTCGGCGAGCAGGACGGCGGTGGCCCGGCCGATGCCGCTGGCGGCGCCGGTGATCAGGGCGGTGCGGCCGGTGAGGCCGTACGGGGCTGTGGGTGTGGGCATGACCGGACCGTACGACCGTATCTGACGGACCGTCAATTGGTGTGGCGGGGTCTCTGGGAGGTCCTAGGGAGTCGGGCCCTGCTGGCAGTGGGGGCACCAGTAGGTGGGGCGGCCGTCCTGCGGGGCCTCGCGGACGGGGGTGCCGCAGCGCAGGCAGGGGCGGTGCGTGCGGCCGTAGACGAAGAGGTCCTGGCCGGGGCGGTGGATGCCGGTGGTGTTGCGCGGACCCGGCCGCGCGCCGATGTTCGCGGCGAGCAGCCGGTGGGCGGCCGCCGCCAGCCGGGGCAGCTTGGGCTCGGGGAGCGCGCCGACCGGGGTCCACGGGGTGACCTGGGCCAGGAAGCAGAGCTCGGCCTTGTAGATGTTGCCGATCCCGGCGAGGTTGCGCTGATCGAGCAGGGCCTCGCCGAGGGCGCGCTCGGGGGCGGCGAGGAGGTTGGCGGCGGCGCGGGCGGGATCCCAGTCCGGGCCGAGGAGGTCGGGGCCGAGGTGGCCGACGGCGCGGTCCTCCTCGGCGGTGCGGATCAGTTCCAGGACGGGCAGGCGGTAGCCGACGGCCGTGGCCCCGGCCGCGCCGAGGACGGCCCGGATCTCGTGGTCCGGGCCGCCGCGCCACTTCTCGCCGGCGGCGAAGACATGCCAGGCGCCGTCCATCCGGAGGTGGCTGTGCAGGGTGAGTCCGCCCTCGAAACGGGCGAGGAGGTGTTTGCCGCGGGGGGTGACGTCGAGGGTGACGCGGCCGGTGAGGTCGGCGGTGGCGAAGCGGGGGACGCGCAGGTCGCTGCGGGTGAGCACGCGGCCTGCGAGGGCGGTGTGGAGCCGGGTCGCCGCACGCCGGATGCTGTCGCCTTCGGGCATGGCTTCATTGTGCCGGTGCCCGCCGGGGCCCGGTGCGGTGTCGGCGCGGCGCGGGCGGGCCCGGGGCGGGCCTGGGCGGGGTGGTGCGCGGGCTTTTGCCGGATGCGGCGTCGGGCGGTGGTGCTGTTGGCCGGAGCCGGAGCCGGAGCCGGAGCCGGAGCCGGAGCCGCAGCCGCAGCCGGAGCCGGAGCCGGAGCGGGGTCCGGGGCAGGTTCCGCGGGGTCCCGTCGGCCGCCGGGCTCCACCCGGATACGAGCGCCGGGTGCCCGCCGGGGCCCGGCGCGGTGTCGGCGCGGCGCGGGCGGGCCTGGGCTGGGTGGTGCGGGGGCTTTCCCCGGATGCGGCGGCGGAGCGGGCCCGCCCGTTTGCCGGGGGCCGGAGGCCGCCCATGTGCGCCGGGGTCGGGCGGGGTCCGCTCGTGGGGCTACTTCCAGGCGATGGCCTTGCCCTTGTTCGCCGCGTTGTACGGGTTGCCCCCGTACTCGGCGCCGGCGACCTTCACCTGGGACGACGGGGCCAGGGCGATCGCGCAGCTGGTCTGGGTCTGGCCGTGGGCGAAGCCCTTCGGCATGGACTCGTTCTTGCACTTCTCGAACGAGCCGATGACCGCCAGGCTCTGGGCCTCGGTGCCGTCCCCGAGCAGGCCCTTGACGTGGCCGACGGAGGCGTACGACATGTCCGTGGTGCCGATGTTCTTGACCGAGTAGCGGATGTAGTACGGGACCTTGCCGTTCGCCTTGTCGCCGAGGTCCAGCCCCTGCAGGTCGGCGGGCGTGCCCTGCTCGATCGCGGTGACGGTGAGGGCGAGCCTGCTGCCCTTGAAGTCTCCGTAGTCGTAGGGGACCTCCGCGGCCTCGCCGATCTTGAAGACCTGGCCGGACTTCGCCGTGCCCGGGGCCCCGGCCGGCACCGCGCCGTCACCGGTCGAAGGGGTGGCCGAGGCGCCGGGGGCAGCCGGGGCCCCGGACGAAGCCGATGCGGCCGGCTGCGCCGGGGTCTGCTCGTCGCCGTTCTCACAGCCGGTCAGGGCCAGGCTGCCGACGACGGCCAGAGCGGACACGCCGAGGGTGCCGGTGCGCATGCTGATGGTGCTCATTCTTCTCGTCCCCCATGACTGTGCATTGCCAGTGCAACGCCTGTGATGACCTTGATAAGGGATCGCTCGGCGGATCGGCCAGCTGAGAGGCGGATGAGGGCGGGTTTGTGACATGTTCAGGACGTCCGTGGCACGGCCGGGTCCGTTTGCGGCTGTCAGGAACGCAGGCGAAGACCCCTCGGCGTGGCATGGAAGCCGGCCGCCTCCAGGGCAGGACCCAGGGGGGAGGTCAGGGCCGCTGCCGCGTTGATCCGTTCCACCGTGAGGGCCGGGAGGCTGCCGGTGCGGGAGGCGCCCGCCAGGGCGGCCGTGGCCGCCGTGAGCCGGGGGTCCTCCGCACCGGGCCAGGCCAGCAGGGTCTTTCCGCCGCGCTCCAGATACAGGACGAGCTCCCCGTCCACCAGGACCACCAGGGAGCCCGCCTTGCGGCCCGGCTTGTGGGTGGCCCCGGCCGGGGGCTCGGGCCAGGGCAGGGCCGCGCCGTACGCGTTCGCCGGGTCGGCGGCCGCCAGCACCACCGCCGCCAGCGGGGGCGGGGTCCGCTCGGCGGCCCGGAGCCGGTCCACCGCGCCGTCCATCGCGAACTGGGCCGCGCCGAGCCCCTCCACCACATAGCCCCGGCGCGCCTGACCGCTGTCCTCGAAGGCCGACAGGACGCGGTAGACCGCGCTGAAGCCGCCCTCCACCCCCTCCGCGGCGACCGCCCCGCGGGTCACCACCCCGTGCCGGTCCAGCAGGGTGCGGGCCAGGGCGTGGGCCCGGTGCGTCGGGTCGGGGGCCGCGGCGGGCAGCAGGGACCAGCGCCCGGAGACCGTGGGCGGCCCGGTACGGGACACCGTCGCGCTGAGCGTGCCGTACCGGCCGCGCGGAACCGTGCGCCGGGCCCGGTGAGCCGTCGCGCCGGCCGTGCGGCCCGAACCGAGCAGCGAGCGCAACGGGGCCAGGGTGTCGTTGGTGAGCCGCCCCGACCAGGCCAGATCCCATACGGCCTCGGAGAGGGCGACGTCGGACACCTCGGGGAACTCGGCACGGATCGACTGCGCGATCTGCCGGAAGAACAGCCCGTACCCGCCCGCCAGCGAAGCAAGGACCGCCTGGTGGAGGGGGCTCTGCTCCAGCGGGTGCGGCGGGGGCAGCAGCAGCGGTGCCGCCTCCGCCAGGTAGAGGGAGACCCAGCCGTCCTTGCCCGGGAGGGATCCGGCGCCCGCCCAGACCACCTCGCCCGCTGTGGTCAGTTCGTCCAGCAGGCCCGGCGAGTACCCGCTCACCCGCGACGGGAGGATCAGGCGTTCCAGCGCGGATGCCGGGACCGGGGCACCCTGGAGCTGTTCCACCGCCCGGGCCAGCCCGTCGAGCCCGCGCAGGGCTCCGCCCAGGTGCTGCCACTGGGGGAGGAAGGTGGCCAGCGAGGTCGGCGGCACCGGTTCCAGCTCCTGGCGGAGCGCGGCGAGGGAGCGGCGCCGGAGCCTGCGCAGCACCGTCGCGTCGCACCACTCCTGGCCGATGCCCGCCGGGTGGAACTCGCCCTGCACCACCCGGCCGGCCGCGGCCAGCCGGTGCAGGGCGCCCTCGGTCACCGCCGCGCCCAGGCCGAAGCGGGCGGCGACGGTAGCCGTCGTGAACGGCCCGTGGGTGCGGGCGTACCGGGCCAGCACATCCCCGAGCGGGTCCTTGACCGGCTCGGTGAACGCCTCCGGGACGCCGACGGGCAGCGCCGTGCCCAGCGCGTCCCGCAGCCGGCCCGCGTCCTCGATCGCCGCCCAGTGGTCCGCGCCGCCGATCCTGACCGGGATGGCGCGGCGGGCCGCCGCCAGCTCGCGGGCCCACTCCGGATCCGCCCCGCGTGCGCCCAACTCGTCCTGCGTCAGCGGGCCCAGCAGGCGCAGCAGGTCGGCCACCGACTCGGGATCCTTGGCCCGCCGGTCCTCCGTGAGCCACTGGAGCTCCCGTTCCAGCTCCTCCAGCACCTGCGCGTCGAGGAGTTCGCGCAGCTCCGCCTGGCCGAGCAGCTCGGCCAGTAGCCGGGAGTCCAGCGACAGGGCGGCCGCCCGGCGCTCGGCCAGCGGCGAGTCGCCCTCGTAGAGGAACTGGGCCACATACCCGAAGAGCAGGGAACGGGCGAAGGGGGAGGGCTCCGGGGTGGTCACCTCCACCAGCCGGACCCGGCGCGCCTCGATGTCCCCCATCAGCTCGGTCAGGCCGGGCACGTCGAAGACGTCCTGGAGGCACTCCCGTACGGCCTCCAGCACGATCGGGAAGGAACCGAACTCCGAGGCCACCTGGAGCAGCTGGGAGGCCCGCTGGCGCTGCTGCCACAGCGGAGTGCGCCGGCCGGGGCTCCGGCGCGGCAGCAGCAGGGCGCGCGCCGCGCACTCGCGGAAGCGGGAGGCGAACAGCGCGGACCCGCCGACCTGGTCGGTGACGATCTGCTGGACGTCACCGTGGTCGAAGGCGACGTCGGCGGCGCCCAGCGGGGCCTTCTCGTCGTCGAACTCGAACCCGTGCGGAGCGGCCGGGTCGTGGTCCAGGAGGTCCATGGACAGCAGGTCCGCGTCGGGCAGGCGGAGCACGATCCCGTCGTCGGCGTGCATCACCTGCGCGTCCATGCCGTACTTCTCCGCGAGGCGGGCACCCAGCGCCAGTGCCCACGGGGCGTGCACCTGAGCACCGAAGGGGGAGTGGACGACGACCCGCCAGTCGCCCAGCTCGTCGCGGAACCGCTCGACGACGATGGTCCGGTCGTCGGGGACGTGACCGCAGGCCTCGCGCTGTTCGGCGAGGTACGCCAGCACGTTCTCGGCGGCCCAGGCGTCCAGGCCCGCCGCCACCAGCCGCAGCCGGGCGTCCTCCTCGCCGAGGCCGCCCAGCTCGCGGAGGAACGCACCGACGGCGCGGCCCAGTTCCAGCGGCCGGCCGAGCTGGTCACCCTTCCAGAACGGCAGCCGGCCCGGCACCCCGGGGGCGGGGGTGACCAGGACCCGGTCGCGGGTGATGTCCTCGATCCGCCACGAGGTGGTGCCGAGGGTGAAGACGTCGCCGACGCGGGACTCGTAGACCATCTCCTCGTCGAGCTCGCCGACCCGGCCGCCCCCCTTCTTGGGGTCGGAGCCCGCCAGGAACACGCCGAAGAGACCCCGGTCGGGGATCGTGCCGCCCGAGGTGACCGCGAGGCGCTGGGCTCCCGGCCGGCCCGTGACCGTCCCCGCCACCCGGTCCCAGACCACACGCGGCCGGAGCTCGGCGAACGCGTCCGACGGATAGCGCCCGGCCAGCATGTCCAGCACCGCCGTGAACGCCGACTCCGGCAGCGCCGCGAAGGGCGCCGCCCGCCGCACCAGGGCGAGCAGGTCGTCCAGTTGCCAGGTGTCCATCGCGACCATCGCGACCAGCTGCTGCGCCAGTACGTCCAGGGGGTTGGAGGGCACCCGCAGCGACTCGATCGCCCCCGTGCGCATGCGTTCGGTGACCACCGCCGCCTGCACCAGGTCGCCGCGGTACTTGGGGAAGACCACCCCGGTGGAGACCGCGCCCACCTGGTGCCCGGCCCGGCCCACCCGCTGCAGCCCGGAGGCCACCGAAGGCGGCGACTCCACCTGCACCACCAGGTCCACCGCGCCCATGTCGATGCCCAGCTCCAGGCTGGAGGTGGCGACCACCGCGGGCAGCCGGCCCGCCTTCAGGTCCTCCTCCACCAGCGCCCGCTGCTCCTTGGACACCGAGCCGTGGTGGGCGCGGGCCAGCAGTGGCGGAGCACCCAGGGCGGCGCCCGACTGGGCCATGATCTCGGCCGGCGGCTTGCCCTCCGGCAGCTTCTCGCCCAGGGCGCGCTCGTACGCGATCTCGTTGAGCCGGTTGCACAGCCGCTCGGCGAGCCGGCGGGAGTTGGCGAAGACGATCGTCGAGCGGTGCGCCTGCACCAGGTCGGCGATCCGCTCCTCCACATGCGGCCAGATCGACGGCTTGTCCCCGCCCTCCTTGCCCTCGGTCGCGGGGGAGCCGCCCAACTCGCCCATGTCCTGCACCGGGACGACCACCGACAGGTCGAACTCCTTGGCCGAAGGCGGCTGTACGATCTCCACCCGGCCGCGCGGCGCCAGATAGCGGGCGACCTCGTCCACCGGCCGGACCGTCGCCGACAGCCCGATCCGGCGCGCGGGGCGCGGCAGCAGCTCGTCCAGCCGCTCCAGGGAGAGGGCCAGATGGGCTCCGCGTTTGGTCCCGGCGACCGCGTGCACCTCGTCCAGGATCACCGTCTCGACCCCCGCCAGCGCCTCCCGGGCCGCCGAGGTGAGCATCAGGAACAGCGACTCGGGCGTGGTGATGAGGATGTCCGGCGGCCGGGTGACCAGCGCCCGCCGCTCGGCGGGCGGGGTGTCCCCGGAACGGATCCCGACCCGGATGTCCGGCTCCGGCAGGCCCAGGCGGACCGATTCCTGGCGGATCCCGGTCAGCGGGCTGCGCAGATTGCGCTCCACGTCGACGGCCAGGGCCTTCAGGGGCGATACGTACAGCACACGGCAGCGCTTCTTCGGCTCGGCGGGCGGCGGGGTGGACGCGAGCCGGTCGAGGGCCGCGAGGAACGCGGCCAGGGTCTTGCCGGAGCCGGTGGGGGCGACCACCAGCACGTCCGAACCCTCCCCGATCGCCCGCCAGGCGCCCTCCTGCGCGTCGGTGGGCGTGACGAAGGCCCCCGTGAACCACGAGCGGGTCGCGGGGGAGAACGAGTCGAGCGCAGCGCCTGCCATGCCCCCATCGTGCACCCGGCCACTGACAACGGGCCGGACCTGGGCAAACGCGGGTCGGCGCGGGGGCGCAGAATGGGGGGATGGGGACGGACGAGGGCGCCGGGGGCCGCCGGGAGTGGGCACGGCACTGGCAGTACGCGGAACTGCCGGGGCTGGACCTGCTGCGCGCCCACTACGTGCGCCACACCTTCCCGCGCCACGCCCACGACGGGTACGTCATGGCGGCGGTCACCGGCGGTGTCGAGGAAGTGGGGCTGCCGGGGCACGTCGTGCACGCCGGACCGGGCAGCGTGGTCCTGATCAACCCAGAGGTGCCGCACACCGCACGCGCCGGGGTGCCCGAGGGCTGGGCCTACGCCACCCTCTACCCCTCGCGCGCCCTGATCGCCGAGGTCGCCGACGAGATCGGCATCCTGCGCGGCACCCCGGGGTTCACCGCCGACATGGTCGCCGACCCGCAGGCCGCCCGGGCGATCACCGAGGTCCACCGGGCCGCCGAGGCGGGGAACGCGCTGGCCGCCGACACGCTGCTGCGGGGCCTGGTGGCACGGATGCTGACCCGGTACGCAGGACCGATGCCCGCTCGTACGGTCCGTGGCGCGGGCGGCGCCGACGCGGAGGCCGCCCGGGCCGTGCTGCAGGAGCGCATGGCCGACCCGCCGTCCCTGGAGCAGCTCGCCGCGGAGCTGGGCACGAGCCCCTTCGCCCTGCTGCGGGCCTTCCGCGAGCGGTACGGGATGCCGCCGCACACCTGGCTCACCGACGCCCGCGTCCGGCAGGCCCGCCGGCTCCTCGAGGTGGGCACGGCGCCCGCGGAGGCGGCCGTCGCCGTGGGCTTCACCGACCAGCCGCACCTGAACCGGCACTTCACCCGGATCGTGGGGGTGCCGCCCGGCGCGTACCGGCGGGAGCGGGCCGTCTAGGCTGTTGATCATGGACATCGGGGGAGTGCGGGCGCTGCACGACGCGCAGCTGAGGGGCCGGGTGCCCCACCGGCGGCCCGCCGGCGCGGTGATCGAACGCGATGGACTCCTCGTCCGCACGCACTACGGCACCCACGGGACCGTGGAGCACGGGCCGCTGCCGCAGCCGCCCGGTGCCGCGACGGTACGGCGGCAGCTGGAGGCCTTCGCCGCGCGCAACGAGCCGGCCGAGTGGAAGGTCCACGGGCACGATGCGCCCGGGCTGGCGGAAGAGCTGACGGCCGCCGGCTTCGAGGCCGGAGCCGAGCGCTCACTGCTCGTGGCGGAGTGCGACGCCCTGGAGGGGAGGACCGGGACACGGGAGGATGTCCGCGCCCTGGTCCTGGACGGATCCGCGGGGAGCGCGCGGGCACGTGAGCTCGCCGCCACCAGCGGTCCGCACGCGCTGGCGCTGAGCGAGTTCGAGGCGGACGCCCACCGCCTCTACCAGAGGTTCGGGGCGGCGGCGCTGCCGCGCCGGGGCCGGACGGCGGGCATCGGCTGGGCGGGGCGGCCGGCCGATACGGATTTCGTGGTCGTCGGCGGGCTGACCGGGCCGCACCCGGAGCTGGTCCGGCACTTCGCGCGGCTGCGGGAGAAGGCGTACCTGATGGACCGCGCCGCCCGGTACTGCCTCGTCGAGGCCCATGGTGAGGTGCGGACCGCGCTCCTGGCCGCGGGCTTCGAGGAGCTGACGACCGTACGTACCCACCGCTGGGCCCCGGCGGGCACCCCGGCCACGACCCGGCCGGTCCGGGAGACCATCGGCGCGCTGGACGACGGACCGCTTTGGGACCGGTTGGAGCAGGAGTTCGGGTTCCGGCCGAGCACGAGCAGGTTTCCCGGCTTCGAGGCACCGGCCCCCTCGGTCACCTGGTCGCTCGACGCCGTGGACCGGGGCGGAGAGGATTCACTCGACGAGCTCCGCCGGATCACCGAACGCGCGCTGCGCTCCCTCACCGCGCCCGGGCAGGAGCTGTTCTGGCTCGACTGGCAGCACATCGGCTACGCCTTCGACCCGCACCGGGTGGGCGGCCCGGGCCGCCCGAGGTGGCCGGGGTCGGTCTACCCGGACGGCGACTACTACCTCTTCCTCCACCCCGGCCTGGAGTTCGGAACCTTCGGGCACCCCTGGGAGGGGACGCTGACCGTGTTCGGAGCCCCGCTGCTCGCCGCCGCCGAGGGGCGGCTCACCCCGCTGCTCGGGGAACCGCTGCGGCGGCGGGACTGACGTCGCGCGCGCAAGAACGTACAAGACCCACCGGGCACCTCCCGCATAGTTTCGGAGCGTGGGAGAGAACCAGCTGGTCACAGAGCCAGAGATACGTGAGGTACCGGCGTCCGGCGAGCGGCCGCGCGCCGCCGTCGTACGCGACGCGCTCGGGGTCGGCGTGGCCGTCGGCCTGTCCGGTTTCGCCTTCGGTGTGACCGCCGCCGGGGCGGGCATCAGCACCCTGCAGGCCTGTGTGCTCAGCCTGCTCGTCTTCACCGGCGCCTCGCAGTTCGCCCTGGTCGGGGCGCTCGCGGCGGGCGGGAACCCGTTCACCGCCGCCGCCGGGGCCTTCTTCCTCGGCACCCGGAACGCCTTCTACGGACTGCGTCTGTCGCAGCTGCTCAAGCTGCCCCGTGCCCTGCGGCCCCTCGCCGCGCACTGGGTGATCGACGAGACCACCGCCGTCGCGCTGGCCCAGCCCGACCGGAAGTCGGCCCGGCTCGGCTTCACCGTCACCGGACTCACCCTCTACGTGCTGTGGAACCTCACCACCCTGCTCGGCGCGCTCGGCGCCGAGGCCATCGGGGACACCAGGGCGTGGGGCCTGGACGCCGCCGGACCGGCCGTGTTCCTGGCGCTGCTGGCACCCATGCTGAAGACCTCCACCGAGCGGGCCGTCGCCGCCCTCGCGCTCGTCCTCGGGCTCGGCTTCCTGCCCGTGCTGCCCGCCGGGGTGCCCGTGCTGATCGCGGCCCTGGCCGCCCCCGTCGTGCTGTGGATGAAGGGACGCCGTCCGTGAACGTCTGGATCGCCATCGGCCTCACCGTCGTCGGCTGCTACGCCGTCAAGCTCGCCGGGCTGCTCGTCCCGGCCGGGGCCCTGGAGCGGCCGCTCGTGCGCCGCCTGGCCGCCCTGCTGCCGGTCGCCCTGCTCGCCGCGCTCACCGCCCAGCAGACCTTCAGCACCGGGTCCGCCCTGGTCGTCGACGCCCGGGCCGCCGGACTCGCCGCCGCCGGACTGGCGCTGCTGCTGCGCGCCCCGTTCCTGGTCGTGGTCGCGGCCGCCGTCGTGGTCACCGCGGGGGTACGGGCCCTGGGTGGCTGACCTTGGCGGGCAGGCGCCCGTAAGCCCGCAGGGTGAGCAGGGCCTCCAGGGTGGCGATCGGCCTCCGCTCCAGCGAGCTCCCCGGCGCCCAGGCCCGGCGGCGCACCGGCCAGCCGCCGTCCGGCTGCTGCTCGGAGGCCAGGAAGTCCAGTGAGCGGCGCAGCTCCGCGTCGGTGAACCAGCCGCGGGCCAGCGACTCCGGCCGCCGGGCGAAGTCGTGCGGGTACAGCCGCTCGCCCGGCGCGTAGCCGGGGGCCTCCGGGTACTCCGCCCGCCGCACCGGATCGAGGACCGCGAGCTTCCGCTCGCGCACCAGCCGGCCCAGCCGGTCCGCGGCCGCCGCCGCGCGCGCCCGGTCGGGGATGCCGTCGAGGAAGGCCACCGCGCTCTGGACCTCGTACGGGTGGGAGTGGCGCAGGTTCTCGACGCGGTCCCAGCAGAAGTCCGTCGCCCGGAAGAGCCAGGCGTGCCAGACCCGGTTGCGGTGCAGCACGCCGACGACCGGGCCCGTGGTCAGCAACTCGCCCGGCGGGTCGTCGTGCACCGGGTGGTAGGGGGCGGCGGGATAACCGCGGGGGGCCGGGAAGACCACCGGAAGGGCCCCGTCCGCGGTGGACACCCCGGTCAGGTGGCGGCAGAGCCGCTCGATGCGCTGCCCGGCGCAGCGGCCCAGGCTGTCGAGCACGCGCAGCGCGTGCGCGGTGTGCAGGGGCTGACTGAGCGGACCGCGAAGGTCCGGATCGAGTGCGTGACCGTAGCCGCCGTCCGCGTTGAGATACGAACCGAGGGCCGTGTCCACCGGGTCGGCGTCCCCGCCGAGGAAGTGGAACGCGAACCGCCGCTGCTCCAGCACGCGGGCCGTGAGCCAGATGAACCCCTCGGCGCGGGCCAGCGGGCCCTGGGGGTCCTGGGCGTCCTGGGGTGTCTGGGACGGCCGGGGCCGCGAGGTGTGTGGGGTCTGCGAGGAAGCTTCGTCTCCGGGCATGCGTGCAACGTAGGACGCCGTGGTGCGGCCGGGAGGGCCGAACGCGGGCGGTGCACTCTCCCGGGGCGGGATACTGGGGGCATGCGGTTGACGATTTTCTGGGAACGGATGGCGGAACACTTCGGTGCGGGCTATGCCGACTCCTTCGCACGGGACCACGTCATGACGGAGCTCGGCGGGCGGACCGTCCACCAGGCGCTGGAGGCGGGCTGGGAGGCCAAGGACGTCTGGCGCGCGGTGTGTTCGGCGATGGACGTGCCGGCGTCCCTGCGCTGATCCGCGCGCTGTTTCGCGGTGGCGGGCGCGCGTGGGACAGACTTGGCGCCGTGGCAGCCAGCGAAGAGACGACCGACCAGCCCGCCGATGCGCCGGGGGCGACACCGCCGGTGCGGGCGGAGGAGCCGCAACCACCGGACCGGCCGGGTCCGCCCGCGCCGCCCGCCCCGCCGCCCTCCGGGGCGGCCGCGGACGACGGGCGCATGCCGCGCTGGCTGCCGCGCGCCGTGATCCTCGTACTGGCCCTCGTGGCCTGCTTCCAGCTCGGCAGCTGGGCCTTCCACCAGCTGATAGGCCTCCTCGTCAACATCCTGATCGCGTTCTTCCTCGCGCTCGCGATCGAGCCGGCCGTGGCCAGGATGGCGGCCGGGGGGATGCGCCGCGGAGTCGCCACCTTCGTGATGTTCCTCGCGGTGTTCATCGTGACGGCCGGCTTCCTCGCGCTGCTCGGCTCGCTGCTCGCCGGCCAGATCGTCGCCATGGTCGAGGGCTTCCCGGGCTATCTGGACTCGGTGATCAAGGCGATCAACTCCACCTTCCACACCGAACTGTCCCGGCTGGAGATCCAGGAGAGCGTGCTGCGCTCCGACTGGCTGCGCAAGTACGTGCAGAACAGCGCGTCCGGCGTGCTCGACGTCTCCGCCACCGTGCTCGGCGGACTCTTCAAGCTGCTGACGATCGGGCTGTTCTCCTTCTACTTCGCCGCCGACGGACCGCGGCTGCGGCGCGCACTGTGCTCGGTACTGCCGCCCGCGAAGCAGGCCGAGGTGCTGCGCGCCTGGGAGATCGCCGTCGCCAAGACGGGCGGGTACCTCTACTCGCGCGGGCTGATGGCGCTGATCTCGGGTGTCGCGACCTACATCGTGCTGGCGGTCCTCGGGGTGCCGTACGCGCCCGCGCTCGCCGTGTGGGTGGGACTGGTCTCGCAGTTCGTCCCCACCATCGGCACCTATCTCGCGGGCGCGCTGCCGGTCCTGCTCGCCTTCACCGTGGACCCCTGGTACGCGCTGTACGTCCTGGTGTTCGTGGTGGTCTACCAGCAGTTCGAGAACTACATGCTCCAGCCGAAGCTGACCTCGAAGACCGTCGACATCCATCCCGCGGTGGCCTTCGGCTCGGTCATCGCGGGGACCGCCCTGCTGGGCGCGGTCGGGGCGCTGATCGCGATCCCGGCCGTCGCCACGCTGCAGGCGTTCCTCGGTGCGTACGTCAAGCGCTACGAGCTGACGCGGGACGCGGACTCCTCTACTTCCCGTCCGCGTCGCCGAGTACGGCTGCCAAGGCTTCGTTGACGGTCGCCTCGGCGGCGGCCTTGTCCAGACCGAGGCCGCTCAGCAGGCCCTCGCCGTTCTCCAGCTCCAGGAGCGCGAGCAGGATGTGCTCGGTGCCGACGAAGTCGTGGCCCAGGCGCAGGGCCTCACGGAAGGTCAGCTCCAGGGCCTTCTTGGCGGAGGCGTCGAAGGGGACGAGGGCGGGGAGCTCGTCCTGGGCCGGTGGGAGTGCGGCGGTCGCGGCGGCCCGTACGTCGTCGGGCGAGACCTCCTGGGCGCGCAGGATGAGCCCCGCGAGTCCTTCGGTCTCGGCCATCAGGCCGAGGACCAGGTGCTCGGTGCGGATCTCGGTGTTGCCGGCGGCGCGGGCCTCGTTCTGCGAGGTCACGACCACGTTGCGGGCGCGGGGGGTGAAGCGGCCGAAGCCCGCGTTCGGGTCGAGGCCACCGGCGCCCTCCTTGTCCGCCTTGGGTACGAAGCGCTTCTGGGCCGCCTGGCGGGTGACGCCCATGCTGCGGCCGATGTCGGTCCAGGAGGCGCCGGACCGGCGGGCCTGGTCGACGAAGTGGCCGATGAGGTGGTCCGCGACGTCCCCGAGGGCCTCGGCCGCGACGACGGCGCCGCTGAGCTGCTCCAGGGGGTCGGTGTGGACCTTGTTGATGGCCTCGATCAGGTCGTCGAGGCGTACCGGATTGGTCATGCGAACGGGTTCCACCGAAGGGTTCGTCATAGAGGCAACCTTAGGTTGACACTTCTCTGGGTGTCAACCTCGGGTTGTCAATCGATGGGGTGTCGTGGAGCCCGGGCCGCGGTGCCATCCTGAGGAGGGGCGAGACGCGGAGGCCGCCATGGGGTTCTACGCCGAGCAGGCAGTGCCGCGGATCCTTGACGTCGCCTGCGGCGCCAAGGCGGCCCGGCCGCTGCGCCGCCGGGTCTGCGCGGGGCTGGCGGGCGAGGTCGTCGAGATCGGCTTCGGCACGGGGCACAACACCCCCTTCTACCCGCCGGGCGTCACGGGCGTGTCCGCGGTCGAGCCGTCCGACGTCGCGTGGCGGCTGGCCGCGGAGCGCGTACGCGGCGCCCGCGTACCGGTCCGGCGGGCCGGCCTGGACGGCCAGTCGCTGCCCTTCGAGGACGGCGGTTTCGACACCGCGCTGTCGACCTGGACGCTGTGCACCATCCCGGACGCCGTGGCAGCCCTGCGCGAGCTGCGCCGCGTACTCAAACCCGGCGGAACCCTGCACTTCGTCGAACACGGGCTCGCCCCGGAAGGTGACTGGCGCGTGCGCCGCCTGCAGCGACGGCTCGAACCGCTGAACATGCGGCTCCTGGGCGGCTGCCACCTCACCCGCTCCGCCCCGGACCTGCTGGCGGCGGCTGGATTCACGGTCACCACCCTCGACGTCTTCTACGAGGAGGGCGCGCCGAAGTTCCTCTGCGCGGACTCCCTCGGGACGGCGATCTCCCTCTGACCGGCGATTTCCCTCTGGCCGGCGACCTCCTGCTGACCGGCGACCCGTCACGAAAGCATCACGAGGGGCACGGGCCCGGGGCGTCCCTGGCAGCATCGGTCGGACCGATCCAGGGGGGTTCCAGGTTCCATGAGATTACGTCTGCGCGTACCCGCGGCGACCCGCGGCACCGTCATCGTCACCGCCGCAGCCGTCACGCTGCTGCTCGGAGGCTGCTCCCAGACCCCGGCCGAGCAACTGGAGGAGTGGTACGCCTCGGGAGGCGAGGCCCAGATCAAGAAGCTGACCGAGGACGCAGGCCGGGTCAACGAGGTGAGCATGCGCACGATCGACGTCCAGGGACCCGCCTGCCAGGACCTGCTGGCCCAGACCGCCAAGGCGGAGAAGCTCGACCCGATCCCGGACGAGGCCGCCCAGCGGTACTGGAAGGAGGCCCTCGGCGGATTCAGGCGGGGAGCGGCCGAGTGCGCCGACGGAGCCGCGAAGAGCGAGGAGAGCCAGGTCTCCCGGGGCATCAGGGGGGTCCAGACGGAAGGCCTCCCCAAGCTGGTGAGCACCGTCTCGATGGTCAAGGCGGGCCTGGCGGCGGGCAAGTGACCTGAGGACCCGGCTGACGGACAGCGCCGTCACGCCGGGCGCGGGCGGCTCCCCGGAATTCGGGTCGATCCCGGCCCGGGGCGCTGCCTACGCTGTTCCCATGGCTCATGCGAAGACCTCCTACGTCTGCCTGCCCTGCCGGGCCTCGTACAAGCAGCCGTACGACAAGGAGCGGGAGCGGATCTGTCCGCGGTGTGCGGGAGCCCTGGTCCATGCGGGCTCGGCCTTCGCCCCGCCCCCGCGCCGGGACGCCGCGGGGTGGCGGACCCTCGCCGTGCTGCTGAACGCCGGCGTGCGATTCCACAAGAGCTGCTGCGGCGGGCCCGGTTACCGGCCGCGCACCCTGCACGAGGTGCGGGAGCGGATGACGTACGCGGAGCGGACCGGTACGCCCTTCGCGGAGGCGCTCGTCCTGCGCGACCTGCCGTGACCGGATACGACACCCTGGCGCGGCTCGTGACGCCGCCGGCCGCACCGATCGACGCCCACGGCGACTGGACCGCCGCCGAGACCGCGGTCGGGGTGCGGCTGCCCGACGACTACAAGTGGCTGGTCGCCACCTACGGATGGGGGGAGTTCTGCGACTTCCTCTACCTCCACACCCCGTTCGGCGTGAGCAGGTACAACGGCGTCGAGTGGCAGAGCGCGCATGCGACGGAATCGGCCGACCTGGGTGGCGAGCGCTACCCGTACCCGCTGTACCCGGCGCCGGGCGGGCTGCTCGTCTGGGGCACCACCATGGACGCCGACCGGCTGTGCTGGCTCACCGAAGGGGAACCGGAGGAGTGGCCCGTCGTCCTGTGGACCAGCGAGGGCTGGTACGAGACCCATCGCACGGGCGCGGCCGCGTTCATCGAGAGCTGGACGGGCGGACGGGTCCGCTCCCGGCTGCTCGGCGCGCCGGAGCCGGACCTGGCACCCTGGTTCAACACGTTCCGGCCCCGCGCCGACCGGTGCCTGCGCCTGTCGGAGGGACCCCTGCCCCATGACGAGCGTCTGCGGCGCCTGCGTGCGGCGCTGGCCCCCACCACGGACCGCGGCACATGGCGCTCGACGTACGACGAGAGCGGCCAGGACCACTTCGCGACACTCGACGCCGATTGGCTGCTCACCTACGACAACCCCCACCCCCACCAGATCCGGATCGCCTTCCCGCCCGAGGACGCGGAACGCGTGCGACGGCGGCTCTACGGCGCCGCCGAGCTCATGGGATGCCGGGTGCTGGAGGTCACGACCGCGGCGGGGACCACGCTGGAAACCTGGGACACGGTCACGGACGAGGACGAGTAGTCGCACCGGCGCAGGTGGGGGAGGGGTGGGCGTGGCGAGCTTGACAGGGAAATCGAACATCCATTCTGATGAGTTATCCACAGCCGAAACGCTCGTGGAGGCGCATTGTCAGTGGCAGGCATTAGCGTCAGTGACGTGAAGCGATCGACTCAAGCAAACCGGGTGGAACCCATGGCAGGCACCGACCGCGAGAAGGCTCTCGACGCCGCTCTCGCACAGATTGAACGGCAATTCGGCAAGGGTGCGGTCATGCGCCTCGGCGACAAGCCGAACGACCCCATCGAGGTCATCCCCACCGGGTCGACCGCGCTGGACATCGCCCTCGGCGTCGGCGGGCTGCCCCGCGGCCGTGTGATCGAGGTGTACGGTCCGGAGTCCTCCGGTAAGACGACCCTGACCCTGCACGCCGTCGCCAACGCGCAGAAGGCCGGCGGCACCGTCGCCTTCGTGGACGCCGAGCACGCGCTCGACCCCGAGTACGCCAAGGCCCTCGGCGTCGACACCGACAACCTCATCCTGTCGCAGCCGGACACCGGCGAGCAGGCGCTGGAGATCGTGGACATGCTGGTCCGCTCCGGTGCCCTCGACCTGATCGTCATCGACTCCGTGGCGGCCCTCGTGCCGCGCGCGGAGATCGAGGGCGAGATGGGCGACTCGCACGTCGGCCTCCAGGCCCGACTGATGAGCCAGGCGCTCCGGAAGATCACCGGTGCGCTCAACCAGTCCAAGACCACCGCGATCTTCATCAACCAGCTCCGCGAGAAGATCGGTGTGATGTTCGGCTCGCCCGAGACCACCACCGGTGGCCGCGCGCTGAAGTTCTACGCCTCGGTGCGCATCGACATCCGCCGCATCGAGACCCTGAAGGACGGCACGGAGGCGGTCGGTAACCGCACCCGCTGCAAGGTCGTCAAGAACAAGGTCGCGCCCCCGTTCAAGCAGGCCGAGTTCGACATCCTCTACGGCCAGGGCATCAGCCGCGAGGGCGGCCTGATCGACATGGGCGTGGAGCACGGTTTCATCCGCAAGGCCGGCGCCTGGTACACGTACGAGGGCGACCAGCTCGGCCAGGGCAAGGAGAACGCCCGCAACTTCCTGAAGGACAACCCCGACCTCGCCAACGAGATCGAGCGGAAGATCAAGGAGAAGCTGGGCGTGGGTGTCCGCAAGGACGCCGCAGCCGCAGCCGAGGCCGGTACGGACGCGACCGACGCCGCGGCCACCGCCGTGCCCGCCCCGGCAACGAAGGCCAAGACGACGGCCAAGGCCGCCGTGGCCAAGAGCTGACCCGTGCGGGAGCAGGAAGGGGGCGGCGAGCGCCGGGGCGGCCGAGAAGGCCGTCCGGAGCTGCCGCCCCAGAGCCCCGAGGAGCAGGCGCGGGCGATCTGTCTGCGCCTGCTCACCGGGAGCCCGCGTACCCGGCGCCAGCTCGCGGACGCCCTGCACAAGCGGGGCATCCCCGAGGAGGTGTCGCAGCAGGTCCTCTCCCGGTACGAGGAGGTGGGCCTGATCGACGACGCCGCCTTCGCCGGTGCCTGGGTCGAGTCCCGGCACCGCGGCAGGGGCCTGGCGCGCCGGGCGCTGGCCCAGGAGCTCCGGACCAAGGGGGTGCACGCCACCCTCGTGGAGGAGGCCCTGGAGCTGCTGGACTCCGACCAGGAGGAACAGACCGCCCGGGAACTCGTGGAACGCAAGCTCCGCTCCACCCGGGGCCTGGAGCGGGACAAGCGGATCCGGCGCCTCGCCGGGATGCTCGCCCGCAAGGGATACCCGGAGGGCATGGCCCTGCGGGTGGTGCGCCGCGCCCTGGAGACGGAGGGCGAGGACGCCGACGACCTCGGGTACCCGGGGGAGTGAACCGGCGGGCCCGGGGTGGGGGTATCCCCCGGGACCGGACGCCGGGGTACGCCAGTGTCAGGCGCCGGGCACGGCGGCAGAGTTGGCCGCATGATGCTGCGTTACGCCCTTCAGACCGTCAGGGACCGCAAAGCCGGATTCCTCGGCGCCTTCGTCGCACTGCTGTGCGCGGCCGCCCTCGTCACCGCCTGCGGGACACTCCTGGAAACGGGACTCCGCGGAAAGATCCGGACCGAGCGCTACGCGGCCACGCCGGTCCTCGTCTCCGCCGACCAGAACGTCCACGAGACCACGGTCAAGGAGAAGAAGGGCGGACGGACCAAGACCAAGCACAAGGCCAAGCCCGTCGCCGAGCGGGCCTGGCTCCCCGCCGCCACCGTGGACGCGGTCCGCGCCGTGCCCGGCGTCGAACGGGCCGTCCCCGAGCTCACCTTCCAGGCCGTCCCCCTGGTCGAGGCCGCGGGCGAGGCACTGCCCTCGTACGGGCACGCCTGGACCTCCGCCGTGCTGACCCCCTTCACCCTCACCGAAGGCCGCGCCCCCCAGGGCGGCGGCGAGGTCGTCGTCGACCGCGCGCTGGCCGCCCGCGCCGGACTGAAGCCCGGCTCCGAGCTCGCCGTGCAGTCCACCGGCGAACCCCGGACGTACCGGGTCAGCGGGGTCGCGAAAACGGACCGGGGCGACCTCGCGCGGCAGAGCGCCCTCTTCTTCGGCGACGACGAGGCCCGGCGGCTCGCCGCCCGCGACGGACAGGTCAGCGCCATCGGAGTACTGCCCGCGCCGGGCGTCGGCACCACCGAACTCGCCGCCCGGGTCGAGCAGGCGCTGCGGGGCACCACCGCCCAGGTCGCCACGGGCGACGAGCGCGGCCCCGTCGAGTTCCTCGACGCCGCCGGCGCCCGCATCAAGCTGGTCTCCATGGGCGGTGCGATGGGCGGCACCTCGCTGCTCGTCGCGATCCTCGTCGTCGTCGGCACCTTCGCGCTCTCCGTCCAGCAGCGCTACCGCGAACTCGCCCTGCTGCGCGCCATCGCCGCCACGCCCAAGCAGCTACGGCGCATGATCGGCCGGGAGGCACTGCTCGTCGGCCTGGCCGCCGGCGTCACCGGCGCACTCGCCGGACTGCCGCTCGCCGCCTGGCTGCACGGCCGGTTCGTCGACAGCGGGGTCGTCCCCGCCACCCTGGAGCGCACCGCAGGCATCTTCCCCATGCTCGCGGCCGTCGCCGCCAGCCTGCTCGGAGCCTGGGCCGCGGCCCGGATCACCGGCCGCCGGATCGCCCGGATCCGCCCGGCCGAGGCGCTCGCCGAAGCCGCCGTCGAGCGGGGGCGCCCCCGCTGGATCCGCAGTGTGCTCGGCGTGCTGCTGCTGGCGGGCGGCGCGGTGCTGGTCGTCGTCCTCGGCTCGCTGCGCACCGAGCCGGCCTCCACCCCGGTCACCTTCCTCGCCGTCGTGGTACTGGCCGGGGCGGTCTCGCTGCTCGGCCCGCTGCTCGTACGAGCCGCCACCACGCTGCTCGCGGGACCGCTGCGGCTCACCGGCCCGGGTGGCCACCTGGCCACCGCCAACCTGCGCGGGAACGCCACGCGCATGGCCTCCGCCGTCACCCCGCTCGCGCTGCTGATCGGGATGACCTGCACCGTGCTGTTCATCACCCCGACGCTCGGCGACGCCGCCCGGGCCCAGGCCCGCGACGGGATCCGGGCCCAGTGGGTCCTGGCCGCGCAGGGCCCCGGAGTCACGCGGGAGGCCGCCGAGCGGATCCGGCGGACCCCCGGGGTCACGGCGGCCACCGAGATCGTGCACAGCTCCGTACGGGTGGGTCTGACGAAGTACGCCGCGCAGGGCGTGACCCCGGCCGGGCTGACCCGTACCTGGGACCCCGAGGTCACCGGCGGCAGCCTGGACGGCTTCGGCGAGGAGAACGCCGCGGTGAGCGAACTCGCCGCCGACCAGCTGGGCCTGAGGCCCGGGAGCCCGCTGAAGCTGACGCTGGGGGACGGCACCCCGGTCACGCTGACCGTCTCGGCCGTGTACGCACGAGGGCTCGGCTTCGGCGATCTGACGCTGCCGCACCGGCTGGTGGCCGCGCACGCGGACAATCCGCTGGCCCGCAGCGTACTCGTGGCGACGGGACCGGATGCGGGGACCGGCCGGGAGCAACTGGCCGCGGCGGTGGCGGGGTTCCCGGGCGTACGGGTGCTGACCGCGGCGGACGCCGACGCGGCCCGGGCGGAGCGGCAGGACGCCGGGGCGGAGATCAACCTGCTGGCGATGGGGCTGGTGCTGGCCTTCACCGCGATCGCGGTGGTCAACACGCTCGCGATGTCCACCGCCGAGCGGTTCCGGGAGTTCGCGATGCTGCGGCTGGCGGGAGCCGAGCGCCGGCAGGTGCTGCGGATGCTGCGGGCGGAGGCGCTGGCGGTGCTCCTGATCGGGACCGCGCTGGGGTCGGGGATCGCGCTGGCGGTGCTGACCGCGTTCAGCGTGGGCATGACGGGGGCGGCGGCGCCCGCGGTGCTGCCGGTGGCCTACGCGGTGGTGGTGGGGGTGGCCGGGGTACTGGCGTTGGCGGCCACGTCCCTCCCGGGGCGGGTGGCGTTGCGGGTGGCGCCGGTGGCCGTCGCGACGGCGAAGGGGTAGAGCCCCGTACAGGGGCCGGGCCCCGGGACCGTGCCGCCGGAGCGGATCGGTCCCGGGGCTGTCGTGCATGCGGGGCCGTCGTGCATGCGGGGCTGTCGTGGATGCGGGGCCGTTGCCGGCCGCAGCCGACAACGGCACCCCGGCCTCCCGGCACAAGGCCCCCGGGTCTCACCCGCCGGCGGGGCCGGAACCGGTGGGGGTGACGGGCAGGCCCGCCGACTTCCAGGCCTGGAAGCCGCCCGTCAGGTCCGTCGCGCGATGGAGGCCCAAGGCGTGCAGCGAGGCCGCGGCGAGGCTGGACGCGTAGCCCTCGTTGCAGATCACCACCACCTGGAGGTCGTGGCTCGTGGCCTGCGCCGCGCGGTGGCTGCCCTGCGGATCCAGGCGCCACTCCAGCTCGTTGCGCTCGACCACCAGCGCGCCGGGGATCAGACCGTCCCGTTCGCGCAGCGCCTGGTAGCGGATGTCGACGAGGAGGGCCCCGGCGCGGGAAGCGGCGTACGCCTCCTGCGCCGTCACCCGGGTGTAGCCCGCGCGGACCCGCTCCAGCAGCTCGTCGATGCCGACCGGGGCGCTCACTGCCAGTCCGCCGGACGCTCGACGTGCTCCAGGCTGAGCACCGGGCCGCTGCGGCTGTAGCGGCGGATCAGCGGGAGCGGCGGGTAGTAGGCGTGCACGGAGACCGCGTGCTCGGACTGCGACTCGTTGAGGACCTCGTGCACGTGGTGCTCCCGGAAGGCGCGCCCCGAGCCTGCGGCCAGGGTGCGGTGGCGGTCGACGTCCGGGGCCAGTTCCAGGGACTTCCAGCCCTCGGAGGGCAGCCGTACGGCCAGCGAGTGCTCGGTGAGCCGGCCCCGGGCGGTGGCGAACGCGCCCCGGGATTCGGCGTGGTCGTGCCAGCCGGTGCCGGTGCCCGGCGGCCAGCCGATCAGCCACGCCTCGCTGCCGCCCGGCCCGTCCAGCCGGATCCAGGTGCGGCCCTCGGGATCGAGCGGCAGCGAGGCCACGATCGCGGGGTCGGCCGCCGTGCGGAGGGCGAAGTCGAGGAGTTCGGCGGCCGTCGGGCCCCCGGCCACCGGGCTGGACTCCGGGGCGTACGGGGGTGCGGATACGGGTGCAGACATGAAAGGAGACCGTTCCTGGGTTCGCGGAGGTGCGCGCAGGCCGGTGGACGGCACGGGGCGCGCGGAGGAAAGGGCGAATCAGCAGGAAGGGCGACACACGCAGCCCGCGTAGCGGAGCAGGTCCATATGGACCCTCCGCCACAGGCGTACGTCGTTGCCGGTCATTCCGCGAGTGAACCACGGAGTCCCGGAAACGGTCAATCGATCACCGCGGTCGGTGTCGGCGCCGGTGCCGGTGTCGTCGCGGGCGCCGGTACCCGGGACGCGGGCAGGCCGGCCCGTACCGTGTCCGCCGCCTCGTACAGCTCCGCCGGGCGGACCCCCGCGAAGGTCGCCGCGAGGTGCCCGTCAGGCCGCACCAGCAGCACGGTGTGCGCCGGAGCCCCCGGGTAGCTGTCCGCGACCAGCAGGTCGGTGCGGACCGGGAGGGCGCTGACCGCCGCCGCGAGACGGGGCATCAGACCGGCACCGAGCCAGTGCCGCCGGTCCCAGACTCCGGTGCCGGGAGCCACCAGGACCACCAGGAGTCGGCCCTGCCCGAGCAGGTCCCGCAGCGGCACGGTCGCCCCGTCGGGGGCGGTCACCGGGACGTTCGCCACCGGGCCGCCCGGCTCCGTGGCCGTCGGCACCTCCCGGACGGCGACCGGCGGGGCGTAGGTGGGTTCCGCGCCCAGCGGCCCGCGCCCCAGGTGGCCGTCGGTGAGCAGGGACTGGGCGGAGCGCGCGGCGCCGGGGAGGTAGGTGCGCAGGCCGCCCCCGGCCCGCAGCGACGGCATCGCCTGGTCGGCCGCGCGCAGCCGGGAGGCGACCGCGGTGCGCCGTTCGCCCTCGTAGCTGTCGAGCAGGGCCTCGGAGGCCCCGTGGTGCCAGGCCAGGGAGAGCTTCCACGCCAGGTTCTCGGCGTCCCGGAGCCCCTCCTCCACGCCCTGGGTGCCGAGTGCGCCGAGCAGGTGGGCGGCGTCTCCGGCGAGGAACGCGCGGCCGTCGCGCCAGCGGCGGGCGAGGCGGTGGTGCAGGGTGTGGACCCCGGTGTCGATGAGGTCGTACGGGGGTGTCGTCCCGCCGCACCACCCCGCGAGCGTGTCGCGGATCAGGGTCACCAGCGCGTCGGGGGTCACGAGCTCCCCGTGGGGCGGGAGCAGCCAGTCCAGCCGCCACACCCCGTCGGGCAGTGGCCGCGAGGTGACCTCCTGCGGCGGGCTGCGGTGCAGCAAGGCCTCGCCGGGCCAGGGCAGTTCGGTGCGCAGCGCGGCCACGGCGTGCCGCTCCACGGCGGTGCTGCCGGGGAAGCGGATGCCGAGCAGCTTGCGCACGGTGGAGCGGGCGCCGTCGCAGCCGACCAGATGACTCCCGCGCCACCAGGTGGTCTCGGCGCCCCGGGTGTGCGCGGTGACGCCCCGGCCGTCCTGCTCCAAGGCGTCCAGTTTGCTGTCGGTGACCAGCTGGACGAGCGGGTGGGCCGTGGCGGCGTCGCGCAGTCCGCGCGTCAGCGCGTGCTGCGGCACGTGCAGCGGCGCCGGGTGGTCCTCGAAGGTGATCCGCCGGTCGGGACGGCTCCGGCGCATCGTGCGCCAGGCGGCGAAGTACGCCCCCTCGTCGCGCAGCGTCGTACAGCCCAGCCGGTGCGCCATGGCCGCCGTTTCGGCGTGCAGGACGACGGTACGGGCCGGGCGGACGTCCTCCTTGCCGGGCCCCTCGTCGAGCACGACGGAGGGCACGCCCGCACCCGCCAGGGCGAGCGACAGGGACAGCCCGACGGGTCCCGCGCCGACGACGATCACCGGGTCCATGGCGCGGCTCCCGATGTCCGGTATGTGATCACAGAACGTATGCAACCCACTGTAGGTGCCCGCGTCAAGTGACACCGGTCGGCCGGTCGGTATCCGCTGGGAAGAGGGAGGAGGAGCCGGTCGGCGGACCGATCGGCCGGTACAACGCGGTGTGGTGCGGCGGATGAGTTCCGCCGCACCACACAGGCTACGCAATACGACTGGCCGTACGCCGGCCGGCAAGGGCTTCCCGGATCGGGGGGACCGTCAGATCCCGCCCGAGTTCGCGCCGGTGGCCATGTCGTTGACATCGTTCACGCCGACCACCGCTCCGGTGCTCTTCTTCGACTTCCGCAGCCGGCCTTCCAGCAGGGAGGCGGACGAGGTGAGGGCGAAGTTCACGGCGATGTAGATCAGCGCGATCACGACGAGGGTCGGGATGGTGTTGCTGTAGTTGGCCGAGATCTGCCGGTTCGCCGAGAGCAGTTCCGCGAAGCCCAGCAGGGCGCCGCCGATCGCGGTGTCCTTGAGGATCACCACGAGCTGGCTGACCAGGGCCGGCAGCATCGCCGTCACGGCCTGCGGGATCAGCACGTAGAGCATCGTCTGGCCCTTGCGCATGCCGATCGCCTTGGCCGCGTCGGACTGGCCGTGGGGCAGGGACTGCACGCCCGCCCGGACGATCTCGGCGATGACGGCCGAGTTGTAGAGGACCAGGCCCGTGACCACGGCCCAGAAGGGCCGGGTGTCGGAGGGCACGTCCAGGAACCGCGGCGCCATCAGCGCGTTGCCGAACAGCATCAGCATCAGCACCGGGATGGCACGGAAGAACTCCACCCACGCGCCGACCGGCCCCCGCACCCACGCGTGGTCCGACAGCCGGCCGATGCCCAGCAGCGCACCGAGCGGCAGGGCGATCAGCATGGACAGGGCGCCGGCCTTGAGCGTCTCCAGCAGGCCCGGCAGCAGGTACGTGGTCCACACCTGGCTGTCGGTGACGAACGGCGTCCACTTGTCGGCGTCGAGCTGGCCCTTCTCGCCCATGAGGGACAGCGCCCACCACATGACGAGGCCGAACAGCACGACGAAGATCCCGCTGTAGATCCAGTTGCGCACCTTGGCCTTGGGGCCGGGGGTGTCGTACAGCACGGAGCTCATCGCTTCACCGCCACTCGCTTGGCGACCCAGCCCAGCAGAAGACCGGTGGGCAGGGTCAGAAGGACGAAACCGAGGGCGAAGACCGCGAAGACCGCGAAGAGCGCCTGCGGCTCGTTCTCGAGCATTTCCTTCATCAGCAGGGCCGCCTCGGCCACGCCGATGGCCGCCGCCACCGTGGTGTTCTTGGTGAGCGCGATCAGTACGTTGGCGAGCGGTGCGACGACCGCCCGGAAAGCCTGGGGGAGCACGATCAGGGTGAGCACCTGGAAGAAGCTCAGTCCCAGCGCGCGGGCCGCCTCGGCCTGGCCGACGGGCACGGTGTTGATGCCGGAGCGCAGGGCCTCGCAGACGAAGGTGCCGGTGTAGGCGATGAATCCGAGGACCGCGAGCCGGAAGCCGATCTCCTTGAACGTGCTGCCGCCCAGGGCGATGCCGAGGGTCTGGTTGAGTCCCAGCGAGCAGCCGATGATCAGCAACGTCAGCGGTGTGTTGCGCACCAGGTTGACGTAGGCGGTGCCGAAGCCCCGCAGCAGCGGGACCGGGCTGACCCGCATCCCGGCCAGGGCGGTACCCCAGATCAGGGATCCGGCCGCCGAGTAGAGGGTGAGCTGAACCGTCACCCAGAAGGCTCCGAGCACGTCGTACTGCCCGGAATCAAGAAAATCGAACACGATGCCCTGCGCTCTCCCCAGGATGGCCGGTGAGGTGCGCCGCCGCCCGCGGCAGGCGGGCGGCGACGCTCCTCACCGATGAATCAGCTGCCTTCGGTGATCTGCGGGGCAGGCTCGCTCTTGAAGTTGGCCGGACCGAGGTTCTTGTCCACGGCCTTCTGCCAGCTGCCGTCCTCGACCATCTTCTTCAGCGCGGCGTTGATCTTGGTCTGGAGCTCCTTGTCGCCCTTCTTCAGACCGATGCCGTAGTTCTCGTTGCTCAGGCTCAGCCCGACCAGCTTGAACTTGCCCTTGTTCTTCTCCTGCGCCGCGTAGCCCGCCAGGATCGAGTTGTCCGTGGTCAGGGCGTCGACGGCCTTGTTCTCCAGGCCGGTGAGGCACTCGGAGTAGCCACCCTGCTCCAGCAGGTCGGCCTCGGGGGCCAGCTTGGTCTTGACGTTCTGCGCCGACGTGGAGCCGGTGACCGAGCAGAGCTTCTTCTTGTTCAGGTCCTCGGCCTTGGTGATGCTCGTGTCGTCGGCGCGGACCAGCAGGTCCTGGTGCGCGAGGAAGTACGGGCCGGCGAAGTCGACCTTCTCCTTGCGCTTGTCGTTGATCGAGTACGTCGCGACGACGAACTTCACGTCACCGTTCGAGATCAGGTTCTCGCGCTCGGCGCTGGGGGCCTGCTTGAACTCGATCTGGTCGGGCTGGTAGCCGAGCTCCTTGGCGACGTACGTCGCGACGTCCACGTCGAAGCCGGTGAACTTGCCGTCCGGGGTCTTCAGACCCAGACCGGGCTGGTCGTACTTGATGCCGACGACGAGCTTGTCCTTGGCGCCACCGGACGCACCACCGTCACTGGCGGCGTCCTGCTTGCTGCCGCCACAGGCGGTCGCGGTCAGGGAAAGGGCGACGGCGATGGCCGCGGCCGCAGCGGCCTTGGAGATCTTCATGATGAACTTCCCTCGGATGAGACGTTGTTGAACGACGAGCGAGGCTTACGGCGCCCACGCGGCCGACAGGAACGATCCGGCGGCGATCCGCATACGGATGACTACCAGACGCGATCCTCAGTGGTGCAGGATCTTCGACAGGAAGTCCTTCGCCCGATCACTGCGCGGGTTGCTGAAGAACTGCTCGGGGGTGGCCTCTTCGACGATCTTTCCGTCGGCCATGAAGACGACCCGGTTGGCCGCCGAGCGGGCGAAGCCCATCTCGTGCGTGACGACCACCATGGTCATCCCCTCGCGGGCGAGCTGCTGCATGACCTCCAGCACCTCGTTGATCATCTCCGGGTCCAGCGCCGAGGTCGGCTCGTCGAAGAGCATCACCTTCGGCTCCATGGCCAGCGCCCGGGCGATCGCCACGCGCTGCTGCTGACCACCGGAGAGCTGCGCCGGGTACTTGTCCGCCTGGGTGCCGACACCCACCCGCTCCAGCAGGGACAGCGCCTTCTCGCGTGCCGCGGCCTGGTCGGTCTTGCGGACCTTCAGCTGGCCCAGCATGACGTTCTGCAGCACCGTCTTGTGTGCGAAGAGGTTGAACGACTGGAACACCATGCCGACGTCGGCCCGCAGACGGGCCAGTTCCCTGCCCTCGGAGGGCAGTTCCTTGCCGTCGAGCGTGATGGTGCCCGAGTCGATGGTTTCCAGCCGGTTGATGGTCCTGCACAGCGTGGACTTGCCCGATCCCGAGGGACCGATCACCACGACCACCTCACCGCGGGCAATGCTCAGATCGATGTCCTGAAGCACGTGCAGCGCGCCGAAGTGCTTGTTGACGTTGCTCAGTACGACCAGGTCGTCTGCGGCACCGGCCGCGTCCTGCACGTCCTTGGTCACTGATACTCCGCTCATCGGCTTCTTGCTCCGTCCTCCTCGGTTGGGAGGACAGTAGTGACGTGACGCGCACAACGTCATCACATCTGAGCGAGAATTGAGGATAACGATCCGGCCTCTTCCGGATACGCTCCGTGCGCGTCACCGGCCTGGTCGATCATGCCCGCGTACCGGGTGCATAACGGAAGGCGCGCCGCGGCGGGACCCCCTTGACGTGGGACTCCGCATCGGCGTGGATGCATGGTGGCCCTTCGTGCGGCCCCGCGTGTGACCATGCGTGGTGGAGCCAGAGCGAGAGAAGAGGAGAGGGGGACGACATGAGACTGCTGCTCGTCGAGGACGACGATCACGTCGCGGCAGCCCTGTCCGCGATCCTCGCCCGCCACGGCTTCCAGGTCACCCACGCCCGCAACGGTGAGGAGGCCCTGCAGGCACTCCTCCTCGCAGGCGCCCCGGCCTGCCCGCAGCCCTACGGCGTGATCCTGCTCGACCTCGGTCTGCCCGACCAGGACGGCTACGAGGTGTGCGGCAAGATCCGCAAGCGCACCGCCACACCTGTGATCATGGTGACCGCCCGGGCCGACGTGCGCTCCCGCATCCACGGACTCAACATGGGCGCCGACGACTACGTCGTCAAGCCCTACGACACCGGCGAGCTCCTCGCCCGGATCCACGCCGTCGCCCGGCGCACCGGCGCCGCCGAGGAGGCCTCCGCCCCCGGCACCGGCGCGCCCGCCACGGTCCGCCTCGGCCCCGTCAGCATCGAGCTGCCCACCCGCCGGGTCAGCGTGGACGGCGCCGACGTGCCCCTCACCCGCAAGGAGTTCGACCTGCTGGCCCTGCTCGCGCAGCGGCCGGGCGTCGTCTTCCGCCGCGAGCAGATCATCAGCGAGGTGTGGCGCACCAGCTGGGAGGGGACCGGGCGCACCCTGGAGGTCCACGTCGCCTCGCTGCGCTCCAAGCTGCGCATGCCCGCCCTCATCGAGACCGTCCGAGGGGTGGGCTACCGGCTCGTCGCCCCGGCCGCTCCCTAGGGGCCCTCCGCCGTGCGTGCCCGTCTGCTCCCGCTGCTCGTCATCCTGATGGCGGGCACGCTGCTCGCCCTCGGCTTCCCGCTCGCGGTGAGCCTGGCCGCCGGCCAGCAGCAGCGGGTGGTGGTCGACCGGATCGACGACAGCGCCCGCTTCGCCGCCCTCGCACAGTTCTTCATCGACGCCGAGGGCTCGGGGGCCACCGGGGCCGACGAGCGCCGGGACGCCCTCGGGCTCGAACTCGCCCGCTACCAGTCCCTGTACGGAATCCGCGTCGGTGTCTTCCGCCGTGACTACAACGCCCTGGCCCGGTCCCCGGGCTGGTGGCAGCTCCCGGAATCGGGCGAGGGCCGCCGGGCCTTCTCGGAGGCGCTGGCCGGCCGGCGCAGCCATGATCCCCCGCAGGTGTGGCCCTGGCAGACCGACGGCAAACTCCTCGTCGTCTCCCCGGTCGTCCTCGACGGCGACGTGGTCGCGGTCGTCGCCACCGAATCACCGACCGACCAGATGCGCGCCCGGATCCTGAGGGGCTGGCTGCTGATCGCCGGCGGGCTCGCCGCCGCCATGCTCGTCGCCTTCGGCGCCGCCCTCAAGCTCACCAGCTGGGTGCTCAAGCCCGTCCGGACCCTGGACGCGGCCGCCCACGGCATCGCCACCGGACGGATGAACTCGCGCGTCGCCGCCGCCGGCGGGCCCCCGGAACTCCAACGCCTGGCCCACTCCTTCAACGAGATGGCCGACAACGTCGAAGAGGTCCTCGAACAGCAGCGCGCGTTCGTCGCCGACGCCTCCCACCAGCTGCGCAACCCGCTCGCGGCGCTCCTCCTGCGGATCGAGCTGCTCGCCCTCGAACTGCCCGAGGGGAACGAGGAGATCGCCTCCGTGCGCACCGAGGGCAAGCGCCTGACCCAGGTCCTCGACGACCTGCTGGACCTGGCGCTGGCCGAGCACGCCTCCGCCGAGATCAGCCTCACCGACATCGGGGCCCTGACCGCGGAGCGGGTCGCCGCATGGCGCCCCTACGCCGAGGAGAAGGGCGTGCGCCTCACCGGGACGGGCCGGACCGCCGTCACCGGCTGGGCCGACCCCATCGCCCTGTCCAGCGCGCTCGACGCGGTCATCGACAACGCCCTCAAGTTCACCCCCACGGGCGAGGAGGTCGAGGTCTCCGTCTCCACCGAGGGGCGCTCCGTCCGCGTGGTCGTCGCCGACCGGGGCCCCGGCCTCACCGAGGACGAGCTGCTCCGCGTCGGCGACCGGTTCTGGCGCAGCGGCCGCCACCAGAACGTCAAGGGCTCCGGGCTCGGCCTGTCGATCTCCCGTGCGCTGCTCGCCGCGGGCGGCGGGTCCCTCTCCTACGAGAAGAACCCGCCGCACGGGCTGCGGGTGACGGTGGCCGTCCCGCGCACCGCCCCCCAGGGCGCGGCGGGCTAGTCCGTCCCTTGCGGATCCTGCCGGGCGGGACGGCCCCGTCCGACTCTTCCCCTGTGGCTGCCGCCGGTTACCAGGGCAGCGTGACGCGGGCCGGCTCGGACACCGTGTACAGCTCGTCGACGGCCCGCACCTCGAAGGCCGCCGCCCGCTCCCGTCCGGCGCGCGGGACGGCGGGCAGGTACAGGGCGGTGCCGCAAGTGCCCCCGAGGAAGCGCCGCGTACCGTCGGGCAGGATCCGCCACACCTCGTGGTGGCGCGGCCGGCCGCCGGGACCGTCCGCCGCCCGCCAGGACAGGCGCAGCCAGGCCCGGCCGTCCTGCCGGGCCGAGGCGTCCACGACCGGTGCCGCGGGCGGTGCCGGGCGCCGGGTGCGGGGCTCGTCGTGTACCGACACGGCGCCGATCCGCCACACCACCGGCGTCTTCCCGGGCGCGGTGATCCGTACGGCCAGGCCGTACGCGGTGCTGCCCGCCAGTGCCGCCAGCCCGGCCCGCGTCGTGCGCCAGCCCTGCCCGCTGTGCCGGGTCCGGCCCGCCAGCCAGGTGTACGGGACGGGCTCACCGGGGCCCGACGGCTCGCGGACGGCCACGCCGAGCTCCACCGCGACCGGCTCCGCCGAGCCCGTGGCGTGCACCAGCTCCAGGACCGACCCGCGGGTCAGCGGCAGCCGCGTGGAGTGCAGTCCGATGATCACGGGTGCGGTCGGAGCGCCCTCGACCAGCAGGCTGGAGCCGCCGCGCCAGGCGTCCGCGAAGTCCAGCGTGACCGAGGGGCGCACCCCGGCGGTGTCCACCGCCCAGCGGCGGCCGGGGAGCCGGTCCTGGAGCCCGAGGTGGTTCCACGGCGTGTCCGAGACGACCCTGCCGCCCTCGTACCAGCGCAGCCCGTGCCCGGTGTTGAAGGAGCAGGCGAACGGGAGGGCGGTGACGGTGGACCGGTCGGCGACGACCGTGGCGGGGGCCCGCCAGCGGGTGCCGGGCGCGGGGTGGGCCGGGTCCAGCGACTCGCCCGTCCAGAACCGGTCGTCGGCGCGGTGGAAGGTTCCGGGGGAGCGGTCGCCGAGGTGGTTGCGGGTCCACTCGGGCCGGTAGAAGCCGTAGCTGACGACGTGGTCCCGGCCGCGCGGGACGATCGCGTCCCAGTCGACGGCGGAGTCCCAGCCGTGGGACTCGGTGTCCACGGCGGCCCACAGCTCGTGGCGGGAGCGGCCGAGGCGGTCGGCGAGCGCGCCCGAGGCGGCCAGGGTGTCCGGGGTCCAGCGGAAGTCCACGAACATCGTGTCCGAGACCTTCCCGGACCGGTCCTCGAAGAACTCCTGGTTGAGCGGGTTGAGGGCGCCCTGCCAGCCCACCCGCCCGGTGGTGTTCATGGCGTCGTACCAGGTGGTGCGCAGGCCGTGGGGCTCGCCGGCCGCCCGCAGGGCGCGCAGGAACTCCCGCATCCGGGTGGCGAGCGCACTGTCTCCGCCGTCGGTCTCGGCGTTCACGAACCAGCCGTCGAAGCCGTGGGTCCGCGCCACCTGGACGAGCTTGTCGGCGATCGGGAAGCGGCCGAGGGAGTCCCGTTGCACCAGGTCGCGGGTCCACCGCAGGTCGCCGCCGTAGGCGACGGGCGGCAGGAACACGTTGCCCAGCACCCGGACCCCGTTGCGGTGGGCGGCGTCGACCACGGGCGCGTTCGGCGCGAGCACGATGCCCTCGCCGGCGGAGCCGCCCCAGAAGACGAGCTCGTCGATGTACGCCCAGTGCGTGAGCGCGTAGTGGTCGGCGGTCGATGAGCCCTGGGAAGGGTTCCCGGCCGTGGGCCCGAAGGAGACCAGCGAGGAGACGCGGGCCTGGCCGACGCGGGCGTCCCGGTTCGCGGGGACCGGGGTGAATCGTTCCGCCAGAGGCACGGTCGAGGTGTTGTGGGCCAGATCGGGATCGCTCTCGGGGGTCCACCGGCTGAGCGAGCGCCACACGATCCCGGGGCCGGGGGTTCCTGACGGGAGGGAGTCCGGGAACCAGTACGAGGCGTACGGGGCCAGGTCGGCCGGTGCCGCGGCGGGCGCCGCTGCCGGTAAGGGCGCGGGCGCGGCGTCGGCCCGGGCGCGGCCCGCCAGGCCCAGCACCGCGGCGGCCCCGGCCCCGGTGGCCAGCACCCTGCGCCGGGTCGGCCGTAGCGCGGCGGCGGGCGGCGTACGGGGATCGGTGCCGTTGTCGGTCTCGGGCATGCGGGGCTCCTCACGAGGGGATCGGGGGATCGGGGGAACGCTCGGTCCGGTCCGGTCCGGTCCGGTCCGGTCTGGTCCGGTCTGGTCCGGACCGGTCTGGTCCGGTCCGGTGGGTCAGGCCGGGTCGGGCCGGATCGGTCAGCCCGGGTCGGCTCGGGCCGGGTCAGGTCACGTCGCGCACGTGCAGTACCTCGGTGATGCCGCGGGCGGCCAGATGCGCGGCGTCCGCGGCGCGCTCCGCGAGCACCACCGCCGGGCGCACCCCCTGGGCCGTCAGCGAGACCCAGGCCTCGAAGAACGCGCCGCCCGGCGCGCACACCGAACGCCCCGGAGGCCCTGCCGCCGTGCCTGCGCCGGGGCACACGGCCTCGCCCGCGTCCCCACCGACGTCCACGGCGAGCGCGGTGGACCGCGGGGCCGGGCGGTGCGCGCGGCCCCGCCACCGCGCCGCGATCCGGGCGATGGCGGCGCCCGCCGGCTTGGTCCGGCGGTCGTTGGTGAGCAGGCCGAGGCCGTACTCCAGCTCCGGGAAGTCCGCGAGATCCCGGGACACGTCGTGTGAACACCACCAGGTCACGCCCCACACGTCCGGGCAGTCCAGGGCGTTCGCGACGGTGGCCTCGGTGAACCGCGCCGCGTGCTCCGGCGGGATAAGCGGCGCCGGGGCCCCGACCTCCTGGAGCCACACGGGGCGGTGCGGGTCCAGGGCCCAGGCCTTGGAGAGCTCGATCAGGTACGCGGCGTGGTGCTCGGTCGCCGTCCCGCCCCGGCCGTGCCGCTGCGCGGTGCCGTTGAACACCCAGGAGTGCACCGCGGTGGCCCGGCCCAGCCGGGCCGCGTGGGCCGGGGTGAAGGGGTGCCCGTCCTGGTACCAGGCCGCGTCGTACTCGGCATGCAGGTGCAGCCGCCCCGGGGCCCCCTCCTCGCAGGCGGCGAGCATCCGCTCCAGCCAGCGGGCCGCCTGGTCCGGGGTGATCCGGTCGGGGTCGGGGTGCGGGGCGCCGGAGAACTGGTTGATCTCGTTGCCGACCGTCATGCCCAGGAAGTTCGGCCGGTCGGCGAGGGCCGAGGCGAGCGTGCGCAGGTACTCCTCCTGCCCGGCGACCACGTCCGGGTCGGTGAAGATGCTGCGCCGGTGCCAGGTCCGGGTCCAGGCGGGCAGGAAGTCGAAGCTCGACAAGTGGCCTTGCAGGCCGTCCACGTTGACGTCGAGCCCGCGCTCGGCCGCCGCGTCGGCGAGCGCCACGAGCTGCTCGACGGCGCGCGGCCGGATCAGCGCCCGGTTCGGCTGGAAGACCGGCCACAGCGGGAACACGCGGATGTGGTCCAGCCCGAGCGCGGCGATCGAGTCGAGGTCGGCCCGCACCTCGTCGGGATCGAAGTCCAGCCAGTGGTGGAACCAGCCGCGGGCCGGCGTGTAGTTGGCGCCGAAGCGGAGCGCGTCATCGGGCACGGGGCGTCCTGGAGTCCTCGGGGAATTCACCGGATGCGGCACAACCTGCCGGTGCGGGTGGGGAAAGTCAACAGGGCCTCCGAGTCGGGCACTTATGCGCTTCAGTCCAGTTGACACAAGGGTTCTGGGCGGAAGACCCTGTGGAAACTAATGCGCTTTAGTTGTCAGCGGGCCGCAAGGACGTGCGTGGAAATGTGCAGCGGTATTTTCGGTCACGGCGGTCACGGCGGTCACGGCGGTCACGGCGGCCTCGGCCCGGTGGTCGTCGCTGCGGCGTGGCCGGCCGCACTCCGGGGCCGCGGCCGCGACCCCACCGGCGTCGGGGACCCGCCGGCCCGGGTGCACGCCGGGTGGGCGGGAAAACACGCCCGGGCCGTTACCGCCTCGGGCCGCCTGGAGGCCGCCGGGCCGCCGGCCGGGGTGGGCGGGCGCGAAGCCTCGTACGCGCAGCGCACGGGCGGGATCCCGGTCGGTGGCACGCACGCCCGGCGGTGCGGGGCGCACGGCCGCGGGGCTCCGGGCGGGACGTGGCCGTCGACGGCCCGTGCGTTGCGGTGGACGGCGTGGCCGAGGGGGAGTTCGAGCCGCTGCCGCCGCTCGATTCCTCTCCCGGAGCCCACAGGATCGTCATGAAATCGGCCTGTCAGGGCAGGATCGCGTACGGTCCGGCCATTGCCGTCCGTATTCCGCCACGTGTGACGCACCCGAAGGACGAATGAGGCAGGCCATGGCCCGCAGACCCACGATCAAGGACATCGCCCGGCAGGCCGGAGTGTCGGAGAGCGCCGTCTCCTTCGCGCTCAACGACCGGCCGGGCGTCTCGCAGGACACCCGGGCCCGGATCCGGCGGGTCGCCGAGGAACTCGGCTGGCAGCCCAACAGTGCGGCCCGGGCCCTGTCCGGCGAACGCTCCGGCGCCGTCGGGCTGGTCCTCGCCCGGCCCGCGCACACGCTCGGCGTCGAGTCCTTCTTCCTCCAGCTCGTCTCCGGAATCCAGGAGGTCCTCTCCGCCGCCCGGACCGCCCTGCTGTTCCAGGTCGTCGAGGACATCGACGCCGAATGCGCGGTCTACCGCCGCTGGTGGGCCGAGCGACGGGTGGACGGCGTCCTCGTCGTCGACCCGCGTACGAGCGACCCGCGACCGGCGCTCCTGGAGGCACTGGCCCTGCCCGCGGTCACCATCGGCGAGGCCCTGCCACCCGGCGGCGCCGACGGAGGCGCGCCCGCCGGGCCCGGGGACCGGGGAGGCGCTTGCGCGGCCCCCTCCTTGGCCCCCTCCTCGGCTCCTTCCCCGGCTCCTTCCGGGGTTGCTTCCTCGGCCCCGTCCTCGGTCCGGGCCGACGACGCCGGCGCCATGGCGCAGGTCCTGGAGCACCTGTACGGGCTGGGCCACCGGCGGATCGTGCACGTCGCGGGGCTTCCCGGGCTCGCCCACACCGTCCGCCGGATGGAGTCGCTCCGGGACGAGGCCGCACGTCGCGGACTCGGCCCGGACCAGGTGCGCTCGGTGGTCACCGACTACTCCGACGCCGAGGGCGCGGCCGCCACCCGGCGGGTCCTCGCCGAGCCGGACCCGCCCACGGCGCTCGTCTACGACAACGACGTGATGGCCGTCGCCGGGAGCGCGGTCGCCGCCGGGCTGGGCATCCCCGTCCCGGGCCGGCTCTCGATCGTGGCCTGGGACGACTCCGCGCTCTGCCGGGTCACCCACCCCCGGCTCACCGCTCTCGTCCGGGACACCGCCGGCTTCGGCCGACTGGCCGCCGAGGAGCTCCTGGCCGTCCTCGCGGGCAGCCCGCCCGGGGTGCGGATCAGCGAGCGGCCGAGGCTGGAACCGCGTGAGAGTACGGCGCCGCCCCCGGCGCATACTTAATCCTGAAACCTTCCTGGAGCCGCCACCGTGATCATTCCCAGCGCCCCGTTCCCCGCACCGCGGGCCACCGCAGCGGCCTCCGGACCGACCGTGGCGATCGACATCGGCGGGACGAAGATCGCCGGTGCGCTGGTGCACCCCGACGGCACGATGACGGCCACGACCCGACGCCCGACCCCACGCGGGGCCGATGCCGACAGTGTCATGGAGGCGGTCGCCCAGGTCGTCGCCGACCTCTCCGAGTCGCCGCTGTGGACCGCGGCGGTCCGCTGCGGGATCGGCAGTGCCGGCCCGGTGGACACCTCCCGGGGCACGGTCAGCCCGGTCAACATCGGGGCCTGGAGGGACTTCCCGGTCCAGGAGCGGGTCGCGGCGGAACTCGCCGCGCGCGGGGCCGACCTGCCGACCGTGCTGGCCGGAGACGGGGTGGCGATGACCGCCGCCGAGCACTGGCTGGGCGCGGCCCGTGGCCACGCGAACGCCCTGTGCATGGTGGTCTCCACGGGCGTGGGCGGCGGCCTGATCCTGAACAACCAGCTCCACCCCGGCCCCACCGGCAACGCAGGGCACATCGGCCACATCAGCGTGGCCTTCGACGGTGAACCGTGCGCGTGCGGCGGCCACGGGTGCGTCGAGTCGATCGCCTCCGGGACGGCGATCGCCCGCTGGGCCCTGGAACAGGGCTGGACCCCGGCGGGTACGGACGCAACGGCCGGCGCGGCCGGAACAACCCCGGGTCTGCACGGCGCGGGCGGTGGCGGGCGTGATGCCACGGCAGCGGGCGTGGCCGTCGCCGCCGCCGGAGGCGATCCGATCGCCCTGGCCGCCTTCGACCGGGCGGGCCGCGCCCTGGCCGCCGCCATCGCGGCCACCGCGACCCTCGTGGAGACGGACATCGCGGTCATCGGCGGGGGAGTGGCCGCCGCGGGCGACACCCTCTTCGCCCCGATCCGCAGCCACCTCGCGTCCTACGCCACGCTCTCGTTCGTCAAGGACATCCAGGTGGTGCCGGCGATGCTGGGCACCCATGCGGGCCTGATCGGCGCGGCCGCGGCGGCGACCATGCTGCTGCCTTCGCCGCCGTCCTCCTCGTGAGCCGCGGGACCCTCAGGGTTTGACGGACCGGTAGTACCGGCGCGCGCCCTCGTGCAGGTCCAGCGGGTCGGTGTAGATCGCCGTGCGCAGGTCCACGAGCTGCGCCGCGTGCACCTGGCGCCCGACGAGGTCGCGGCTGAGGATCACCGTCCGCGTCAGCTGCTCGGTGAGCCGGGGGTCGGACGCCGCCGTGGTCACCAGCAGGTTCGGCACGGCAAGGGTCGACACCGAGCTGGTGTTGCGCGCCCGCGCGTAGGCGTCCTGCGGCATCACTGCCGTCCGGTAGTAGCGCGCCGGACTGCCGCTCTCCTGCAGCTGTTCCACCAGGTCGCCGAGTTGCACGAGCCGGATGTCGAAGCGCTCCGACAGTTCGCGCACCGCGTTCGTCGGCAGACCGCCGGACCAGAAGAACGCGTCGAGCCGCCCGGCTTCCAGCTCGTCCGGCATGGTGTCGATGCCGATGGACACCGAGGTGATGTCGAGCACCGGGTCGATCTTGGCCGCCTTCAGCAGCCGCTCCGCGACCAGCCGTACGCCGGAGCCCGGCTGTCCGATCGCGACACGCTTGCCGCGCAGGTCACGGGCCGACTGCACCGGTGAGTCGGCCGGGACCACCAGCTGCACGTAGTCGTCGTAGAGCCGGGCGACCCCGCGCAGCCGGTCCGCGCCGGGCTTCTTGTCGAGCTGGTACTTGGCGACCGCGTCCGCCGTCGCCACGGTGAAGTCCGCCTCGCCGGTGGCCAGCCGCTTCAGGTTCTCCTGCGACCCCTCGCTGGTCTCCAGCCGTACGTCCATCCCGGGCATGTCCCGGCCGATCGCCTGCTCCAGGAGCTGGCCGTACCGGTGGTAGACCCCGGTCCGCGCGCCCGTGCTGAAGGTCAGCTCGCCCTGCAGTTCCGGCTCCCCGAAGGGCTTCAGCCACCACGTCAGGACGCCGAGCACGGCGAGTACGGCCACCAGGACCCGCAGGGCGTGGCGCCTGCTGATCCGGGGCGGTACGAGAGGCATGGCCGCGATCCTGCCACCCGTCCGCCGTCCTGTCACGGCGCGGGTCGTCCGGGGGCTCCCGAGCGGAGCCTCGCCAGCAGCTTGCGCGCGGCCGGTCCGGGCGGTCCGTCCGTGCGCCAGGCCAGCGCGACCCGCCCGGACAGCCCCGGCTCGGTGATCCGCAGCGCGCGCAGTCCACCGCTGTCGCCGACGCCACTCCCGCTTCCGCCGTCGCCGGACCGTGCCCCGGCCCCGGCTCCCGACTCCGCTCCGGACGGCACCACCGCCACTCCCAGGCCGCGCGCGGCCAGCCGGACCAGCACGGCGGGTGCCGCCGCCTCGAAGTCCACCCGGGGTGCGAAGCCCGCCTGAGCGCACGCCCGCTCCAGCACCCCGCGCAGCCCGGTCCCGCGCGGCAGGCTGATCAGGGACCGCCCGCGCAGCGCCGTCAGCGGGATCCCGCCGTTCACGGCGGCCGCCATCAGCGGATCGTCCGCCCGTACCGCGGCGACCAGGGGCTCGTCGAGCATCACCTGGCAGGAGACGCCCGCAGGCGGCTCCCCCGCGAGGCCGACCACCGCCAGGTCCAGCTCCCCGCGCAGCAGCGCGGCCAGCATCCGCTCCGAGATGTCCTCGCAGAGCGCGATCTCCACCCCCGGGTGCTCGTCGTGGAAGTCCCCGAGCGCCTCCACCACATCGAACCCGTCCACCACCGCACCGGCCGCCCCCGGGACCAGCCCGAGGGTCACCCGCCCGCGCAGCAGGCCGGAGAACTCCTCGGCCGTCCGCCGCACACCCTCCACCGCCGCCAGCGCGGCCCGCGCGTACGAGAGCACCGCCCGGCCCGCCTCCGTCGGGGTCACCCGCCGGCCCGACCGGTCGAGCAGCCGCTGCCCGAGCTCGCGCTCCAGCTGCGCGACCTGCGAGCTCACCCCGGGTTGTGACACGTGCAGCCGGGCCCCGGCACGCGTGAAGCCGCCCTCTTCCACGACGGCCACGAAATAGCGCAGCTGAGCCAGCTCCATAACCATGGATTCTAGATCGCAGAAGAACCAAGACTTGGACTTATGCACAGGGCTGCCTCGACCCTGAAGCCATGAACCAGTCGACGCCCCGCCCCCCGGCCCGTTCCACCTCCTCCTCTCCCGCCACCGTGAGCCGCGCAGCGATCGCCGCGGCCGTCGCCGCCGAACGCCGCGAGCTGGCCGACGTACTGGACGGCCTCACCCCGGACCAGTGGGACTCCCCGTCGCTCTGCGCGGGCTGGAGCGTCCGCGAGGTCGCCGCCCACATGTCGCTCGGCTTCCGCACCACCGTCCCCGGCTTCGCCGCCGAACTTCTGCGGGCCCGCGGCAGCCTGCACCGGATGACCGACCGCACGGCCCGCCGCGACGCCGCCGCCTTCACCGCGCGCGAGCTCGCCGCGCTGCTCCGTGAGAACGCCGGCCACCCCTGGAAACCGCCTGCCGCCGGCCCGACCGGAGCCCTCGCCCACGACGTGGTCCACGGCCTCGACATCACCGTCGCCCTCGGCCACCCGCGCCGCGTCCCCGAGGACCGGCTGCGGCTCCTCCTCGACGCCGTCACCCCCCGGTCCCTGCGGTTCTTCGGCGCGGACCTCACCGGCCTCCAGCTGCGCGCGCAGGACCTGGACTGGACCCACGGCGAGGGAACTCCCGTGTACGGGGAAGCCCAGGACCTGCTGCTCGTCCTCTTCGGCCGCCGCCTTCCCCCGGGTCGGCTGAACGGGGGACCGGAAGGCCACCGGGTACCGCCTACCCTTGTTGCATGACCAGCAGCGACCGGAGCCAGGCAGTGGACGTGAAGCGAAGCTACGAGGTGCGCACCTACGGGTGCCAGATGAACGTGCACGACTCGGAGCGGCTCTCCGGTCTGCTGGAGGACGCCGGCTACGTCCGGGCGCCCGAGGGCGCCGACGGCGACGCCGACGTCGTGGTCTTCAACACCTGCGCGGTCCGCGAGAACGCCGACAACAAGCTGTACGGCAACCTCGGCCGGCTGGCCCCGATGAAGACGAAGCGCCCCGGCATGCAGATCGCCGTCGGCGGCTGCCTCGCGCAGAAGGACCGCGACACGATCGTCAAGCGGGCCCCCTGGGTCGACGTCGTCTTCGGTACGCACAACATCGGCAAGCTGCCCGTGCTGCTGGAGCGCGCCCGCATCCAGGAGGAGGCGCAGGTCGAGATCGCCGAGTCGCTGGAGGCCTTCCCCTCCACGCTCCCGACCCGCCGCGAGTCCGCGTACGCCGCCTGGGTCTCGATCTCCGTCGGCTGCAACAACACCTGCACCTTCTGCATCGTCCCGGCCCTGCGCGGCAAGGAGGAGGACCGCCGCCCCGGCGACATCCTCGCCGAGGTGGAGGCCCTGGTCGCCGAAGGCGTCTCGGAGATCACCCTGCTCGGCCAGAACGTGAACGCGTACGGCTCGGACCTGGGCGACCGCGAGGCCTTCTCCAAGCTGCTGCGCGCCTGCGGCCAGATCGAGGGCCTGGAGCGGGTCCGCTTCACCTCCCCGCACCCGCGCGACTTCACGGACGACGTGATCGCTGCGATGGCCGAGACCCCGAACGTGATGCCGCAGCTGCACATGCCGATGCAGTCCGGATCGGACACGATCCTGCGGGCGATGCGCCGCTCGTACCGGCAGGAGCGCTTCCTCGGCATCATCGAGAAGGTCCGCGCCGCCATCCCGCACGCCGCGATCTCCACCGACATCATCGTGGGCTTCCCCGGTGAGACGGAGGAGGACTTCCAGCAGACGATGCACGCGGTGCGCGAGGCCCGCTTCGCGAACGCCTTCACCTTCCAGTACTCCAAGCGCCCCGGGACCCCGGCGGCCGACATGGACGGGCAGATCCCCAAGGAGGTCGTCCAGGAGCGGTACATGCGCCTGGTCGCCCTCCAGGAGGAGATCTCCTGGGACGAGAACAAGAAGCAGGTCGGCCGCACCCTGGAGGTCATGGTCGCGGAGGGCGAGGGCCGCAAGGACGGCGCCACGCACCGCCTCTCCGGCCGTGCCCCCGACAACCGCCTGGTCCACTTCACGAAGCCGGAGGAGGACGTCCGTCCCGGTGACGTGGTCACCGTGGACATCACCTACGCGGCCCCGCACCACCTGCTGGCCGAGGGCCCGACGCTGACGGTGCGCCGGACCCGCGCGGGCGACGCCTGGGAGAAGCGCAACGCCGCTCCCGCGCAGCCGGCGGGCGTCATGCTCGGGATCCCGAAGCTGGGCGTCCCGGCGCCCCTGCCGGCCGTCACCTCCGGCTGCTCGGTGCCCACCTCCTCCTGAGCGGCACGCGGTTCCGCGCCTGCGGCTAGGCTGCGGATCATGCTCGTAGCCGCTGCCGTCTGTCCCGCCCCGCCGCTGCTCGTGCCGGAGGTCGCCGCGGGGGCCGCCGCCGAACTCGGCGCGGTCCGCACCGCCTGCTCCGACGCGCTGGCGGTGCTCACCGCGTCCCGGCCCGACCTGCTGGTCGTGGTCGGGGCCGCCGCCGAGGGCGGCGCATACGACCAGGGCACCCCCGGCGGCTTCGCCGGGTTCGGGGTGGACCTGACCGTCACCCTGGGCCCCGGCCTGGGCGAACCCCCGAGCGGCCATGCCACCGGGACCTCACTCCCGGCCTCCCTGGCGGTGGGCGGCTGGCTGCTCGGCCAGGCCGGCTGGGCGGCCGCCCCGGTCGCCGGGGTGGCCGTCGCCACGGACCTCCCCCCGAGCGGCTGCGGCCTGCTCGGAGCGGATCTGGGAGGTTCCGCCGAACGCGTGGCCATGTTGGTCCTCGGGGACGGCAGCGCCTGCCGCACGCTCAAGGCCCCGGGCTACCTCGACGAGCGCGCCGCCGCCTTCGACGCCGCCGCCGGGCGCGCCCTGGGCACCGCCGACGTGGCCGCGCTGGCCGGGATCGACGCCGCTCTCGCGGCCGAACTCCAGGCCGCCGGACGGGCCCCCTGGCAGGTGCTGGCGGCCGCCGCGGAGGGCGCACGGCTGGAAGGGCGCCTGCTGTACGAGGACGCGCCCTACGGCGTGGGGTACTTCGTCGCCGCCTGGTCCTAGCGGCGCACGGGCCCGCGGGGCCGCCCCGGGAACGGCGAAGGGGCGCGGGACCGGCAGCTGCCGGTCCCGCGCCCCTTCGCCGTTCCCGGCCGTGTCAGGAGGCGGGCGGCGGCGTCGGCCCGCCGGGGGTGTCCTTGTGCGCGATCTTCCCCAGGGCGTCCTTCGCCTTGCCCGTCCCGCTCGTGATCTGGCCGCTGTACTTGCCCTTGGTCTTGGAGTCCACGGCCTTGGCCACCTTGTCCAGACCCTCGCCGATCCGGCCCTCGTGCTGCTGCGCGAGGCCGCCGACCTTGTCCTTCGCCGGAGCGAGCTTGGCCTTCAGATTGTCCAGCAGGCCCATGGGTCACCTTCCGTTGGCGGTCACTACGTGCGGGCGCCCTCGCCGGTCTCGCTGTCCGCGGCCACCGGGGCCGCCAGCTGCTTCGGAATCTCCACGACTCCCGCCTCCGGAGACTTCTCGGCAGCAGGCTCGGCCTCCTCGGCCGCACCGGACTCCGCCGTCAGGTCCTCCGCCGCGACCTCCGTGGTCACAACCGCGTCCTTACGACGAAAAAACCGATCAAAAACGCCCATGTCTACTCCCGTAACGTTACGCGTGTGAGTGGAGTTCCGCGTCGGCCGAACCGGCCTGCGCCGGGCGTACGCAGGGCGCATGCCCGGCCGGAACCTCGCCAGGGCAACGACCCCGTCCCCACCCCGTCACGTAACTCGATCGGGTACATGGCCACGCCTTGACCAGGGGCTGAGAGACTGGAGCGGTGAGGAAAGCAGCCCCCGCCCCGCGGGTCATCGCCGTCGTAGGTCCCACCGCGGCAGGAAAGTCCGACCTGGGCGTAGCCCTGGCCCGCCGTTTCGACGGCGAAGTCGTCAACGCCGACTCCATGCAGCTGTACCGGGGGATGGACATCGGTACCGCCAAACTGACGACCGAGGAGCGCGGCGGTGTCCCGCACCACCTCCTCGACATCTGGGACGTCACCGACACCGCCAACGTCGCGGACTACCAGCGGCTGGCCCGCCTGGAGATCGACAAACTGCTTGCCGAGGGCCGCACCCCCGTCCTCGTCGGCGGATCCGGCCTGTACGTCCGCGGGGCCCTGGACGTGATGGAGTTCCCCGGCACCGACCCCGAGGTGCGGGCCCGGCTGGAGGAAGAGCTCACGCTCCGTGGCCCCGGAGCCCTGCACGCCCGCCTCGCCGCCGCCGACCCGGCCGCCGCGCAGGCCATCCTGCCCAGCAACGGCCGCCGCATCGTCCGCGCGCTCGAAGTGATCGAGATCACCGGCCGCCCCTTCACCGCCAACCTGCCCGGCCACGACTCCGTCTACGACACCGTGCAGATCGGCGTCGACGTGGCCCGCCCGGAGCTCGACGAGCGGATCGCCCTGCGGGTCGACCGGATGTGGGAGGACGGGCTGGTGGACGAGGTCCGTGCGCTGGAGGCCCGCGGGCTGCGCGACGGAATCACCGCCTCCAGGGCCCTTGGCTACCAGCAGGTGCTGGCCGCGCTCGCCGGTGAGTGCACCGAGGACGAGGCCCGGGCCGAGACCGTCCGGGCGACCAAGCGGTTCGCCCGCCGCCAGGACTCCTGGTTCCGCCGTGACCCGCGCGTGCACTGGCTCAGCGGGGCCGCCGCCGACCGGGGGGAACTCCCCGGGCTCGCGCAGTCGTTGGTCGAACGAGCGGTCACAGCCTGATCACGTGATGGCATCGGGACGCCTCACGCGCCAGTAGTGGGGCCGGGGGCGTGCCATCATCAAACTCCGGCGGGTGCGATCACCTGCGATGAACGGCGGCGTACTGAGTCCGAGTGGGGAGGGCGCGTGGCGATGGAGGCCGGCCCTCGCGACACCGGGCAGGACGACACCCGGAGGGAAGCGGACCCGATGCTTCTGGACGGGACGGACGGGCCTGCGGGACTCGGGCTGCCCGCTGATCCGGCGCGACTGACCCCGGACGGCCCGGACACCGCCGACTCGGCCGAGGCGGAGGCCGCCGCCGGGCCCGAGTTCGAGGTCGAACTGCGCCCGCAGCGCCGCCTGCGCCTGTGGCAGATCGCCCCCATCGCGATGCTCGCCGCCACCGGTTCGCTGATGTTCGCCTTCCCGCTCGCCTTCGAGTTCGGCGACGGCGGTGCCGTGGTCGCCATGCTCGGCTTCCTGATCAGCTGCTGCGCCGGAGGCTGGGGAATGATGGCCGCCCGACGGGTCGGCTACACATGGCCCGGTCTCCCGGCCCGGGGGAGCGGCCGCCGCCCCGACTGGCGCATGGCCGCGCTGTACGCCGTCGTCGCGCTGGCCGTCGTAGGACTCGCCGTGTACCGGGTCGCCCGGCTCCGCTGACCGCCCCCGGACGGGTTCCGACCCCTGGACGGGTCCCGCCCCTCGGACGGTGCGGGGCCTCTGAGCTGGGGCTCGGTACGATGGGCGGGTGACGCAGACCACCCTCCCCTTCCTCAAGGGCCACGGCACCGAGAACGACTTCGTGATCGTCCCGGACCCGGACAACGCCATCGAGCTGCCCGCGGCCGCCGTCGCGAAGCTCTGCGACCGGCGCGCCGGAATCGGTGCGGACGGCGTCCTGCACGTCGTCCGCTCCGCCGCGCACCCCGAGGCCGCGCACCTGGCCGACCAGGCGGAGTGGTTCATGGACTACCGCAACAGCGACGGCTCCATCGCCGAGATGTGCGGCAACGGCGTGCGCGTCTTCGCCCGCTACCTCCAGTACGCCGGCCACGTCGAGCCCGGCGACCTCGCCGTCGCCACTCGTGGCGGCGTCAAGCGCGTGCACCTCGACAAGGGAGGCGACGTCACCGTCTCCATGGGCCGCGCCGAGCTGCCCGCCGGCGAGGTCACGGTCAGCGTCGACGCCCGGAGCTGGACCGCGCGGAACGTGAACATGGGCAACCCGCACGCGGTGGCCTTCGTCGAGAGCCTCGACCACGCCGGGAACCTGTTCGCCGCCCCCGCTTTCAGCCCGGCGTCCGCCTACCCCGCCGGAGTCAACGTCGAGTTCGTCGTCGACCGCGGCCCCCGGCACGTCGCCATGCGCGTCCACGAACGCGGCTCCGGCGAAACCCGCTCCTGCGGCACCGGCGCCTGCGCCGTCGCCGTGGCCGCCATCCGCCGCGACGGCGCCGACCCGGCCGTCACCGGCGAACCGGCCGCGTACACCGTCGACCTCCCCGGCGGAACCCTGATCATCACCGAACACCCCGACGGGCAGATCGACATGACCGGACCGGCCGTGATCGTGGCTGCGGGGGAGTTCGACGGGGCCTGGCTCACCGAAACGGTATTCGGCTGAAGCTTCCCTCTAACGGGTGATCCGTTTCACGCTGAGCGAGAGGTGGACTGCGCCACGTGGTGGGGTCGGTAACATCAGGCACCGGCCCTGAGGGCTCCACCCATGCCCACCACCGCCGGTCGAAGCCGCCGGAGGTGCCCATGAGTGCAGAGGCCACGAACCCCGAAGCACACCCCGAAGCGCGCCCTGAGCTCCGCAGACGTGGGCGGACCAGGCTCGATCTGCGCCGGCTCGGGCGTGCGGCCCTGCTCGGGCCGACGTCCCGGGACCGGCTTCCGGACGCGATCGGCCATGTCGCCGAGGCGCACCGAGCCCACCATCCGGACGCCGATTTGTCCATTCTGCGCCGCGCTTATCTCCTCGCGGAGACCTCACACCGCGGTCAGATGCGAAAAAGTGGTGAGCCGTACATCACACATCCACTCGCCGTCACCCTGATCCTCGCCGAACTCGGCGCCGAGACCACCACCTTGACGGCCTCTCTGCTCCACGACACCGTCGAGGACACCGACGTGACCCTCGATCAGGTCCGGGCGGAGTTCGGCGACGAGGTGTGCTTCATCGTCGACGGCGTCACCAAGGTGGAGAAGATCGACTACGGTGCCGCCGCCGAGCCCGAGACCTTCCGCAAGATGCTCGTCGCCACCGGCAACGACGTCCGCGTCATGTCCATCAAGCTCGCCGACCGGCTGCACAACATGCGCACCCTGGGCGTGATGCGCCCCGAGAAGCAGGCCCGCATCGCCAAGGTCACCCGCGACGTCCTCATCCCGCTGGCCGAACGGCTCGGCGTCCAGGCCCTCAAGACCGAGCTGGAAGACCTCGTCTTCGCGATCCTGCACCCCGAGGAGTACGAGAGCACCCGCGCGCTCATCGCCGCCCACGCCGGGGAACGCGACCCGCTGCCCGCCATCGCCGACTCCGTACGCGGCGTCCTGCGCGACGCCGGAATCGCCGCCGAAGTACAGGTCCGGCCGCGGCACTTCGTCTCCGTGCACCGCATCGCCCGCACCCGCGGCGAACTGCGCGGCTCGGACTTCGGCCGCATCCTCGTCCTCGTCGGCGAGAACGCCGACTGCTACGCCGTGCTCGGCGAGATGCACACCTGCTTCACCCCGGTCGTCTCGGAGTTCAAGGACTTCATCGCCACCCCGAAGTTCAACCTGTACCAGTCGCTGCACACCGCCATCGCCACCCCCGAGGGATACGTGGCCGAGGTCATCGTGCGGACCCGGCAGATGCACCGCGTCGCCGAGGCCGGGGTGGTCGCCCTCGGCAACCCGTACGCCACCGCGACGCCGGACTCCGCCACCACCGACCCGGACGAGGAACGCGTGGACCCCACGCGGCCCGGCTGGCTGTCCCGGCTGCTCGACTGGCAGCAGTCCGCTCCGGACCCCGACACCTTCTGGACCGTGCTCCGGGCGGAGCTGGCCCAGGACCGCGAGATCACCGTGTTCCGGGCCGACGGGGGCACGCTGGGCCTGCCCGCCGGAGCCAGCTGTATCGACGCGGCCTACGCGCAGCACGGCGCGGCGGCCCACGGCTGTATCGGCGCCCGCGTCAACGGGCGCCTCACCTCACTGTCCTCCCCGCTGTCCGACGGGGACACCGTCCAGCTGCTGCTCGCCCAGGACGCCTCCTCCGGACCCGCCGCCGAGTGGCTGGACCACGCCCGGACCCCGGCGGCCCGGATCGCCATCAGCAGCTGGCTCGAAGCCCACCCCGACCGGGCCATGGCCACGACCTCCGCCGCCCGGGCGCCGCTGTCGGTGGTCGGGGCCCGTGGCGGCGGCGGCAACGCGGTCGCCGATCTGCCGGACGCCACCGTGCGGCTGGCCGGCTGCTGCACCCCCGTGCCGCCGGACGCCGTCGCCGGCTTCCTGGTCCGCGGCGGCGCCGTCACCGTCCACCGCATCCACTGCGCGGCGGTGGCGCAGATGCGTGCCGTGGGGCGCACCTCCGTGGCCGTGCACTGGCGGGCCACGGCGGACTGCCGGGTCACCCTGCTCGCTGAATCGTTCGGCCGCCCGCACCTGCTGGCCGATCTGACCGAGGCCATCGCCCGCGAGGGGGTCGAGGTGGTCTCCGCGACCGTGGAGCCGCCGGTGGAGCAGCGGGTCCGGCACAGCTACACCCTGCAGCTGCCCGACGCGGCCGGGCTGCCCGCGCTGATGCGGGCCATGCGGGACGTGCCGGGCGTGTACGACGTCAGCCGCGTGTAGTCGCCGGCCGGGTGCGGACGCCGACGGGGTGTCGACGTCAGCCGCGCAGACGCCGGCCGGGGTGCGGACGTAGGCCGGAACGGCTCCGGACGGCCCCGTTCGGGTGGACCCGTCGCGCGCCGTACACGGCCGTGCGGCGGGCGCTGGTAAGCGGTGGTGGATGCAGCTCTCCTCCCCGCGCCTGCGCGCCGCCCTGCTCGCCGCGGCCTCCCTCACCCTCGTCGCCGCCGTCCTGCCCCCGCCGAAGGCACTGGGCATCGGCGACCGGCTCTTCCCGGAGCTCGGCAACCCCGGATACGACGTGCTCTCGTACGACCTGTCCTTCGACTACAAGGACAACCTGACCCCGCTCGACGCGGTCACCGTCATCGACGCCCGCGCCCTGGAGCGGCTGGAGCGCATCAATCTGGACTTCACCCACGGCAAGGTGGCGTCCGCCGAGGTCAACGGGGAGCCGGCGCGGTTCGAGAGCGTGGCCGAGGACCTGGTCCTCACGCCCGCGCGCCCGGTGGCGGACGACATGCCGCTGCACATCACCATCCGGCACACCAGCGATCCGCGCGGGCGCGGCGACGGCGGCTGGGTGCCCACCGAGGACGGCTTGGCCATGGCCAACCAGGCGGACGCCGCGCACCGCGTCTTCCCCTGCAACGACCACCCCGCCGACAAGGCGTTCTTCACCTTCCGGATCACCGCCCCGGCCGGTCTCACGGCCGTCGCCAACGGGGAGCCGGTGGCCCGCGCCGTGCGGCTCGGCCCGACGACGACGTGGACGTACCGGACCAGGCACCCGATGGCCACCGAACTGGCACAGGTCTCGGTGGGCCGCTCCGAGGTCGTGCACGGCACCGGACCGCATGGGCTGCCGCTGCGTGACGTGGTGCCCGCCCAGGACCGCAAGCGCCTGGACCACTGGCTCAAGAAGACCGCGGGCCACATCGAGTGGATGGAGGAGCGGGTCGGCCGCTACCCCTTCGAGAACTACGGGGTGCTGATCGCCAGGGCCACGACCGGCTTCGAGCTGGAGACGCAGACCCTCTCGCTCTTCGAGAGCAACCTGTTCGCGGGCGAGGGCTACCCCGACTGGTACGTCGAGTCCGTGATGGTCCACGAGCTCGCCCACCAGTGGTTCGGCGACAGCGTCACCCCGCGGACCTGGTCCGACCTGTGGCTCAACGAGGGACACGCCACCTGGTACGAGGCCCTGTACGCGGACGGCCTCGGCAAGTACTCCCTGGAGCGGCGCATGCGCGAGGCGTACCAGCGCTCCGACCAGTGGCGGGCGGCGGGCGGCCCGCCGGCCGCCCCGAAGGCCGCCGCACCCGGGGAGAAGATCGGGCTGTTCCGGCCGGTGGTCTACGACGGGTCCGCGCTGATCCTCTACGCCCTGCGGCAGGAGATCGGCACCGAGGCCTTCGAGAGGATCGAGCGGCGCTGGGTCACCGAGCACCGGGACGCGATCGCGGGGACGGCCGACTTCGTACGCCTGGCCTCGCAGGAGGCGGGCCGCGACCTCACGGCCTTCCTGGAGCCCTGGCTGTACGGGGCCACGACCCCGCCGATGCCCGGGCACCCGGAGTGGAGCGGCAAGGCGGCCTCCGGGAAGGCCGCGCCGGACGGGAAGGCCGCACCGGGCGGGAAGGCCGCGTCCGGCGGGAAGGCCGCGCCCGGCGGGAAGGGCCGATAAAAGGGTGTGACCGGTGAGGAACGGGCATGTCACCATCGACAGGGCTGCGCGGGGAATCCCCCGGCGGTGTGACACGTTGGACGTGACAGCTAACGTGCCAGGTAACGTGACACGGCTATTCGAATCGACGTAAGGATCCAATGACCTCCTCTTCCCCTTCCCAGGACGCGCGGGACGCACAGGACGTGCGGGACTCGCAGAGCTTCACCGAGAGCCTTCGGGCCGATGCCCTGATGGAAGAGGACGTCGCCTGGAGCCACGAGGTCGACGGAGACCGGGACGGCGAGCAGTTCGAACGCTCCGAGCGCGCGGCCCTGCGCCGCGTGGCCGGCCTCTCCACCGAGCTCGAAGACGTCACCGAGGTCGAGTACCGGCAGCTTCGCCTGGAGCGCGTCGTGCTGGTCGGTGTCTGGACCTCCGGCACGGTGAACGACGCGGAGAACTCCCTCGCGGAGCTCGCCGCTCTCGCCGAGACGGCGGGTGCCCTCGTACTCGACGGCGTGATCCAGCGCCGCGACAAGCCGGACCCGGCCACCTTCATCGGCTCGGGCAAGGCGCGCGAGCTGCGTGACATCGTCATGGAGAGCGGCGCCGACACCGTCGTGTGCGACGGCGAGCTCAGCCCCGGCCAGCTCATCGCCCTCGAAGACGTCGTCAAGGTCAAGGTGGTCGACCGGACCGCGCTGATCCTCGACATCTTCGCCCAGCACGCCAAGTCCCGAGAGGGCAAGGCACAGGTCGCGCTCGCGCAGATGCAGTACATGCTGCCGCGCCTGCGTGGCTGGGGTGCGTCGCTGTCCCGGCAGATGGGCGGCGGCGGCGGTGGCGGCATGGCCACCCGAGGTCCCGGTGAGACCAAGATCGAGACCGACCGGCGCCGGATCCGCGAGAAGATGGCGAAGATGCGCCGGGAGATCGCGGAGATGAAGACCGGCCGTGACCTCAAGCGGCAGGAACGGCGCCGCAACAAGGTGCCCTCGGTCGCCATCGCCGGCTACACCAACGCGGGCAAGTCCTCGCTGCTCAACCGCCTCACGGGCGCGGGCGTGCTGGTGGAGAACGCCCTGTTCGCCACCCTCGACCCGACCGTGCGCCGGGCCGAGACGCCGAGCGGCCGGGTCTACACCCTGGCCGACACCGTCGGCTTCGTCCGGCACCTGCCCCACCACCTGGTCGAGGCGTTCCGCTCCACGATGGAGGAGGTCGGGGACTCCGACCTGATCCTGCACATCGTGGACGGTTCGCACCCGGCGCCGGAGGAGCAGCTGGCGGCGGTGCGCGAGGTGATCCGTGAGGTCGGCGCGGTGAACGTGCCCGAGATCGTCGTGATCAACAAGGCGGACGCCGCGGATCCGCTCGTCCTGCAGCGGCTGCTGCGGATCGAGCGGCACTCCATCGCGGTCTCGGCGCGGACCGGCCTGGGTATCGAGGAGCTGCTCGCGCTCATCGACTCCGAGCTGCCGCGGCCGGAGGTCGAGGTGGAGGCCATGGTGCCGTACACGCGCGGCTCGCTGGTCGCCAAGGCGCACGCCGAGGGCGAGGTGATCTCCGAGGAGCACACCCCGGACGGCACCCTGCTCAAGGCGAGGGTCCACCAGGAACTGGCGGCGGACCTGGCGCCGTACGCGCTCGCGAAGCGCTGAGCCTGCTCGACGTTCGACGGCTCGACGGCTGAGGCCCCCCTGCGGTGCAGGGGGGCCTCAGCCGTTCGCAGACGTTCAGGGTTCGGGGCTACTCGAACTGCTCGAAGCGGTCGAAGTGCTCAGGGCGCCCGGACTACTTGAACTTGGCGCTGACGGCGTCGAAGATGCCCTTCGCCTCCGGACCCAGCCGGGGTCCGGCCAGCCAGCCCGCCTTGGCAGGGCCGATCGAGGTGTTCGACACCAGCGCCGGCTTGCCGTCGGAGCCCGCCGTGACCCAGCCGCCACCGGAGGAGCCGCCGGTCATGGTGCAGCCGATGCGGTACATCACCGGGTCGTTCGCGTTCAGGGACAGCCGGCCCGGCCGGTCCGTGCACTGGAAGGCCCGCTGGCCGTCGAAGGGAGCCGCCGCCGGGTAGCCCGTCGCCGTGATGCTCGCGACCTTCGGCACGGCCTGCGCGTTGAAGTCCACCGGGAGCGCCGAACCGACCGTCTCCTCCAGGGACTTGGTGCTGCCCTTCTCGGGAGCCACGTGCAGCACCGCGAAGTCGTACGGGGCACCCGCGCCGCCGGTCGGACCGCCGCTCGCGATCCACTGGTCGGAGGTCTGCGCCCAGTCGCTCCACCAGACGCCCAAGGGGGCGACCGTCTCGCGGGGCGCGCCCTTGAGCTGCGCCGCCGGCTTGCCCGCGTTGTTGTAGGAGGGGACGAAGGCGATGTTGCGGTACCAGCCGCCGGCCTTGCCCGCGTGGACACAGTGGCCCGCGGTCCAGACCATGTTCGACTTGCCGGGGTGGGCCGGGTCCTTGATCACGGTCGCCGAGCAGACCATCGAGCCCTCGGGGCCGTCGAAGAACACCTTGCCGGACGCCGGAACGCTCGTGTGGTAGGGCGGGTTGGCCTGCTTGGCGGCCACCGGCGGCGGAGTCGGGTCGGTGACTCCCTGGTCCTTGCCCGCGTCGGGGTCGACGGCCGGGCGCTGCGGCTGCTCCGCGTCACGCATGCGGTCCGGGTCCCACAGGCCCTCGATCACGGGGTTGATGTAGTCGCCCGCCTCGCGGAGCCAGTCCTCCTTCTTCCAGTTCTTCCACTCACCCCCCTTCCACTTCTCCAGGTCGATACCGTGCTCCTTGAGCTTGTCCTTGAGCTGGTCCGGGATCTTTATCCCGTCCTGGCCCGGCAGGCTCGCCGCCACGGTCGGCTTGGCGTCGCCGCCGGCCTCCCCGTCGCCGGGGCCGCAGGCAGCCGCGGTCAGCGCGAGCGTGGCCGCGCACAGGATCGCGGTGACCGGTCGGTTCGGTCGCATGTCGTTCGTCCCCCTGGGTGTTCGAGGAATGGAGTAGCCCCCCACTATGCCGCTGTCGCCCAGGACGACACAGGCCGGGGCTGCGGTTCCTGGTGCTCACCCCTTGCGCAACAAGGATCTTGAGTCAACCCGTGATCGGTTGCCGTCACCGTCGTTGGTACGTACGGGGGATGGGGGAGCAGCGTTCATGTTCGAGACGCAATCCGGAAGAGCAATCAGTGCGGGAGGACCGACACGCGTGGCTGTCACCGACTCGGCCGAGGCTGCGGCCGCGACAGAGATCCCGCCTCAAGTGCCGCCGCGGGGAAGCCGGGTGCCGGGTCCGGAACACGTGGACTGTCCGGATGGTCCGGACGTGAGTGGTGCGCCGGGGGGATCCGCCGCCCCCGAGGGCATCCTGCGCAGACAGGCACAGCGGGAGTCCGCCGCCCGGACGTACGCGCGCTCGCTGCCCATCGTCCCCGTGCGGGCCCGCGGGCTCACCATCGAGGGCGCCGACGGGCGGCGTTACCTGGACTGCCTCTCCGGCGCCGGCTCGCTCGCCCTCGGGCACAACCACCCGGTGGTGCTCGAAGCCATCCGGGGCGTTCTCGACTCGGGGGCCCCGCTGCACGTGCTGGACCTCGCCACTCCCGTCAAGGACGCCTTCACCACCGAGCTGTTCGCCAACCTGCCGCCCGCGCTGGCCGCCGACGCGCGCATCCAGTTCTGCGGTCCGGCCGGTACGGACGCGGTGGAGGCCGCCCTCAAACTGGTGCGCACCGCGACCGGCCGACCCGGGCTGCTCGCCTTCACCGGGGCCTACCACGGCATGACAGCCGGGGCCCTGGACGCATCGGGAGGCGCCCCCGAGGTACGGGTGACCCGGCTGCCGTACCCGCAGGACCTCCGCTGCCCGTTCGGAGTCGGCGGCCCCGAGGGCGCCGAACTCTCCGCGCGCTGGACGGAGAACCTGCTGGACGACCCGAAGGGCGGAGTGCCCGCCCCCGCCGGAATGATCGTCGAACCCGTGCAGGGCGAGGGCGGCGTGATCCCCGCCCCGGACGGCTGGCTGCGCCGGATGCGGGAGATCACCGCGGCGCGCGGAATCCCCCTCATCGCCGACGAGGTACAGACGGGCGTCGGCCGGACCGGTGCCTTCTGGGGAGTCGACCACGCCGGGGTGGTGCCCGACGTGATGGTCCTCTCCAAGGCGATCGGCGGCAGTCTGCCGCTCGCGGTGATCGTGTACCGGGCGGGCCTGGACGTCTGGGCCCCCGGCTCGCACGCGGGCACCTTCCGCGGCAATCAGCTCGCCATGGCCGCCGGTACCGCCACGCTCGCCTTCGTCCGCGAGAACCGGCTCGCCGAGCGCGCCGCCGCCCTGGGCGAACGCATGCTGGCGGCCCTGCGGGGCCTGGCCTGCGGCCATCCCTGCATCGGAGAGGTACGGGGCCGGGGCCTGATGATCGGCGTCGAACTCGTCGACCCCGACACCGGTGCCGCCGCACCCTCCCTCGCCGCCGCCGTCCGCCAGGAGTGCCTGGACCGCGGTCTGATCGTCGAGCTCGGCGGCCGCCACGGCACCGTGGTGCGCCTCCTTCCCCCGCTGACCCTGACCGACGAGCAGGCCGCGGCGGTCCTGGACCGCCTGGCCGACGCCATCCCGGCCGCCGCCCGCCGGACCCACTGACCGCACCCCGAGGACCCGCGATGCCAGACCCGCACCAGTCCACCCCCGTCACGGAGACCCAGCCGCTGTCGTGCGACCGGCCCGCCCCACCGCCGGGACCGGCCCAGGCGCAGCCCCAGCCGCTCCCGGACCACGCGGAGGCCCTCGCCCCGGAGCAGCCGTCACCGCCGCCCGGCACCGCGGCGCCGCTCCCGGAGGCCGTCGAGCCGCCCTCCCCGGCGCCCAGGCCCGACGTGCCCGAGCCGCAGGGAGCTGGCTCCGCGGCCGGACCGCCGGCGCGGACCGTACCCGCCGAGGACGCACCGGCCCCGCCCCCGGCCGGCATGACGCCCCACGCCGACGCAGCCACGGAACACCCGCAGCCGGGCCCGGCGGGCGTCTCCGCCGCGCCGCCCGAGCAGCTCCCCCCGGCAGCCGCGGCCGCGACGGCCACCGCGGGGAGCGGCGCCGGGGCAGCGGCCACGGTGCCGCGGCAGAAGGACGGCACACCCAGGCCCCGTTCCGGTTGGACGAGCCCGCTCCGGCTGGAGCCGACCACACTGCCCGACCTCCTCAACCACCCAGACCCGGCCGTCGCCGCCGAGGCCGCGGCGGTGGAGAACCTGCTCCGCTGCTGGGTCCGCGAATCCGGTCTCGGCCGTCCCGACGGCTCCGCCGGAACCCCCCTGCGTATCCCCCTTCCCGCTTCCGGTGCCGCCCTGCTCGTTCCCGTCCGCCACTGGTCACACTCCGGCTGGCACCGGTTCGGCGCGGTCCGGCTCGAAGGCACGACCGCCGCAGCCCCCTCCCTGGACGCCGTCACCATTGCCGCGCTCATCGCCCGTGAGGGCACGAGTGGCGGCCGAGGCGCCGCCGATCTCGTCGGCCGGGTCGCCGACTCGGTGCGCCGCACCGCCGAATTCATCGCCGACCGGCGGGAACGCCCCACCGCCCCGGCCCCCGTCAGCGGAGACCGTTTCCTCACCGCCGAACAGGCACTCCTCCTCGGTCACCCCCTCCAGCCGGACCCGAAGAGCCGCGAAGGACTCTCCGAGGCCGAAGTACGCCGCTACTCACCCGAACTCCACGGCTCCTTCCCCCTGCACTGGTTCGCGGTCGCCCCCTCTGCTCTCGCGAGCGAATCGGCCTGGACCGAGAGCGGCCGCCCCGTCTCCGCCCCACAGCTCCTCGGCCGACTCGCCCCCGGACTCCCGCTGCCCCACGGCACCACCCCCCTTCCCCTGCACCCCTGGCAAGCCCGCGACCTGCTCCAGCGCCCCGCCGTCACCGCCCTCCAGGACGCGGGACTCCTGCACGACCTGGGCCCGCACGGCGACCCGTGGTACCCCACCTCCTCCGTCCGTACCGTCCACCGACCGGGCGCCCCCGCGATGCTCAAGCTCTCCCTGGGCCTGCGCATCACCAACTCCCGCCGCGAGAACCTCCGCAAGGAACTCCACCGCGGAGTCGAGGTGCACCGACTGCTCCGCACCGGCCTCGCCGAGCAGTGGCAGGCGTCCCACCCGGCCTTCGACATCGTCCGCGACCCCGCCTGGGTCGCCGTGGACGCCCCGGACGGAACCCCCGTGCCCGGACTCGACGCCCTGCTGCGCCACAACCCCTTCCGTTCGGGCGACGACCCCGTCTGCATCGCCGCACTCACCGCTCCCCGTCCGTGGCCCGGCCGGACCACCATGAGCTCCCGGCTCGCCGAGCTCGTCACCGGGCTCGCCACCGCCACCGGCCACACCACGTCCGCCGTCGCCGCCGAGTGGTTCCTGCGCTACCTCGACCACGTGGTGCTGCCGGTCCTCGCCTTCGACGCACTCGCCGGAATCGCCCTCGAAGCACACCAGCAGAACACCCTGGTGCTCCTCGACCCGGCCGGCTGGCCGATCGGCGGCCGCTACCGGGACAACCAGGGCTACTACTTCCGCGAATCACGCCGCGCGGAACTGGAGCACCGGCTCCCCGGCATCGGGAGCGCCAGCGACACCTTCGTCTCCGACGCCGTCACCGACGAACGCTTCGCCTACTACCTCGGCATCAACAACGTGCTCGGTCTCATCGGTGCCTTCGGATCCCAGCGGCTCGCCGACGAACGGGTCCTCCTCGCCGCCTTCCGCCGTTTCCTCGCCAAGGCCGCGGGCCTCGGCCCGCTCCCCGCACGGCTGCTCGACTCGCCCACCCTGCGATGCAAGGCGAACCTGCTCACCCGCCTCGGCGGTCTCGACGAGCTGGTCGGCCCGGTCGACACCCAGTCCGTCTACGTCACCATCACCAACCCCCTTCACGATTGACGCGTCGGCGCCGACGCGGAGAAGAGCCCCGATGCCCTCCACCGACACCTCAGCCCCAGCTCCGACAGCCGGATCCGCCCACGCAGCGCGCGTCACCACCCGCGTTGCCGAAGTCGGAAGCGGAAGGCGCGAACCACGCCTGAACGCCGAACTCCTGCCCCTGCTCGCCGAAGCCGACCTGCTCGATTCCCCCGCCATCTGGGGCAGTGTCACCACGCCCGCCGGGGCCTTCCGCCTCGATCCCGTGCGGCCCGGTCGTGACCTGGAGCTCCTCACCGGCTGGATGAACGATCCCGAAGTGGCCGCCTACTGGGAGCTCGCGGGCCCCGCAGCGGTCACCGCCGACCACCTCAGGGCGCAGCTCGACGGCGATGGCCACAGCATCCCCTGCCTCGGCCTCCTCGACGGCACGCCGATGAGCTACTGGGAGATCTACCGGGCCGACCTCGACCCGCTCTCCCGGCACTATCCGGCGCGCCCCCACGACACGGGTATCCACCTGCTCATCGGAGACGGCACGAACCGTGGCCGCGGACTCGGAACGGCTCTGCTGCGCGCCGTGGCCGACCTCGTCCTCGGCAACCGCCCCCGCTGCACACGCGTCGTCGCGGAACCGGACATCCGCAACACCCCCTCCGTATCAGCCTTCCTGAACTCCGGCTTCCGCTGCTCCGCGGAAATCGACCTTCCCGAGAAGCGGGCCGCCCTGATGATCCGGGAGCGGGTACTGCGCAATCTCCTCTGAGTGCCGTCCCGCGAACCCCGACCGTCGTCGGCTGCTCCGCACCTCTCCCTTCGATAACTCTGCGTGACGAAGCAAAGTTCCCGACCCCCGAGGAGTCCCGTGCCGAACTTCCCCGCAGCCCACGACCCGGCCGAATCCGCCGTGCCGCCCTCGCCTCAGCACCCCTGCACGCCGCCCGAACTCAACCGTGAGACCTGGGACTTCGCCGCCCGCCGACTGCTCGCGAAAATGCTCGGCGAGTTCGCCTACGAGGAGATCATCCATCCCGTCCCCGTACCGGCCACCACCGGGGACGCCTGGACCGTGACCCTGGACGACGGCAGCAGCCTCGGATTCCGCGCCCGCCGCCGGGCGTACGGCAGCTGGCACGTCACCCCGGACACGATCACCCTGACCCCGTCGGCGCCCTCACCGATCCCACCGGCCGTGCCCGGCGTGCTGGGCGACCTCGGGGGACCGACCCCCTTCGGGGACCCGTACGCCTTCCTCATCCGGGCCCGCACCCTCCTCGGTCTCGACGGTCCCACCCTCGGTCACCTCGTCCGGGAACTCAGCGCCACCCTCACCGCTGACGCCCGGCTCGACCACACCGCACTCACCGCCGACGTCCTCGCCGACCTCGACTACGCCGCCCTCGAAGGACACCAGACCGGACACCCCTGGCTCGTCCCCAACAAGGGCCGCATCGGACTCTCCGCCTCCGACACCGAGGCCTGGGCCCCCGAGGCCCGCACCCGCCAGCGGCTGCCCTGGCTCGCCGCCCACACCTCGCTCGCCGTCTACCGCGGGACCGCCGGCCTCGAGGACCCCGCCCGCCTCTACACAGCCGAGCTCGACCCCGTCACCCGGGCCGTCTTCGACCGGTCCCTGCGCGACCGCGGCCTCGACCCGCTCCACTACCTCTACCTCCCGGTCCACCCCTGGCAGTGGGACGAGGTCGTCCTGCCCCTCTTCGCCCCCGCGCTCGCCTCCGGCGCCCTGGTACCGCTCCCCGCCGACCCCGACGTGCGGCTCCCGCAACAGTCCGTCCGCACCTTCCTGAACCTCAGCCGCCCCGACCGGCACAGCGTCAAACTCCCGCTCTCCGTCTTCAACACCATGGTCTGGCGCGGACTGCCCAGCGACCTCACGCTCGCTGCCCCCGCCGTCACCGCCTGGATCCACTCCCTCCGGGACGGCGACCCCTTCCTCCGCGACGAGTGCCGGGTCGTCCTGCTCGGGGAAGTCGCCTCCGTCACCGTCCGCCACCCCGTCTACGACGAGCTCCCCGAGGTTCCGTACCAGTACAAGGAGCTCCTCGGCGCGATCTGGCGCGAACCCCTGACCGGCCTGCTGGCACCCGGCGAGCGCGCGCGCACGCTCGCCTCCCTCCTCCACACCGACCCGCGCGGCCGGTCCTTCACCGCCGAGCTCGTCGCCCGGTCCGGACTCACCCCCACCGTGTGGCTCCAGCGCCTCTTCGCCACCCTCCTGCCCCCGCTGCTCCACTTCCTCTACCGCTACGGCACCGTCTTCTCCCCGCACGGCGAGAACGTCGTCGTGATCTTCGACGAGTGCGACGTCCCGGTCCGGCTCGCGGTCAAGGACTTCGTGGACGACGTCAACATCACCGACGAACCGCTGCCCGAGCTGGAAGACCTGCCCGACGAGGTCCGCGCCGTCCTGCTCACCGAGCCCGCCGACTTCCTGCCCCAGTTCATCCACTCCGGACTGTTCGTCGGTGTCTTCCGCTACCTCTCGGCCCTGTGCGAGGACTGCCTGGGCGTCCCGGAGCGCGAGTTCTGGTCCCTCGTACGGGCGGAGATCCTGCGCCACCAGGCCCGCTTCCCGGAGCTCAAGGACCGCCACGAGCTCTTCGACCTGCTCGGCGAGCGGATCGGACGGCTCTGCCTGAACCGGAACCGGCTCTACGAGGACGGCTACCGCGACCGCCCCGACCGCCCCCACGCCGTGCAGCACGGCACCGTCCCCAACCCCCTGTACCGGCCATGACTGCTCGCCGGTGCGCTCGCTGTCAGTGCGGCCCCGTAGGGTTGGCAGTGCTATGACGAAGCCCTCCCTCCCCGACCTGCTGCACGCCGCCGTCTCCGCCGTCGGCGGCACGGAGCGCCCCGGCCAGGTGGCCATGGCCGAAGCCGTCGCCGAAGCGATCGACGACAACTCCCACCGTCTGATCCAGGCCGGTACCGGCACAGGAAAGTCCCTCGGCTACCTGGTGCCGGCCCTCGCCCACGGCGAGCGCGTGGTCGTGGCCACGGCGACGCTCGCCCTCCAGCGGCAGCTCGTCGAACGCGATCTCCCGAGGACGGTGGAGGCACTGCACCCGCAGCTGCGCCGCCGCCCTCAGTTCGCCATGCTCAAGGGCCGGTCCAACTACCTGTGCCTGCACCGCCTGCACGAGGGCGCTCCGCAGGACGAGGAGGAGGGCCTCTTCGACCAGTTCGAGGCGGCCGCGCCCACCAGCAAGCTCGGCCAGGACCTGCTCCGCCTGCGCGACTGGGCGGACGAGACCGAGACGGGCGACCGCGACGACCTGACTCCGGGCGTTTCGGACAAGGCCTGGTCGCAGATCTCGGTCTCCTCGCGCGAATGCCTGGGCGCGACGAAGTGCGCGTACGGCGCCGAGTGCTTCGCGGAGGCCGCCAGGGAGCGGGCCAAGCTCGCGGACGTGGTCGTCACCAACCACGCCCTGCTCGCCATCGACGCCATCGAGGGCGCGCCGGTGCTGCCGCAGCACGAGGTGCTGATCGTCGACGAGGCCCACGAGCTGGTTTCCCGGGTCACGGGCGTCGCCACCGGCGAGCTCACCCCGGGCCAGGTCAACCGGGCCGTGAAGCGTGCCGCGAAACTGGTCGACGAGAAGACGGCGGACTCCCTGCAGACCGCCTCCGAGACCTTCGAGCGGGTGATGGAGCTGGCCCTCCCGGGCCGGCTGGAGCAGATCCCCGAGGACCTCGGCTACGCGCTGATGTCGCTGCGGGACTCCGCGCGCAATGTGATCTCGGCGATCGGCGCGACCCGGGACAAGTCCGTCCCCGACGAGGACGCGGTGCGCAAGCAGGCGCTGGCCGCGGTGGAGAACATCCACGGGGTGGCGGAGCGGATCACCAACGGTTCCGAGTACGACGTGGTCTGGTACGAGCGCCACGACCGCTTCGGCGCCACGCTCCGGGTCGCGCCCCTGTCGGTGTCCGGCCTGCTGCGAGAGAAGCTGTTCGAGGACCGCTCCGTGGTCCTGACCTCCGCCACCCTCAAGCTGGGCGGCGACTTCAACGGGGTCGCGGCCTCTCTGGGCCTGTCCCCCGAGGGGGTCGAGGGCGACGACGTACCCGTCTGGCGCGGTCTCGACGTCGGCTCGCCCTTCGACTACCCCAAGCAGGGCATCCTCTACGTCGCGAAGCACCTGGCCACACCGGGCCGCGAGGGGACCCGCGGCGACATGATGGACGAGCTCGCCGAGCTGATCGAAGCGGCCGGCGGTCGCACCCTCGGTCTCTTCTCCTCCATGCGTGGCGCCAAGGCGGCCGCCGAGGAGCTGCGCAGCCGGCTCGACAACCCGATCCTGCTCCAGGGCGAGGAAACCCTCGGCGAGCTGATCAAGTCCTTCGCCGCCGACCCGAAGACCTGCCTGTTCGGGACGCTGTCGCTCTGGCAGGGCGTGGACGTGCCCGGTCCCAGCTGTCAGCTCGTGGTCATGGACCGGATCCCCTTCCCGCGTCCCGACGACCCGCTGATGAGCGCCCGTCAGAAGTCGGTGGAGGAGCACGGAGGCAACGGGTTCATGGCCGTCGCGGCCACGCATGCCGCGCTGCTGATGGCGCAGGGTGCGGGCCGTCTCGTACGGGCCTCCGGTGACCGTGGTGTCGTCGCGGTCCTGGACCCCCGGCTGGCGACGGCACGGTACGGGAGCTTCCTGCGGGCGACACTGCCGGACTTCTGGTACACCACGGACCGCAACCAGGCCCGGCGTTCCCTGGCGGCGATCGACGCGACGGCCAAGGCCGACGGCAAGTAGCCCCTGAAACCGCGGGCGAGCCGACCGGCTTTGTCCGCTCGGCTCGCCCGCCGGTTCCGGGCATGAAGCAACCCCCGGAACCGGCGCAGTGGGTCCCGGGGGCTGAATGGGGGCGGCGGGGTCAGACCCGACGCAGTACCGCGACCACCTTGCCGAGGATCGTCGCCTCGTCGCCGGGAATCGGCTGGTAGGCGGCGTTGTGAGGGAGGAGCCAGACGTGGCCGTCCTCGCGCTTGAAGCGCTTGACGGTGGCTTCGCCGTCGAGCATCGCGGCGACGATGTCGCCGTTCTCCGCGACCGGCTGACGACGGACCGTGACCCAGTCGCCGTCGCAGATGGCGGCTTCGATCATCGAGTCGCCGACGACCTTGAGGACGAAGAGCTCGCCGTCACCGACCAGCTGGCGGGGGAGCGGGAAGACGTCCTCGACCGACTCCTCGGCCAGGATCGGGCCGCCCGCCGCGATCCGGCCGACCAGGGGAACGTAGGAGGCGGCGGGCTTTCCGGTGGTGTCCGTGGGCTGCGAGCTCGGCTGGTCGGAACCGCGCACTTCGTAGGCCCGGGGGCGGTGCGGGTCACGGCGCAGGAAGCCCTTGCGCTCCAGGGCCATCAGCTGGTGCGCGACCGAGGAGGTGCTGGACAGGCCGACCGCCTGGCCGATCTCCCGCATCGACGGCGGGTAACCCCGCCGCTGCACGGAGTCGCGAATGACCTCGATGACCCTCCGCTGCCGGTCCGTGAGCCCGGAGCTGTCGGCGCGGATGCCTGGAGGTCGACCTGGCAGCGAGCGTGCGGGGCGCACTGCGGGCTCCGCATCCGGATTCAGGTTTGCGTCGTTCATGGCATGCACCGGCTCGAGTCGGCTCTGGGAGCGGTTCTGGGCAGTGATGGCGGCACTGTCTGCGGTGGTGGTCACGTCGGCCCCTCTCGAAATGTTCTCCCTAGCTGGACAACGGTAGTAGCTTTCGAAAGGTTGCGCCAAACACACGTTCGAGTGAAAAATCGCAGATCGTCCTGCGTGGGTAAATCGAGGGGTGTATGGACGATCGGTTCGCCGAACGCGGGTTCGGCTCGGCGTCCGCCGCTTACGGTACCCTTCCCGGTCGGATCGCGGCCTTCCGGGCCCGTGCCCAGTGTGGCACCGGGAGGCTCCGTGTCCGCCCATCGGACGCGGCGACACGCGGAGTCGCGTAAATCCGCCACAACCCAAGATCTAGTGGTTGGATGAGCGCTGCCACCCAGAGGTTGTGGTCCTCGGGTCTTCCGGGGGCCTCGTCATCGCATATGCTGGTGGCTGCTTCACGAGCCCCCGACGGAGTCAGCCTCCGTCGTTCAGGGGCTCCGTGGGGTGATTCGGTCGTGCCACAAGGGAGGGTGAGGGAACCATGCACTGCCCCTTCTGCAGGCACCCCGACAGCCGTGTCGTCGACAGCCGCACCACGGACGACGGCACGTCGATCCGCAGGCGCCGTCAGTGCCCCGACTGCTCCCGTCGATTCACGACGGTGGAGACGGCCTCGCTGATGGTGATCAAGCGCAGCGGGGTGACCGAACCCTTCAGCCGTACCAAGGTCATCTCCGGCGTGCGCAAGGCGTGCCAGGGGCGGCCGGTCACCGAGGACGCCCTCGCCAAGCTCGGCCAGCGGGTCGAGGAGGCGGTGCGCGCCACCGGGAGCGCCGAGCTGACCACCCACGACGTGGGTCTGGCCATACTCGGCCCGTTGCAGGAACTCGATCTGGTCGCGTACCTGCGCTTCGCCTCCGTTTACAAAGCTTTCGACACCCTTGAAGACTTCGAGACCGCCATCGCGGAACTCCGCGTGTCGCGGTCTCACCCTGAAGAGTGCGAGCTCGGTGGGACCGTCCAGGTCCCCGTGCCCGCCTCCGCCGCCGACTGACCGGACCCCCCGTGCCCCGGCGCTCACGCGTCGTGACACGTCCGGTCGGCCAGGCGAAGAGACGTAGATACAAGACACAGCACTGTGCCGCGGAATATTGATGGCACTTTAGGGCGTTTTTGCCCGCATATGGGAGGAAGCGGCATGACAGAGACGGCGAGCGGCTCGGCACGTGGTTCCCGCGCCAAGGGGACCAAGGCTGCCAAGGGCGGCCTGCGTATCGAGCGCATCCACACCACCCCGGGCGTGCACCCGTACGACGAGGTGAGCTGGGAGCGCCGTGACGTCGTCATGACCAACTGGCGCGACGGCTCGGTCAACTTCGAGCAGCGTGGTGTCGAGTTCCCCGACTTCTGGTCGGTGAACGCGGTCAACATCGTCACCAGCAAGTACTTCCGCGGCGCGGTCGGCACCCCGCAGCGCGAGACCGGTCTGAAGCAGCTGATCGACCGGATCGTGAAGACCTACACGAAGGCCGGCGAGGACTTCGACTACTTCTCGTCGCCCGCCGACGCCGAGATCTTCGAGCACGAGCTGACCTACGCCCTCCTGCACCAGATCTTCAGCTTCAACTCCCCGGTCTGGTTCAACGTCGGTACGCCCCAGCCGCAGCAGGTCTCCGCCTGCTTCATCCTGGCCGTCGACGACTCCATGGAGTCGATCCTCGACTGGTACAAGGAAGAGGGCATGATCTTCAAGGGCGGCTCCGGCGCCGGCCTGAACCTCTCCCGCATCCGCTCCTCCAAGGAGCTGCTCTCCTCCGGCGGCAACGCCTCCGGCCCGGTCTCCTTCATGCGCGGCGCCGACGCGTCCGCCGGAACGATCAAGTCGGGCGGCGCCACCCGCCGCGCGGCCAAGATGGTCGTCCTGGACGTGGACCACCCGGACGTCGAGGACTTCATCGCCACCAAGGTGAAGGAGGAGGAGAAGATCCGCGCCCTGCGCGACGCGGGCTTCGACATGGACCTGGGCGGCGACGACATCACGTCCGTCCAGTACCAGAACGCCAACAACTCCGTCCGCGTGAACGACGAGTTCATGACGGCCGTCGAGAACGGCACCGAGTTCGGCCTGCGCGCCCGTATGACGGGTGAGGTCATCGAGAAGGTCGACGCCAAGGCGCTCTTCCGCAAGCTCGCCGAGGCCGCGTGGGCCTGCGCCGACCCGGGCATCCAGTACGACGGTGTGATCAACAACTGGCACACCTGCCCCGAGTCCGGCCGCATCACCGCGTCCAACCCGTGCAGCGAGTACATGCACCTGGACAACACGTCCTGCAACCTCGCCTCGCTCAACCTGATGAAGTTCCTGCACGACGACGGCAAGGGCAACCAGTCCTTCGACGCCGAGCGCTTCGCCAAGGTCGTCGAGCTCGTCATCACCGCGATGGACATCTCCATCTGCTTCGCGGACTTCCCCACGCAGAAGATCGGTGAGAACACCCGCGCCTTCCGCCAGCTGGGCATCGGCTACGCCAACCTCGGCGCCCTCCTGATGGCGACCGGCCACGCGTACGACTCCGACGGCGGCCGCACCCTCGCCGCCTCGATCACCTCGCTGATGACCGGCACCGCGTACAAGCGCTCCGCCGAGCTGGCCGCCATCGTCGGCCCGTACGACGGCTACGCCCGCAACGCCGAGTCCCACAAGCGCGTCATGAAGCAGCACGCCGACGCCAACGCCGTCGCGCCGCGCACCGACGACCTGGACAACAGCATCTGGGCAGCGGCCACCGAGGCCTGGCAGGACGTCCTGCGCCTCGGCGAGAAGAACGGCTTCCGCAACTCCCAGGCCTCCGTCCTCGCCCCGACCGGCACCATCGGTCTCGCGATGTCCTGCGACACCACCGGTGTCGAGCCGGACCTGGCCCTGGTCAAGTTCAAGAAGCTCGTCGGCGGCGGCTCGATGCAGATCGTCAACGGCACCGTCCCGCAGGCCCTGCGCCGCCTGGGCTACCAGGAGGAGCAGATCGAGGCGATCGTCTCCCACATCGCCGAGCACGGTGTGGTCGTCGACGCCCCGGGCCTGAAGACCGAGCACTACTCGGTGTTCGACTGCGCCATGGGCGAGCGCGCCATCTCCGCGATGGGCCACGTCCGGATGATGGCCGCGATCCAGCCCTGGATCTCCGGCGCGATCTCGAAGACGGTCAACATGCCGGAGACGGCGACCGTCGAGGAGATCGAGGAGATCTACTTCGAGGCGTGGAAGATGGGCGTCAAGGCGCTCGCGATCTACCGCGACAACTGCAAGGTCGGCCAGCCCCTCTCCGCCAAGAAGAAGGAAGCGGAGAAGGAGGAGGTCACCGTCAAGACGGAGGAGACCATCCGCGCCGCCGTCGAGAAGGTCATCGAGTACCGCCCCGTCCGCAAGCGCCTCCCCAAGGGCCGCCCGGGGATCACCACCTCGTTCACCGTCGGTGGCGCCGAGGGGTACATGACGGCCAACTCCTACCCGGACGACGGTCTGGGCGAGGTCTTCCTGAAGATGTCCAAGCAGGGTTCGACCCTCGCGGGCATGATGGACGCGTTCTCGATCGCCGTTTCGGTCGGTCTGCAGTACGGCGTTCCGCTGGAGACCTATGTCTCGAAGTTCACGAACATGCGCTTCGAGCCGGCCGGCATGACGGACGACCCGGACGTGCGGATGGCGCAGTCGATCGTCGACTACATCTTCCGCCGCCTGGCGCTGGACTTCCTGCCCTTCGAGACGCGCTCGGCCCTCGGCATCCACACCGCCGAGGAGCGCCAGCGTCACCTGGACACCGGCTCCTACGAGCCGCTCGAGGACGAGCTGGACACGGAGTCCCTGGCCCAGGGTGCCCCGCTGACCGCGGTGCCGTCGGCTCCCAAGCCGGTCGTGGCCGTCCCCGTCCCGGCCCCGAAGACCGCGCACAGCAGCGCCGAACTGGTCGAGATGCAGCTCGGCGTCTCCGCCGACGCCCCGCTCTGCTTCTCCTGCGGTACGAAGATGCAGCGCGCCGGCTCCTGCTACATCTGCGAGGGCTGCGGCTCGACGAGCGGCTGCAGCTGAACCTAGCTGCCCACCAGGCCTGAACCGCCTGGTCTGAGAGGGGAGTCGGCGTGCGCCGGCTCCCCTCTCTCGTCATGGCCCGACGCGCCCGACCCACCCGCTCACGTGGAGGTGACCGCCTCCGGGGCGTGCTGGGCCCGGGCCCGCTCGATCTCGTTGATGTGGGTCTCGGTCCACTGGCGGAGAGCGGTGATCGGCTCCGCCAGACTGCGGCCGAGCGCGGTCAGTTCGTACTCGACCCGGGGCGGGATCGTGGGGTACACGGTGCGGGTGACGAACCCGTCGCCCTCAAGGCTGCGCAGTGTCTGGGTGAGCATCTTCTGTGACACGCCTTCGATGCGCCGGCTCAGTTCGGTGTACCGCAGGGTGCCTTCGAGGAGGGCGTCGACGACGAGGATGGTCCACTTTCCGGAGACGTGGTCGAGTACCTGGCGCGTCGGGCATTTCGCGGAGTAGACGTCGGCGGGCAGCCCGGATGATTCCACCGTGGTTTTCATTGCGGGAGAGTAACGCACAAAAAGGTGCCTTCTTCCCAATGGAGAGTGACTCACCGACAGTAAGTGTCATGACGAGCCACCACACCATGTCGGTCGCCGAGGCGATCCGCACCCGTCGCACCGTCCGCCACTACCGGCCCGACCCGATCCCGGGCACCGTGCTCGACGCGCTCCTCGCTCTCGCCGTGGAGGCCCCCACCAGCTGGAACCTGCAGGACCGGTCGATCGTCGTGGTCTCCGGAGAACAGGGCCGCGCCGGGCTGACATGGGCCACGGGAGGCCAGCCCCAGCCCCAAGAGGCGCCGGTCGTCCTGGTCTTCGTGGCCGAGCCGCAGTCCTGGCGCGAGGACCACAGCGACATCCACGAGCAGGCCCGGCGCAGCGGAGCCTGGGACGACGCGTTCATCACGATGTTCTCCACCGCGTCCAGGGCTTTCCAGGAGGACCTCGATCAGCGCGGTCTGCTCCGGGAGTACGCGGTCAAGGACGCCATGATCGCGGCCTCCTTCCTGATGCTCGCGGCCACGGAGATGGGTCTGGCGACCTCGCCCATGAACGGCTGGGACGAGGCCGCGGTGAAGAAGGTGATCGGGATCGGCGACCGTGACGACCTGGCCATCGCCCTGTTGGTCTCGGTGGGCTATGCGGCGGAGGAACGGCGCCATCCGGGTCGGCGGGCCACGGAGCGCAACGTCTTCTACGGATCGTACGGATGCCGCGGCGTCGGCGCAGGACAGCACCTGCCGGATCAGGCTGGTGGACAGCCCGGTCGCCAGCAGGACGCGGATCTGACCGGCCGTCCGCACCGGGCGGACTGAACTGGCTGACGGCCGTCGAGCCGGCCGGCGTCGTCCTCGCGGCACGGCTGGCGGTCGAGGAGGTGCCCGAGCGCCCCTTGTTCGGCTCGGACGCGCCGTGCGCCGGTCCCATCCCCGCCCGCGCCGCCGTCGAACGCGTCACCCGGCCGGGCGCGTCAGTGGGGGATGCGGCGGGACGGGCGGGTGACCAGCTCCTCGCGGAACTCGGCGATCCGGGAATGGACCTGGCGCATCAGGTGGGTGTCCTCGATGCGGTCCAGGTAGAGGCAGCGCGCGGCGAGCCCCGGCAGGTCGAAGGCGAAGCACAGCGACATCAGCGGGTTCACGAAGAGCTCGCTGCCCTGTGTGCGGCTGGTGAACTGCACATCGCCGAAGGAGCCCCGGACGGCCGCGGCGATCGAGCCGTTCACGATGCTGGGCCGGTCCGGGGTCTGCTCCTGGGCATGGGCCACCGCGTCGAGGAAGAGCGCGCCCTCCTTGGTGGCGCGCGGTATGGAGAACGCCCCGAGGTAGGCGCCCGCGCGTTCCAGCGCGGCGATGTTCTCCAGTACCAGACCGTGACTGACCCCGTGGTACGCGTCCACACCGAAGCCCACCGACACGACGAGGCGCTCGGGCACGTCCTCCAGCGCGGCCAGCGCCGCGACGCTGGTCAGGTCCTCCTCGGGCGTGCCGAGGCCCGCTTCGTCGCCCCGCATCAGGATGTCCGTGCCGCCGTCGACCAGGACAACCGCATCGATGCGGTGCAGGTCGACCAGCTCGCGGTAGGCCGCCCGCAGAGGCTGCACCCCGGTCTGGGGGAAGGCGTACACGGTGGCCGGGTAGCCGTGGAGTTCCAGCCACCGGGCCAGGGTCCGCTCGGGGAAGTAGGACAGGTGGGGCGCGGAGTCAGGAGTGACGGCGGCCAGGTCGGGGGCCACCCACGCCTCGGAGGGCAGTCCGGCGAGGGCGCTGAAGGAGAGGTTGGCGAGGTGGACCCGCTTGCCCTGGTGCATGAGGGACAGGGCCACGGGGAGGCCGGCGTAGATGTCGAAGCCGCCGCCGGCACCGGTGACCAGGATGTTCTCGGCATCGGCGAGGCGGTCGAAAAGCGGGTTGGAGTGCAGGGCCGTCATGGCGATCATTGTGCGGGGCGCGTGTGACAGCGCGCCTCGGGATTTCATGGCGCGCGACGGCCGACGAGGCGGGGGAACGGGGAGATGATCAGTCATGTGGAGCGGTGACGAGCTGGACCTGGACGCGTATCTGGACCGGATCGGATATCAGGGGGACCGGGAGCCGTCCGGGGAACTCCGCCCGGACCTCCGCACGTTGTACGCAGTGCACCGTGCCCATACCGCCGCCATCACCTTCGAGAGCCTGGACGTCCTGCTCGGCCGCCCCGTCGCGCTGGACCTCAAGTCGATCGAGGACAAGCTCGTGCACGGCCGCCGCGGCGGCTACTGCTACGAGCAGAACTCGCTGCTCGCCGCCGCCCTGCAGCGGATCGGCTTCGAGGTCTCCGGGCGTGGTGCCCGCAACCGCACCCGCGGCGACTCCGTCCTCGCCGTGACGCACGCCGTCCTCGTCGTCACCGTCGAGGGTGAACCATGGCTGTGCGACGCCGGGTTCGGTTTCCAGGGGCTCCGTGAGCCGATGCCGCTGGGACGGCCGGGCACCGAGGTGCGGCAGGGCGAGTGGACGTACCGCGTCCGTGAGGAGGAAGACGGAGTCCTCGCGCTGTGCCTGCTGCGCGGCGACACCTGGCGGGACCTGTACGCCTTCTCCCCGCAGCACTACCACCCCGTCGACTACGTCGTACTCAACCACTACAGCTCCACCCACCCCGCCTCCTCCTTCGCCGGGCGGCTCGTCGTCCAGCGCCCTGGCGACGGCGTCCGCCAGGCGCTCGTCGGGCGGGAACTCACCCGGCTGCACCCCGACGGCCGGGCCGAGCAGGAGATCGTCGGCCCGGACGAACTGCTCGCCACGCTCGACCAGCAGTTCGGACTTCGGCTGCCCGATCGGGACGCGGCGGAACTGGTACGGATCCACCGCGCCGAGGACTGACCGGGGCCGCGCCTGGCCCGTACGATGGCGCCGTGCTGGTCAAGTGGATTCGCTGCACGGTGACGGACCGACGCGGGTTCGAGCGCGGGCAGCGAAAATGGGCGGGGCTGCCCGGCGAGCCGGGATTCCGGGGACAGGGCGGCGGCTGGAGCCGGGGCCGGCAGGGGGTCGCGCATGTCTTCGCGTTCTGGGAGAGCCGGTCCTTCTACGACTCCTTCATGGCCCGCTCGCACGACCGGCTCGCCGCCTCCCAGAACGGCACCTACACCGATCTGCGGGTCACCCTCTTCGACCACCGCTTCGACGTGAAGACCGGCTTCGAGCCGCGCTTCACCGATGCCGATGTCGTACGGGTCGCGCATACGAGGGTCCGGGAGGGGCGGGTCGACCACTTCGCCCTGATGCAGGAGAAGGTGTGGAATCCGGCGATGGCCGGCTCGCCCGGGATGGTCCGGGGCCTCTTCGGGGAGGCCCCGGGCCGGGAGTTCCTGGTGCTCTCGATGTGGCACGCCGCCGCCGAGCACGGCAAGTACCGGCAGGAGCGGGTCGAGCGGCTGTCCCTGCGCGCCCAGCTCCAGGCTGATGTCGAGGCCCTCACCGGGGATGTCGTCGACCTGGAGCCCTCCTGGACGGTATGACCGTACGATGACCGCCCGGGGTCGATCGGCGTGCCCGGACGGCGGGCCGCCCGGTCGCCGAATAGGGTCGTGGGATGGCTCGACCACGGCGCATCGTCCTTGTCCGACACGGGGAGTCGGAGGGGAACGCCGACGACTCGGTCTACGAACGGGAGCCCGACCACGCCCTGCGGCTGACCCCCACGGGGCGCGAGCAGGCGTCCGAGGCAGGCGTCCGGCTGCGCACGCTCTTCGGCACCGAGACGATCAGCGCGTACGTCTCCCCGTACCGCCGCACCCTGCAGACCTTCCGGGAGCTCCGGTTGGACCCGACAAGGGTGCGGATGCGCGAGGAGCCGCGCCTGCGCGAGCAGGACTGGGGGAACTGGCAGGACCAGAACGACGTGCGGCTGCAGAAGGCGTACCGGGACGCGTACGGACACTTCTTCTACCGGTTCGCGCAGGGCGAGTCGGGCGCCGACGTGTACGACCGGGTCGGTTCCTTCCTGGAGAGCCTCTACCGCAGCTTCGAGGCCCCCGACCATCCCGAGAACGTGCTGCTGGTGACCCACGGGCTGACGATGCGGCTGTTCTGCATGCGCTGGTTCCACTGGTCCGTGGCCGAATTCGAGGCCCTGTCCAATCCGGGCAACGGTGAATTCCGGGTGCTCCTGCGCGGCCCGGACAGCCGGTACCGGTTGGACCGCCCATTTGAGCGGTGGACCACACCCGAGCCTTACGACCTGGACGGCTAGAGTGGCCCGCGATGACGCCTGATTCCACTCCCGAACGGCGCTACGCGCGCGCCATGGCCAGCCTCCGAGGGCTGGCGCTGGGGGACGCCCTGGGCTCCCAGTACTTCGTCCCCGTGAACTACCCGCTGCTCAAGCGGCGCGAACTGCCCACCGGCGCCCAGGCCTGGCAGTGGACCGACGACACCGAGATGGCCTGCTCGGTGGTGGCCGTGCTGGCCGAGCACGGGCGGATCGACCAGGACGCGCTCGCGAGTTCCTTCGCCCACCACCACGACTTCGACCGTGGATACGGGCCCGCGGTGAACCGGATGCTGCGTCTGGTCCGGGAGGGGCAGGACTGGCGCACGCTGGCCGCCGAACTGTTCAACGGGCAGGGCTCGTGGGGCAACGGCGCCGCGATGCGCATCGCGCCCCTCGGGGCCTGGTACGCCGACGACCCGGAGCAGGCCACCCACCAGGCGGAGATCTCCTCCTACACCACCCACCAGCACCGCGAGGCCGTGTGCGGGGCGATGGCCGTCGCCGCGGCGGCGGCACTGGCCGCGGGCACCGACGGCCCGCCGAAGGCCTCCGACCTGCTGGACGGGGTCATCGCACTGGTCCCGCGCAGCGCGGTGGGCGCGGGGCTGCGGCGTGCGCGGGACATGCTGGACTACGGCGACGCCACCACGGTCGCGGCGGTGCTGGGCTGCGGGCGGCGTACGAGCGCGCACGACACCGTGCCGTTCGCCCTGTGGTCGGCGGCGCGGGCCCTGGACGACTACGAGCGGGCGTTCTGGACCACCGCGCAGGTGGGCGGGGACGTCGACACGACCTGCGCGATCGTCGGCGGGGTGCTCGGAGCGCGTGGTGACGCCGTGCTGCCGGCCGCCTGGCTGGCGCGTACCGAGGCACTGCCGGCCTGGCTGCCGGAGGTCGCGGCGGGCTGACGCCCGCGGATCGACCCGACTGTATGCCGGTGCGTGCCGGTGCGTGCCGGTGCCCGAGAGGTGTTCGAAGCTGCGGTGCGACCTGCGCCCCGGTCGTGGCCGCCGCGCGGTGAAATGCCCCACGTCGATTGTCACGGTCCTGCCACAGCACTCTTTTGATCCTGTTCAAAACTGCATCGCACCGGCCTAACCTGTCCGCATCGCCGCCCCGACCTGAACCACGGGGCGGCCGACAGGGGAGGGAACCCGATGTCAGAAAACACCGGCGGAGCGGACGAAGCCCGGACCGACGACGCGGTCAACGCGGAGCCCACGGCCGGGGATTCACCCGCGCGGCCGGACCCGGCGGGCGGCAGACAGGCCGGCGCGGCCGGGCCACCGCCCTGGGGACAAGCAGCCGCGGCGCCCGTGAATCCCTGGCAGGTGCAGCGGCAGCCGGCCGCGCCCTCCTGGGCGACACTGGTCCGCCCCGCCGAGGCCGCACCCGTCCGGACCGCGACCCTCGTCGCCGTCCTCGCGTCCGGTCTCGCCACCGCGCTGCTGCTCGGCGACGGCATGGGCCCCGGTCTGCTGCTCGCAGTGCTGCCCGCCGTCGTCGCGGCGTACGCCGCCGCCCGGGCGGCCCGCCGTAGCGCCCGCCCCTGGACCGTGGCCTGGGTGATCGGCTGTCTCGCCCTGCTCGCCGTACCGGCCCTGCGCGACTCGGCCTGGCCGGCCACGCTGGCGATCCTGTCCGCCGTCCTGCTGGGCGCGCTGGCCCTGCACGGCAGCCGCACCTGGCCGGGTGTCCTGCTCAGCCCGCTCGGCTTCCTCGACGCCGCCGTGTCCGGGACCGGCTGGCTGCTGACCGGGCTGCGCGCACGTGGCGGGGTCGGCAAGGACCGCTGGCTGCCCATCGCCAAGGCGACCGGTGTGGCCGTCGTCCTGCTGCTGCTCTTCGGCGCGCTGTTCGCCTCCGCCGACGCCGCCTTCGCCGATCTCCTGGGCGACCTGCTGCCCGACGTGTCGGTCGAGGACGGGCCCGTCCGGTTCATGCTCTTCCTGCTCGGCACCGTCCTCGCGATCGCCGCGGCCCGCACCGCCGCGGCTCCCCTGCGCTGGGACCGGATCAAGGTGGCCCCGGGCAAGCCGCGCTCCCGCGTCGAATGGGCCCTCCCGCTCATCGTGCTCAACCTGCTCTTCGCCGGCTTCAACGCCGTCCAGCTGGCCGTCCTGTTCGGCGGCTACGACAAGGTCCTGCGGAGCACCGGCCTCACCTACGCCGAGTACGCCCGCCAGGGCTTCTGGCAGCTGCTCTGGGCCACCCTGCTCACCCTCGCCGTGATCGCGCTCGCCCTGCGCTGGGCCCCGCGCTCCGGAGCGGGCGACCGTCGCCTCGTCCGGGTCGTCCTCGGAGTGCTGTGCGCGCTGACGCTGGTCGTCGTCGCCTCCGCGCTGCGCCGGATGGACCTCTACGTGGAGGCGTACGGGCTGACCAGGCTGCGCGTGTCGGTGGCCGCGATGGAGCTGTGGCTCGGGCTGGTCATCGTACTGATCATGGCGGCCGGGCTGTTCGGCGGACGCTGGCTGGCGCGTGCCTTCGCGGCCAGCGCGGCCGCGGCCGTCCTGGCGTTCGGCCTGCTCTCCCCGGACGGGATGGTCGCCGAGCGGAACGTCGCCCGCTTCGAGGCGGACGCGAAGATCGACCTCTCCTACTTCCAGTCCCTGTCGGCCGACGCCGTTCCCGCCCTGGACCGGCTGCCCGAGCCGCAGCGGTCCTGCGCCCTGCGCGGGATCAACGACGAGATGGCCGAGGCGGGGGACGTCCCCTGGTACGCGATGAGCCTCGGCGAGTACCAGGCCCGGCAGATTCTGCGGGAGCGCCCGGTGACCGCCTCGTACGAGGTCTGCTCGCGCCTGGGCGCCTTCGGTAGCCGGGTCGAGTACTAGTAGGCCGCCTCGGGGTTTCAGGCGGGACACGTACGGGGCCGGGCGCGGGGAACGTTCCCCCCCGCCCGGCCCCGTGCGGGGGTACGGAGACCTCGCCGCGGAAGCCCTCGCTCAGGCGGCAGGACCGGCCTTCGCGGCGGCGCCGGCCAAGGCCTCCAGGTCGCTCTTGCGTACCCGGATCACCAGCAGGGCGGTGGCCAGTGCCAGGCCCGCCATGGCGACGGCGGCGTAGAACGCGGTGGAGATGCCGTGGGTGAGGACCAGGTCGCCCCAGGGGTCGGGCAGGAAACCGGTCTCCTTGAAGGCGGCGATCTGTTCGGGGTCCGCCTGTGCCATGAACGACGGCACCTGCCTCGTGGCCTCGTCACGACTGGCCGTACCGAAGACGGTGACCAGGATCGACAGGCCGAGCGAGCCTCCGACCTGCTGGCTGGCGTTGAGCAGCCCGGAGGCCGCGCCCGCCTCCTTCGGCGCCACGCCGGACACGGCCGTGAGCGTCAGGGTCACGAAGTTGAGGCCCATGCCGAAGCCGAAGAGCAGCATCGGCCCGAGCACCCCCGAGAGGTAGGAGCTGTCGGTCCGGATGAAGGTCAGCCACGCCAGACCGGTTCCGGTGAGCGCGGAGCCGGCGACCATGAAGGGCTTGGGACCGAAGCGCGGCAGGAAGCGCTGCGAGAGCCCGGCGGCGGTGATGATGGCGGCCGTCACGGGCAGGAAGCCGAGCCCGGACTGGATCGGGGAGAAGCCCAGCACGTTCTGCACGAACTGGACGATGAAGAAGAACATGCCGAACATCGCGGCGGCGAGGCCGAGCATGATCACGTAGGTGCCCGTGCGGTTGCGGTCGGCGAACATGCGCAGCGGGATGATCGGCTCGCGGGCCTTCGACTCGATGACGACGAACAGACCGAGCAGGACCAGGGCGGCGGCGAACGAGCCGAGGGTGATCGCGTCGCGCCAGCCCTTCTCCGCGGCGCTGATGAACCCGTACACGAGCGAGGCCATGCCACCGGTGGAGGTGAGGGCTCCGGCGATGTCGAAGCGGCCGGGGTGACGCTCGGACTCGGTGATGTAGAGCGGGGTGAGCACCGCGATCAGTACACCGATCGGCACGTTGACGAAGAGCACCCAGCGCCAGTCGAGCCACTCGGTGAGCATGCCGCCGGTCAGCAGGCCGATCGCGCCGCCTCCCGCGGAGACGGCTGCGAACACCCCGAACGCCCTGTTCCGCTCGGGGCCTTCAGGAAAGGTCGTGGTGATCAGCGCGAGCGAGGTCGGCGAGGCGATCGCGCCGCCCACCCCCTGCAGGGCGCGGGCCGCGAGCAGCTGCCAGGGCTCCTGGGCGAAGCCGCCGAGGAGGGAGGCCAGGGTGAAGAGCAGGATGCCGGCCAGGAACACGCGGCGTCGGCCCAGGATGTCGCCCGCCCGGCCACCGAGCAGCAGCAGGCCGCCGAAGGTGAGGGTGTAGGCGCTGAGCACCCACGAGAGGTCGGTGGTGGTGAAGTCGAGTGCGCTCTGGATGTGCGGGAGCGCGATGTTCACGATCGTCGCGTCGAGCACGACCATGAGCTGGCAGGCGGCGATGACGGCGAGCGCCACTCCGGGGCGCCCTTCCCGGCGTGCCGCGCCCGGTATCCGGGGTGTGGCGAGTTGAGAGCTTGTCACTGAGGATCCCCCCCAAAGTGAAATAGTGAACGCATTCGTTCACTGCGGGTCCACGGTAGGAGCCGCGCATTAGTGAACGCAAGCGTTCACTAATGCTGAAAATGTGTGCGTCGAACGCGCAAGCCGGTCGGAGGTGGGGGAGTTGGTGGATTCGCGCTGGTCGGCGGCGTCGCCGGGGCGCAGGCGGGGTCCGGAGCTGGAACGGGCGATTCTCGACGCCGCGTTGGAGCAGCTGAGCACGGTCGGCTGGAACGCGCTCACCATGGAGGGGGTCGCGTCCGCCGCGCACACCGGCAAGGCCGCGCTCTACCGCCGCTGGCCCTCGAAGGCGGACCTGGTGGCCGATGCGCTGCGCAGTGGCCTGCCGCGGATCGGTGACATTCCCGACTGTGGTTCGATCCGAGAGGACCTCTACCTGCTGTGTGTCGGCACGCGGGACGTCATGCACTCGCGTGCCGGGCAGGCTCTGCGGTCAGTGCTTCACGAATGCGATCACATGCACGCCGATCAGTTTCGCGGAGTCATCTGGTCCGGTCTGCACGAGCCGGCTCAGCGCCTGATCAGGGAGCTTGTGAAGCGTGGAATCGGGCGGGGTGACGTGCGGCCGGACGCGACCGGTCCGTTTGTCGTGGATGTCATTCCGGCGATGCTCATGTACCGCGCCAAGGTGTGCGGAAGCGAATGGGAGGACGGGGACATCGCGGCGCTGATCGACGAGGTGATGGTGCCGCTGCTCAGGGTGTGAGACGGGGTGGGGGCGGCGCGGGGCGCGCGGAGCGGGGTTCACGCCCCCTCCCGGGCGGGTCGGACCGGGGCGGGGGTGTGCAGTCGGCTCGGGGCGGCGTAACCTTGCTGGCGCCATGCCGTACGAAGCACCCACCCACACCGTCGAACGCTCCCTCCGTGCAACCACCGGCGCCAAGGTCATCGCCGGGGTCGACGAAGTCGGACGAGGGGCCTGGGCCGGACCCGTCACCGTGTGTGCGGCGATCACCGGCCTGCGCCGGCCGCCTGCCGGGCTCACCGACTCCAAACTGCTCACCCCCAAGCGGCGCGACGCCCTGCTCGATGTGCTGGAGGGCTGGGTCACCGCATACGCGCTCGGGCACTCCTCACCCGAGGAGATCGACGACCTGGGGATGACGGCGGCCCTCCGGCTGGCGGCGGAGCGCGCGCTGGAGGCGCTGCCCGTGCGGCCCGACGCGGTGATACTCGACGGCAAGCACGACTATCTCGGCCCGCCCTGGCGGGTCCGTACGGTGATCAAGGGCGATCAGTCCTGCATCGCCGTCGCCGCGGCCTCGGTCATCGCCAAGGTCCGCCGCGACCGCATGATGGCCGAACTCGGGGAACAGGGCGGTGGGATCGAGGACTTCGCGTTCGCCGCCAACGCCGGGTACCCCTCGCCCGTCCACCGGGCGGCGCTGGAGGAGCTGGGGCCCACCCCCTACCACCGGCTCTCGTGGTCGTACCTCGACGCGCTGCCCCGGTGGCGCCATCTCAAGAAGGTGCGCCGCAGCGAGGAGTCGATGGAACTGGAAATCGGAGGCCAACTCGGCTTCGATTTCTGATCGCACGCATGTGCCACCGGCCGGTACGTTTCGTACCGGTGTTTGAAAGATGTCAACTCATGCCTCTCACCCCCGCCATCGAGGAGCCTCAGATTCACGAGAGTGCCCAGGGTCCCCGCGTCACGCCGGCCGCGAGCCGCACCGCGCAGACCCCCCGCCCTGTACCTGGTCCGCGTCCCGCCGCCGTCCCGCGGCCCGGCCGCCCCGGTCCCGCCAGGCCCGCACCGCCCGCGCAGCGTGCGCCGCAGGCCACCCACGGACCCGTTCCCGCAGCCCCTGCCACTGCACCCACCGCACCGTCCGTCTCCGCGGCGGTGCCGCAGATCCAGCTGATCCCGGCCTCCGCCGAGGGCGCGCTGGACGCGGCCGAAGAAGCCGTCGACCTGCTGCTCGACACCGGGCGCGCGCCCGGCGACATCCTGGTGCTCACCAGCGGCGACCCGCACCCGTGGGCCGCACACGAGCTGTCCTTCGGCGAGGCCGCGTACTGGGCCCTGCACGACGCCGGGGACGACGTCTTCTACGCGGACGCGGCGCAGGTCCAGCGCGCCGCCGGCCGTCCCGTCGTGGTCTTCGCGGCCAACGGCGGAGCGGTCGACACCATCGCGGACGCCCTGCCGGTCGCGCTCACCCGGGCGGGTGCGCTGCTGATCGTGTGCGGCGACCCGCAGCAGATCAACTCCGTGCTGGGTGCGGGCGTCTGACGCCCTGCACCCCGGCACGGGCGAGGGGCGGGGCGGGCCATCGGCCGGCCCCGCTGAAGCCCGCGCCGGGGGCCGAGCCGGATCCCGGGGCCTGATCCGCCGTACGCCCGATCCTGGGTGTACGGCCGTGAGGCATGCCCGCGTGCAGGACGACCGCGTGCTCGTACGGGTGACAGCCGCACGGACGGCAGCGGTACGGAGCACGGACGGCAGCGGTACGGAGCACGGACGGCAGCGGTACGGAGCACGGACGGCAGCGGCATGGACGCGGGCCGTACCCGAGGGACCCCGTGGGGTCAGCGCGCGGCGGTCCGTCTCAGGGCCTCGACCGCGCCGCCCCCGGTGTGCAGGGCCAGCGGAGAGAACTCGGCCACGGTGTCTCCCAGGCGCTGCGGCCGTGAGTCCGAGCTCGGGCGCCGGCCGCCACGGCCCTCGCCCAGCACCTGCCAACCCCCCTGGGTCAGCGTGATGTACGCGCCGCAGCGCAGACCGTGCAGGGTGCAGGCGTCCCGCAGCCCCCACATCCACGCCCCGTCCTCCTCGGTCCACCGCTCGTCGCCCTCGCGGCAGTAGAGCAGCACCGCCGTCCGGACCGGGGTCCGTCTGCGCAAGTCGTGCGGGAGGACCCGGCGCAGCCGGGACAGCAGGGCGTTGCGGTACTCCCAGCCGTCGGCCGAGGCCGACCGCTGCACGAAGGAGGCGCTCGCCACGAGCTGCTCCTCCGGGCCGAGGACGGCGATGACCGCGGTCGACGGCACGGGGCTGTGCCGGGAGTGCAGCCCGCTGACGACCTCGCGCGGATTGCGGAGCAGCGGAATGCCTGCCGCCGTCCACTCCGCGGGTTCCAGCAGCCTGCCGTGCCGGCTTGTGCCGCCGGCGGCTGCTGCCAGGGACGTGGTCGGGGGCGGCGCGAATCCGAAGGTCACGGTCCTCCCTTCGGGTACACGCCCGCGAACGGGCACGGTGGAGTCAGGGCGCGCCGCAGCGCGGCCCAGGAGGGTGCCGAGGAGCCGAGCGGGAGCACCCCAATTCTCGCGTGGCTTCTGAGCGTGCGGCAACGAGCAATTGACGCCGCCGACCGGAATTCGCCGGTATGCCGTTCATATCCTTGCCCCGCCAGGCCGAAGATGACGCATTCGGCTAGCCCTGAAGCGCCAGCACCAGCGGGAACACCTCCTTTGCGCCTGCCCGCCGCAGCAGCCGGGCGGCCACCGCGATGGTCCACCCGCTCTCCGTGCGGTCGTCGACGAGGAGCACCGGCCCCTCGGACCGTTCCAGCGCATCGGCCAGCGCCGGGGGCACGGTGAGGGCTTGGTGGAGCCCCCGGACCCGCTGAGCGCTGTTCGAGGACACCGATCCGAACTCCGGGGCCTGGTCCGTGTAGGCGAGCGCGCCGAGCAGCGGCATCCGTCCGATCTCCGCGATCCGCGCGGCCAGCGACCCGATGAGCTGCGGGTGGCTGCGCGAGGGCACGGCGACCACGCCCACCGGCCGGGCCGGCGCGTCCGGCGCTCCGGAGGCCCAGCCGCCGGGGCCCCGGGCCCAGTCCGCGAGCACCGCCACCACGGCCTGTGCGACGTCGTCCGGAATTGGCTGGTCCGGAGCTTGCGGAGCCAGCATCGGGCGCAGCCGGTTGCCCCATCCGATGTCGGACAGCCGGCCCAGCGCCCGGCCCGTAGAGGCCTGTTCCCCGGCGGGGATACGGCCCTTGAGGTCCACGCCGACCGCCGCGAGCCCGGTCGGCCACATCTTGCGCGGCTCCAGCTCCACGCCCGGGCGGCCGAGTTCGCCGCGCGCGGTGTCCAGCGCGGTGGTGGAGACCTCCGCGGTGAACCGGGCCCCGGCACAGTTGTCGCAGCGGCCGCAGGGCGCCGCTTCCTCGTCGTCGAGCTGGCGGCGCAGGAACTCCATCCGGCATCCGGTGGCCGCGGCGTAGTCGCGCATGGCCTGCTGTTCCGCGGCCCGCTGACGGGCGACCCACGCATAGCGCTCGGCGTCGTAGGCCCAGGGCTCGCCCGTCGAGGTCCAGCCGCCCTTGACGCGGTGCACGGCGCCGTCGACGTCGAGCACCTTGAGCATGGTCTCGAGCCGGGTGCGCCGCAGATCGACCAGGGGCTCCAGGGCGGGCAGCGACAGCGGCCGGCCGGCCTGGGCCAGGACGTCGAGCGTGCGGCGCACCTGCTCTTCCGGCGGGAAGGCCACCGAGGCGAAGTACTGCCAGATCGCCTCGTCCTCCCGGCCGGGGAGCAGCAGGACCTCCGCGTGTTCCACGCCACGGCCCGCGCGGCCGACCTGCTGGTAGTAGGCGATGGGGGAGGAGGGCGAGCCGAGGTGCACCACGAAGCCGAGGTCGGGCTTGTCGAAGCCCATCCCGAGGGCGGAGGTGGCCACGAGCGCCTTGACCCGGTTCGCCTGGAGGTCGTCCTCGGCCTGTTGGCGGTCGGCGTTCTCGGTCTTGCCCGTGTACGAGGCGACCGTGTGCCCCCGGTGGCGCAGGTAGGCGGTGACCTCCTCGGCAGCCGCCACGGTCAGCGTGTAGATGATCCCGGATCCGGGCAGCTCCCCCAGGTGGTCGGCGAGCCAGGCCAGCCGGTGCGCCGCGTCGGGCAGCGTCAGCACCGCCAGGCTCAGGCTCTCGCGGTCCAGCGGGCCGCGCAGCACCAGGGCGTCCGTACCGGCCCCGGTACCGAGCTGCTCGGCGACGTCGGCGGTCACGCGGGCATTGGCCGTGGCGGTCGTGGCGAGCACCGGAACACCCGGCGGCAGGTCGGCCAGCATGGTGCGCAGCCGGCGGTAGTCAGGGCGGAAGTCGTGACCCCAGTCGGAGATGCAGTGCGCCTCGTCGACCACGAGCAGGCCTGTGGCGGCGGAGAGCTTGGGGAGCACCTGGTCGCGGAAGTCGGGGTTGTTGAGCCGCTCCGGACTCACCAGCAGGACGTCGACCTCACCCGCCGCCACCTCGGCCTGGATGCCCTCCCACTCCTCGGGGTTGGCGGAGTTGATGGTGCGGGCGCGGATCCCCGCCCGGGCCGCGGCCTCGACCTGATTGCGCATCAGCGCGAGGAGCGGGGAGACGATCACGGTGGGGCCGGCGCCGCTCGCCCGCAGCAGCGAGGTGGCGACGAAGTACACCGCGGACTTGCCCCAGCCGGTGCGCTGGACCACCAGGGCCCGCCGCTTGTGCGCCACGAGGGCCTCGATCGCCCGCCACTGGTCCTCGCGCAGCTTGGCGGCGCCCGTGGGGTCGCCCACGAGACGGGCCAGTACGGAGTCGGCCGAGCACCTCAGGTCTGCGTTCATACCCCCTATGCAACCTGATGCCTCTGACATCGCGCCAATGCTGCTCCGGGGCTGTGGACGGCGACTCCGGGAGTTATCCACAGGGCTTTCGGGATCGGATCATGCGCGGGACCTTCATGGCATGACGAACAACCACGCATCACGCACCCCGTCCGGCCGGCCCTCCATCAGCCCGGCCGGAGCCACCACCGGACCCCAGATCACCCTGCGGAGCCCGGCCGAACTGGCCGACGCGCTGCCCTACATGCTCGGCTTCCACCCCACCGACTCCCTTGTCATGGTCGCCGTGCACGGCGAGGGCGGGCGCTTCGGCGGCCGGCTCCGCGTCGGTATCCCCAGCTCGCCCGCGGAATGGGAGGACACCGCCCGACAGGTCGCCGAATGCCTGATCAGGGGCAGCGAACGCCGCGCCGGCAAGCCCGACGGCATCGTCGTCTACCTCTGCCAGGAGCCGAGCGGGGAGGAGAGCGGCCGGCGGGTGATGGCCCGGCTGCGGCCGCTCGCCCAGGGGATCCGGCTGGCCTGCGGCGCCCTGGAGGTGCCCGTCTTGGAAGCCCTGTGCCTCTCCGCGGGCCGGTTCTGGTCCTACGTATGTCCCGACGAGCGGTGCTGCCCGGCCGAGGGCAGCCGGCTGGCCGCCGTCGGCACCTCGGTGCTGGCGGCGACGGCCACCTTCGCCGGACTCCAGGTCAGGGGCTCGCTCAAGGAGATCGAGGGCAGGATGGCACCGCTGCGCGGGGCCGTGGCCGACGAGGCGGAACGGGCCCTGGACCAAGCCGCCACCGCCCTGATGCCCAGGATCCTCGACGGGGCCACCCGCGAGGACGTCGGCGCCGAGACCATCGCCCTGGCGCGGACCCTGATGCGGCGCCTGACGCTGGCCCCGCCCGCCGAAGGCGGCGCCGACGCCGACGACTGGGACGACGCGCTGCTCGGCCACGACGAGGCCGCCTCACTGATCCTGGGCCTCCAGGACCGCGAGACCCGGGACATCGCGGCGGAATGGATGGAGGGCGAGGACGCCGCCCCGGCACTGCGGCTGTGGCGGGCCCTGGCCCGGCGGTGCGTCGGGGCCTACTGCGAGCACGCCGCGGCCCCGCTCACCCTCGCCGGCTGGGTCTCGTGGTCCACGGGGGACGAGCCGACCGCCCGGATCGCCTTCGGTCTGGCCCTGCGGGCGGACGCCGAGTACCGCTTCGCCCAGCTGCTCCACCACGCGTGCAACGAGGGGATCGACCCCGAGGGGCTGCGGCAGTGCCTGCGGGAGGAGCGCCGTCGACGGGAACCCCGGCGAGCGCGCTCCTCGGCCGGCACCCGTCCTCCCGGCCGCAAGGGCCGCACGGCCCCCCGCCGCGGATCCCGCCGGACCGCGCGGAGCGAACAGTGAGCGCGCACCGGTCCACGGCGTCCGGCGGTCCGGTGCGACCGCTCCGGGCCGCCGCGGGCCTGCCCCGACGGCGCGGACTCCACCCCGGGCACGCCCGGACGGCGCCCGCGCCCGTGACCCGGGCGGGGGTGGGGACGTTCAGCTGGGGGGTGGTGGGGGTCCGGCCGCGCCGCCGCCCAGCTGAACCGACCGGAGCGCAGACAAGGCGACACATGTCTCACCCCGCACCTCCTCGCCCAGCCGGCGTGCCCGCCGCCCGCAGGCCCGAACTGCCGCCCGTGCACGGCGCCGTCATCTGCGTCGCCGCGCCCTGTCTGGTCATCTCCCCGGAGCACGGCCAGCTGACCGGGCAGGGGATCGACGGGATCTACCGGTCCGGGCGCCGCCTGCTCTCCCGCTGCTTGCTGCGTGTCGGCGGCCGGGACCCGGTCGCCGTGCAGGGGCGCGGCCTCGCTGCCGACCGGGCCGTCTTCACCGCGACCGTACGCACCGGCGCAGAGCCCGGCCCCGACCCCGACGTCGGTGTGGAGCGGGTCCGGCACGCCGACGGCACCGAACGGATCACCCTGCGCAGTTTCACGGCCCGGCCGGTACGCCTGCCCGTGGAGGTGCTCCTCGGCACCGACCTGGCGGAGCTGGCCGCCGTGGCCGCCGGCCGGGCCGGGCCGGAGCTGCCCGCCGGGGTGCACGCCGCCGGGCTGCGCTGGAGCGCCGGCGAGGCTCAGGCGGTGACCGCCGCCGACCCGCCGCCGGACGACGTGCTGGCTTCGGCGGGCCTGCTGCGCTGGCAGCTCGAACTGGATCCCGGCGCATCCCGCACCATCGAGCTGCGGACCACGCAGCACCGGGTGGAGCGAGCCCCCGCCGGGCAGGTGGCGAATCCGCTGGCCGACGCCCGGGCCGAAGGGGACGATCCGAGGGCCGAGGTGTGGTTCCGGAGCAGTGTCGCGGACCTGGGGGCGCTGCTCCTGCGGGACCCCGAGGAGCCGGGCGACGCCTTCGCCGCGGCGGGGGCGCCCTGGCGGCTGGGCCTGGCCCCGGCGGAATCGCTGTGGGCGGCGCGGATGGCGCTGCCGATCGGGACCGGTCTCGCCGCGGCCACCCTGCGCACCCTCGCCCGGACCCAGACCGAGGAGCGGGGACCCGGGCTGGGGAAGATCCCGGGCCCGCTGCGCGGCGCGGGCGCGCAGCTCCCGCCGGGGTGCACCGGAACCGAGGCGACCCTGGCCTTTCCCGCGGTGCTGGCCGAGGCCAGGCTCTGGGGCCTGCCCGAAGAAGAGGTGGCACGGCTGCTCCCGGCCGCCGAGCGGTGCCTGGACTGGCTGCGCGGCGCGCTCGGGGAGGACGGCTTCCTGGCCGATCCCGACCCGGGTCCGCGGCGTTGCGAGACCCAGGCCCATGCCCATCGGGCCGCCGTGCTCGGGGCTGATCTGCTCGCCGCGTGCGGACGGCCCGGGGCCGAGGAGTGGAGGGAGTGGGCGGCCCGCCTGCGGGAGCGGTTCCGGGCGGGGTTCTGGATCGACGGCCCGGACGGCGGCCGGCCCGCCTCGGCTCTGCACCCCGACGGGAGACCGCTGCCACGTTTGACGGGGGCCGCGGCCCACCTGCTCGACACCGGCCTGCTCAGCGGCGGCCGGCTCGCACCGGGGCTTTTGGACCGCACCCGGGCCGAGCAGCTGGCCCGGCTGCTCGGAGCCCCCGCCATGGATTCCGGATGGGGGCTGCGGAGCATGGCCGTCAAGGAGCCCGGGCACAATCCGTTCGGTCACCGCTCGGGCGCCGTGCGGGCCTACGAGAGCGCGGTGGCCGTGGCGGGCCTGGCCCAGGCCGGCTTCGAGAAGGAGGCCGCGGGCCTGCTCCGCGGCCTGCTCGACGCGGCGGAGGCCTTCGGATACCGGCTGCCGGAGATGTTCGCGGCCGAGCAGCGCACCGCGGGCAGCGCTCCGGTTCCGCACCCGGCGGCCTGCAGGCCGGCCGCCGTGGCCGCGGCGGCCGGGATCCACGCGCTGACCGCCCTCGCGGGAATCCGCCCCGACGCCCCTGCCGGGACGGTTGCCCTCGTGCCCCTGCCCGGAGCCCCCCTGGGCGGGCTCAGACTCTCGGGGCTGCGGGTGGCGGGGGAGCCCTTCGCGGTACGGATCAGCCGGCTCGGCCTCGGCATGGTGGAGGAGGCGGCCGATGTGCTCCAGTTGGGCGGATGAGCACGCGCACCCCGTTCAGGACGGACCGGTCCGCGCGATCGACGGTCCCCGCCTTCGGGGAGCTGCCTTCAAGGTCACCAAAGCGCTGTTTATCGTCAGGCAGACGACTATGATCGCGGCATGTCGCCCTACGACCCGTCGGCCTATCCGCCCTTCGCCGTCACCGTCGACCTGGTCGTGCTCACCGTGCGGCGCCACGCGCTCTGCGCGCTGGTCGTCCGGCGAGGTGAGCAGCCGTTCCAGGGGCGCTGGGCGCTGCCCGGAGGATTCGTCCGTGAGGACGAGGACCTGGCGGGGGCCGCCGCCAGGGAGCTCTCCGAGGAGACCGGCTTGTGCGCGCACGACCCCGCCCTGCCCGGCGCGGGCAACGGGGCGCACCTCGAGCAGCTGGCCACCTACGGCGATCCGAAGCGGGATCCGCGGATGCGCGTCGTCAGCGTGGCGCACCTGGTGCTGGCTCCGGACCTGCCTGCGCCCCGGGCCGGCGGTGACGCCAACAGCGCGCGCTGGGCCCCCGTCGACGAGGTCCTGGCCGACACCGAGGAGACCGCTGCCGGCCTCGCATTCGACCATGCCCAGATCCTCGCCGACGGTGTCGAGCGGGCCCGCTCGAAGATCGAGTACTCCTCGCTGGCCACTGCCTTCTGCCCGCCTGAGTTCACCGTGGGCGAGCTGCGCCGGGTCTACGAGGCGGTCTGGGGCGTTTCCCTCGACCCGCGCAACTTCCACCGCAAGGTCACTGGCACTCCCGGATTCCTGGTGCCGGCCGGAGGCACGACGACCCGTCAGGGCGGGCGTCCGGCCCAGCTGTTCCGGGCGGGCGGAGCCACCCTCCTCAACCCGCCGATGCTGCGTCCGGAAGTCTGACTCCGCCGGCGCCGCAACGGGCGCGGCCCGCGGCCGCGGGACCGCCGTGCCCTATCCGAAGGCCGGGCGGGCAGCACGTCCGGCACCGGGTCGGGGTCCGGGCCCGCCGCCCGTGCCGGTCCCGGCGGCAGGATCGGCATCCCATCGGACCGGTTGCGCTGAATATCGGACATATCGCGTTATCTTGCTTGGGGTACCCACCCTGCCGCTGAGCGGTCTCACCCCCCGCGAGAGAAGCGATGCTCCAGGCCATCGGACTCACCAGCAAGCCCCGCCCCGACGCTCCGCCCCTCGTGGACGACCTCACCTTCGAGGCCCGCCCGGGGCATGTGACCGCCCTGCTCGGTGAGCCGGGATCGGGCAAGACCACCGCACTGCGGCTCATGCTCGAACTCGAACCGGGCCGCGGCGTCACCTACTTCCGCGGCCGTGCGCTGCACCGGATCCCGCACCCCGGCCGTGAGGTCGGCGTGCTCCTCGGCGACGTTCCCGGCAACCCCGCGCGGACCGTCCGCAACCAGCTGCGGATGCTCTGCGCCGCGGCCGGGGTGCCGGCCTCCCGGGCCGACACCATGCTGGAGGTCGTCGGCATCGCGGGACTGCGGGACCAGCGCCTCGGCACGCTGTCGCTCGGCATGGAGCGCCGCGTCGCACTGGCCTCGGCGCTGCTCGCGGATCCGTGCACCCTGCTCCTCGACGAGCCCGCGGCCGGCCTCTCCCCCCGCGAGCGCGGCTGGCTGCACGGGCTGCTGCGCGGCCATGCCTCCCTCGGCGGCGCGGTGCTCTTCACCACCGACGACGCCAAGGAGGCCGCCCGCAGCGCCGACCGCGTCGTCAGCATCGATGGGGGCCGGCTCGTCGCCGACCAGGACGCGGCCGACTTCGCCCGGACCAGACTGCGGCCGCGGGTCGCCGTGCGCACCCCGCACGCGGCCCGGCTGGCCGACGTACTGGGCAGGGAGGCCCGGGCCGCCCGGCGCTCCGTGGAGATCGTCGCCGAGAGCGGCAGCCGCCTGTCGGTGTACGGCAGCAACTGCGCCGAGGTCGGCGAGGCGGCGTTCCGGCACGGCGTGCTGGTCCACCAGCTCGCCGACGAGACGGGCGACGCAGGTGCGCCGACGGCGCCGGTTCCGGCCGCGCGCACCGCGGCCGCAACCCCGCCGGAGTCCGGCGCGCCCCGTACCGAGGACGTCTCCGAGGCCTCCGGCGACCCCCACCGGCAGATCCGGTCCGGGCGCCCGGCCTCGGCCGTACGCCGCCTGAGCGGCCCGCTGCGCCCCCTGCGCTACGAGATGCTCCGGGTCTTCGGGACCGCCACCCCCGTCCTCACCGCCACTCTCGTCGTCGCCGTCTCCGTCCTCACCGCCCTGGTGCTGGCGCGGGCCGGGCAGACCCCGCAGAACCGGCTGCTCGCCGCCTGGCCCGAACTGCTGCCTCTGCCGCCCGCCGCGCTCGGTGCGGGCCTGCTCGGCGCGCTCGCCTTCGGCGAGGAGTACCGCTACCCCGCGCTCGCCGCAGACCGGGGCACCGTGCCCCGCCGGATGGGTCTGCTCACCGCCAAGCTGGGCAGTTGCGCAGCCCTCGCGCTGCTGGTGGGCGCCCTGACGGTGGCCGCGGACGCCGCAGCCCTCGCGCTGGTCTTCGACAGCGGTCCGCTGCGCACCCCGGTGGAGTGGCTCTCCCCGGCCGTGAGTTGGGCCGGGCTGCTCATCGGCTGCGCCTGGGCCGGTGTCCTGGCCTCGGGCGTCTTCCGGTCCGCCACCGCGGGACTGGCCGCGGTGCTCGCCGTACCGGTGGTGGTGGTTCCGCTGGTGCGCAAGGCGCTGGAGGGCTCCTCCGCGTACCCGTCGACCGGGCTCGGGTCCCGCCTGCGCGGCCTGACCTGGGGGCAGTGGCCGCCGGAGGCCGACCGCCTGCTGGCCGGGGCGATCCGGGTGATGGCCCAACCCGTCGGCACCGCGCTGGTGTTGTCGCTGATGGTCCTGTTGTGCGCCTATGGGTTCACCGGACTGCGCAGCCGGGTCCGTTGGTGATCGTTCCGGACCGGGAGAAGTCGCGGACGGGACCGTTGCGGTCCGTGTCACGTCAAGCGGACCGCAACTCCCCGCAAAAGGTCTGGTTCTTTACGATAAGTCGTCAATTGCGTAGGTGGCACCGATCACCCTTTCGTGTGCTTTTCACCAAAGACCTCAAGGGTCATGGAGGCACGGCCGACAAAGGATTCGTGAGTACCCTTGCGCACACCATGATGACCGCCGCCCGCCATGCCGACTCCGGCCTCGCCGGCCCGGGCGAACTCGACCGCTACCCCTACGCGGAGACCCCCGGGTCCGACCGCGTCGGAGCACCCCACTGGGACGGTGCCGACGTCGAGTTGAGCCGCGTGGGCCGCCGAGCGGCAGGCAGCCGCGGACGCGGACTGCACGGCCAACTCGTCCAGCAGCTCGGACAGATGATCGTTTCCGGCGACCTCGGTGCGGACCGCCCGCTGGTCCCCGAGGAGATCGGCCAGCGTTTCGAGGTCTCCCGCACGGTCGTCCGCGAATCGCTGCGGGTCCTGGAGGCGAAGGGCCTCGTCAGCGCACGCCCCAACGTCGGCACCCGGGTCCGGCCCGTCGCCGACTGGAACCTGCTCGATCCCGACATCATCGAATGGCGCGCCTTCGGTCCGCAGCGCGACGACCAGCGCCGCGAGCTCGGTGAGCTCCGCTGGACCATCGAGCCGCTCGCCGCCCGCCTCGCCGCCGGCCACGGCCGGCCGGACATCCAGCAGCGCCTCGCGGACATGGTCGAGATCATGGGCCACGCCCTCGGTCAGGGCGACGCGATCACCTTCGCGCGCGCCGACAACGAATTCCACGGGCTCCTCATCCAGGTCGCCGGCAACCGCATGCTGGAGCACCTCTCCGGCATCGTCTCCGCCGCCCTCCAGGTCTCCGGCAGCCCGATCACGGCCTGCGACCGTCCGAGCGAGACCTGCGTCGCGCACCACGCACGGATGGTCGAAGCCCTTGCCGCGGGTGACGCGACGGCTGCCGAGAACGCCATGCGTCAGCTCCTGACGGTGCATCCGGAGGTCGAGCGCGTGGTTCCCGCCCCGCGCGAGCACTGACGGGCGGACGCGCGGGGGAGCGGGGGTGCAGAACGAGTCGCCGGGCCCGGTCGGGTCCGGCGACACCGGCGTGAGGCCCCCTTTCGTGGTGGTTCGGCATGCGCGACACACCGGCCACGACCACAGGAGCGGCACTCGTGAGTACGGGGTGTGACTCGGGCCACGAAGATTGGGCGTAACGCTCTGCGAGGTCACGCGATGACGTAAGAGGTGATGGCCGACGGAGGGAAGACAGCAGCCCTTGGGGGTGCTGTGCAGCTCCCCGGCCCCTGCCCGCGCCGCCGGCCCATCCCCGGTCGGTGGTCGTCGGCTCCGGTCCAGCACCACCAGGCCCGGGGTCGGAAGCCGTTCCCATCGTTCCGAGAGGTTGTTCGTGTCGGCCAGCACATCCCGTACGCTCCCGCCGGAGATCGCCGATTCCGAGTCTGTGATGGCGCTCATCGAGCGGGGCAAGGCCGAGGGGCAGATCGCCGGCGATGACGTGCGTCGGGCCTTCGAGGCTGACCAGATTCCTGCGACCCAGTGGAAGAATGTTCTGCGCAGCCTCAACCAGATCCTCGAGGAAGAGGGTGTGACGCTGATGGTCAGTGCCGCGGAGTCGCCCAAGCGCACCACCCGCAAGAGCGTCGCAGCCAAGAGTCCGGCCAAGCGGACGGCCACCGAGACCGTCAAGAAGACGGCGGCCAGGACGACGGCAGCGCAGCCCGCGGCCACCGCGGACCCGGCAGCGGGGCCGGCGGACCCGGAGCCCGTGGACGCGCTCGCGGGAGAGCCCGCGACGGAGCCCGCAGCCAAGAAGACGGCGGCGAAGAAGACGACGGCGAAGAAGGCCGCACCCGCCAAGAAGACCGCTGCCAAGAAGACGGCGGCGAAGAAGACCGCCTCCAAGAAGGACGCGGACGAGGCGGGCGAGGAAGAGACCCCGGACGAGGGTCCCGACGCCGCCAAGGCCGAGGCCGAGGAAGAGGAGGAGGGCGGGGAGAACAAGGGCTTCGTCATCTCGGACGACGAGGACGACGCCCCCGCCCAGCAGGTCGTGGTCGCCGGTGCCACCGCCGACCCGGTCAAGGACTACCTCAAGCAGATCGGCAAGGTCCCCCTCCTCAACGCCGAGCAGGAGGTGGAGCTCGCCAAGCGCATCGAGGCGGGCCTGTTCGCCGAGGACAAGCTGGCGAACTCCGACAAGCTGGCGCCCAAGCTCAAGCGCGAGCTGGAGATCATCGCCGAGGACGGCCGCCGCGCGAAGAACCACCTGCTGGAGGCCAACCTCCGTCTCGTGGTCTCCCTCGCCAAGCGCTACACGGGCCGCGGCATGCTCTTCCTGGACCTGATCCAGGAGGGGAACCTGGGTCTGATCCGCGCGGTCGAGAAGTTCGACTACACCAAGGGCTACAAGTTCTCCACCTATGCCACGTGGTGGATCCGGCAGGCGATCACGCGCGCCATGGCCGACCAGGCACGCACCATCCGTATCCCGGTGCACATGGTCGAGGTCATCAACAAGCTCGCCCGCGTCCAGCGCCAGATGCTCCAGGACCTGGGCCGCGAGCCCACCCCCGAGGAGCTGGCCAAGGAACTCGACATGACCCCCGAGAAGGTCATCGAGGTCCAGAAGTACGGCCGCGAGCCGATCTCCCTGCACACCCCCCTGGGTGAGGACGGCGACAGCGAGTTCGGCGACCTCATCGAGGACTCCGAGGCGGTCGTCCCGGCCGACGCGGTGAGCTTCACGCTGCTGCAGGAGCAGCTGCACTCGGTGCTCGACACCCTGAGCGAGCGCGAGGCCGGCGTGGTCTCGATGCGCTTCGGCCTCACGGACGGCCAGCCCAAGACCCTCGACGAGATCGGCAAGGTCTACGGGGTCACGCGTGAGCGGATCCGCCAGATCGAGTCGAAGACGATGTCGAAGCTCCGGCACCCGTCCCGCTCCCAGGTGCTGCGCGACTACCTGGACTGACCGGACGGCTTCCGGCGCCGCTGGAAGCCCGGAAAGCCGACAGGGACGAGGGGCGACGGTGGCCGCGCGGGTGCGCTCGGCCACCGGGCGACCCACTCTGGGTGGAGTCATGCACACTCGGAGTCAGGAGGCCTCATGCGTCGTCCCTTTGCCCGTGCTCTGGCGGGAGCGCTGACCCTGGCGGCGGGAGCGGCCGCGGCGCCGTTCGCCCAGGTGCCGCAAGCGGCCGCGGACAGTGTGGTGATCGGCGGGAAGCCGGTGAAGGTGGCCGACAGCCCCTGGGTCGTCGCCCTCGCCAGCCGTGACCGGTTCGGGGGTACGCGGGGCGGGCAGTTCTGCGGAGGCGTGGTCGTGTCCCCCACGAGGGTGCTGACGGCGGCGCACTGCCTGGGCAGCCAGGTGCTGGGCGGCCCGGTCGAATCCGTGGCGGACTTCCGGGTGATCGCCGGGCGCACGGAGCTCCGGGCGGCCGATGGCCGGGAGATCGCCGTACGCGGGGCGAGGGTGAACCCGGCCTACGATCCGGCGAGCAACGCCGGGGACCTCGCCGTCCTGGAGCTGGCCGAGGCCGTACCGGCCCACTACGTGCTGCCCATGGCGACGGCGGGGCATCCCGCCTACGCGGCCGGGACCGAGGCCGCCGTGTACGGCTGGGGCGACACGAGCGGCTTTGGTGACTACGCGTACGGACTGCGTGCCGCCGGGGTGACGGTGCTGGCGGACGAGGTCTGCGGGCGCGCCTACCCCGGGGACGCGGACGGGCAGTACCGCGCGGAGTCCATGGTGTGCGCGGGGGACGGCGGGGGCGGCAAGGACGCCTGCCAGGGCGACAGCGGCGGGCCGCTGGTGGCCCAGGGGCGGCTGATCGGCCTCGTTTCGTGGGGCCGGGGCTGCGGACGCGCGGACAGCCCGGGTGTCTACACGCGTGTCGCCCCACTGGTCGACTTCGCGCTGGCCCCGGAGACGGGCGCGCAGCCCGGGAAGGTCCAGGACGTCGGGTGGGGCGCCCCCAGCGCTTCTGGGCCGTACACAGGGCCCGTACAGGGGCATCGCACGCCTTAGCCGCAGGGCTCCGGATGTGAGGACGGGCGGCACCCCTGGGTCTCAGGGGTGCCGCCCGTCGACCGGCCTGGCCGGTCCTGGCTCGTCGGATGCGAGGTGCAGGCCTGTGTCAGCGGTCCTCGGGTTCGGCATGGGCAGCCGGAGCGGACGTGAGCCGCTCGGTCTCATCCTGTATTTCCGCGGCGATCTTCTTGAGTTCCGGCTCGAACTTGCGCCCGTGGTGGGCACAGAAGAGCAGCTCACCGCCGCTCAGCAGGACGACGCGCAGATATGCCTGGGCGCCGCAACGGTCGCATCGGTCAGCGGCCGTCAGCGGGGTCGCGGGTGTCAGAACAGTAGTCACGTCGCCTCTTCTCTAGCTCGACGAGCTGTCGTACCAGGGTCAACATCCAACCAGGCCGAAAACGTTCCCGCTCGCGGCTTTTCCTCGAAACTTCCTTCCGAAGCTGGCCGGCTGCTGCCGGTTGGCGGCGAAGGAGCCGTATTGCGTTGCTTTACGGTTTCGCGTTGTCAGTCGTGCGCTTGTTGCAGTTCCATCCTCCCCGGCGTGAGTGCCAGGTTGTTCATGAGGACGTGCCCGAACCCTAAATGGTTCATGCGCGGAAGGGAACGTGATGTTTCCTTCACCCGCGCGGGGGATCGAACACCCGTACGGATCTGGACTAGGCTGAGGAATGCGCGAGGGTGGCGTTGCATCGGCTCTACCTGGCCTCGGTACCCTTCGAGCGGCACCCGAGCCACCCCTGCGCCCGACCGGGCCAGAAAAGAAATTCAGCGAGGAGCGAACTGCGTGACCGCCGACACGTCCGTGCCTTCCAGCGCGCTGCTGTCCGGAGCAGACCGGGACGGTTCCAACTACACCGCGCGGCACCTGCTCGTCCTCGAAGGGCTGGAGGCCGTCCGCAAGCGCCCCGGCATGTACATCGGCTCCACCGACAGCCGGGGCCTCATGCACTGCCTGTGGGAGATCATCGACAACTCCGTCGACGAGGCCCTGGGCGGCTACTGCGACCACATCGAGGTGATCCTCCACGAGGACGCCTCCGTCGAGGTCCGGGACAACGGACGCGGCATCCCCGTGGACGTCGAGCCCAAGACCGGCCTGTCCGGCGTCGAGGTCGTCATGACCAAGCTGCACGCCGGCGGCAAGTTCGGCGGCGGCTCGTACGCGGCCTCCGGCGGCCTGCACGGCGTCGGCGCCTCCGTGGTCAACGCCCTCTCCGTCCGCCTCGACGTCGAGGTCGACCGCAACAGCGCGACCCACGCCATCAGCTTCCGCCGCGGCGTGCCGGGCATGTTCACCGAGCAGGGCCCCGAGAGCCCCTTCGACCCGGCCAACGGCCTCCGCAAGGCCAAGCGGGTCGCCAAGGGGAAGACCGGCACCCGGATCCGCTACTGGGCCGACCGCCAGATCTTCCTCAAGGACGCCCGGCTCAACCTGGAGACGCTCTACCAGCGCGCCCGCCAGACCGCCTTCCTCGTCCCCGGCCTGACCCTGGTCGTCCGCGACGAGCGCGGCATCGACGGGGCCGGCAAGACCGAGGAGACCTTCCGCTTCGACGGCGGCATCAGCGAATTCTGCGAATACCTCGCCCAGGACAAGGCCGCCTGCGACGTCCTGCGCCTGACCGGCACGGGGACGTTCAAGGAGACCGTCCCGGTCCTCGACGACCGCGGCCACATGACGCCCACCGAGGTCACCCGCGAGCTCGGCGTGGACATCGCGCTGCGCTGGGGCACGGGGTACGAGACCAACGTCAAGTCCTTCGTGAACATCATCGCCACCCCCAAGGGCGGCACCCACGTCTCCGGCTTCGAGCGCTCGGTCGCCAAGACCGTCAACGAGGTGCTGCGCTCGGCCAAGCTGCTGCGCGTCGCCGAGGACGACGTGGTCAAGGACGACGCCATGGAGGGCATGACGGCCGTCGTCACCGTCCGGCTGGCCGAGCCGCAGTTCGAGGGCCAGACCAAGGAGGTGCTCGGCACCTCCGCGGCCACCCGGATCGTCTCCGCCGTGGTCGCCAAGGAGCTCAAGGCCTTCCTGACGTCCACCAAGCGCGACGACAAGCAGCAGGCCCGCGCAGTGATGGAGAAGATCGTCGCGGCGGCCCGGACCCGGATCGCGGCCCGCCAGCACAAGGAGGCGCAGCGCCGCAAGACCGCGCTGGAGACCTCCTCGCTCCCCGCCAAGCTGGCCGACTGCCGCAGCGACGACGTGGACCGCAGCGAGCTCTTCATCGTCGAGGGCGACTCCGCGCTCGGCACGGCGAAGCTCGCCCGGAACTCGGAGTTCCAGGCGCTCCTGCCCATCCGCGGCAAGATCCTCAACGTCCAGAAGTCCTCCGTCTCGGACATGCTCAAGAACGCCGAGTGCGGGGCGATCATCCAGGTCATAGGAGCCGGCTCGGGCCGGACCTTCGACATCGACGCGGCCCGGTACGGCAAGATCGTGCTGCTCGTGGACGCCGACGTCGACGGTGCGCACATCCGCTGCCTGCTGCTCACGCTCTTCCAGCGGTACATGCGGCCGATGGTCGAGGCCGGCCGGGTCTTCGCGGCGGTGCCGCCGCTGCACCGGATCGAGCTGGTCCAGCCGAAGAAGGGCCAGGACAAGTACGTCTACACGTACTCGGACAACGAGCTGCGCCAGACCCTGCTGGAGTACCAGCGCAAGAACATCCGCTACAAGGACTCGATCCAGCGCTACAAGGGCCTCGGCGAGATGGACGCGGACCAGCTGGCGGAGACCACCATGGACCCGCGCTTCCGCACCCTGCGCCGGATCAACATCGGCGACCTGGACTCCGCCGAGCAGGTCTTCGACCTGCTCATGGGCAATGAGGTGGCCCCCCGCAAGGAGTTCATCACGAGCTCCGCGGCGACCCTGGACCGCTCGCGCATCGACGCCTGATCCGGGTGCCGCCGGAGCCCGGCGGCACCCGTCACCGAAGGGGCCACGGCATACCGGCGCTCTTCACTCCATCACCTGTTGGAGTGAAGTGCGCCGGTACACCAGTCCGGAAAGCCCCATTCCGCACATCCTTGTGGGTACGCGGCCAATGCGGCAGCGGACAAGGAGAGTTCGGTGGACAAGCACGAAGGTCGTGATACCGGAACGATCCGGCTGGACGACCCCTGGTACGACGCGCTGGCCGTCGGATGGGGCGAGGGTGAGGAAACGTCCCAGCCGGCCCCGGTCCCCGGTGGCGCAGACGCCGCCCGCGGCGCATCCGACATCTACCTGGAAGTGCAGCGCAGCGCCGCCTTCCAGGAGGTGCGCACCCGCTACCGCAGGTTCGTCGTACCCGCCACCGCCGGGTTCTTCCTCTGGTACGTCGCCTACGTGGTCGCCGCCACCGCGGCGCCCGGCCTGATGGCCCGGCCGGTGGTGGGCGCGGTCAACGTGGCCATGCTGGCGGGTCTCGGCCAGTTCCTCAGCACCTTCCTGCTGACCTGGGCGTACGCCCGGCACGCGCGGCTGCGCCGGGACCGGTCCGCGCTCGATCTGCGGTGGACCGTCTTCGAGCAGGAGCGCGGCCAGGAGCGGACCCGGGCGAGGAGGGCCGGCCGGTGACCAGTGAGCACCAGACCCTCGCGCTGATCCTGTTCAGCGTCTTCATCGCGGTGACCCTCGGCATCACCACCTGGGTCAGCCGCAACCGGCACGGGTCGGCCGAGGAGTTCTACGCCGGCGGGCGGTTGTTCTCCCCGATGGAGAACGGTTTCGCCATCGCGGGCGACTACATGTCCGCGGCCTCGTTCCTCGGCATCTCCGGTCTGATCGCCCTCTTCGGCTACGACGGGCTGCTGTACTCGGTGGGCTTCCTCGTGGCCTGGCTCGTGGTGCTGTTCCTCGTCGCCGAACTGGTCCGCAACTGCGGGCGCTTCACCCTCGCCGACGTGGTCGCCGCCCGGATGAGCGAGCGTCCGGTGCGGATCGCGGCCGGCACCTCCTCGGTCGTCGTCTCCGTCCTCTACCTCATCGCGCAGATGGTCGGCGCGGCCAGCCTGGTCGGCCTGCTGCTCGGGAGTTCGGGCCCGGTCGCCCGGACGCTCGCCGTGGTGGGGGTGGGCGCGCTGATGGTGGTCTACGTCTCCTTCGGCGGGATGCGGGCCACCACCTGGATCCAGATCGTGAAGGCCGTGCTGCTGATGGGCGGCGCGATCACGTTGACCGTGCTCGTGCTGATGCGCTTCCACGGGAACTTCGACCAGCTGCTCACCAGCGCCGCCGACCGCAGCGGGCACGGCCGGGCGTTCCTGAGCCCCGGCCTCAAGTACGGCGGGGACTGGACCGCCCGCGTCGACTTCATGAGCCTCGGTCTCGCGCTGGTCCTCGGGACCGCCGGGCTGCCGCACATCCTGTCGCGGTTCTACACCGTGCCCACCGCGCGGTCGGCCCGCCGGTCCGTGGTGTGGGCGATCGCGCTCATCGGCGGGTTCTACCTGATGACCATCGTGCTCGGCTTCGGGGCGGCCGCCCTGGTGGGACCGGACGAGGTGCGGGCGTCGAACGCCTCCGGGAACACGGCCGTTCCGCTGCTGGCCGCCTTCCTCGGCGGGGGCGCGGGCTCCACCGGGGGCGCGGTGCTGTTCGCCTTCGTCGCCGCCATCGCCTTCGCCACGATCCTGGCCGTGGTCGCCGGCATCACGCTGGCCTCATCGGCCTCCGTGGCACACGACCTGTACGCCTCCCTCAGGCGCCGGCACGCCCGGCAGCGCAGCGAGGTCGCGGTGGCCCGGGTCGCGGCCGTGGGCATCGGGGCGGTCGCGATCGCCCTCGGGCTGCTCGCCCAGGACCTCAACGTGGCCTTCCTGGTGGGGCTGGCCTTCGCGGTGGCGGCCTCGGCCAATCTGCCGGTGCTGCTGTACTCGCTCTTCTGGCGCGGCTTCACCACGCGCGGAGCCGTTTGGTCGGTGTACGGCGGACTGATCCCGGCGGTGCTGCTGGTGCTGATCTCGCCGGTGGTGTCGGGCAGCCCCGAATCCCTTTTCCCCGGGGTGGACTTCCAGTACTTCCCGCTCCAGAACCCGGGGATCGTCTCGATTCCGCTGGGCTTCCTGGCGGGCTGGCTGGGCACGGTGACCTCGGGCGAGGAGCCGGACGAGGCGAAGCACGCGGAGACCGAGGTCCGCTCCCTGACCGGAGCCGGAGCGGTCTGAGCGTTCCGAGCGGTGGAGGAGCCGGCCGGGTGCCGTCAGGCCGGCCCCTCCGAAGGGAGCCAGGTGTACCGGTGCTCCGGCCGGCCGGTCTCGCCGTAGCGCAGGGCGAGGCTGACCCGGGCGGTGCGTTCGAGGAGCTTGACGTACCGCCCGGCGGTCTGCCGGCTGATGCCCGCGCGGTCGGCGATCTGCTGGGTCGACAAGGGGCCTTCGGCGGACCGGAGCACCCCGCGGACGAGCTCCGCGGTGCTGGCCGAGTGCCCCTTGGGGAGCTCGTTCGGAGCCCCTGCGGCGGCGAGGGCGCCGAAGATCCGGTCCACCTCGGCCTGTTCGGCCTCACCGCCCGTGTCCAGGGTGCGCCGCAGGGCTCCGTACGCCTCCAGGCGGCTGCGCAGCCCGGCGAAGGTGAAGGGCTTGACCAGGTACTGCAGGGCTCCGAGGCGCATGGCGGCCTGCACGGTGGCGAGGTCGCGGGCGGCGGTGACCATGATCACATCGGTGCGGTGGCCGAGCTGGCGCAGACGCCGGACGAGGTCCAGGCCGTTCTCGTCGGGGAGGTAGTGGTCCAGCAGGACGAGGTCCACCGGGTGCGAGGCGAGGAACTCCAGTGCCTCGGCCGCCGAATGAACCTGCGCGATCACCCGGAAACCGGGAACCTTCGCCACGTACGCCGCGTTGATCAGGGCAACACGCATGTCGTCGTCGACGACCAATACGTGGATCGGGGTCTCGTTCACCGCAGGGCCTCCGGGAGTACGACGGAGAATTCCGCCCCTCCGTCCGCTGCTTCACCGGCCCGGGCGCTGCCGCCCTGCCGCTCCGCGAGGCGGCGTACGAGGGCGAGGCCCAGCCCGCGCTCGCGGTGGGCCCGGGGCTGCTTGGTCGACCAGCCCTCCGTGAAGATCTCCTCGCGGCACGCGGCGGGCACCCCGGGGCCGCTGTCGCGCACCAGCAGCACGGCGTTGCGGCCCTCGGCCCGCAGCTCCACCTCGACCAGGGGCGCCGCTGAGCCCGCGGCGGCGTCCAGGGCGTTGTCCACGAGGTTGCCGAGGATCGTGACGAGGCCGCCGGGGTCCACCAGGCGGTCGGGGAGGAGGGTGGAGCCGGCCAGGCGCAGGAGGACGCCGCGCTCGGTGGCTACGGTCGCCTTGCCCACCAGCAGGGCCGCCAGCAGCGGGTCGTGGACCTTTTCGGTGACCTGCTCGGCCGTCGTACGGTGCACGCCGGCGACCTCGGTCACGAACTCCACCGCCTCCTCGTGCAGGCCCAGCTCCAGCAGGCCAAGGAGGGTGTGGAGGCGGTTGGCGTGCTCGTGGTCCTGGGCGCGCAGGGCGTCGATCAGGCCCCGGGTCGAGTCGAGCTCACGGCCGAGGTGCTCCAGCTCGGTGCGGTCGCGCAGCGTGGCGACGGCGCCGCCGTCCTCCGTGGGCATGCGGTTGGCGACCAGCACCCGTGGGCCCTGGACGGTGAGCAGGTCCCGGCCGGTGACACGGCCCGACAGGACGTCCGCGGTGCGGCCCGCACCCAGTACGTCCTCCAGCGGGCGCCCCGAGCAGTCGCCGGTGGCGTCCGGGGCGAGGCCCAGCAGGCGGGCGGCCTCGTCGTTGACCAGCCGGACCCTCCCGTCGGGGGCCAGGGCGATCACGCCCTCGCGGATGGAGTGCAGCATGGCCTCGCGCTCGGCGAGCAGGCCGGCGATGTCGGAGAAGGCCAGGTCGCGGGTTTGCCGCTGGATCCTCCGGGAGAGCAGGTAGGCGGCGAGGGCGCCCGCGGCCAGGGCGCCGCCCGCGTAGGCGAGCAGACCCGGGATCACACCGAGCAGCCGGTCGCGGACGCTGTCGTAGGCGATGCCCACCGAGACGGCGCCGACGATCTCGCCGTCGGCCGCCAGCAGCGGGACCTTGCCCCGGGCGGAGCGGCCCAGGGTGCCCTCGTCGATCTCCATGACCTCGCGCCCCGCCAGGGCATCGCTCGGGTCGGTGGAGACGGGCAGCCCGATCCGGTCGGCACTCGGGTGCGAGCGGCGGATGCCGGCCAGGTCGAGGACGACCACGTACTCGGCTCCGGTGGCCCGGCGGATCCGCTCGGCCGAGGACTGTACGGGGCTGTCGGCCGAGGCCCCGGAGGCCAGCACCCCGGCGGCCAGCGCGGGGTCGGCCGCGGCGCTCTGCGCGATGGCCAGAGCGCGCCGCATGGCCTGGTCGTCGAGCTGGGCGCTCAGCGGCGCCAGGAACAGTCCGGTCGCCAGTACGGCGACCCCGGCGGCGATGGCCAGCTGGGTCAGCAGGATCTGGGAGACGGCCCGTCTGGGCAGCCCGAGGCGCCGAGCGCTCATGAGGGGGAACCGCATGGGCAGCAACGGTAGGTCGGCTCCAGCACCAGCGGAATGCCTGCGCCCGGCTTGTCGGGTACCCCACTCCCGTCATGCCCGGACCGTGTTCCACACCTCACTGCGGGTGAAGTAGGTGTCGTAGAGCTCCTGGACGTCCAGGAGGGACTCCGGCGGGACCTTCCCGTAGGCGATCCGTTCCAGGTGGCGGAAGTACTCGAACCGCTCGATGCCCGGCGTGATGACGACGAGGATGTCGGCGTTCTCACCGGGTGCGGCGGCGAAGGCGTGATCGAGGCCGGGCGGCACGATGACGAGGTCGCCGCGTTCCGCGGTCACCACCCGGTCGCCCGACAGGAGCTGCGCGGTGCCGTCGAGGAGGTAGAAGAGCTCGGCGGACCGGGTGTGACGGTGGGGCGCGGCCCCGTCGGCGCCGTCCAGCAGGCTCACCCGCTGGGTCGACAGGGCGCCGCCGGTGGAACCGCTGTCGGCGAGGAGCCGGATGGTCGTCGGTGCGGCGCCGATCGTCTCGGCCTCGGCCGAGCGCACGATCACCGAAGCGTCGAAGGAAGGCACGATCAGGGACATGTCGTCTACTCCTGGGGGCTGCGAGGGCGGGGGAGGGGGCGGGTGGGCGGTCAGGTCAGGTCAGGCCTGGGCCGGGCCGGTCGCGGCGCGGACGGCGGGGCCGGACGCTCCCGCAGCAGGAGGCCCGCGGTCAGGGCGACGGCGAGGGCCGTGGCTCCGTGGACCCCGTAGGCCTGTCCCGCGGCTCCGTCGTTGGCGAGGACGATCACCATGTCGCCGGCGGGGACGAAGGTGATCGCCGCCATCGCCCAGCCGAGCGCCCGGCGCTGCCCCGTGAGCAGGAGTGCGAGAAGGACCAGGCCGGTCGCGACGTCCCGGACGCCCTTGACGGCGAGGAAGCCGGCGCCGTCGTGCTGCGGCCAGGTCGGCAGCCCGAAGCCGGAGGCGGTGGCCTGCGGGGCGAGCAGGTAGCTGAGCCCGACGTACAGGATGAACGCGGCGCCGATGGCGGCCAGGGCGGTGGCGAGGTGCTTGAGGGACATGGGAGTTCTCCTGGAAGGGGTGAGAGGGCCGGGGGAGGAGAGGGGGGATCAGCGCGGTGCGGAGCCGCGGCGGACGGTGCGCATCCGGCGGGCGTAGGCGGGACGCCCGACGGTGTGCCACAGGAGGCGCCCGGCGAGGGGCACGGCGGCGAGCATCGCCGCGCGCTCGGCCCGGTCGGCGTCCTCCAGGACCAGGCCGAGGAAGAACAGCAGCTTGGGCTTGGGCGTGCTGGTCAGGAAGTGCTCGCCCAGCCGGTCCCACTCGTACGCGGACAGGTGGCGGGCGGCGAGCGGCAGGAGCTCCTCCTCCTCGTCGTCCAGGTGCTCCAGCAGCACGGCCCGGTGCTCGGCGAGGACCGATGCGAGCGTGTCGCGTTCCGTCTCCCCGGCCCGGCGCTCCCAGGCGGGGAGGGCCTCCTCGGCGGCCGCGAGACTCGCAGCCACCCGTTCGTGCTGGGCCTCCATGCGCAGCACCAGGTCGGCTTCGAGGTCGACCCGGGCCATCAGCGGCGGCCACAGGTGTTCGTCCTCGCCGTGGTGGTGGCCCGTCAGACCGAGCCGGTAGTCGCGGAAGTGGTCCCCGAGGACCCGCGCCCGCGCCGTGTCGCCGGGGGGCACCGCGGCGATCAGCTCGACCAGGAGCCGGGCCTCGCGGCGCAGGCCCCGGTGGATGACCACCATCTCGCGGGTGTCCGGTGGTGCCGTGTTCTGGTGCGCGCGTGCTGCTCGTGCCGTCCGTTGCCGTGTCGTCTTCATGGGAAGAGACTCGGCCCCGGCACATGGAGGGTTCTTGGAACGCACTTGGAAGGCGGCTGGAAGGTTCCGTGACGTCATCCGGCCTTGTACGGGCCTGAGTTGGCCGATGCGGCGTAGGTTGGGGAGGTCATGGTCCACATACGCGTACTCGGCTCCTTCGCGGCCGAGCGGGACGGCGAGGCGATCCCGCTCGGCGGCCACCGCCAGCGCTCCGTCCTGGCCCTGCTGGTTTCCGCGCGCGGCCGGGTCGTGTCCGTCGACCGGATGATCGAGGACCTCTGGCAGGGGGCGCCGCCCGCCCGGGCCGTCGCCTCGCTCCAGGCCTACGTCTCCAACCTGCGCCGCCTCCTCGAACCGGGCCGGACCCCGCGCACCCCCGCACGGCTGCTGGTGAGTGCGCCGCCCGGGTACGCGTTGCGGCTGCCCGAGGAAGCCGTCGACGCCTGGCGCTTCGAGCGGCTGCTCGGCCGGGCCCGCGAGGCCCTGCCCGCCGAGCCGGGGACCGCCGTCTCCCTGCTGCGCGAGGCGCTGGCGCTGTGGCAGGGGCCGGCGTACGCGGAGACGGCCGACGAGCCGTGGAGCCACGCCGAGATCATGCGGCTGGGCGAGCTGCGGCTGGCGGCCCGCGAACTGGGCATCGCCGCCGGGCTGCGCGGCGGCGCCGACATCGCCGGGGCGGTCGCCGAGGCCGCTGCGCTGACCCGGGACGAGCCGCTGCGCGAGGAGGCCTGGAGGCTGCACGCCCTCGCGCTGTGGGCGGCGGGCCGGCAGGCGGACGCGCTCTCGGCGCTGCGCCGGGCCCGGGCCGTACTCGCCGAGGAGGTGGGCCTGGATCCCGGAGCCGCCCTGGTCGAGCTGGAGCGGGCGGTCCTCGCCCAGGACGGTCGGGTGCTGCGCGAGGCCGTGCGGCCACCGGGGCCCCGGGTGCCCGAGCCGTCAGTGGCGTCGGCGCCGTCCGCGCGGTCCGAGCCGTTCGCGCCGCCTGCCCCGCCCGAGCCGGCCGCTGCCGGGGCCGGGCTGTTCGTCGGGCGCGAGGAGGAACTCGCGCGGCTGACCGCGGCGGCGCACCGGGCCCGCGCGGCCGGTCCCGCGGTCGCGCTGGTCAGCGGCGAGGCCGGGGTCGGCAAGTCGGCGCTGCTGCACGCCCTCGGCGACCGGCTCCGCGCCGAGGGCTGGTGCGTCGCCGTCGGACGCACCACCGACGCCGAGGGCGCGCCACCCGCCTGGGCCTGGGTCGAAGCACTGCGGGCCGTCGCGGCCGCCGTCCCGCCCGAGCCCGCGGTGGCCACCGCACTGTCGCCCCTCCTGGCCGAGGACCGCCCCGCCCCCGGCCGTGCGTCCGCCGGCGAGGACGTCGCCGCCGGACGGTTCCGGCTGCACCGCGCCGTCGGCCGGTGGCTGGCGGAGGCCGCGCGCGGGCGGCCCGTCGCCGTCGTCCTCGACGACCTGCACTGGGCCGACGCCGAGACACTGGCGCTGCTGTCGGGCGTCGCCGACCTCCCGCCGGGTACCGCGCTGCTCCTCGTGGGTGCGTACCGGCCGGAGGACACGCAGGGCCGGCTCGACGACACCCTGGCCGGACTGGCGCCGCGGTCACCCGCCCGGATCAGGCTGCGCGGCCTCGGCGAGGAGGCCGTGGCCGAGCTGGTCCGTGCCGTGGGCGGCCCGCACGTCGAAGCGGACGTCGTGGCCGCGCTGGCCGAACGTACGGGTGGAAACCCCTTCTACGTCCGTGAGAGCGCCAGGCTGCTGGGCGGCGAGGGCTCGCTCGTGGCCCTGTCCGAGGTGCCCGAGGGCGTACGGGACGTGCTGCGCCGGCGGTTCGGACGTCTCCCGGGGACGGTGGTGGCCGTACTGCGCCTGGCCGCGGTGGTCGGACGGGAGTCCTCCGTCGAGGTCCTGGTCGGTGCGGCCGATACCGGCGAGGACGGCGTGCTGGACGCCCTGGAGGCCGGACTGCTCGCCGGGCTGCTGGTCGAACCCCAGCCGGGGCGGGTGCGGTTCGCCCACGCGCTGGTACGCGACACCCTGCTGGCGGACCTCAGCCGGCTGCGCTCCTCGCGGATGCACGGCCGGATCGCGGCCTGCCTGGAGCGCCTCGCCCCGGACGACGTCTCCGCGCTGGCCCACCACCACGTACGCGCGGCGTCCTCGGCGACGGCGGCGAAGGCGGTCGGGTACTGCCTGCGGGCCGCAGCGCTCGCCGAGAGCCGTTTCGCCCATGACGTGGCCGCCGGGCTGCTCGCCGAGGCGGTCGAGTGCTTCGAACGGGTTCCCGTGGCGCCCGGGGGCGACCGGGACGCCGAGCGCGGCGAGCTGCTGGGCCGGCTGGTACGGGCCCAGGTGCGGGCCGGGGCCGTCATGGCGGCCCGTACGACCCGGCGTACCGCGATCGACCGGGCGGTGGCCGCCGGCCGGGACGATCTGCTGATCGCGGCGTTCACGGCATGGACCGAGCCGACGCCGTGGCAGACGCGGCCGTACGGCGTGGTCGACGGACCGGTGGTGGAGCTGCTGGAGCGCCTGTTGGCGCGGCCCGGTCACGAACCCGCCGTACGGTGCGGGCTGCTCGGCGCGTACGCCGCCGAGCTGTCCGACGCCAAGGTGGCGGGCGTGAGGGCGGCGGCGCGCGAGGCACTCGCGCTCGCGGAGGGCACCGGGGACCCGGCGCTGCGGGCGGGGGCGCTGGCCGCGCTGGCCAAGGAACTCGACGCCGACCTGGAATGGTCCGAACGCGCCGCGCTGGGAGGGGAACTCGAACGGACCGGTGCCGCGCACGAGCTGCCGGGCCACCAGTGGTACGGGATGTTCATCCGCTCCACGGCGCTGGCCGCCGAGGGAGATGTGGGCGGTGCCCGTCGGCTCGTGGAACGGTGGACGCGGTTCGCGCGGACCTACCGGATGGCCGGGCCGGCCGCCGTCGGCGAGACCGTCGAGGCGACCTGGGCCCATGTCGAGGGGCGGTTCGAGGACGCGGAGCGCCTCTACCGGCAGGCGGCCGCGCGGATGGCCCGGCAGGGATCACCGCACGCGGAGGGGATCCTGGAGGTCGCGATCACGACGCTGCGGGTGAGCCAGGGGCGGCTCGTGGAGCACCTGCCGCGGCTGCGGCAGGTGTACGCGGCCTTCGGCCCGCCGGCCGGGGACCTGCTCGCGGTCGCGCTCGCCGCCGCGGGCCGGGAGCGGGAGGCCCGCGAGGTCCTCGACCGGGCGGGAGCACTGCGGACGGACTACTTCTTCAAGGTCTTCGCGACCTTCCGGGCGATGACCCTGGTCATGCTGGGGGAGCGGGCGGGTGCCGACGAGCTGTACGCGGCCCTGCTGCCGTACCGCGACGCTCCGCCGCCCTCCTCCGGGTTCACGGTGGCGGTGCGCCCGGTCGCCCGCACCCTGGGTGACCTGGCCGTGCTGCTGGGCCGCGAGGACGAGGCCGCCGGCCACTTCGCGCGCGCGGCGGCCATCGCCGAACGGTGGCAGAGCCCGTGGGGGGCCGCCTGAGGTCCGGCGCCGCACGAGGCCGGGTCCGCACGAGATCCGGCGCCGGCTGACGACCAAGGGCCGGCCGGCGCCCGGCGGACACGCCCTAGGGCAGCGGCTGGGGCGGTCGGGGCCCGTGGTACTGGCCGCTCGGCCGCATCCGCAGTGGCCGCTCCTGGTACTCCTCCAGAGCGTGCGCCATCCAGCCCGCCGTACGGGCCACCGCGAAGACCGTCTCCCCGGCCTCCGCCGGCATCCCGCACGACACCGTCAGCACGGCCAGCGCCAGGTCCACGTTGGCGTACAGCCCGCCCTGCCGGGCCATCACCGCGGCCACCTCACGCGCCGCACCCAGCGCCGGACCGGCCTGCTCCAGCTCTTCCAGCCGGGCGAAGAGCGCCCGCGCGCGGGGGTCCTCGCCCTGGTACAGCCGGTGGCCGAGCCCGGGGACCCGGCGTCCCGCCCGCAGGTACTCCGCCACCACCGGCGCGGCCCCGCCCTGTTCCAGGACCTCCACCAGCATCCGGTGAGCGAGCCGGCCGGCCGCTCCGTGCAGCGGGCCCTCCAGGGCGCCGAGCCCGGCGGACACCGCCGCGTACGGATGGGCGCGCGCGGAGGCGGCCACCCGTACGGCCAGGGTCGATGCGGCCAGGTCGTGGTCGACCAGCAGGGCCAGCGCGAGGTCCAGCACGGCCAGCGCGTCCGGGTCCGGCTCCCTTGCCGTCAGCCGGGGCCACAACTGCCGGGCGATCCTGCCGTCCCCGGCCCACCGGGCGGGTCCCGCCGCGGGGAGCGCGCCGACCAGTGTGGGGATCAGGGAGCGCGCGCAGCCGAGTACCGCCTCCTCGGAGAGGTCGAAGCGCAGCGGGTCCGCCACCGCGGCGGCGGCGACCGCCACCCTCAACCGGTCGATGGGGCCGCCGTGTTCCGGCAGTGCGGCCACCGCCCGCCTGGCCGCCTCCAGGGCCTGCGGGGGTGCGGTGAACCGGGCTCCGGGCGCGGGGGTGCCGGTCCAGAGCCACTCGGCGACCTCCTCGTAGCGGTACCGGGAGGCCAGCTCCACGGCGTCCACGCCCCGGAAGTAGTACCGGTCGGGCTCGATGAGGGTGAGCGCCGTACGGACGGAGGGTTCCCCGGTGGGGGCCGCCGCCTCACGCCGGCTCCGCCGGGCCAGCGCCTCCACCTCGGCGGCGTCGAAGCTGCTGCCCCGCCCGGCGGGATCGCGGCGGCTGGTGAGCTGGCCCCGGCTGACGTACGCGTACACCGTCGCCGGTTTCACCCCGAGTGCGCGGGCGGCCTCCTGCGTGCTGAGCCTGCGCCCGCTGTCCGTCTGGTCGCTCATGACGAACACCCTACAGATGGACTGACATATTGATTCAATCAATGTTGACAGGGATTGAATCCATCATGGATGGTCGATCCATGAACACCACCTCCATGAACACCGCCCTGGAAGTACCCCGCGGCCTCGCGGGAGTCGTGGTCACCGAAACCGGATTGGGTGATGTCCGGGGCCGGGAGGGCTTCTACCACTACCGCCAGTACTCGGCCGTCGAGCTCGCCGCCACCCGCACCTTCGAGGACGTGTGGCACCTGATGTTCCGCGGCACGCTCCCGGTGGACGCCGCAGAGCGTGCCGCCTTCGCGGCCGAGATCGCCCCCCTGCGCCGGCTGCCCGGGGACGTACGGGACGCCCTGCCGGCCCTGGCCCGGGCCACCCGGCTCTCCGGCCCCCTGGCCGGGCTGCGCACCGCGCTCTCGCTTCTCGGCGCCAGCGTCGGCTTCCGCCCGGTCTACGACCTCGACCCCGGCCGCCGGGCGGCCGACGCGCTGGCCGCCTGCGCCGCCGTACCCACCCTGCTGACCGCCCTGCACCGGCTCGGACAGGGCCTGGAACCGGTGGAGCCGCGCGAGGACCTCCCGTACGCCGCCAACTACCTCTACATGCTCACCGGCCGGGAACCCGATCCGGTCCGGGCCCGCGCGGTCGAGCGGTATCTGATGTCCACCGTCGACCACGGCTTCAACGCCTCGACCTTCACCGCCCGGGTGATCGCCTCCACCGGCGCCGATGTCGCCGCCTGCCTGACCGGGGCGATCGGAGCGCTCTCCGGCCCCCTGCACGGCGGCGCCCCCAGCCGGGCCCTGGACACCCTCGACGCCATCGGGACCGTGGACCGGATCGGGCCGTGGATCCGCGAGCGGGTCCTGGCGGGCGACCGGATCATGGGCTTCGGCCACCCCGTCTACCGCACCGAAGACCCCCGCTCCCGCATGCTGCGCGAGATCGCCCTCCAGTTCGGCGGCCCCCTCGTGGACTTCGCCGTCGAGGTCGAGCGCCAGGTCGAGGAGATCCTCGCCGAACTGAAGCCCGGCCGTGAGCTGCACACCAACGTGGAGTTCTACGCGGGCGTGGTCATGGAGCTCTGCGGACTCCCGCGCGAGATGTTCACGCCGACCTTCTGCGCGGCCCGCGTGGTGGGCTGGAGCGCGAACATCCTCGAACAGGCCACCGATTCGAAGATCATCCGTCCGGCCGCCCGGTACACCGGCCCCACCCCGCCCCACCCGGTGCCGCCCCTGCGCTGACGGAGGCTGACTACGATCGACCGGGTGAACAGCAGGCAGCCCATCCCCGTCGTCGTCCTCGCCGGTTTTCTCGGATCCGGCAAGACCACCGTGCTGAACCACCTCCTCGCCAGTCGCGGGGGCACCCGCATCGGGGTGGTCGTCAACGACTTCGGATCGATCGAGGTCGACGCCATGTCGGTGGCCGGGCAGGTCGGGGACTCCATGGTCTCCCTCGGCGGCGGCTGCCTGTGCTGCGCCGTCGACGGCAGCGAACTCGACGCGTACCTGGAGAAGCTCTCCGCCCCCGCCCACCGGATCGACGTGATCGTCATCGAGGCGAGCGGACTGGCCGAGCCCCAGGAGATGATCCGGATGCTCATGGCCAGCGAGAATCCCGCCATCCGCTACGGCGGGATGGTGGAGGTCGTGGACGCCGCCGAATTCGACACCACCCGGACCAGACACCCGGAGACCGACCGCCACCTCGCCGTCGCGGACCTGGTGGTCCTCAACAAGACCGACCGCGTGGATGCGGCCGAGCGGGCCCGGATCGAGCGGGAGCTCGCCGTGCTCTGCGCCCCGGGCACCCCGGTCATGGCCACCGACCACGGGCGGATCGACCCGGAACTGCTCTTCGACCGGCGGCCCTGGACCGAGACCCGCGGGCAGCTCTCCTTCGAGGACCTGCTCGCGGGCGCCGACGGCCACGACCGCTGCGGGCACGCGCACGCCGCGTACGAGACCACGGAGTTCACCTCCGAACAGGCCCTGTCCCCACGCCGGTTCATCGACTTCCTGGACCGGCGTCCGGCCGGGCTCTACCGGATCAAGGGCTTCGTGTGGTTCGGGGTCCCCGGACACGAGGAGCGCTACGAGGTCCACGCGGTCGGCCGCTTCCTCCGCTTCGCCCCGGGGCCCTGGGGGCGGGGCGAAACGCGCCTGACGCAGCTGGTCCTGATCGGCTCGGGCACCGACGGCCCGGGGCTGCTGCGCGAGCTGGAGGCCTGCCGCGAACCGGCCCCGCACGAGGCGCGCCCCGAGAGCATGTGGGGCGTCCTGCGGTACGTGGCCCGGCCCGCGGAACCCGGGGCGGGGGCCGCAGACGGGACCCGGACCGGGGCCGGGAACGGGACCGGACCGGACGAGGACTGAGCGAGCCCCGCGAGGGCCGTCCCGGCGGCCCTCAGGCCACCTCCACCCCGAAGTCGCCCAGCAGGGCCTCCAGGCCGCCCCGGTAGCCCTTGCCGCCGATCACGAAGTCCCAGTCGCCGTTGGCGCGGTGCCGGAACGAGCCGAGGACCAGGGCGGTCTCGCCGGCGCGCCCGTCGGAGACGTCCAGCCGGCCCAGTTCCTCGCCGCCCGCGGACAGCAGCCGGATGTGGGCGTCGGTGAAGCCGGCGAGGTCGGCGTGGGGATCGACCTCCGGGTCGATCGCGGCCACCAGGACCAGCCGGTCGGCCTGCGACGGGAGGGCGTCGAAGGAGACCTCCAGCGCCGCCTTGTCGGGCGCCGCGTGCGCACGCGCCCGGACCGAACCGTCCGGAGTCCGCGGGTTGTTGAAGAAGACGAAGTGCTCCTCGCTCAGCACCCGGTTGCCCGTGCAGACCAGCGCGCACACGTCGAGGGAGACCGAACCCGACCAGGACATGCCCAGCACGTTGTGGTCGGCCGGGGGAGCCGGTTCGGCCGCCCGCCGGCCGGGTGCCGCGTCGCCGCCGCCGAGCCGGCCGCGAAGGCCGTACTGGTGGAGCAGCTCCACCAGGTCCGTCCCGGGAACCAACTCCAGCGGCTTGCCGTTGGCAAAGGTGTACGACCCGGGGCCGAAGGACGCGGTGGTGACCAGCACCCCCTTGTTCGCCCCCTTGTCCTGGACCGTGCCGTACAGATCACGCACGGCCGTCGGCGGCACCGTGTTCCGGTAGCGCTTGACCTGCACCACGATCCGCCCGCCCCGGATCGGCGCCGGGTCCACCGCCTCCACATCGACCCCGCCGTCGCCCGACCTCTGCGTGGTGACCGCCTCCATGCCCATCGCCCGGAACAGCTCGGCGACCAGGTTCTCGAAGTCGATCGGGTCCATCGCGAAGAGATCCGGCTCGTCCTCGCCGTCGGGCGTGTCACCGCCGTGGCTTACGACCGTACCTACGTCGGCGGGCCTGCGGTCGGACCGTATGGCGGAGAGCAGGTCCGGGCGGGCAGACAGCTGCCCTCGCAGCCCGTCAACCAGGCAGTCCACCGCGCTCACCTGCTCCAGCTGCAGCTCGGCAAAGGTGAGCTGCGGCGCCGACACCGTGACCAAAACGAGTTGAGCCTCGTGGCCGGTCACCGGATCGTGGTCGTCCACGAAGCCGTTGACGACGACAGAGTCGAGCACGCCGAACTCGTCCGCGGCGTACAGCTCGCGCACGACCAGGAGAACGCACTGCGCCAGCAAGTCCCTGTAGATCGCCCGTCGCTGCGTGGCCGGACGGGCCGTCTCCTTGTCCTGATCGGTGCTTGGCACATAGCGCACCGACTTCGCCTCCGGCACGACCCCGTACCGTGGCAGTTCCCAGTCGAGCACCAGCTGCCGTGCCGCCGGGTCGTAGGCGGCCGCCACCTGCCTCGGTAGAACCTCCGGCCAAGCCGCCGACGTGTACAGGGCGGCTGAGAAGTACTCCACTGCGGCCTGGGCCTCGCCCGCTCGCAGCTTTCCAGCCAGCTCACTCAGTCCACGGTTGTGCGCGCGGATGCTTGCGAGTTGTTCCGCCGCCCACCGGTCGTATTGCTGCCGGTGCTCGACGAGACGCTGCTGGCGCAGCGTCTCCGCCGCCTGTGCCTTCTGATGTGCTCGCGTGAACTGGGCGTGCGCCTCGCGCTCTGCCTGGGCCCGCCGGTAGGAACCCAGCGCCATGCTGCTGCTCTGCTGCAGGAACTCTTCGAGGCGAGGCAGGACGACCGGACGGGCCAGGGGCCCCGGATGGAACGGTTCGAGCTGCTCGTTCCGTACGAGCGAAGCTATCCGGAATGCCGTCGACCGACAGCCCGTGACCAACAGGCTCTGCAGAGCTGCGACCTCGGCCTCCACGCCCTGAGTACGACGCCGGGCCTCAGCCTCACGGCGCTGTCGGTAGGCGGCCTGCTGTTCGCGCTCGCCCCTGGCGACGTCCCGGTCCCAAGCCCGCCGGCGGCGTTCCGCCTCGCGTTGCTGGATCACCTGAGTCCGCTGCTGCCTGCGCTGGTCCTCGGCCCAGTTCCCGATCATTCCGTTCGACTGACGGCTCATCCGTTTTCCCCCGCCCCACCACAAGCGCCAACGGGAAAACACTAGTCGGCATTCGGGTGGTACGTCCCCCCGGTCGTACCACCCGAATGCCTTCCCGTGACCTACAGCGCGGCTCCCGCCAGCGCTGTGACCGCCGACGGCAGGGCCGCCCCCGAGCCGTCCCGGCGCGGGTCCACGGCCGGCAGCTCGGCCGGGGTGCCGTTCGCCGCGGCCGCGCGGGCGGGGGAACCGCCCGCCCAGGCCAGGACCAGTACGTCCTCGCCCTTCAAGAACCGCTGGCAGCGCACGCCGCCCGTGGCCCGGCCCTTGCGCGGGTACTGGTCGAAGGGCGTCAGCTTCCCGGAGGTCACCGAGTCGTCCAGGGTGCCGTGCGAGCCCGCCACGGTGAAGACCAGGGCGTCCCGGGCCGGGTCCACGGCCGAGAAGTGGATCACCTTGGCGCTGCCGGCGAGCTTGATGCCGGCCATTCCGCCCGCGGGGCGGCCCTGGGGGCGGACCTGGCCCGCCGGATAGCGCAGCAGCTGGGCGTCGTCGGTGATGAAGACCAGGTCCTCCTCACCCGTGCGCAGCTCGACCGCGCCGACGATCCGGTCGCCCTCCTTGAGGGTGATGACCTCCAGCTCGTCCTTGTTCGCCGGGTAGTCCGGCACGACGCGCTTGACCACGCCCTGCTCGGTGCCCAGCGCGAGGCCCTGCGAGGACTCGTCCAGCGACGTCAGGCAGATCACCTTCTCGTCCGCCTCCAGCCCGGAGAGGAACTCCGAGACGGGGGCGCCGCCCGCCAGGTTCGGCGCGGCGTGCGTGTCCGGCAGCTGCGGCAGGTCGATCACCGACAGCCGCAGCAGCCGCCCGTACGAGGTGACCGCGCCGACATCGGCCCGGGCGGTCGCCGCGACCTGCGAGACGACCAGGTCGTGCTTGGCGCGGGCGCCGCCCTCCTCCTCCGGCAGCGGCTCACCGTTCGCCGTGCGCGCCAGCAGGCCCGTCGACGACAGCAGCACCCGGCACGGGTCGTCGGCGACCTCCAGCGGAACCGCCGCCACCGCGGTGCCCGCGGACTCCAGCAGGACCGTACGGCGTTCGGTGCCGAACTTCTTCGCGACCGCCGCCAGTTCGGCGGAGACCAGCTTGCGCAGCTCGCTGTCCGACTCCAGGATCCCGGTCAGCTCGTCGATCTCGCCCGTCAGCCGGTCGCGCTCGGACTCCAGCTCCAGGCGGTCGAACTTGGTGAGCCGGCGCAGCGGGGTGTCCAGGATGTACTGGGTCTGGATCTCGCTCAGCGAGAACCGCTCCATGAGCCGGGCCTTGGCCTGTGCGGAGTTCTCGCTGTCGCGGATGAGGCGGATGACCTCGTCGATGTCGACGAGGGCCACGAGCAGGCCCTCGACGAGGTGCAGCCGGTCGCGGCGCTTGGTGCGGCGGAACTCGCTGCGCCGCCGGACGACCTCGAAGCGGTGGTCGAGATAGACCTCCAGCAGCTCCTTGAGGCCCAGTGTCAGGGGCTGCCCGTCCACCAGCGCCACGTTGTTGATGCCGAAGGACTCCTCCATCGGCGTCAGCTTGTAGAGCTGCTCCAGCACGGCCTCCGGGTGGAAGCCGTTCTTGATCTCGATGACCAGGCGCAGGCCGTGCGAGCGGTCCGTGAGGTCCTTGACGTCGGCGATGCCCTGGAGCTTCTTCGAGCCGACCAGGTCCTTGATCTTCGAGATGACCTTCTCGGGGCCGACCGTGAAGGGCAGTTCGGTGACGACCAGCCCCTTGCGGCGCGCCGTCACGTCCTCCACGGCCACCGTCGCGCGGATCTTGAAGGTGCCGCGGCCGTTCTCGTAGGCGTCCTTGATGCCGGAGAGCCCGACGATCCGGCCGCCCGTGGGCAGGTCGGGACCGGGCACGAAGCGCATCAGCGCCTCCAGGTCCGCATGCGGGTACCGGATGAGGTGACGGGCGGCGGCGATGACCTCGCCGAGGTTGTGCGGGGGCATGTTCGTGGCCATGCCGACCGCGATCCCGGAGGCCCCGTTGACCAGCAGGTTCGGGTACGCGGCGGGCAGGGCGACCGGCTCCCGCTCCTGGCCGTCGTAGTTGGCGGTGAAGTCGACGGTGTCCTCGTCGATCGACTCCGTCATCAGCGACGTGGCGTCGGCCATCTTGCACTCGGTGTAACGCATCGCGGCCGGCGGGTCGTCGTTGCCGAGCGAGCCGAAGTTGCCGTGGCCGTCGACCAGCGGCAGCCGCATGGAGAAGGGCTGGGCCATGCGTACGAGGGCGTCGTAGATCGACGCGTCACCGTGCGGGTGGAGCTTGCCCATGACCTCGCCGACGACACGCGCGCACTTGACGTAGCCGCGGTCGGGGCGCAGGCCCATCTCGTTCATCTGGTACACGATGCGCCGGTGCACCGGCTTCATGCCGTCCCGGGCGTCGGGCAGGGCACGGGAGTAGATCACCGAGTACGCGTACTCGAGGAAGGAGCCCTGCATTTCGTCGACGACGTCGATGTCGAGGATCTTCTCCTCGAAATCCTCCGGCGGCGGGGTCTTCGTGCTGCGGCGGGCCATCGCTGCGCGGCTCCTTAACCAAAATGGGGTGTGCTGGGTGTCGGGCGGGGGGTCTGGCTGGGTCTGGCGGTCTCGTCGTGTCCGGCGAGGGTACGACGCGGACCATTGTGGCCCGGCGCACCGACAACGCCGACTCCGACCCCGGGGTCCCCCGGACGGAGTGCGGGGGAGTGACCCGGGAACTTATCCGGCGGTCGGCGCGCTTGCATACAGTGGCAGGTCGATAAGAAATCTCTGCATCGCGATCGAAGGGACCACATGCCCATGGGTCACACGGCCACAGCCCAGGCCGGCTCCGGCGGCCTGACAGCGACCGAGCACCGGCTGGCCAACGGCCTGCGCGTGGTGCTCTCCGAGGACCACCTGACCCCGGTCGCCGCGGTCTGCCTCTGGTACGACGTAGGCTCGCGCCACGAAGTCAAGGGACGCACCGGTCTGGCTCACCTCTTCGAGCACCTGATGTTCCAGGGGTCGGCGAGCGTACCCGGCAACGGGCACTTCGAACTGGTCCAGGGCGCCGGCGGCTCGCTCAACGGCACCACCAGCTTCGAGCGCACCAACTACTTCGAGACGATGCCGACCCACCAGCTGGAGCTCGCGCTCTGGCTGGAAGCGGACCGGATGGGTTCCCTGCTGGCCGCCCTGGACGACGAGTCCATGGAGAACCAGCGCGACGTCGTCAAGAACGAGCGCCGCCAGCGCTACGACAACGTCCCCTACGGCACGGCCTTCGAGCGGCTCACCGCTCTGGCCTACCCGGAGGGCCACCCGTACCACCACACCCCGATCGGCTCCATGGCCGACCTGGACGCCGCCTCCCTGGAGGACGCGCGCGCCTTCTTCCGTACGTACTACGCGCCCAACAACGCGGTGCTCTCGGTCGTCGGGGACATCGACCCGGAACGGACGCTCGCCTGGGTCGAGAAGTACTTCGGCACCATCCCCGCGCACGACGGCAAGCAGCCGCCCCGCGACGGCTCGCTGCCCGACGTCATCGGGGAGCAGCTGCGCGAGGAGATCGTCGAGGAGGTCCCGGCGCGTGCGCTGATGGCCGCCTACCGGCTGCCGCACGACGGCACCCGCGAGTGCGACGCCGCCGACGTGGCGCTGACCATCCTGGGCGGTGGCGAGTCCTCGCTGCTGCACAACCGTCTGGTACGCCGCGACCAGACCGCGGTCGCGGCCGGCTTCGGCATGCTGCGGCTGGCCGGTGCGCCCTCCCTGGGCTGGCTGGACGTCAAGACCTCCAGCGGGGTCGAGATCCCCGCCATCGAGGCGGCCGTGGACGAGGAGCTCGCGCGGTTCGCCGCCGAGGGCCCGACGGCCGAGGAGATGGAGCGCGCCCAGGCGCAGCTGGAGCGCGAGTGGCTGGACCGGCTGAGCACGGTGGCCGGCCGTGCCGACGAACTGTGCCGCTTCGCGGTGCTGTTCGGCGACCCGCAGCTCGCGCTGACCGCCGTCCAGCGCGTCCTCGACGTCACCGCCGAGGAGGTGCAGGCCGTGGCCGCGGCCCGACTGCGCCCGGACAACCGCGCGGTGCTCGTCTACGAGCCGCTCGCGGCCGACGGGGCCGACCAGCACGACGAGTCCGACGACGCCGACGAGAACGAGGGGGCGGAGCAGTGAGCGACACCGCAGCCGACACCGCAGCCGTCACGATGACCTTCCACCCGCGCCCGCAGGCCGGCGAGCCGCAGCCGTGGGCCTTCCCGGCCCCCGACCGCGGGCAGCTGTCCAACGGGCTGACCCTGCTGCGCTGCCACCGGCCGGGCCAGCAGGTCGTCGCGGTCGAGGTCAACCTCGCCGCTCCGCTCGACGCCGAGCCCGAGGGCCTGGACGGCGTGGCGACCATCATGGCGCGGGCGTTCTCCGAGGGCACCGACAAGCACTCCGCCGAGGAGTTCGCGGCCGAGCTGGAGCGCTGCGGCGCCACCCTGGACGCGCACGCCGACCACCCGGGCCTGCGGGTCTCGCTGGAGGTCCCGGCCTCCCGGCTGCCCAAGGCGCTGGGCCTGCTCGCCGAGGCGCTGCGCGCCCCGGCCTTCGCCGACGCCGAGGTCGACCGGCTGGTGCGCAACCGGCTCGACGAGATCCCGCACGAGCTGGCCAACCCGCAGCGCCGCGCGGCCAAGCAGCTCTCCAAGGAGCTCTTCCCGGCCACCCTGCGGATGTCCCGGCCGCGCCAGGGCACCGAGGAGACGGTCGCCCGGATCGACTCCGCCGCCGTACGCGCCTTCTACGAGGCCCACGTACGCCCCGCCACGGCCACCGCGGTGGTCGTCGGCGACCTGACCGGTATCGACCTGGACGCCGTGCTCGCGGACACCCTGGGCACCTGGACCGGCAACACCGCCGCCGCCCTCCCGGTTCCGCCGGTGACGGCGGACGACACCGGCCGCGTGGTCATCGTGGACCGGCCCGGAGCGGTCCAGACGCAGCTGCTGATCGGCCGGATCGGGGCGGACCGCCACGACCGGGTGTGGGCGGCCCAGGTGCTGGGCACGTACTGCCTGGGCGGCACCCTCACCTCGCGCCTGGACAAGGTGCTGCGCGAGGAGAAGGGGTACACCTACGGCGTGCGCGCGTTCGGACAGGTGCTGCGCTCCACCGCGGACGGCAAGGGCGCCTCCATGCTCGCCATCAGCGGCTCGGTGGACACCCCGAACACCGGACCGGCGCTGGAGGACCTCTGGAAGGTGCTGCGCACCCTCGCGGAGGGCGGCCTGACCGACGCCGAGCGCGATGTCGCCGTGCAGAACCTGGTGGGCGTGGCCCCGCTGAAGTTCGAGACGGCGGCCTCGGTCGCGGGCACCCTCGCCGACCAGGTCGAGCAGGAGCTGCCGGACGACTACCAGGCGCAGTTGTACGCCCAGCTCGCCGCGACGGGCACGGTGGAGGCGACCACGGCGGTCGTCAAGGCCTTCCCCGCGGACCGGCTGGTGACCGTCCTGGTGGGTGACGCCGCGCTGATCGAGGAGCCCGTGCGGGCCCTTGGGATCGGAGAGGTCACGGTCGTCTCCAACTGACCTTCGGACGACGGCTCATTGAGGGCCGGCTGAAGGTTTCAGCAAGGGGTTCTGGTGACTTGGTCACCAGAACCCCTTTTGTCCGTTTAGTGGTGAGGTTGCTTTTATGTGATGTGGCGTACGCAACAAAAAGCCGCGTCTGTTTGGCGATTGACTGATGATCCGCCTAGCGTCGGCCGTGCTGTCCGTCAGTTGTGCCCGCCGCACCCGCGGCACCGGGCAGCGATCGCCGAGTCCCCGTCAGGCGCGAGCCTGGGGAGCCGGGGACCCACATGAGTCCCTGGGGTGAATCGGACCCCCTCGCAAGAGGAGATCCGTAGGAGACCTTCCTGCTCCGAACCCGTCAGCTAACCCGGTAGGCGAGAAGGAAGGAAAGGATCAAACCCTTCATGGCGTTTGGCAGTCGTCCCGCTGGCTCCGGTAAGCACCGTGGTTCCAGCCGCCTGAGCAAGAAGACCGCCGGTTACGCCGGTATCGCCGCGATCGCCACCACGGGTGTCGTCGGCTCCCTCGCCGCCCCGGCCTTCGCCGCGGACAACCACAGCAGCACCATCGGCCAGGACAACGGCCTGGGTGCCGTGGTCGTCGCCGAGGACCTCGCGGGCGACATCGCCGACCAGGCCGAGTCCCAGCACCGCGTGGCCGAGCAGGACGCCGTCAAGGCCCAGGCCGAGGCCGAGGCGAAGCAGCGGGCCGCGGAGGCCAAGCGCCTCGCCGAGGCCAAGGCGAAGGCCGAGCGCGAGGCCGCCGAGCGCGCCGCCCGCGAGGAGGAGCGCAAGCGCCTCAACACCTTCGTCGCCCCGGTGGACGGCTCGTACGTCAGCACGCAGTACCACGCGGGCGGCGGCATGTGGTCCTCCGGCTCCCACACGGGCATCGACTTCCACGCCGCCTCCGGTACCTCGGTCCACGCGGTGGGCGTCGGTACCGTCGTCGAGGCCGGCTGGGGTGGCGCGTACGGCAACAACGTCGTCATCAAGCACAACGACGGCACCTACACCCAGTACGGGCACATGACCTCGCTGAACGTCTCCGTCGGTGAGCAGGTCACCCCGGGCCAGCAGATCGGCCTGTCGGGCTCCACCGGCAACTCCAGCGGCCCGCACCTGCACTTCGAGGCCCGCACGGGCTCGCAGTACGGCTCGGACATCGACCCGATCGCGTACCTGCGCTCGCACGGCGTCAGCCTCTGACCCGCGGCGCGTCCCGCCACGCGCACCCACCGCTTCACCGAAGACCCCGGCTCGCCGAGCCGGGGTCTTTGTGTGTTGCGTCCTTGTGCAAATGTTTCGTATTTCCGGCCGCTCTCGGAAATTATCGTGTGTTGCAATAGAGTCGCAGTGCACGCATGTGCGTGCAATGAGGCTGGCAGTCGGAAATAGGCGGAGGTTCGGTCTTGCGTATTCCTGCGCACGCGGTATGCACGGCAATCCGCGACGACATCGTCTCCGGGGCGTTCGAGCCGGGCGGCCGGCTGACCGAGGAGGTGCTCGCCCGCCGGTACGGGGTCTCGCGCGTCCCGGTGCGTGAGGCTCTGCGGACCCTGGAGTCCGAGGGGTTCGTGACCACACGGCGCCACGCGGGGGCCTGCGTGGCCGAGCCGACCGAGCAGGAGGCCGCAGACCTGCTGGAGCTGCGGACGCTGCTGGAGCCGCTGGCTGCCGCGAGGGCCGCCAGGCGGCGCACCGACGCGCACCTCAAGGTGCTGCGCGGGCTGGTCAGGCTGGGGCAGGAACGGGCCAGGCGGGGCCAGGTCGATGACCTGCGGTCGCTGGGCGGCTGGTTCCACGAGACGCTCGCGCAGTCCTCCGGCAGCCCCGGGCTGATCGCGCTGCTCACGCAGATGCGGCACAAGATCGCGTGGATGTACGTGGTGGAGGCGCCCGCCCGGCCGGTGGAGTCCTGGGCGGAGCACGGGGCGATCGTGGACGCGGTGGCGCGCGGCGACGCGGAGCGGGCGCGGGCGCTGACGGCGGTGCACGCCGACCGGACGGTGGGCGTGCACCGGCTGCGGCTCCGCCCGGCGGTGAGCACTTCGCAACCTGCCGTAAACATGGCGAGCGGTCGGCATTAACAGGAGCCGTATACAAAGGGTGGGGTCGCGGGAATTCGCTGTGTGGAATTCCTGCGGAGCGTAATTCGGTGTACCCGGATCTGGGCAGGGGCTTTTGCGCTGCCGAGCGGGGTTTTCTTCGGTGTCCGTTTCCCGCGGGTATCCGTTTCGCGGTGCTGGCGGCCGGCGTGGCACGCTGCCGGGCCCGGCCCTTGCGGGGCGGGGGGCCGCCGACGGGGGCTCGTGGACGCGTGACGGGTGGGGTGGGCATGCCGTCCTCAGCCGTGCCGTCCCCACCCCCGCCGTCCCCGTCCGTGCCGCCCCCGTCCGTGCTGTTCCCGTCCGTGCCTGCGCTCCGGTACCGGGAACGACGAAGCCGCGGCCTCCCGGGGCGGGGGCCACGGCTTCGCGCGTGGGGTCGAACCCGAAGGGTCAGACGGTCTCGGGGAGCTCTTCGAGACCCTCGGCGACCAGCTTCGCGAGGCGGTCGAGTGCGGCGTCCGCACCCTCGGCCTCGGAGGCGAGGACGATCTCCTCGCCGCCCTGGGCGCCCAGGCCCAGGACCGCCAGCATCGAGGCGGCGTTGACGGGGTCGCCGCCGGACTTCGCGATGGTCACCGGGACGCCGGAAGCGGTCGTCGCACGGACGAAGATCGAGGCGGGACGAGCGTGCAGGCCCTCGGCCCACCCGACGTTGACGCGGCGCTCTGCCATGGTGATGCCCTTCAGGTTCTTACGGTTGTCTAGACCAGTCTCTCACGGCGTCCGGAATGCTCGGACCTACCTCCGGCCTGAATTTTCCGCCGTTCGACCTTCCCCAGCTTGCCCTGATCCGTCCCGTATCGCCTCGGCGCCGCGCGAGCGCTCCACGGCCCGATCCGGCCGTAAGGTAGGCCCATGACCATCGAGTCGGACCCCTCGTACCCGGCCCACTGGGAAGCCGACGTCGTCCTGCGCGACGGCGGCACCGCCCGGATCAGGCCGATCACCACCGAGGACGCGGGCCGGCTCGTCAGCTTCTACGAGCAGGTCTCGGACGAGTCGAAGTACTACCGGTTCTTCGCCCCCTACCCCCGGCTCTCCGACCGCGACGTGCACCGCTTCACGCACCACGACTTCGTGGACCGGGTCGGGCTCGCCGCGACCATCGGCGGGGAGTTCATCGGCACCGTCCGCTACGACCGCATCGGCGCCGACGGCCGGCCCGCCTCCGCACCCGCCGACGAGGCCGAGGTCGCCTTCCTCGTCCAGGACGCCCACCAGGGCCGCGGGGTCGCCTCCACCCTCCTCGAACACATCGGCGCGGTGGCCCGGGAGCGCGGTATCCGGCGGTTCGCCGCCGAGGTGCTGCCCGCCAACAGCAAGATGATCAAAGTCTTCACGGACGCCGGATACCAGCAGAAGCGCAGCTTCGAGGACGGCTCCGTCCATCTCACCCTCGACCTCGAACCCACCGCCGAGTCCCTCGCCGTGCAGCGCGCCCGCGAGCAGCGCGCCGAGGCCCACTCGGTGCAGCGCCTGCTGGCCCCCGGCTCGGTGGCCGTCGTCGGGGTCAGCCGCTCGGGTGCGGGCGTGGGCGCGGCCGCGCTGCGCAACCTGCGCGACAGCGGATTCCACGGACACCTCTACGCCGTCAACGAGGCCGTCACCCGCGACCTGCTCGACGGCGTACGGGCCTACCGCACCATCGGGGCCATCGGCGCCCCGGTCGACCTCGCCGTGCTCGCGGTCCCGGCCGACCGGGTCCCCGACGCGGTGGCCGCCTGCGGCGAGCACGGGGTCCAGGGCCTCGTCGTCCTGTCCGCCGGATACGGGGAGAGCGGGCCGGCCGGACTCGCCCGCCAGCGCGAACTGGTCCGGCAGGTGCGCTCGTACGGGATGCGGCTGATCGGGCCGAACGCCTACGGGGTGATCAACACCGCGCCCGAGGTGGAACTCAACGCCTCCCTGACCCCCGCGCCGATGCCCACGCGCGGCCGGATCGGCCTGTTCACGCAGTCCGGGGCGATCGGCATCGCCCTGCTCTCGGCCCTGATCCGGCGCGGCGAGGGCCTGTCCTCCTTCGTCTCCGCGGGCAACCGCGCCGACGTGTCCGGAAACGACATCCTCCAGTACTGGTACGAGGACGAGGCGACCGACGTCGCCCTCCTCTACCTCGAAACACTCGGCAACCCGCGGAAGTTCACCCGCCTCGCCCGCCGGACCGCCGCCGTCAAGCCCGTGGTCGTCGCCAAGGGCGGCCGGCACAGCCCGGCCGGGCACGTCGTCCCCGACACCCGGCTGCCGGAGGCCACCGTCTCCGCCCTGCTGCGCCAGGCCGGCGTCATCCGCGTCGACACGGTCACCGAGCTCGTGGACGTCGGCCTCCTGCTGGCGGCGCAGCCGCTGCCCGCCGGGCCCCGGATCGCGATCCTCGGCAACTCCGAATCCCTCGGGATCCTCACCTACGACGCCTGCCTCACCCAGGGCCTGCAGCCGCTGCCGCCGCTGGACCTGACGACGGCGGCCACCCCGGCGGACTTCCGCACCGCCCTGACCGAGGCCCTCCGCTCCGAGGACAGCGACGCGGTGGTGGTCACGGCCATCCCGTGGGTGAGCGAGGACGCTCCGGCGGACGACCTGGCCGGTGCCCTGCGCGAAGCCGTGGCCGCGAACCCGGGCAAGCCGGTCGCGGTGGTGCACGTCGAGCTCGCCGAGCTCGCCCTGGCCCTGTCCGCCGTGCGCGGTGTCGCGCACCCCCCGCCGTTCCGCAGCTGGGGCCCCGCGGCGGACCGGGCACCGGCCGGACCGCTGTCCGCCGCCGGCGACAGCATCCCCAGCTACCCCGCCGCCGAACGCGCGGTCAAGGCCGTCGCCGAAGCCGTCCGGTACGGGCAGTGGCGCCGGGCCACCGCCGCGGACGACGGGCGGGTCCCCGAGTACGAGGACATCGACGAGACCGGGACCGCGGACCGGCTGGCCGCCCTGCTGGCGGACGTCGACCCGGGCGCCGTGGCGACCCTGACCGACTGGGACGCCCGCGAGCTGCTCGCGGGCTACGGGATCCGCGTCCTGCCCACCCTGCCCGCGCCCAGCGCCGACGCGGCGGTCCGCGCCGCCGGGGTGCTGGGCTACCCGGTGGCGCTCAAGACCACCGCGCCGCACCTGCGCCACCGCGCGGACCTGGGCGGCGTACGCCTCGACCTCACGAACGAGGCCGAACTGAGGCGCTCCTACGAGGAGCTCACCGACGCGCTGGGCAAGCCGGCCGAGCTCCAGCCCGTGGTGCAGGCCATGGTGGCGCGCGGGGTCGACACCGTCGTCCGCTCCGTCATCGACCCCGCGGCGGGCGCCGTCCTCTCCTTCGGGCTCGCCGGGGTCGCCTCGGAGCTGCTCGGCGACACCGCGCACCGGCTCGTCCCGGCCACCGACCGGGACGCCGCCTCACTGATCCGGTCCATCCGGGCGGCTCCCCTCCTGTTCGGCTGGCGCGGCAGCGACCCCGTGGACACCTCCGCCCTGGAGGACCTGCTCCTGAGGCTGTCCCGCCTCGTGGACGACCACCCCGAGGTGACCGGCGTCTCACTGGAGCCCGTCGTGGTCGCGGCCGAGGGCGTCTCCGCGCTCGGCGCCACCGTCCGCGTCGCCCATCCGCCGGCCCGCGGCGATCTCGGCCCGCGCACCCTCCCCAGTTACTGACCGGGTACGGCGCGGCCTGAGGGCCCCGTACGGGCCTTAGGATGGACCTCATGGCGAAATCCGGTACGACGACCCAGGGGCTGCGCACGGCGATCGAGCGCAGCGGCTACTACCCGGCCCTCGTGGCCGAGGCCGTGGAGGCCGCGGTGGGCGGCGAGCCGATCTCGTCGTACCTGGTCCACCAGGAGACGACCTTCGACTCCAACGAGGTACGCCGCCACGTCACCGTGCTGGTCCTGACTGGCAACCGCTTCATCGTCAGCCACACCGACGAGCAGGCCGCCGACGCGGGGTCCCCGTCTCCGTACGCGACCACCTCCACCGAGTCGGTCAAGCTGTCCAGCATCTCCTCCGTGGTGCTCAGCCGCGTCGTCGCCAACCCGGAGTCCTACACGCCCGGCACCCTGCCCCGCGAGGTCGTCCTGACCATCGGCTGGGGCGCGGTCTCCCGGATCGACCTGGAGCCGGCCGCCTGCGGCGACCCGAACTGCGACTCCGACCACGGTTACACCGGCAACTCCACCGCCGACGACCTCAGCCTGCGGGTCAGCGAGGCCGGCGACGGCCCGGAGGCGGTGCGCCAGACCCTGGTCTTCGCGCAGGCACTCTCCGAAGCCACAGCGGCGACGTCCAGCGCCACCTCCGCCCGCTGATGGCGTACTCCGCGGCACAGGAGTGGCCCGAGCCGGAACTGCTGGACCTGGCCGGCGCCCCCGTCCCGGAGTACGGCGCCGGGTCGCTCGCCGACCTGCTGCCCACGCTCGTGGCGGGCCAGGGCGTCCCCGGATTCACCGCTGCCATCGCAGAGCTGGCCCCGGCCGACCGGAACTGTGTGTTCCTGGTCGACGGCATGGGCTGGGAGCAGATCAAGGCCCACCCGGACGAGGCCCCGTACCTCACCTCCCTGCTCGGCAGCTCGCGCGGCGGCACCGGCCGCCCGATCACCGCGGGCTTCCCGGCGACCACCGCCACCTCGCTCGCCTCCGTCGGCACCGGCCTGCCGCCGGCCCGTCACGGCCTGCCCGGCTACGCCGTCCGCAACCCCGCCACCGGCGAACTCATGAACCAGCTCCGCTGGCACCCGTGGACCTCGCCGAAGCCCTGGCAGCCGTACCCGACCGTCTTCCAGCAGGCCGACAAGGCGGGGGTGGCGACCGCCCAGGTGTCCTCACCCGCCTTCCAGAGCACCCCGCTCACCAAGGTCGCGCTGAGCGGCGGCACCTTCCTCGGCCGGATGACCGGCGAGGAGCGCATGGACCTGGCGGCCGAGCGTCTCGCGGCCGGCGACCGCTCGCTCGTCTACACCTACTACAGCGAGCTCGACGGAGCCGGCCACCGGCACGGCGTGGACTCCGACGCGTGGCGCGGCCAGCTGATGTACGTGGACCGGCTGGTGCAGCGGCTCGCCGAGCAGCTGCCGCCGCGCACCGCCCTGTACGTGACCGCGGACCACGGCATGGTCGACGTCCCCTTCGACGAGGACTCCCGGATCGACTTCGACGAGGACTGGGAGCTGAGCGCCGGCGTCGCCCTGCTGGGCGGCGAGGGCCGCGCCCGGCACGTGTACGCGGTGCCGGGCGCCGAGGCCGACGTACTGACCGTGTGGCGCGAGGTGCTCGGAGACCGGTTCTGGGTCGCGAGCCGCGCCGAGGCCCTGGAACTGGGCTGGTTCGGCCCGCCGGGGGAGTGCGACGAGCGCGTGCTCGGGCGCATCGGCGACGTGGTGGCGGCCGCCCAGGCCGATGTCGCGATCACTGCCTCGCGCAACGAGCCGAACGAGTCCGCCCTGGCCGGAATGCACGGCTCCATGACGGCGGCGGAGCAGCTCGTGCCGCTGCTCGAAGTCCGCACCTGACCCTCGCCGGCCGACCGTCCGCCGCACACCGCACCGCACCGCACACGCAAGTCTCCTGCCCACGACCGGAAAGGTCCCGTACCCCCATGCCCGAGCTGGTGTTCTTCTCCGGAACGATGGACTGCGGAAAGAGCACCCTGGCGCTCCAGATCGCGCACAACCGCGATGCGCGGGGACTCCAGGGCGTGATCTTCACCCGTGACGACCGCGCGGGCGAGGGCAAGCTGTCCTCGCGGCTGGGTCTGGTGACGGAGGCGGTCGAGGCGCCGGAGGGCATGGACCTGTACGCGTACCTGGTCGCCCAGATCTCCAAGGGCGGCAGGGCCGACTACGTGATCGTGGACGAGGCCCAGTTCCTGGCGCCCGAACAGATCGACCAGCTGGCGCGCGTCGTCGACGACCTCGGCCTGGACGTCTTCGCCTTCGGCATCACCACGGACTTCCGGACGAAGCTGTTCCCGGGCTCGCAGCGGCTGATCGAGCTGGCGGACCGTCTGGAGCAGCTCCAGGTGGAGGCCCTGTGCTGGTGCGGGGCCCGCGCCACGCACAACGCCCGTACGGTGGGCGGGGAGATGGTCGTCGAGGGCGCCCAGGTCGTGGTCGGCGACGTGAACCGCCCGGCGGAGGAGATCGGGTACGAGGTCCTGTGCCGCCGCCATCACCGCAAGCGGATGACGAGCGCCGCGTCGCGGGCGGGGTCGCTGTCGCCGGACGTGCTGCCGGTCGCCTCCGGCTGACGACCCGTCCGCGCGTCCCCTTCGCGGTGCCGGTCCGGTGACGGTGCGCCGCCCGGCACGGCCGGTCCCGGCGTCCGCGTCGCCGGCCGGGGAGCCCCCGCTGCGGCCCCCGGCCCGGGCTGCCTGACCCCGACCGGCCGAGCAGGCCCAGGTTTCCCGCCTGGGCCTTCGGCATGTCCGGGCCGGTTGCGACGGGCGTCCGGCCCGGTCATGCCTACCGGTAGGAGTCGACCAGGCGGGCGAGGTGGCGGCCCGTCGTGCGCAGGGGTTCCTCGCTGCGGCGGACCTGGGAGGACACTTCGGCACCTTCCAGGGCGCTGATGACCGTGGTGGCCAGGTGGCGGGCGTCCGAGGGGGAGAAGCCCGAGCGGAGCAGGCGCTGGGAGACCAGGTGCTCCCAGTTGCGCAGGGCGGCGGCGCACGCCTGCTGGATCTCGGAGTCGGTGCCCAGTGTCTCCAGGGCCGCCGCGGTGACGGGACAGCCGTCGGTCCAGTCCGACTCCCGCAGGCTTTCGGCCAGTCGGCGGGCGCAGGCGTCGATGGCCGCGCCCGGCTCCTCCTTGCTGTCCAGCGCGGCGCTGAGGATGCTCGCGAACTCCCCTTCGCCGTGCTTGATCGCGGCGACCGCAACGGCTTCCTTGCCGCCGGGGAAGAAGTGGTAGACGGAGCCGAGCGTGGCGCCCGCCTCCTTGGCGATCTGCTTGATGGCCGTGCCTACGTATCCCTGGCGCTGCAGCAGACCTGCCGCCGCGATGACGATCCGGTCCCGGGTGCCTGTCTGGGTCTCCATGCCCCCAGAGTACTGGATAGAGCGTTCGTTCTAGATGTGTGTTACGTTTCCGGCGAGCCGCTAGATAGAGCGTTCGTTTTACTCGCTGCCTCAGTGAGTTCGCCGACGCCGTCCAGTGAAGCGCCGTACACACAACGCGGAGGACTTCCCAGTGAGCACCAAGCAGCCCGTGACCGTTGTCGGACTCGGCCCCATGGGGCAGGCCATGGCCCGCGCCTTCCTCGACGCCGGCCACGCCGTCACCGTCTGGAACCGCACCGCTTCCCGCGCCGACGCCCTCGTTGCCGGCGGGGCCGTGCTCGCGGGCAGCATCGAGGACGCCCTCAGGACCAACGATCTCGTGATCCTCAGCCTCACCGACTACGAGGCGATGTACGCGGTACTGGAGCCCGCGACCGGCGCGCTGGCCGGCCGCGTGATCGTCAACCTCAGCTCCGACACCCCGGAGAAGACCCGCGCGGGTGCCCGCTGGATCGCCGAGCACGGCGGTGTCCACATCACCGGTGGCGTCACCGTTCCGCCGTCGGGCATCGGCAACCGGGACTCGTACACCTTCTACAGCGGCCCGCGCGAGGCCTTCGAGCGGTACCGCTCCACCCTTGAGGCCCTGACCACCACCGATTACCGGGGCGAGGAGCCCGGCATCGCCGCGCTCATGTACCAGATCGGCATGGTGATGTTCTGGACGTCCATGCTGAGCTACTGGCAGGCCATCGCCCTCGCCGACGCCAACGGTCTCACGGCGGAGGACGTCCTCCCGCACGCCATCGAGACCATGAACGCGATGCCGGACTTCCTCGCGTTCTACACGAAGCGGATCGACGCGGGCGACCACAGCGGTGACGTGGACCGGCTGGCCATGGGTATGGCCAGTGTCGAGCACGTCCTGCACACCAACGCCGAGGCGGGTGTCGACACCGCGCTGCCGGCCGCCGTGGTCGACCTCTTCCGTCGCGGCATGAGCGCCGGGCACGAGGCGGACAGCTTCTCCAGCCTGGTCGAGCTGCTCAGGAAGAACCGGGTCTGACCGGCCGGCTGCGGGGAGCGGGCTGCGGAGCCGCCCGGGGGCCGGCAACTCCGCAGCCCGGTCGGGGGGTTACACGGCAGCCCGGCGGAAGCGGCTCAGGCTCGCCCACACCGTGCCGACCAGCAGCACCGCGAACCACATGGCCACGACCAGGTGCGGGTGCTCGCCCGGGAAGCTCGTGCTCTGCGCCGTGGGGTTGCCCCACAGGTGGCGGCAGGAGTCGGCCACCGCGCTGATCGGGTTCCACTCGACGACGGGGCGCAGCCAGCCCGGCATGGACGCGGCCGGGAAGACCGCGTTCGACAGGAAGGTGCAGACGACCAGGATCAGGGCGCCGATCGAGTCGATGGACTCGATGTTCCTGACCATCATCCCGAGCGTGATGCCGACCCAGACCATGAGGAAGATGAACCCGCCGGCCACAGCGAAACCGGCCGCCACGGAGAGCGGGTCGCCGTGCGGACGCCAGCCGATGCCGAGTCCGACCAGCGTGATCACCGCGAGGACACCCAGGCCGACCAGCAGGTCGCCCAGCGCATGAGCGACCAGCACCGCGGCCCGCGAGATGGGCAGCGAGCGGAAGCGGTCCATCAGTCCCGCCCGCAGGTCCATGGCGATGCTGATCGCGGTCGGCCCGATGCCGGCCAGCGCGACCTGCACCGCGATGCCCGCCATCAGGTACTCCTGGTAGTCGCCCCCCTGGGGCGCCACGATCGCCTCCTTGAAGAGGTAGCCCACCGCCAGCAGCATCACCAGCGGGTTGAGCACGATCCCGACGAGCCGTCCCGGCGTGCGGCGCAGATGGCGCAGCCGCCTGCCCGCCAGCGCGAACGTCTCCGTGAGGGGGTGGCCCTTCGTGACCGCCGCGCGGGGCGCGGGGGCGGGAACCGGGGCAGGGTCCGGATCCGGGTCCGGGCCGGGGCCGGCCTCCACGGGCGGACTTTTGACGAGTGTGCTCATGGGTGCGTTCCCTCGGGTGGGGCGGTCGGTCCGCCGCAGCTCCGCGTCGACGATCGCACCGACCTCGGCCTGCGGTTCCGGATGCATCAGATATTCGTGGGCGTAGGGGAGTTCATGGACCCGTACGGTTCCGGCGACGTGTCCGTCCCAGCGGCCGGCCGCGCTCTCCACGTCCGCCGCCGACCGTCCGGAGGTCGCGACGAACAGCGTCATGTCGCCGTCGAAGCGGCCGGGTTCGAAGCGCTCGGCGAGTTCGACGTGGTGGCGCATCACCGTCACCAGGCGTTCGACGTCCTGCTCGGTCAGCGAGCCGAATGCGCCGCCGTGGCGCCGCAGGATCCCGGCGACCGCCGCCGGGTCCCGTGCTTCACCGGCCGCCTGCGCCTGTTCCTCCCCGAGGTACTCCAGGAACCGGCCGAGCAGCTCGCCGCGGTCGGGCAGCGGCCCGTCGAGCGCACGGTCGTACGGGAACGCGTCCAGGTTGGCGAGGAAGGCGACCTCGTCGCCGTCGGCCCTCAGCCGGACGGCCAGTTCGTGGGCGAGCAGTCCGCCGAAGGACCAGCCCAGCAGGTGGTACGGGCCCTCGGGCTGCACCTCCCGGATGCGCCGCAGGTACGACTCGGCCTGCGCCCCGACGCTCGGCTCCGGCTCGGCCCCGCTCACCTGGGGCGCCTGGAGCCCGATGATCGGCCTGCGCTCGTCGACGTACCCGGCCAGCCCGAGGTAGGGCAGGCTCGTGCCCAGACCGCCGTGCACGCAGAACAGCGGAGGAAGCGAGCCGGTGGGCCGGATCGCGAGCACGGGCGCGAACGCGTCCCGCGGGTCCTCGCCGAGCGCACCGGCCCGCAGCTGCCGGTTCAGGTGCCCGGCGACCGCCGTGCGCCCGTCGACGAGGGCGGCGAGCGCGGCGGCCGTCCGCCGGGTGAACACCTCGGCCACGGTGAGCTCCAGCCCGTTCTTCGCGGCCCGGGCCACCACCTGGACGGTGCCGATGCTGTTGCCGCCGAGGGAGAAGAAGTCGTCGTCCGCGCCGACCGCGTCGAGCCCGAGTACGTCGGCGAACGCCCGCACCAGGGTCTTCTCGGTCTCGGTGACGGCCGCACGGCCGGCCGCCGCGCGGAGGCCGGGCGCGGGCAGCGCCTCCCGGTCGATCTTGCCGTTCACGGTCACCGGCAGTTCGGGCAGCGTGACCAGCGCGGACGGCACCATGTAGTCGGGCAGCCGCTGGGCGAGCAGGCCGCGTACGTCGCCGTCCTCGGCGGTGGTGCCGGGGACGGTCACCAGATAGGCGACGAGGGTCTGCACGCCCGGCCGGTCCTCCCGGGCGACGACCACGGCCTGCGCGATCCGCGGGTGTTCCAGCAGGACGCTCTCGATCTCGCCGAGCTCGATGCGGAAGCCGCGGACCTTGACCTGCTGGTCCGAGCGGCCGAGGTAGTCGAGGTTGCCGTCGCCGCGCCAGCGCACGAGGTCGCCGGTCCGGTACATCCGGGAGCCGGCCGGTCCGTACGGATCGGCGACGAACCGCTCGGCGCTCACGCCGGGCCGGTTCACGTAGCCGATGGCCAGACCCGTGCCGCCCACGTACAGCTCACCGACGACGCCGGCCGGCACGGGGGCCAGGTTCCCGTCGAGGACGTAGGCGCGGTGGCCGGCGATGGGCCGGCCGATCGGCGGGCGGCCGCCGGTGATCCGGTCGCTCGCGGTGGTGACCACGGTGTTCTCGGTCGGGCCGTAGAGGTTGTGCAGCCGGGTCACGGGCGCCCAGCGCTCGACGAGCTCCGGGGTCATCGCCGCTCCGCCGACCGTCATCACCAGCCCTTCGGGCAGGCGCGTCTCCTCGGGGAAGGCGTCCATCACCACGGGCGGCAACAGGGCGATGGTGACCCGGTGCCGGGTGATGAACTCGGCCAGCGGCAGGCCGGCCCTCTGGTCGTCCGGGACCTGTACCAGGGTGCCGCCGACGAGCAGGGAGACGCACAGCTCCCACACGGCCGCGTCGAAGCTGAAGGTCGCGAACTGCAGGGCCCGGGTGTCGGGCCCCACCCCGAACCGCTCCCGGTGGTCGGCCGCGAGCGCCGTCGCGGTGCCGTGGGAGACCAGCACGCCCTTGGGCAGGCCCGTGGAACCGGACGTGTAGATGAGGTAGGCGGGATCCCGCGAGGTCAGCGGGCGGACGCGCTCGGCGTCGCCGAGCCCGGCCGCGGAGCGGCCCGCGATCAGCGTCCGGGTGTCCGGGTCGTCCAGGACGAGGCGCCGCGCCCCGCCGGCGCCCTCCGGCGGCAGGGCTCCGGAAGCGAGCACCGCGGCCGAGGTGACCAGCAGGTGCGCCCCGGAGTCGGTCAGCATGTGGGTGATGCGGTCGACGGGGTAGGCCGGGTCGACGGGCAGGTACGCGGCACCGGACTTGAGCACCGCCAGTACGCAGACCACCAGCTCGGGCGACCGGGGCAGCACCAGGGCCACGAAACGCCCCGGACCCGCCCCGCGGTCCACGAGTTCGCGGGCGAGCCTGTTGGCCCGCTCGTCCAGCTCCCGGTAGCCGAGCGTGACCTCCTCCGAGACGAACGCGGGATGCCCGGCCCGGCGGGCGGCCCAGCCCTCGAAGAGGCCGGGCATGGTGTCGTCGGACTCCACGGCGGTACGGGAGCCCGTGCTCCAGTCGTCCAGCAGCAGGCTCCGCTCCCGTGCGTCGAGCACGTCCAGGCGGCTGAGCGGCGCGGCGGGGGTGGTGACGGCCGCTTCGAGCAGACGCAGGAAGGAGGTGGCGAGCAGCTGCGCGGTGGTGCGCCGGTACAGGTCCGTCGCGAACTCCAGGCGCCCCGCCAGGCCTTCGCCGGGGCCGCCCTCGGTGAACTCGAAGACGAGGTCGAACTTGGCCGCCGTGGAACCGGATTCGACGAACTCGGACTCCAGGCCGGGGAGGTCGAACTCCGGACGGGCGGTGTTCTGGAAGGCCAGCATCACCTGGAACAGGGGCTGCCGTGACAGCGACCGGACCGGGCTCAGCGCGTCCACCAGCCGCTCGAACGGCAGGTCCTGGTGCTGGAACGCACCCAGGTCGGCCTCCCGGACCCGGTGCAGCAGCTGCTGGAAGGTGGGGTCACCGCTGGTGTCGGTGCGCAGGACGAGGGTGTTGACGAAGAAGCCGGCCAGGTCGTGCAGGGCCTCGTCGGTGCGGCCCGCGATGGGCGAACCGAGCGGGATGTCGGTGCCGGCCCCCAGCTTGCCGAGGGTGGCGGCGAGGGCGGCCTGGACGACCATGAAGGGGCTGACGCCCGACGCGCGGGCCAGCTTGACGATCCCCTCGTGGAGCCCGGCGGGGACGGTGAACGGTACGACGTCACCGGCGTAGCTCGCGATCGGCGGCCGCGGGTGGTCGCTCGGCAGGGCCAGCTCCTCCGGAATGCCGCGCAGGGCCTCGGTCCAGTAGGCCAGCTGTCGGCTGAGCAGGCTGTCGGGGTCGTCCCCGGAGCCCAGCACCCGCTCCTGCCAGAGGGAGAAGTCGGCGTACTGCACCGGCAGTCCGGCCTGGTCCGGGACGTCGCCCGCGGTCCGGGCGCGGTAGGCGCGGGCGACGTCCGCGGCCAGCACCGGGACGGACCAGCCGTCGAAGGCGATGTGGTGCACGACCAGCAGCAGCACGTGGTCGCGCTCGCCGAGCGAGAAGAGCCGGGCGCGCAGCGGCAGGTCGCGGGTCAGGTCGAAGGGCCGGTCGGCCTCCGCGTCGAGAAGCGCTGCCAGTTCCGGCTCACCGCCCGGTACCGGGACGGCGTCCAGGGCCTGCCGGGCCTCCTCCGCCTCCCGTACGACCTGGCCCGGCTCCTCGCCGATGGCCGGGAAGACGGTCCGCAGCACCTCGTGGCGCTCGCTCACGTCGCCCAGGGCGGCCCGCAGGGCGTCGCGGTCGAGAGCGCCGCGCAGCCGGACCGCGAGGGGGATGTGGTAGCCGCCGGCCTCGGGCGCCAGCCGGTTGAGGAACCACATACGGCGCTGCATGTGCGACAGCGGCAGGAATCCGGGCCGGGGACCGGCACGCAGCGGGGTGCGGGCGGACGGCGTGGTGACCAGACGGGCCGCGAGCGCCGCCGGGGTCGGGCACTCGAACAGGGCCCGCACCGACAGTTCGGCGCCGAGGGCCCCGCGCACCCGGCTCACCAGCCGGGTGGCCAGCAGGGAGTGTCCGCCGAGGGCGAAGAAGTCGTCGTCCACGCCCACTTCGGGCAGTCCGAGGACATCGGCGAACAGCCCGCGCAGGATGTCCTCGGCAGGGCCGTCGGCCTCCCGGCCGACGGTCCGCTCCAGCTCGGGCGCGGGCAGCGCCTTGCGGTCGACCTTGCCGCTGGGGGTCAGCGGGAAGGTGTCGAGCAGCACGAACACCGAGGGGACCATGTACTCGGGCAGGGCGCCCCTGATCCGCTCCCGGACGGCCGCGCCGTCCAGGACCGGCGCGCTCCCGCCGGTGTCCGCCTCCGGTACCAGGTAGGCGACGAGCCGGGTGTCGCCGGCGCCGACCTCGCGGGCGGCGACCACGGCCCGTGCGACCTCGGGCAGTTCGGTCAGCACGGTCTCGATCTCGCCGAGCTCGATGCGGTAGCCGCGTACCTTCACCTGGTGGTCGACCCGGCCGACGTAGTCGAGCTGCCCGTCGGAGCCCCAGCGGACCAGGTCGCCCGTACGGTACATCCGGGTTCCGCCGGGTCCGTAGGGGTCGGCGACGAACCGCTCGGCCGTCAGCGAGGGGCGGCCCAGGTAGCCGTGGGCCAGGCCGGTGCCGGCGATGTACAGCTCGCCGACGACCCCGCGGGAGACCGGCCGCAGGGCCTGGTCCAGGACGTACACCTGGGTGTTCGCGATGGGCCGGCCGATGGACGGGGCACCCGGGCGGGTGCCGTCGAGGACGGAGGCGGTGGACCAGATGGTGGTCTCGGTGGGGCCGTACACGTTGAGGACGGTGGCGGCGGCCTCCACGAGCGCGGCGGCCAGCGGCTCGCCGAGCGCCTCCCCGCCGGTCAGCAGGCGAAGGCCCGCGAGGCATTCGGGGGCCGTGGCGACGAGGGCCTGCCAGTGGCTCGGCGTGGCCTGTACGACGGTGGCGCCGCCCGCGGTGATGGCGGCCGCGAGAGCCGCCGGGTCCTGGACGGTGGCCCGGTCCGCGAGGACGAGGCCGGCGCCGGCGAGCAGCGGTACGAACAGCTCCAGCATGGCGATGTCGAACCCGAAGGTCGTCACGGCGAGGAGGCGGTCCTGCCCGGTGACGGCCATGCGGCGGGCCATGTCGTCGACGAGGTTGACGAAGGCGCCGTGCGGGACGACGACCCCCTTGGGGCGGCCCGTCGAACCGGAGGTGTAGATCACGTACGCCGGGAGGTCCGGGCTCAGGCGTCCGCCGCGTTCGGTGTCGGAGACCGGCCCGGCGGGCTGCCGGAGCAGCTCCGCCGCGGTGTCCGCGTCGTCGAGCAGGACGGTGGCACCCGTCCACCGCAGGGCCTGCGCCGTGTCCGCGGTGCTCAGCAGCACGGCGGGTGCCGCGTCGTCGAGCATGAGGCCGACGCGGTCGGCGGGATGACCGGGATCGACGGCCAGGTAGGCCGCGCCGGTCTTGAGCACGGCCAGCGCGGCGACCACCAGGTCGGCGGAGCGCGGCAGCGCGAGCGCCACCAGGCGGCCGGTCCGGGTGCCGCGGCTGATCAGCAGACGCGCGAGGCGGTCGGCGCGGTCCTCCAGGGCGGCGGCCGTCAGGGACTCGTCCCCGCACTCCACGGCGACCCGGCCGGGCTCCGCCGCGGCGCGCAGGGCGATCAGCTCCGGGAGCAGCCCGGCCGGTGCGGGCGAGGCGGTCCGGTTGTAGGTCCGCAGGACCAGCTCCCGTTCCTCCGGCTCGATCAGTTCGAGCCGGCCGAGCGGCAGGTCCGCTGCGGCCGGCACCCGGGCGAGCAGGCCGGCGAGACGGCGCACCAGCAGGTCGGCCTCCACGGCTCCGAAGAGGTCCGGACGGTACTGGACCGTCAGCTCCAGTTCGGTCCCGGGCAGCGCGACCAGGCTCAGCGGGAACTCGGTCGCGTTGCGGATCTCGGAGCGGCGCAGTACCAGGCCGGTCAGGGCGGTGAAGGCGGCGGCGTCGGTCCTGGGGTAGTTCTGGAACATCACGGCGGTGTCGAACAGGCCGCCCACTCCGCCGAGTTCCTGTACTTCGGCAAGGCCGAGGTGGCGGTGGGGGAGCAGCTCGCTCTGCCGGTCCTGGAAGCCGGTGAGCAACTCGGCCACGGTGCGCGAGGAGTCCAGGAGGACCCGGGCGGGCAGGGTGTTGGCGAACATGCCGACCATCGCCTCCACGCCGGGCAGTTCGGCCGGGCGCCCGGAGTCCACCATGCCGAACACCACGTCGGTACGGCCGGTCAGGTGGCCGACGAGCATGCCCCAGCAGCCCTGGACCACCGTGCCCAGGGTCAGCTCGCGGGAGCGGGCCCATTCCGTGAGGCGTGCGGTCTCCGCGGGGCCGAGGGCGGTGCTCACCGCCCGGGGGAGCGACGGGGTGCCGGACGGGTCGGGCAGGGCGACGTGGGTGGGCTCCTCCACCCCGGCCAGGGCGGAGCGCCACGCGTCGCGGGCCGCGTCCCGGTCCTGCCGCCCGAGCCAGGCGAGGTAGTCGCGGTAGTGCGGCGCGGGGAGGGAACCGGAAGCCGCCTGCCCGGTCGCGTACCGGGTGAACAGGTCGTCCAGCATGATCGGCATCGACCAGCCGTCGAGGACGATGTGGTGGACCGTCAGCAGCAGCCGGAACCGGTGTCCGCCCAGCCGTACGAGGGTGCAGCGCAGCAGCGGCGGCCGGTCGAGGCGGAAGGGACGCACCCGGTCCGCCTCGGTGGTCCGCGCCAGCTCGGCCGCCTGCTCGTCCCCGGCGAGGGCGGCGAGGTCCACGGTCTCCCAGGGCACGTCGACGACGTGCGGGACGACCTGGACCGGTTCGCCGTTGCGGCGGGTCCGGAAGCAGGCCCGCAGACCGGCGTGGTCCTCCAGCAGACCGCCCACCGCGGCCCGCATCCGGTCCTCGTCCAGGGGCCCGTCCAGGTCGGCCACCAGCTGCAGCACATGGAGGTCGAGGCCCTGTTCCACGAAGTCCGCGTGGAACAGGAAGCCCTGCTGCAGCGGCGCGAGCGGCAGGAACTCGCTCTTTCGGGAGGATTTCACCGTGTGCTCTCTCATGACTCCAGCTCAGTGTCGAGTTCGTCCATCTCGTCGTCGCTCAGCGCCAGCAGCGGCGCCTGCGGAGCGGCGGCGGCAGGCCGCTGCGCCGGTACGACGGCCCGGCCGGCGGCGGCCACGGCCGCGAGGGCGAGGGGGGTCCGGTGCCCGAAGACGTCCCGGGGAGTGATCGTGATGCCGTGGGCGCGGGCCCGGCCCACGACCCGGATGGAGCTGATGGAGTCCCCGCCGAGGGCGAAGAAGTTGTCGTCGATGCCGACGGACTCGACTCCGAGCACCTCGGCGAACACCGCGCACAGCGCCCGCTCGACCGGATCGCGGCCTTCCCGCCGGGTCCCGGCGGCCGCCGTGTCCGCCGCTCCGGCCGGGTGGGGCAGGGCCTTGCGGTCCACCTTCCCGTGGGCCGTCAGCGGCAGGGCGGGCAGGGAGACCCAGGCGGACGGGACCATGTACTCCGGCAGCGCCTGCGCGAGCGCGGCCCGGGTGACGGCGAGGTCCTCGGTGCCCGGTGCCACGACGTAGGCGACGAGACGGGTGGCCCGGGACGGGTCCGTGAGGGCGACCACCACGGCGTCGGCCACCTCCGGCAGGCTGCGCAGGGCCGCCTCGATCTCGCCGGGTTCGATCCGGTGGCCCCGCACCTTGACCTGGTGGTCGCGGCGCTCCACGAACTCCAGCTGCCCGTCCGGCCGGCGCAGCACGCGGTCGCCGGTGCGGTACATCCGGGCGCCCGGGGCCCCGCTGAAGGGATCGGCGACGAACGTCGCGGAGGTCCTGGCCGGGCTGCCGAGGTAGCCGCGGCCGACGCCGGCCCCGCCGACGTACAGCTCGCCGACGGTGCCCGCGGGCACCGGGCGCAGCTCGTCGCCCAGGACGTGGAGGAAGGTGTTGCGGACGGCCCCGCCGATCGGTACGCGGGCACCGGGCCGGTCCTCCGCGTGGAGCACGGCGTGGGTCACGTCGTCCGAGCACTCGGTGGGGCCGTACGCGTTGACCAGGGGGACGGCGGGGAAGTGGCCCCACCAGCGGTCGCACAGGTCGGCGGGGAGCGCCTCCCCGGTGACCACCAGGCGGCGCAGCCGCGCGGGGACGGCGGCGGGGCCCGTCGCGTCCCAGGTGTCGAGGGCGGCGCGGAGCAGGGACGGTACGACCTCCAGGACCGAGACGTCCTTGTCCGACACGACGGCGAACAGCGCGTCCGGGTCGGCGGCGACCTCGCGGGGCACCACGCGGACCGTGCCGCCGACGACGAGCGGGGCCAGCATCTGCCAGACCGACACGTCGAAGGTGACGGGGGCGTTCTGCACGACCCGGTCGCCGGCGCCCAGGGCGAGGCCCTCGACCTTGGCCAGGAGATGGTTCTCCATGCCGCGGCGGTGGACCATGGCGCCCTTGGGCTTGCCGGTGGACCCGGACGTGAAGATCACGTAGCCGAGGTCGTCCGGCAGGCCGAGAGGCCGTGCCAGGGCGTCCGGAGCCTCCGGCGACCGCCCGGCCTCCTCCTCCCCGACGGCCGTCTCCAGGGTGCTCAGGCCGTCACCGGCCAGGTCCAGGACCTCGGCGGCCAGCTTCCCGCAGCCCGGGCCCACCAGCAGGCACCGGGCCCCGGAGTCGGTGACCAGCGAGGCGATGCGGGCCACCGGGGCGCCGACGTCGAGGGGGACCCAGGCCGCTCCGGCCTGCAGGACCCCCAGCACCGAGCCGACGAAGGCCGTGCCGGGCTCGGCCAGCACCGCGACGAGGGAGCCGGGGCCCACCCCGGCCCCGGTCAGCCGCCCTGCCAGCCGGTCCGACCAGCGGACGAGGCCCGCGTAGGAGAGCTCGTGCTCCCCGTCCGTGACGGCGACGGCGGCGGGGGAGACCCGCGCGCACTCGCGTACGCGTTCCACCACACCGCCGGGGATGCCGACGTCGGTGGCGCTCGCGGTGTCGTTCCACTTGCGCAGCAGCGCGTTCTCGTCCCCGGTCAGGACGTCGAGCCGGCCGAGGGCCCGGTCCGGTGCGGCGGCGAGGTCCAGGAGCAGCGCGCGGAAGCGCTGGGCGACCGTCGCCACCTCGTCACGCGTCAGGAGGTCCGGCGCGTAGTCGAAGCGGACCTCGACCTCCCGGCCCGGCAGGACGACCATGCTGAGCGGGTAGTGGCGGGCGTCGCGGGCCGTGACGTCGGCGATCCGCAGGCTTCCCCGGCCGGCCGTGACACCGCCGGCCGCCTCGTCCATGGGGAAGTTCTCGAAGACGAGGGCGGTGTCGAAGGGTTCACCGTACGCGGCCAGCGCCGGACTGCCGGCGAGCATCTCGGCGAGCCCGAGGTGGTCGAAGTCGCGCAGGGCGGCCTGTGCGTCCTGGAGCCGCAGCAGGAACGGGCCGACGGGCTCGGCGGGGTCGAGGAGCACCCGTACCGGCAGCGTGTTCAGGAACGGTCCGACGATGTTCTCCACGCCGGGCAGCGCGGCCGGCCGGGTGGACACGGTCGAGCCGAACAGCACGTCGGAGCGGCCGGTGAGCCGGCCGAGCAGTACGGCCCAGCCGCCCTGGAAGAGCGTGTTGGTGGTCAGGCCCTGGCGTGCGGCGAAGCCGGAGAGCTCGGCGGTCTCCTGCGCCGTCAGCCGCAGCGGCACGGACTGAGGCGGAGCCGGCAGCCGGTCGGGGGCGGCCCCGCACAGCAGGGTCGGCTCCTCCAGTCCGGCGAGCGCGGTGGCCCATGCCGCCTTGGCCGCGTCGTGGTCCTGGCCGGCGAGCCAGGCGAGGTACGCGCGGAAGGGAACGGCGGGCGCGAGGGACCCGGCGGCGCCCCTGCCCTCGTAGCAGGCGAGGAGTTCACGCACCAGGACGGGCATGGACCAGCCGTCCACCAGGATGTGGTGCAGCGTCCAGACGAGGCGGTGGCGCTCCTCGTCCAGCCGTACGAGGGACCAGCGCATCAGCGGCGGGCGGGCCATGTCGAAGCGCTCCAGCCGGTCGCGGTCGGCGAGCCGGTCCACCTCGGCCCGCTGCTCGGCGGGCGAGAGCCCGGACAGGTCCACGCGGCGCAGCGGTACGCGCACCCCCGCGCGCAGGACGGAGACCGGATCGCCCGAGTCCCGGTGGTGGAAGGCTCCGCCGAGACCGGGATGCCGCTCCAGGAGGGCCGCCAGCGCGCGCTCCAGGGCGTCCGCGTCCACCGGCCCGATCAGGTCGGCGGCGACCTGCAGGGTGTAGAGGTCGGTCGCCCGCTCGTCGAACTCCGCCTGGAACAGCATGCCGCGCTGCATCGCCGTCAGCGGCAGCACGTCCGTGACCGTGGTGTGCTCCGGAGCCCGCCCGGCGTGCTCGATCTCGTCGATCTCCTCCTGGTCCAGTGCCACCAGGGGCAGGTCGGACGGCGTGTGGCCGCCGGCTCCGGGCAGGTCCAGGTGGGTCACGAGGGCGCGCAGGGCCGCGAACCAGGCCTCGGCGAGCTCACGGACCTCGGCCTCGCCGAGGAGCTCGTCCGCCCACAGCCAGTCGGCGACCAGCCGCGGGCCGTCGGCGCGGTCCTCGGTCACCGGGGTGACCGACAGGGCGTGGCGCAGCGGGGTGTCCGGGTGGAAACCGGTGGCGATGACCGAGGAACCGCCGGCGAGGGTCCAGGGGCCGTCCGTCCCGTCGACGCGGAACCGGCCGAGGTAGTTGAAGCCGAGGCCCGGGGTGGGGGCCGTGGCCAGCGGACGGGCGGTGCGCGCGTTGAGGTGGCGCAGCAGGCCGAAGCCGATCCCGCGGTCCGGTACGGCGCGCAGCTGCTCCTTGACCCGCTTGACGGCGGTGGCGAGCGCCGGACCCGAGGCCCGGGCCTCCTCCCGGTCGAGGGTGCCGAGGTCGAGGCGGACGGGAAAGACGGTGGTGAACCAGCCGACCGTACGGGAGAGGTCGACGTCGTCGGTGATCTGCTCCCGGCCGTGTCCTTCGAGTTCGATCAGCAGGGGCCGGGCGGAGTCCTGCGCGGAGCGGCCGCGCCAGTCGGCCGCGGCCAGGGCCAGCGCGCCGAGCAGGACGTCGTTGATCTCGCCGTGGAAGGCGGCCGGTACCGCGGTGAGCAGGGCCGCGGTCTGGTCGGCGGGCAGTTCGAGCCGCAGCCGCCCGGCGGTGGCGTAGGTGTCCCGGGACGGGTCGAGCGGGCGGCTGCCGAGGACGGCGGGCTCGTCCTCGCGCTGGGCCTGCCAGTAGGGCAGTTCGGCGATCCGCGCGGACGTGCGGGACTGCTCGGAGAGGGTGGCGGCCCAGCGGCGGTAGGAGGTCACGACCGGCTCCGTGGCGGGCGCGCGGCCGGCCGCGGCCGCCGTCCAGGCCGCCTCCAGGTCGCCCGTCAGGATGCGCCAGGAGACGCCGTCGACGACGGCGTGGTGGGCCAGCAGCAGCAGGTGCGAGACGGGGGCGGAGCCGCCGTGGAGCAGCACGGCCTGCAGCATGATCCCGTCGGCCGGGGAGAGCCTGGTGCGGGCGGCGTCGGCCTCGGCGGCGGTCAGCCGGTCCAGCGCGGCGGGATCGCCGGCGGCGCCGGAGGCGTCCACGGTGGTGATCAGCGGGCCCGCGGGCACCGATCCGGGCCCGGCGGTGTGCAGGGTCCAGATGCCGGGGGCGGGCTCGGTCACGGTCATGCGCAGCGCGTCGTGCCGGTCGAGCAGGGACTGCAGCGCGGGGGCGAGGGTGCCGGCCGTCATCGCGGAGGGCACGCGGAGCAGGACGTGCTGGTTGAACTGCCCCGCGGGGCCGTCGATTCCACCGAGGTCCTCGGCCAGCTGGGCGATGATCGGGGTCGGCTCGACCTCGCCGACGCCGTCCTCGGCGGCCGTCGGGAGGGCGGGAGCGGGCCCGGCGTCGCCGGCGGTGGCCGCCGCGAGGCCGGCGAGGGCGGCCGGGGTCTTGAGGGTGAAGACGTCGCGGGGGGTGAGCACGACACCCCGGGCCCGGGCCCGGCTGACCACCTGGATGGAGCTGATGGAGTCCCCGCCCAGGGCGAAGAAGGCGTCGTCCGCGCCGACCGTGTCGAGACCCAGGACCTGGGCGAAGACCTCGCGGAGCACCTGCTCGGCCGGGTTGCGGGGGTGAGGTCCGCGCCGCCCGGCCGTGCCGGACGGGACGGGCGGTGCAACCGGGTCCGGAGCCGGGGCGGCGGGCCCGGCCGGCGCGGGCAGGGCGCGGCGGTCGACCTTGCCGTGCGCGGTCAGGGGCAGCGCCGCGAGAGGCACCCAGGAGGTCGGGACCATGTACGAGGGCAGCAGCCCGGCCAGCGCGTCCCGGACGGCCGCCGGTTCGGCGCCGGGAGCGACCAGGTACGCCACCAGTCGCGCGGTGCCGTCGGTGCCCCGGGGAGCGGTGACGGCGACATCGGCCACCTGCGGCAGGGAGCGCAGCACGGCCTCGATCTCACCGAGTTCGACACGGTGGCCGCGGATCTTCACCTGGTGGTCGCGCCGCTCCAGGAACTCCAGCTGTCCGTCCGGGCGTTGGACCACGTGGTCGCCGGTGCGGTACATGCGGGCGCCCGGCGCGGGTGCGAAGGGGTCGGCGACGAAGGTGGCGGCGGTCCTGACCGGGTCCAGGAGGTAGCCGCGCCCGACGCCCTCGCCCCCGACGTGCAGCTCGCCGATCGCACCGGGGGCCACGGGCCGCAGGTCGTCGCCGAGGACGTAGAGCCGGGTGTTGCGGACGGGGACGCCGATGGGTACGCGGGCGCCGACCGGGGAGCCGGCGCGCAGCACGGCGTGCGTGACGTCGTCCGAGCATTCGGTGGGCCCGTACGCGTTGACCATCGGGACCGCGGGGTAGCGCTGCCACCAGCGGGTGCAGAGGTCCGGCGGGAGCGCCTCACCGGTGACGACGAGCCAGCGCAGGCTGCGGGCGGCAGGCGTGCCGGGAGCGGTGTCCCAGTTGTCGAGGGCCGCGCGCAGCAGCGTGGGGACGACCTCCAGGACGGTGACGTGGTCGTCGGTGGTGGTGGCGAACAGCGCGTCCGGGTCGGCGGCGACCTCGCGGGGGACCACGTGGACGGTGCCGCCGACGACGAGCGGGGCCAGCATCTGCCACACCGACACGTCGAAGGTGACGGGGGCGTTCTGCACGACCCGGTCGGCGGAGGTCAGTCCCAGGTCGTCGATCTTGGCGCCGAGGTGGTTGAGCATGCCGCGGCGGTGGACCATGGCCCCCTTGGGCTTGCCGGTGGACCCGGACGTGAAGATCACGTAGGCGAGGTCGTCCGGAAGGCCGAGCGGTGCGCGCAGCCCGTCCAGCGGCACCGGGTGCGGGGTCAGGCCGCCGGGCAGCGGGTGGGTCCGTACGCCGCCGTCGCCGAGCTCCGCCGCGAGGCCCTGCAGACCGGGCCCGACGAGCAGGTGGCCGATCCGCGCGTCGGTGATCAGGCCGTCGATGCGGGCGGCCGGCGCGTGCACGTCCAGGGGGACCCAGGCCGCACCCGCGCCCAGGACGCCCAGGACGGCTCCGACGAAGGCGGCGCTCGGCTCGGCGAGGATGCCGACCAGGGTCCCGGGACCGGCTCCGGCCGATGCCAGCGTCTCGGCGAGCTCGTCCGCCCAGATCGCCAGCGAGGAGTACGAGGCCTGGGTGGCGCCGTCCGTGATCGCGAGCGCGGCCGGCGTGGACGTGGCGAACTCCCTCACGAGTTCCACCACGCCCCCCTCCAGCGGCTCCCCGTGCGGACCGGTCCCGGTGGCCAGGAGGAGGTCGCGCTCCTGCGCGGTGACGAGGTCGAGGTGGCCCAGCGGCGTGGCCGGATCGGCGGCCGCGAGGCTCTGCATGAACGCCCCGAAACGGCGGAGGTGGTTCACCACCTCGGACTCGGAGTAGCGCTCGGGGTTGCCGTTCATGTGCAGTTCGAGGCTGCCGTCGGCGCCGTCCAGCACCGTGATCATGAGGTCGTCGACGATGCCCGTGGAGAGGTTGTGCAACCGCGCCTCGCAGGGCCCGAGCCGGAACTCCGGTGTCTGCGGGAGCACGTTGACGAACGGGCCGAACGGACGCCGGTCGGCCTGCATGCCGAGGGCGCGGCGGATGCGCTCGGCCGGGTAGCGCTGGTGGCGCAGCGAGCGGGCGACCGACTTCGAGGTGCTGCCCAGCAGCTCGGACACCGTGGTCGCGGGCCCGACGCGGGCCGGGAGCGGCAGGTAGTTGGCGACCATGCCGGGCACGTTGCGCGCGGTGGCGGTCAGCCGGGCCGTCATGGGCAGGGTCAGCAGCACCTCGTCACGGCCGGCGGCCTTGCCCACGTACGCCGCGGCCGCGGCGATGGCGAAGGTGGGCCAGGTGACCTGGGCGGCGGAGGCCGCGGCGCGCAGGATGCGGGCGGTGGCCGGGTCGAGTTCATGGCTGCGGCGCAGGAAGCCGGTGCCCGGAACCGGGTCGCCGGGGGCGAGGGTGACCGGCTGCGCCGCGCCGTCGAGGTGGGCCTCCCAGAAACGCCGGTCGCGCTCCAGGGCGGAGGACTCCAGGTACGCGGCCTCCTCCTGGAGGAGCAGGTCCAGCGGGGGCAGCGGGTTCCCCGGCGGCTCCTCGCCCGAGCTCAGCGCGCCGTAGACCTCGCTGAGGCGCCGGTAGACCGCCAGCCGGCTGTACCCGTCGGACAGCAGGTGGTGCATGGCCAGGTAGAGCAGGGTGCGGTCCGGCGACACCCGGAACAGGACCGTGCGGAAGAGCAGTCCGCCGGCCAGCTCGAAGGGCCGGTGCAGGTCCTCGTCCATCAGCCGCAGCGCCTCGGCGACCGGATCCGGGCTCCCGCCGAGGTCCAGGACCTCCAGCGGGAGCCCGTCCAGCGGCTCGATCCGCTGCACCGGCAGTCCGCCCACGTCGAAGAAGCGCGCACGGGTGCATTCCGCCTCGTCCAGCACGAGCCCCAGCGCGCGCCGGAGCAGCGGCTCGTCGAGCGGCCCGCTGACGTCCAGGTAGTCGGCCATGTTGTACGCGAGCCGACCGCTCGACAGCTGCTCGTCGAACCAGATGCCTTTCTGGGCCCCCGTCAGGGGCAGATCCGGAAGGGTGGGCGAAGTCATGACGGTCTCCATGAGTGCTGCGGACGAGGTGTGCCGGTGAGGACGCCCGCCCGTTGGTGCAGGACGTGCGGCGAAGGGAACGGTGGCCGGGGCGGAGTCGGAGGCGGGTTTCAGAGGTGCTCGGCCGCCACCGCCTCCTGGAGGACTTCGGGACCGAAGAGGTCGCTCACCCACTGGTCCTGGTAGACGGTGTCCAGGTAGCGCTCGCCCAGGTCGGGGGCGATGGCCACGGCCGAGACGCCCGCCGCGAGGGGGTGCTCGCCGAGCCAGGCGGTGGCCCCGCTGACGACGGTCCCGGTGGAGCCGCCGAACAGGAAGCCGCGCCGGGCCAGCTGCCGGCAGGACCGGATGGTCTCGACCTCCGGGACGACGACCACGTCGTCCACGTAGGACTCGTCGAGCAGTTGGGGCCGCACGCCCGTGCCGAGGCCGGGGATCATGCGGGTCTGCGGGGGCCCGCCGAAGGTGACGGATCCGACGGCGTCGATCGCGACGATCCGTACGGACGGCTTGTGCTCCCGCATGTAGCGCGCGCATCCCATGAGCGTCCCGGTGGTGCCGGCACCGACGAACAGGACGCCGAGGTCGGGGAAGGCCTTGAGGATCTCCGGTCCGGTCAGCTGGTAGTGGGCCATCCAGTTGTTCGGGTTCGCGTACTGGTTGAGCCACACGGAGTCGGCCGTCTCCGCGCACAGTTCACGGACCCGCTGGATGCGGGCCCCGAGCAGACCGTCCACCGGATGCGGCTCGGTGACCACGTGCACCTCGCTGCCCAGCAGCTGCATCAGCTGGCGGGCGGCGAGGGTGCAGCGGGAGTCGGTGACGCAGACGAAGCGGTAACCCCGGCTGCAGGCGACGATGCTCAGCGCCACGCCGAGGTTCCCCGAGGAGCTCTCCACGATGGTCGAGCCCGGGCGGAGTTCACCCGCGCGTTCCGCGGCGGCCACCATCGCGTGAGCCGCTTTGAGCTTGACGGATCCGGCGAAATTGAATCCCTCGCACTTCAGGATCAGACGTTCGCCGACAACGGATTCAAGGTCGACGTAGAGGTCGTCGGCATTGAATTCATACGGGGCAGATATGACTTGAATGGGACACTCTCCACGTCGATGTGTCCGGCGGAGGTCGTGAACCAGGCCGGCTCGCCTGCTGCTGAGATGTCTTCATCGGCCATGGGTGGTCAAATGCCCTTCCGGCGGCGGACTCCGAAAGCTTGTCAAACGCCGCTGACATTCGGTTGACCAGGCGCTGACCGTTTGTTGCGCCTTGCCCGTCGCAACCGGGCATTGCTAGCTTGTGGCCCGAAGGCCCCGCCCCGACCGGGCCGGGGCTGACGGGGATTACTGGGGGATATGACATGCGTCTGGTACTCGCAGAGGACCAGTTCCTGCTCCGCGAAGGACTGACGCGGCTATTGGAGCTGAACGAATTCGAGATCGTGGCCGCGGTGGGCACCGGACCCGAACTCACCCGGGCACTCGCCGAACACGAGCCGGACGTCGCACTCGTCGACATCCGGATGCCCCCCACGCACACCGACGAGGGGCTGCGGGCCGTCCTCGAAGCCCGGCGCCGGCGGCCCGGCCAGCCCTCACTCCTGCTGTCGCAGTACGTCGACCAGCTCTACGCGCAGGAACTCCTCGCCGACGGTGAGGGCGGCGTCGGCTACCTGCTCAAGGACCGGGTCTTCAACAGCGCCCAGTTCATCGAGGCCCTGCAGCAGGTCGCCGCGGGAGGAACGGTCATGGACCCGGACGTGGTGTCCCGGATGATGAGCCACAACTCCCAGGACCAGCAGATCTCCCGGCTGACCGACCGCGAACGCGAGGTCCTCGGGTACATGGCCGAGGGCCGCTCCAACGCGGCCGTCGCGACCGCGATGGTGATCACGGAGAAGGCCGTGGCCAAGCACGTCAACAGCATCCTGGCCAAGCTGGACCTGCCGCCGTCGAAGGACGACAACCGCCGGGTCATGGCCGTGCTGACGTACCTGAACCGGACCTGACCCGCCGCGCGGGCCGCGCGCGGCGCCCGGGGCGTTCACGCCCCGACCCTCCCGGACCGCATCCCCTGGAACAGGTTGAGGTGCTGGATGTTGCGGGTCCCCTCCATGAATTCGACTCCCCGCGCGTCGCGGACCAGTTTGTCCAGGAGCGGATGGGACAGGCGGGCGGCGGGGCCGAGCAGGTCGCAGGCGGCCAGCGTCGTCTCCTCCGCCAGCGCGCAGGCCCGGGCCTTCGCCGCGGAGGCGAGGTACCCGTCTCCGGTCGCGTCCACGGCCGCCGCCGCCCGGTGCACCAGGGCCCTGGTGGCGGCGATCCGCCCGCCCAGCACCTCGATGCGGTCCCGGTCCTCGCCCAGCGCCCCGGCGTAGTGCTCCCGTACGTAGGCGTGGGCCGCGCCCGCGATGCCCAGGGCGAGGGCCGCGACCGAGGGCCGCAGCTCGTTGAAGACCTGCAGGGACGCCCAGATGCCGCGCCGGGCCGGCGACAGGTGCCGGCCGAGGACGCGGTCGCGGTCGACGCGCACCCCGTTCAGGGTGACCGCCCCGATCTGGGCGCCGCGGATCCCCAGGCTGTCCAGCGGCTCCGCGTGGTAGCCCTCGGCCTCCGTGTCCAGCAGGACGGCCGTCACCCCGAGCGGGCCGGGCCGGGTCCGGGCGAACACGGCCGCGTACCGGGCGCGGGCGGCGTTTCCGACGTACCGCTTCGCACCGGTCAGCCGCAGCTCACCGTCCTCCTCGCGCAGGGCGGTGCTGAGCGCGGAGGCGTCCGATCCCCGTTCGGGCTCGGTCAGTGCGAAGCAGGTCCAGGTCGGGGCGGCGGTCATCCGGCCGAAGAACCACTCCTGCTGCTCCTGGTCGCCGAGCTTCGCGACGAGGACACCCGACATGGACGGCCCCGGCGCGGCCAGGGTCATGCCGATGTCACCGGCGGCGAACTCCTCCAGGACCACGGCCCGTTCCAGGCCGTTCGTGCCGTCGAACCGGTACGGGCCCACGGTCGGCGGGTCCACCTGGAACGCGGGGGGTACCCCGAAGGTGCTCAGGCAGCGCACTCCCGGCAGATCGAGGTGGTCCGCGACCAGCCCCGGATCCCGGTCCAGCTCCAGCGCGGCCGCCCGGAAGTCGGCCGCCCATTCGCGGGCCTGTCCGCGCAGGGCGGTCAGCCGGCCGTCCAGTACGCTCACCGGTCCTCCTTCGCGGGGCCGTGGACGTCGGCCAGCAGTTCGGAGGCCTCGGCCACCGCTCCCGGCCCGTCCGCGAGATAGCCGCGGGCGCCCAGCAGCCGCAGCAGCGCCCGCCCGTTGCGGGTGATCTGGCCGTGCACGCTCCGCAGGAGCGGCCCCCGCACCGGGACACCGGAGTCCAGCAGGGCGGACAGCTCCAGCTGGTGCGCGAGCGCTTCCGCCAGCTGCCCCTTGACCATCTGCTGCATCAGGACGGTGCTCTCACCGCTGGGCCGGTCGGCCAGGTGCGCGACGCACGCGTCGCGCAGGCCCTCGGCGACGCCGAGCCGGAGCCGCAGCAGGTCCGTCCCGTCTACGGCGCCACCCGCGTCGGCCGGGGCGGCCGGCGGCTCGTGGACGACCACGACCGGGCCGCCGGGCAGCCCGTAGCGGCGCAGGACGACGCGGTCCGCCGCCCAGTCCTCGGGGAGCAGGGCGAAGCCGGTCCGCCCGCGGGGCGCCTGCCCGGCACCCCGCCCGCCCAGGAGCAGGCGCAGGGCCGGCGCGAGGCCTTCCCCGCGCGCCACGTCCTGGACGGACGGCGCCGGCGCAGCGGCGACGGACACCGCTCCGTGCTCCGTCGCGGTCATGCGGCCGCCACCGGATCGACCCTGCAGAGCGACAGGTCGCCCAGGACCGGGTCGTATTCGACGAGCAGCGACGCGCCCCCGCCGGCCGCCGGCAGCCGCTCGGCCAGCGCGCCCAGCACGGACGTGCAGGGGTAGCCCCGCGGCGTCCGCCGCACCGGGCCCGAGCCCGCCGGCAGCTCCCAGGCCGGATCGATCCCGGGACCCGCCACCACGTCGGCAGTCCCCTCGGGGTCGAGTTCCCGGATCAGCTCGGCCAGCCGCCCGGGCACCTCCTGCGGACCCAGCCCGCAGGCCTGACGCACCCGGCAGTTGTCGCCGGACGCCTCCAGGACCAGGGCGACCGCGCCGTCCCCGGCCAGGCCGCGCGGCCCGGATCGGGGCACGTCGTACGGCATGAGGTGCTGGTCGAAGGCGAGGACCAGAACCCGCCGGAACCCGTACCGGCGGGCGTAGCTCCGGGCGAGAGCGAGCGTGCTGAACGGGGCCGTCGGCCCCTGGTCGGCGACCGCGAGGAGCAGCGGACGGCCGGGCAGGCGCTCCGTCAGGGTGGGCGCGGTCAGCACGGTCGGCAGGAGATCCGGTGTCGAGTAGGCCAGGATCACGAGGTCGGTCTCGGGCTGCTCGCCCAGTTCGGCGAGGAGCGCGGCGCCCATGTCCTCGAAGGTGTTGCCCACCGCGGTGTCGAGGAGCTCCTCGTGGAGGACCATCCCGGCGTGCCCGGTGTGGGTGGGGAAGAACTGCCGGTCGGCGTCCTGGCCGAGCGCGGTGACTCCGGCGTCGAAGTTCCGGTGGACGGCCCGGGTCACCGCGAGCCCCGTGGAAGGGGCGGGAGGTGACCCGGCACCGGCCGACGGCGCGGCTGCGAGGGGCATGATCAGCGGCCGAGCTCGGTGGTGATGAAGTCGGCGAGCGAGCGCACCGTGGCGAAGTGGCTCATCTCCAGCTCGTCGGTGTCGAACTCCCCGTCGAGCAGCTCCTCCAGGCGCAGCAGCAGGTCGAGCACGCCGGTCGAGTCCAGACCCAGGGTTCCGAAGAGCTCCGTGTCGGGGGCGAGGTCGCCCAGGTCGCGCTGGAGGACGGCTTCGAGGGCCTGGGTGATCGCGTTGATGACCTGCGGGCCGGCCGTGGTCTCGATGATCTCGGTCATGTGGATAGCGCCCTTTCGCGGCGTCGGTACGGTGTTCGGGGAAGGCGGAGGGGGCCGGCAGGGCTAGGACGCGGCCTGCGGCAGATCGATCAGGTGCTGCTTGGCGAGGAGGTCCTCGGCGCTGTCGGCCGAGCGCACCAGGTGCGCGCGGCCGTCGTTGACGAGCACCTCGGCCGGGTAGCCGTGGCTCAGGAAGTTCACGGGCGAGGCGGTCGGCCCGTACGCCCCCGAACGCTCTACGCCGATGAGGTCGCCCTCGCGCAGGGGCGGGAGGCTGACCTTCTTGCCCAGGGTGTCGTTGGGCGTGCACAGGGGACCGGTGATGTTCCAGGTCTCCGTGGCGGGCTCGGCGTAGCGGTTGAGCACCCGGATGGGGAAGTTGCGTTTGACGAAGGAACCGATGCCCACGGCGGCCATGTGGTGGTTGGTGCCGCCGTCCGCGACGGCGAAGTTCTCGCCGAGCGAGGTCTTCGTGTAGCGCACGCGGGTCACGTACGTCCCGCTCTCGGCCACCAGGTAGCGGCCCAGCTCCATGATCAGCCGGGTCTGCGGGTGGCTCCGTGCGAAGGCGTCCAGGACCGGGTTGACGGCCCCGGCCAGCACCCCGAGGTCCAGGTCGCGCTCGCCCTCGAAGTAGGAGACGCCCAGGCCTCCGCCGACGTCGACCATCTCCAGCCCGAAGGCGTGGTGGTCCGCGATGCGCCCGGCCAGTTCGAGGATGCGGCGGGTGTTCTCCACGATCGCGTCCTCGCTGAGGATGCGCGTGCCCATGTACGCCTGTACGCCCATGAGCCGGACGTGCTCGAACTCCTTGCCGAGCGGTCCGGCGGCGAGGAGCTGGGCCTCGTCGATGCCGAACTGGCGCGGCTTGCCGCCCATGGTCAGGCCGGAGCCCTTGACCGCGAAGCTGGGGTTCACGCGCAGGGCCACCGGGGCCACCACGCCGAGCTCCGCGGCGAGTTCCTCGATCAGGTCCAGCTCGGGGAGCGACTCGCAGATGATCGCGTAGATGCCCTGGGTGAGGCACTCCGTCAGCTCGGCACGGCTCTTGCCCGGACCTAGGAACATGATGTCGCGGGGCTGCACGCCGGCCTTGCGGGCGGTGAGCAGCTCGGCCATCGAGGAGACCTCCGCCCGGGCGCCGTGCGCGTGGAGCAGTGCGCAGACCGAGACGTTGGGGTTGGACTTGAGGGAGTAGAAGATCTCCAGGCGAGGGTGCAGCAGCTCGCGCAGGGCGGTGATCCGCGAGCGCAGGGCCTCGCCGTCGTAGAGGTACAGGGGCGTGCCGAACTCGGCGGCGAGGTCGGTGATCCCGAGTCCCTGCACCCGGAACTCGGTCGGTTCGACTGACATGTGTGACCTTTCCACTAGGACCGGGCGGTGTCCTGGACCCGGGAGGCGTCGAGTGCGCCGCCCGGTCCGAGCCGCTCCGTGACGGCCGCGTCCAGCGCGGCGAGCTGCTCGGCGGAGTCGCCCGTGATCAGGCCGTAGAGACGGCCGTTGAACGGGCTGCCGGAGCCCGCACCGGCGTTGACGGTGGCGTAGTTGTTGACGACCAGCCCGCTGCCGCCCGGACGGTCCAGGAGCAGACCGTCGAGCACGCGCCGCAGGGTGTCGAAGGGCAGTGCGTGGTCGAGGACCAGGGAGTAGTGGCGGGCGAGGGCCAGCTGGCCCTCGCCGAGCAGCTCCTCCTGCAGCCGGGCCTGGTACGTCGACATGTTGTTGCGGGCGTTGATCTCGATGACGGGGTACACCCCGCCGTCGGGGTCGAGCATGGCGTCCACGCCGACCACGCCGAAGAAGCCGTCGTCGGCGAGCCGGCGGCCGAGGAGCCCGGCGGTCCGGTCGATCACCTCGTGCTGCTCCGCCGTCAGGCGCGGAGGGAAGCGGTGCCCCTTGTGCACGCCGCCCTCGGTGAGGGCCTCCTTGACGAAGTCGAGGCGCACGGAACCGTCTCGCGCGATGGTGAACTGGTAGTTCAGGTCGGTGGTCTTGGCCACCTTCTCCTCAAGGACGAAGGCGATGCCCTCCGTGCCCGACTTCCGCGCCGATTTCATGACCATGCGCTCCAGCCGCTCCAGCCGGCGGGTGCTCTCGATCTCGGCGATGCCCTTGCCGGAGACCCCGAAGGCCTCCTTGACCAGGACCGTGGCGCCCGCGTCGAGCAGGTGGGCCGCGGCGGCGACGGCGGTGCGCAGTTCGTCGAGGGTCTCGCAGGCCCAGCCGCGCGGCTGGCGCAGTCCCAGCTCGTCGGCGACGCGGCGGCTGTAGACCTTGCTGTTGACCGACTTGCACAGGTCGGCGGAGGGCGCGGCGAGGGCGATGCCCGCCTTCCCGGCGAGGTCCTCCTCCCACTCCGAGACTCCGTGCGGGGACAACAGGGCGCCCTGTGCGCCGAGCTCGGCCAGGACGGCCAGCAGCCGGGAGTCGGCCAGGGCGTCCTGGGTGACGGTGTTCCCGGGGTCCTGGCCCCGCACCACGTGAACGGTGGGGAGGCCGAGGCCCAGCTCGCGCAGGTAGGCCAGGTAGCCGGGGTCGGGCTCGGTCTTCAGGACGACGTGGTCGTCGGCGTCGCCGAGCAGCAGCGCGAACTCGTCCATGCGGTTGACCACGGCGGTGTTGCCCGCGGAGGAGACCCGGGGCAGCCCGGTCTCACCGCGGGCCCACTGCTCCTCGACCTCGAAGTTGCCCAGGAAGACCAGGGAGCCCGAGGGGCCGCCGGCCACCGCGGTCTTGAGTCGCCGGTTGAATTCCGTGCCGGTCACCGCAGGCCTCTCTCTCGTGCGTTCACGTCAGTGCTCCAGGACCATCGCGGCGAAGCTCGCTCCGAGCCCGACCGAGACCATGAGGTAGCGGTCGCCGGGGCTGAGCCGGCCGAGTTCGGTCACGGTCGCGTAGTTGATGAAGGGGTCCGCGCCGAAGCAGTGCCCGGTCTTCGGGATGTTGTCCAGGAAGATCCGCTCCACGGGTACGCCGAGCCGGTCGCTGAGCCTGACCCAGGCGATCCGGTTGACGTTGTGCGGGAGCACCAGGCTGATGTCCTCGGCCGTGAGGGAGGCCTGTTCCAGCGCGCTGCCCACGACCTCCATGAGGACGTCGGCGTACATCTCCCGGAAGCGGACGAAGGCCTCGTCCGGCATGACCAGGCCGGGGTCGCCCACCGACACGGTCCTCGTGGCGAAGCCCAGGACCCGGTCGCCGGTGCCGTGGGCGGAGACCAGCACCGCCGCGGTTCCCTCACCGGTGATGCCCATGCCGCCGAGGACCTGTGAGATCCGGCCGTGCGCCTTCTCCCCGACCAGGACCAGGGCCAGCGCGTCGGGGTCCTCCTCCTCCGCGAGGAGCATGCCCGCCACGTCGACGGCGAGCAGGCCCGAGGCACAGGCCTGTTCGGTCAGGGCGAAGGTCTTGGCGTGGCGCAGGCCGGCCTCGCGGCGGACCTCGTGCAGCGGGCTCAGCGGGTAGGGCGAGGTGAACCGCTGGGTCCGGGGCCGGATCACGTAGCGGACCCGGTCCTCCTGGCCCCGCAGCAGGGACAGCTTCTGGACGGCGGCCAGCAGGCTCTCGGTCTCGGACTCCGTGTCGTCCCAGCAGATCTCCGACAGGCCGAAGCCCCGCCCGTAGCGGCGCAGTTCCGTGTCGGTGAGGCCCAGGGCCTCCTGGCGGCTCGTGATGGAAACCCGGGTGGGCCAGTGGGCTGATACTTCGGTCAGTGAGGTCACGGCTGGCCGGCTCCTCTCAGCGCAGTCATGGAAGAACAGGTCCGGCGCGAAGCGCTGAATGCGGATCACCGTTGTCCCAACCGGCCGTGCGATCCCCGCGCACACCTGATCCCCGGGCCTTGAGCTCCAGGGGACGCTGATCAAGTTAGTGGGCCGAATTGACACGCTGCTGACCGAGCGCTGACGGGAAACGACCGGCTGGGATCAGACGCTTTCCGCGGGGCGTGCTGCGGCACCGCCACGGGATGTTCACACGAACTCCCCTACTGACAACGGGAGATGGTCGGCTACTCTGCGACAGCTCTCCGCTTGGCGCAGCCCGGGTCCGTGTGCACTCCGCGATTTCGGGCCCGGTCCATCAGGGCGGGTCTGCCGGCCGGTCGTCCGGCGACCGGCCCTCGCCGCAGCCGTGTCACAGCGCCGGAGCCCATTCGCAATTCTCAGAGGTGAGGAAACCCATGTCCCAGGAGAGCCTGCTCTTTCTCAGCCGGCCGGCCGTACGCGCCTGCCTGGACAAGCTGGACCCGGTCGAGGTCGCCGCGGACGTCCTGCGGATCCAGGCCGCCGGGCGCGCCGAGATACCGGCCGAGGGCTACCTGCCCTGGACCAACGGCGACGGTGCCTACAGCCGCGCCATCGCGATGCTGGGCGCCCTGCACCGGGAGGAGGGACCGGTCTACGGCATGAAGCTCATCAACGCCGCGGTGAACAACCCCTCCAAGGGCATCGAGCGGGCCGGCGGTCTGAGCTTCGTCTTCGACCCCGAGACCGCCCGCCCCAAGCTGATGGCGGAGGCCGGCTACCTGAGCGCCGTCCGTACCGCGGCGTACACGATGGTGAGCCTGCGGACGGTCGGCCCGCAGACCTGGGACGGCATCACCCTCATCGGCACGGGCGCCCTGGCCCGGGCGCACCTGGACCTGCTCGTGGGCGCCTTCCCGGAGGTGCGCACGGTGGTCGTCTTCGACCTGTCCGCCGCACGCGCGGCAGAGCTGGTCGCCTGGGCGCGCGAGGAGCACCCGCAGCTGGAGGTCACGGTCGCGGCCACGGCGGCCGAGGCCATCGCCGCCACGCCCGTCACGGTCACGCTGACCACGAGCAGCGAACCGTACCTGCGTGCGGCCCTGTTCGCTCCGGGGAGCTTCGTCGCGCACGTCTCCCTCGGCGACCTGACCGAGGAGGTCTTCCTCGGGGCGCAGGCCGTCTACGGGGACGACCTCGACCTGATCGAGGAGAACCCGCGGCGGATCCTCGGCAGTCTGCTCCAGGAGGGGAAGGTGACCCGGCCGGGCACGGAGGGTGCTCCCGGACGCGGTGCGGGCCGGTCCGTCGAGGGCACGCTGGGCCAGGTGCTCCTCGGTCAGGTTCCGGCCATCCGGCCGACGGACGGCTATGTGGTGAGCAACCCGTTCGGCATGTCCATCCTGGACGTCGGGCTGATCGACGCGGTCCACCGCACGGCGCTGGAACTGGGCGTGGGGCAGCGGCTCGACCTGCTGTGATGCCGCCGGGGGGCGCCCGTTCGAGGGCGTCCCCCGGGGCGGGCCGGCCCGCATGGCGAGGGAACATCCCGCGCTTCTGACGGTTTTCGGCCAAACGGGGGAGTGGATTCAAGCAAGGTGATTGTTTACTCAAATGCGGGAAGTCGCACGCGTGTTGGGCGTGTTAGGTTGCAGGCCGGGGGAATTGAGGCGTGGGAACTGGAACGGACATATCGCGACTGGCCAGACGCGATGAAGTCCGGCAGCCGTTCCCGGCGCAAGCGGTGTCCGGGGGGACTTCTTGCGTACGACCTTGCGGTTTCGTGCATCTCGCAGCATCACCTTCCCCTCGGTGAATCCCCCGGATTCCCTCCGGAGCCCGCCCCAGGCGCGTTCCGGAATTGGGAATGAACATCGACCATTTGGTGATCGAAACTGTGGGACGGGGATCAGTGATAACTTACCGGCCGGTAGATGTGCGACTTTCGATAGAGCTGCTCGGATCGACGCAGGTCACGGTGGGGAATCAAACGCGTAGCCTGGGGGCGAACCGCGTGCGAACACTCCTGGCGGTTCTGGCCTTCACGCCCGGAGAGGTCGTCTCGGTCGACCTCCTGATGGAGGAGCTGGCCACCGACCAGGACTCCAAGAACCCGAAGAACGCGCTCCAGGCCAACATGCGCCGGCTCCGGACCTCCCTGGAGGACATGACCGGTGTGCCCGGCAACCTCCTGGTGCGGACCTCGGCCAACAGCTACCTCCTCGACCTCTCCCGGGACGCCGTCGACGCGCACCGGTTCGACGACCTGGCCGCCCGCGGCTCCGCACTCCTGCACGACTCGCCCCACGAGGCGGCGCGGCTCCTGGACGAGGCGCTCCGTCTCTGGCGCGGCCAGGCGCTCGCCGACGTCGCGGGCGGACTCACCTGCATCGCCCACGCGAACCGCCTGGCCGGACGCCGGCTGGGCGCGCTGGAGGACCTCTACGAGGCGAGGCTCAGCATCGGCAGGGAGGCGGCCGTCGTCAGCGCCCTGGAACAGCTGGCATGTGAACACCCCGAGCGGGAGCGGATGTCCGAGCTGTTGATGCTCGCGCTGTACCGCGTGGGCCGGCAGGGCGACGCGCTGGCCGTGTTCCAGCGGGTCCGCGCCTGGCTGAACACCGAACTGGGCCTGGAGCCCAGAAAGCGGATGAGACGGATCCAGGAGGCCATCCTCATGCAGGATCCCGCGATCGACACGGGCATGGTGTTCGCCGACCGGTAACGGTCCCGGACCATCAGGGCACCTCCAGCGGATCGTCGAGGTGCCGCTCGGTCAGGTCGATCGGCCCGGAGGTCTCGACGGCGAGGGCCGCCGCGTATCCGGGGCCCGGCCGCAGATCGGACATGGCGATGGCCGGCGGACCGAAATCGGCTTTCCACTCCGTCAGTTCCGCCGGACGGTCCGGCCCGGACACGGTGATGCCGCGCAAGGAGGACGAGAGCCCCCGGCCGACGGCCTTGAGGACCGCCTCCTTGCGCGTCCAGTACACGTGGTAGGCCGCCGGCCGGTCCGCTGGCGGCACGGCCTCCAGATCGCGCAGCTCCCGGGCGGACAGCACGCGCGGCGCCAGCCGCCCGATCTGCCGCGCGGAGATCCGTTCCACGTCGACCCCCGGCTCCGCGTGCTCGGCGAGGGCCAGCACCACGCGTCCGCCGGAGTGGGAGAGCGAGAACCTCACCGCCGTGCCGGGGACCCGCGGCTTGCCGTGCGGGCCGCCGCAGTACCGGCAGCGCCGGTCGAACCGTACGAGGTCCGGGGCGACGCCGGTGGCGCGGCCCATCGCGGTCCGGACCAGGGCCCGCGCCGTGGCGAACCGGGCCCGGTCGAAGGGCTCCGCGAACCGCTCGTACCGGGCCCTCTCCTCGGCCGACATGAGCCCGCGGAGCTCGGCCCGGTCGAGCGCCGGCGCCCACAGCACGAGGCACGCGACCGCTGCCCGCTCCGGCATGTGCTACGCCGCCTGCTGGCCGGTCAGGGTCAGGAACACCTCGTCCAGCGAAGGCCGCCGCTGGGCGAAGTCGGACACCGGGATGCCCGCCTGGTGCAGCGCGGCCGCGGCACTGGCGATGCCGGCCAGCCCGTCCTTGAGCCGGACGCCGAGGACACCCTTGTGGTCGTCCCGGGTCAGCTCTCCGACCAGTGCCCCGCTCAGCGCGGTCAGGGCCGCGGGAAGGTCCGCGGGATCGGCTACGGTGATCTCCAGGCGTTCCTCGCCGACCTTGCGCTTGAGCTCGTCCGCAGATCCCTCGGCGACCACCGTCCCCCGGTCGATCACCGCGATGCGGTCGGCCAGCTCGTCGGCCTCTTCGAGGTACTGCGTGGTCAGCAGGACCGTGACGCCCTCCGCCACGAGCTCCCGTACGACGGCCCACAGGTCCAGGCGGCTCTTGGGGTCGAGACCGGTCGTCGGCTCGTCCAGGAAGATGACCTCCGGGCTGCCCACCAGGGTGCTCGCCAGGTCCAGCCTGCGCCGCATGCCGCCCGAGTACTCCCGCAGCGGCTTGTCGCCCGCGTCGCCCAGGTGGAAGCGGGACAGCATCTCCTCGGCCCTGGCGCGGGCGGCAGGGGCGCCGAGGTGGAGCAGCCGGCCGAGCAGGACCAGGTTCTCCCGCCCGGACAGTTCCTCGTCCACGGCGGCGTACTGGCCCGAGAGCCCGATCCTCCGGCGCACCTCACGGGGGTCCTTCGACACGTCGAAGCCGCACACCGTGGCCCGCCCGCCGTCGCCCCGCAGCAGGGTGCTGAGGATGCGGACGGTCGTCGTCTTGCCGGCTCCGTTGGGCCCGAGGAGCCCGAGCACGGTGCCCGCGGGGACGTGGAGGTCGATCCCCTTGAGGACCTGCTGGTCCTTGTAGTTCTTGCGGAGGCCCTCGGCCTCGATCGCCGTCGGCGCGTGAGCCGCCACGGGATCAGGCCCCGTGCTCGACGAGGCTCAGCGGGCGAAGGTCGGTCCAGTTCTCCTCCACGTAGCGCACGGCGTCCTCGCGGGAGGCGTCGCTCAGCACCGGACGCCAGCCCGCGGGGACTTCGGCGAAGGACGGCCACAGACTGTGCTGGTTCTCGTCGTTGACCAGCACGTGGAAGGTGCCTTCAGGATCGTCGAATGGGTTGCTCATCTGCGTTCGTCCTGTCTGTTCGTCATGGTCAACTTCCTTTACCACTATGCTTGATGGGCACTGACGAGAAGCTGACGGACGGCTGATCACGGGTGCGGGGCGGGGACCTCACAGGTCCCCGCCCCGCACCGCCCGGGCCGGCCGGCGGTCCGCCGCGTCCGGATCAGACGCGGGCCTTCTCCTCAAGCCGCTCCTCGGAGCGCTGCGCCTTGGCCGGGCGGCTGGAGGGGCCGGTCCGCGAGGGCCACCAGTTGGCCCGGCCGAGCAGCGTCATCGCGGCGGGCAGGACGTAGATCCGGATGATCGTCGCGTCGATGACGATGGCCACCGCCAGACCGATGCCGATCTGCTTCATCTCGATGAAGGTCAGCGTGCCGAAGGTGGCGAACACCGCGACCATCACCGCCGCCGCCCCGGTCACGACGCCGGCCGTCCGGGTGATCCCGTCCACGACCGCGTTCCTCGTGGTCATGCCGGCGACCACGCTCTCCCTGATCCGGCTGACCACGAACACGTGGTAGTCGAGCGAGAGCCCGGAGAGGATCACGAACAGCAGGATCGGCACCCAGGACACGACATGCCCGGTCGAGGTGAAGTCCAGCAGGTCCTCGGCCCAGTTCCGCTGGAAGACCAGGCAGAGGAAGCCGAACGAGGCGGCGACGGACAGCAGGTTCAGCACCACGGTGGTCATGGCCACGACCAGCGAACGGAAGGCGAGCAGGATGATCAGGAAGGTCAGCGCGAAGACGCCGCCCATCACCAGAGGCAGCCGGCTGTTGAGGTTGGACGTGTAGTCCATGTCCTCGGCCTGCGCACCGCCCACGGCGTACCGGACGCCCGTCAGGCCCTGCAGGGCCTCCGGTACGAGGTGGGCGCGCAGGCGGGTGACGGAGTCACGGGCCGCGCCGGTGCCCGGGGCGGTCGGGGTGCCGGCTTCCAGGACCGCGCCGCGGCCGTCCTCGGAGTAGCGGATCCGGGGCGGGCTGTCCTTGGCGAACAGCGGGTCCTGCTGGATGGACTCGGACAGCCGGGTCAGCCGGGTGCGCAGCTGGTCGCTCGCGGCGGGCGGGACCCGTACGGCGACGGTGTCGGTGTTCGCGGTCGAGGGGAACGCGTCGACCAGGCGGTCGTAGGTCTGCATGGTGCTCAGCGAGCGGGGGAAGTCGTCGACCTGCGTGGCCTTCAGGTTCATGCCGAGTGCGGGCAGGGCCAGCGCCACCAGCGCGCCGACGGCGACCACGAGGGCGACCAGCGGGTGCTGGGTGGCGGGGCGGAGCAGGAAGCCCCAGACGCGGGGGGTGCCGTTGCGCTGCGAGAGCCGCCAGACGAGCGGGACGCGGGGGCGGTCGACGGCCCGGCCGAGCTTGACCAGCAGGGCGGGAAGGACGGTGACCGCGGAGATCATCGCGACGGCGACCACGATGATCGCACCCGTGGCCATGGAGGCCAGCATCACGTCACCGGAGAGGTAGAGACCCGCGGCGGAGACGATCACCGCGATCCCGGAGACCATCACGGAGTGGCCGGAGGTGGCGGCCGCGATGCTGACCGCGGAGGCCGGGTTGTATCCGTTGGCGCATTCCTCGCGGTAACGGCGCAGGTAGAAGAGGCAGTAGTCGACACCGACCGCGAGGCCCATGAGGACGATGACGTCCGCGACCATGCCCGGGTCCGGCACGAGGTGGGAGGCCAGGGCCCACAGACCCATCGTCGAGGCGACGGCCATCAGGCCGAGCAGGACCGGAACACCGGCCATCACGATCGCGCCGAAGATGAGGAGCAGGATCGCCAGCGTCACGGGGACGCTGATCGTGGTCGCCTTCTGGACGTCCTTGGCGAGCCAGTCCTGGAAGTCGTGCTTGATGGAGGCGTCGCCGGCTTCCTCGACGATGAGGTCGGGGTGCTGCTTCTGGGCGTCGGCGGTGGCCTCCAGGAGCGGGGTGACCCGGTCCGCGGCGGTGTCGGCGTCCCCCTTCATCGCGACCTGGAGCAGCAGGACCCTGCCGTCCTGCGAGCCGATCGGGTCGCTCACCGAGGCGACCTCGGGGAGGGCCGTCAGCCGCTGGCGCAGCTCGGTTGCCGCGGCCGTCTGTGCGCTGGTCGCCTGGCCGGCGCGGGTGCCGATGAGGATGTTCTCCGAGGCGGGGTGGCGCAGCCCGTTCTCCTCGACGAGCCGGGCCGCCTCGGCGGACTGGCCGACCAGCAGGTCCTGGTTGGTGGCTTCCCTGGTCTCGACGACGGTGCCGATGGAGAACGCGCCCACGACCGCGACGAGCCACAGGAGGATGGCCGTCCACGGGTGGGTGGCCCCCCAGCGTCCCATCCGGGAGGCGAAGTGACGATTGCTGACCGGCATGTCGAGATGTCCTTCGGTCGGTGGTAAGAGCGGTGTGCGCATGTCGTTTCCTGGAGCTGGAGCCGGTGGTCAGTTCGCCGGGGCGTCGGCCGTGGAGTCCTTCAGGAGTTCGCACGCGATCTCGAAGGCGATGGAAGTGGGGCCGCCCAGCGGGCTGGTGACCACGAGGAGGCCGTCGAAGGCGGCCAGCCGGCGCTCGACCCCGGCCAGGCCGGAGCCGTTACGGGTGTCCGCGCCGCCGACACCGTCGTCGTGGACGGCGACGCGCAGGCTCCGGTCGGAGTAGCGGATGTCGACGGTGGCCTCGGAGGCCTTGGCGTGCTTGGTCACGTTGCTGAGCAGTTCGGCGACGGCGAAGTACGCGGCGGACTCCACCGGGGCCGGCAGCCGGCCGGGGACCGAGCCGGTGACGTGGATCCGCATCGGGAGTTCGAGGGCGAGGGTGCGGACGGCGTCCACGAGACCGCGGTCCGCGAGGAGCGGCGGGTGTACGCCGTGGACCAGGTCGCGGAGCTCGTTCAGGGCCTTGGTCGAGTTCTCCTTGGCCTCGGCGAGGAGGGCACGGACGGCCTCGGGGTTGCGCTCGATCAGGGACTCGGCGGCGGACAGGGTCATGCCCAGGGCCACCAGACGTACCTGGGCACCGTCGTGCAGGTCCCGCTCGATGCGGCGCAGCTCGGTCGCGTTCATGTCCATGGCGTCGGAACGGGTGCTGGCCAGGTGCTCGACCCGGTTGCTCAGCGCGGCACGGGTGGAGCCCAGCATCAGCCGCACCCAGCGGCCGTGCAGCGGCAGCATCAGGCGGGGCAGCAGGGCGAGCCCCGCCACGATCTCCACGAGGCCGAGGGCGGCCGCCAGGATCGCCGTGCTCTGGCTCTCCACGGGGATGAAGGTGAACCAGATGCTGTTCCAGGACTCGGGCAGGCTGTCCCACACGAACGGCAGGCTCAGGCCCCAGAGTCCGCCCAGTACGGCCGCCGCGGGAAGCAGCGCCAGCAGCGGACCGACCAGCGGGTTGACCAGGGTCCAGAGCAGGTCCCGCCAGGTGGCGCTGTCGCCGAGCATCCGGTGGACCCGCTTCCACACCGGCCCGGGCGCTCCGGCCGGCTCGGGAAGGTACGAGGCTTCGACCCGGACACCGGACCATTCCCCGGCGAGCCTGCGCTGGGTCCGGGCGTCGCCGCGGACCGCGTTCAGCGCACCCGGCAGGAGCGGGATACCGATCCCGACGAAGCAGAGGCAGACGACGAGCGACACCCACAGGAGCAACAGGCCCTCGTAGACCGCGAGTCCTGTCAGTGCCACGCCCCGCAGCATCAGCGCCGCGGAACCACCGAGGTTCCGGCCCGTCTTCTCGATCTCGCCCGTACGTGCACTCATGTCCTGCCTCACTTCGCGCTTGCCGCCGTTTCGCTGTGTTCTCAGCATGGCGACCGCCCGCACGGATCTCAGGGGTGCTAGTACCCCTCTTGCCGATCGGTCCGGGAGCCGCCCCGTATCGTGAGCGCATGAGGACGTACCAGGGCACTGCCGTGAGTGTCGAAGCGATGCTCGAGGACCTGCGTACGCTCGTCGAGGTCGAGTCCCCCTCGCGTGACCTCGACGCGCTGAGCGCGTCGGCCCACGCGGTGGCGGCCGTCATCGAGAGCCGGCTGGGCGGGCGGGCCGTCCTGGTGGAGAGCCAGGCGGGGCCGCATGTGCACTGGTCGGGCGGGGGTGTTCCCCGGGTGCTGATCCTCGGTCACCACGACACGGTCTTCCCGCTGGGCACGCTGGAGCGCCGCCCCTTCCGGGTGGAGGGCGGGCACGCGACGGGCCCCGGGGTCTTCGACATGCTCGGCGGTCTGGTTCAGGCCGTGCACGGCCTGGCGGCCCTGGAGGACCTGTCGGGGGTGGAGGTTCTGGTGACCGCCGACGAGGAGGTGGGGTCCGCCTCCTCCCGGTCCCTGATCGAGGAGCGGGCCCGTGCCTGTGGCGCGGTGCTCGTGTTCGAGGGCGCGGCCGACGGCGGGGGCCTGAAGACGGGCCGCAAGGGGTGCGGCACGTTCGAGGTACTGGTCGAGGGGCGGGCGGCGCATGCGGGGCTGGAGCCGGAGGCCGGGGTGAACGCGCTGGTCGAGGCCGCGTACCAGGTGCTGGACATCGCGGCGCTGAGCCGGCCGGAGGCCGGGACGACGGTCACGCCGACGGTGGCGTCGGCGGGAACCTCGGACAACGTCGTTCCGGCGGAGGCGACGGTGTCGGTCGACGTCCGCGTCGAGTCGGCCCAGGAGAAGGAACGCGTCGAGGCGGCGATGGCGGCACTGGCTCCGCACCTGGACGGGGCGCGGATCGTGGTCCGGGGGGCCGTGAGCCGGCCTCCCCTGCCGCAGTCGGCGTCGGCGGAGCTGTTCGAGACGGCGCGGCGCCTGCTGCCGGGTGTCGAGGGCAGGGCGGTCGGCGGCGGCAGCGACGGCAACTTCACGGGTGCGTTGGGCGTGCCCACGCTCGACGGCCTGGGAGCGGTCGGCGGCGGTGCCCACGCCGACCACGAGTACCTGGTGGTCGACGCGATGGCGGAGCGGGCGCGGCTCGTCACCGGACTGGTGAACGCGATCCGCGACGGCGCGACGCGCTGATCCCGTACGCCCCGGCCGGCGGTCGCCCCGCCGGCCGGGGCCCCGGTCAGCCGTCCCGGTGAAGGGGGAGCCGGGTGCCCGGGGCGCGGTTCCAGTGCGTCCGCGACCAGGGGAGGGCGAGTTCGGCGCGGGTCGTGACCTGGCGCGGGGTCAGGGAGTCGACGGAGGCCGCCTCGTGGTGGCGGGCGTACACGCCGTCGACGTACCGGTGGCCGGTGTCGGCGGCGATGAACACGACCGTGCGTCCCGGGGCTTGGGACCGTTCCCAGCGGGCGGCGAGGTAGCCGGCCCCGGTGGACAGGCCCGCGAACACCGCGTGCCGCCGGAGCAGGTCGACGCTGCCGGCCAGCGCGGCGTCGAAGGAGATCCAGTGGAGCGTGTCGTAGGACGCGTGGCCGACGTTCCCGAAGGGGATGGAGCTGCCGATCCCGGCGATGATGATCTCGGGGTCGGCGACGTGCTCGGCGCCGAAGGTGACACTGCCGAAGGGCTGCACGCCGACGAGTTCGACGTCGGGGGAGTCCTCCCGGAGGTAGCGGGCGAGGGCCCCGGTGGAGGCGCCCGAGCCGACCCCGCCGACCAGGGTCAGGGCGTCCCCGCCCGTCGACCGCCGGATCCGCTCGGCCACCGCCCGGTAGCCGAGGTAGTGGATGTCGTCGTGGTACTGCCGCATCCAGTGGTACTCGGGGTGCTCCGCGAGGATCTCGTGGACGCGTTCGACCCGCCGCTTCTGGTCCAGCTTCAGGTCGTCGCAGGGCTCCATCCGCTCCAGCGTCGCCCCGAGCACGGCCAGCTGCGTGCACAGGGTGCGGTCGACGGTCGTCGAGCCGACGATGTGACAGCGCATGCCGTGACGGTGGCAGGCCAGCGCGAGGGCGTACGCGTAGATCCCGCTGGAGCTGTCCAGCAGCGTGTCCCCCCGCCGCACCACCCCCGTGTCGAGCAGGTGGCCGACCGCCGCGAGGGCGGAGACGACCTTCATGGTCTCAAAGCGCAGGCAGACGAGCCGGTCGTCGAGGCGTATCAGGTCGGGCCGGCCGATGGCCTCGGCGATGTGCTGGTCCACTCGGGAGCTCCTGGGTCGTGGTGAGGGGCGAGAAGGTCGTGAAGACGCGGGTCGCGGGGATGCCGTCGCTCTCCAGGGCCCGTACGCAGCCACGGATGCGGTGGCGCAGGCCCGGGGCCGCCGGGTCGAGGAGCAGCCCGGCGACCGCACCGCTGTGCGCGATCTGGACCCCCAGCGCCCCGAGCCGCCGGGCGACACCGTCGAGCGCGTCGAACTCCGGGTGGCGCAGCAGCTCCTGGCCCCGCCGCGCGCTGGCGCTCGCGACCCGCCCCAGCAGCGCCGCGTCGCCCGTGGTCACGGCCCGCCGCAGCAGGGTGCGCAGCCGCCCGAAGGCCCGTACGTCGCTCTCGTCGTACGTACGGGACGGCAGCGCGAGGGTGTCCACGGGCGCGCCCCCGCCCAGGGCGCACCCCACGACGACCAGGGGCGGCAGGCGGGCGCCGAGCACCTCCAGCACCCGCCCCTCGCGCTGGGCGAAGAGGACCGGGCGGGCGTCCAGCATCAGCGGGTCGCAGGCCTGCTCGGCGCGGACCGCGAGCCGGGCGACGGTACCGGGCGCCAGCCGCACCCCGTAGGAGTCCGCGACCGCGCGTACGACGGCGATGACATCACTGGTGGAGCTGCCCATGCCGAGGCCCACCGGGATGTCGCCGGTGATCCGCAACTCCCCTCCGCAGGGCGGCTCCCCGCAGCGCGGCGCACATTCCCCGACGGTGAGGGCGGCCGCGCGGGCGGCCTTCGTACGGTCGCCCGGCAGGACGGTGAGCCGCTCCGGCGGGGTACCGGGACGCCGGGTGAACTCGGCCCGGCTGCCCATCCCGGTCATCGGCAGGGTGACCAGGCCGGGGCACCGGCGTCCGGCCGCGTCGAGGAAGACGCCCTGGAGGATCTCGCCGTGGTGGCAGGAGGCGTGCCCGGCACCGTGGCGGGCGGTGGGCGCGATCACGGCCGCCCCGCGGTCCGGTAGCGGTACAGGGTCGTCGGGTCGGCGCTGAACTGGGAAAAGGGGAAGGGCTCCGCGGACAGGGCGGTCACCCCGGAGCCGAGGAAGGCCCGGGCCACCGCGCTGCCGCTCTGCGCGTAGACGACCAGCGGGACGCCCCGGGCGCGGCAGCGGCCGAGGACGGTGTCGAAGGAGCCGTTGCCCAGGGTCATGCCGGTGGCGACGACGGCGTCGGCGCGCTCCAGCACCTCGTGCATGTCGGTGGTGACGGGGTCGCCCCACCGGGTGGACCTGAGGTTGAGGTCGCACGGCAGCGGTACGCCGCCCCGCTCGCGGATCGCGGCGACCAGCGGGTCCACCACGCCGATGAGGCCGACCCGGGCGCCCGGACGGATGTCCAGCAGCCCGGCGATGGCCGCGTCGCGGGCCCGGGCGCGCACTTCGGGGGTGCCCGCGGGGAGGGTGACCGGCTCGGCTCCGCCGTCGCGGTGAGGGCGGTGCCAGGCCAGGTAGGCGTCGAGGGCGGCGATCCGCAGCGGGCGCGGCCCCTCGCGCAGCAGGACGTCGAGCGGGGCGCCGGAGGCGTCGCGGCAGACCGCGGGGTCGATCTCGCCGGCTTCGAAGGCGCAGCCGCCGAAGGAGTCGCCGAGGCGCACCAGGACGTACTGGTTGAGGTAGGTGGTGTCGCCGCCGGCCAGCCGGGTGCCGTGGTGGATCCAGAACACGCTGGTCGCCACGAGTTCGCCGGGCAGCGGGCCGTGTTCACCGGCCAGTACGGCCCCGGTGAGGGCGTCGACGGTCGGTGCGGGCGTGGTGGTGGGGTGGCTCGTCATGACGTTCCTCGTCGGAGTTCGGGTACGGGTGCGGACTTGGGTGCGGAACCGGTTGCGGACCCGGTTGCCGACCCGGGTGCGGCCTCGGGCGGGAACGCGGGCGCGGTGACGCGCAGGGCGCCGCGGCAGGACACCGAGAGCCGCCCCCGCGCGTCGGCGGTCAGTTCGGCGTCGACGCCGAAGACCCGGGCGAGGTGCTCGGCGGTGAGGACGGCGGTGGGGGTGCCGGAGGCGATCAGCCGGCCCTGGTGCATGAGCAGCAGCCGGTCGCAGTGGCGGGCGGCCAGGGTGAGGTCGTGCAGGGCGACCAGGACCGTCTGCGCGGTGCCGGCCAGCAGTTCCATCAGTTCCCACTGGTGCCTGACGTCCAGGTGGTTGGTGGGTTCGTCGAGGAGCAGGCCGTACGGCTGCTGGGCGAGCGCGCGGGCGATGTGCGTGCGCTGCCGCTCGCCGCCCGACAGGCCCTTCCAGGAGCGCCCCGCGAGCGCGGTGAGGCCGACGCGGTCCAGCGCGGCGGCGACCACCGCCCGGTCGGTGGCGTCCGGTCCGCGCAGGCGGTCGCGGAACGGGGTCCGCCCCAGCCCCACGACGTCGGCCACGCGCAGGTCGGTGTCGAATCCGGAGTTCTGCTCCACGAAGGCGATCCGGCGGGCGATCCGGCGGGCGCTCCACCCCCGTACGGACCGGCCGTCGTAGCGCACCGTGCCCGTGTCGGGCACGCGCAGTCCGGCCAGGCAGCGCAGCAGCGAGGACTTGCCGGAGCCGTTGGGGCCCAGCAGTGCGACCGTCTCGCCCGGCGCGATGTCCAGGCCGACCCCGCGGAAGACGGGCGTGCCCGAGGCCGACCAGCTCAGCCCTTCGGCGGTGATCCTCACAGTTCACCCCGCCTGCGCAGGACGAGGAGGAACAGCGGTACGCCGAGCAGTGCGGTGATCACGCCGACCGGGATCTCACGTGGCGCGAACGCGACCCGTGCCAGGGCGTCGGTCCACACCAGGAACACGGCGCCCGCGAGCGCCGCGTGGGGGAGCAGCACCCGGTGCAGCGGGCCGGCCAGCAGGCGCACCCCGTGCGGGACGATCAGCCCGACGAAGCCGATGGCGCCCACGGTGGCCACGGCCACCGCGGTCAGCACGGCCGTCACGACGAGCAGCAGCATCCGGGTGCGGCGTACGCCGATCCCCAGCGAGGCGGCGGTGTCCGCGCCGAACGCGAGGCCGTCGAGGGCGTTCGCGCACAGCCAGGCGGCAGCCAGCCCCAGCGGGGTGACGAGGGCGCAGACCACGACGGCGTCCCAGCGCGCCGGGGCCATCGAGCCCAGCAGCCAGTGGGTGAGCGCGCGCGTCGTGTCGGCGTCGGCCGAGGCCATCAGGACGAGCGAGGTCAGGGCGGTGAAGAGCTGTCCGACGACCACCCCGGTGAGGACGATGCGGACCGAGTCCAGGCCCGTCCGGTGCAGCAGTGCCAGCAGCAGCCCGAAGGAGAGCAGGGCGCCGGCGAGGGCGCCGCCGGTGATCCCGAGCGTCTGGGCGCCCAGCCCGGACAGGGGCAGGACCGCCACGGTGACGGCGCCGGCCGAGGCCCCCGAGGACACGCCGAGCAGGTACGGGTCGGCCAGGGCGTTGCGGGTGACGGCCTGCAGTACGGTGCCGCACACCGCCAGCGAGGCACCGACCAGGGCCGCCATCAAGGCCCGCGGCAGCCGCAGGTCCCAGACGAGCGAGTCCAGCAGCGGCGGCAGCGGTTCGGTGGCCAGGCCCAGCCGGGCCCCGAGCACCCGGCCGAGGTCGGCCCATCCCACGTCGGCACTGCCGATGCGGGTGGCCGCCGCCACGGATGCGGCCAGTACGAGGACCCCGGCGAGGAACAGCCCCGCCCGGGCCGGTGCGCCGGACCGCGCGGTGCCGCCGGTCGGGCCGGACCCGCGGGCGGCGGGCAGCAGCAGGTCCACCGTCCCCGGGTCAGCCGGCATGTCCGAGGTCCTTCATCCCGGCCGCCAGCAGCCCCAGGGCGTGCACGGAGCGTACGGAGGGGTCCAGTTCGATGCCCGGGACCTCGATGATCCTGTTCTCGCGGACCGCCGCCAGCCGGGAGACGAGCGGGTCCCCGGCCAGCGCGCCGCGCTTCTCGGCGGCGCTGTCGCCGGGCCGGCCGCGCTCGCTGAGGTCACCGATCACGATGAAGTCCGGGTCGCGCCGGGCGACTTCCTCCCAGGAGACCTCCGGCCAGTCCTCGGCCACGTCGTCGAAGACGTTCTTCGCGCCGACGATCCGGCTCATCTCGCTGGGCAGACCGGTCCGGCCGGCGACGTAGGGCATGCCGTTGAACACCGAGTAGAGGTAGACGACGGTGGGCTGCCGTCCGCCCCGGGCGGTGGCCCCGGCGGCGTTCTCGCCGGCCTTGGCGACGGCGGCGCGCTGCTCCCGGGCGAGCCGGCCGGCCCGTTCCTCGCTGCCGAAGACCTTGCCGAGCTGCTCGTAGTCGGAGAAGAGCAGTTCGAAGGGGGACCCTCCGGCCTCGTTCTGCTGCGGGCAGTCCACCGCGCTGACGAAGGTGGGCACGCCCAGGGCGGCCAGCTCCTCGCGGGTGCCGGCGCGGTCCTTCGTGTAGAGGTCGGTGGATCCCGCGACCACGAAGTCGGGTGCGGCCGCGCGCAGTTGCTCGGCGGTGGCGATCTTGGGGGCGATGACCGGGACCTTGGCGTAGGCGTCCTGGTACTGCGCGGGGATCTTCGTCTTGAGGTTGGCCGTCCCGGCCATCCGGTCCTGCAGGCCGAGTTCCAGCAGGGTCTCGGTCGATGCCTGGTCCAGGGCGACGGCGCGCTGCGGGGGGCGTTCGAAGGAGAGCTCGCGCCCGCAACTGCCGAGTGCCGCCGACCGGGCGGCGGGTCCGCCCTCTGGTGTTCGGTCGCCGGCGGGGGCCGAGCAGCCGGTGGTGGCGAGGGCCAGGGCGAGTGCGAGGGGGATGCCGATCCGGGTGCGGTGGCGCATGGGTTCTCCGGTCTGGAAGGGGCGTGGGCATGGCAGGGCCATGGGCGTGGTCGTGCACCGGGCAGGGGTGCCGCGCTCGAAAGGTACTGTAATGGTTATCGTTTTCATTAACACCCCCGGGTCGGGGTCCACCGCACCGCGATCCGCACCCTGCCGACGAACGAGGAGCACCACACCGTGTCGACCACCCCCGCACCCGCGACACCCAAGACCGGCCCCCCGCCCGCGCGTTCCGTCCTGCGCGACACCGCCTTCCTGCGCCTGTGGGCGGGCACCACCGCCTCCGGACTCGCGACCTGGGCCCTGCCCTTCGTCCTGGGTCTCGCCGTCCTGCACCGGGAGCTCGGGGCGGCCGGCCTCGGCCTGGTCCTCGCGGCGCGCACCGCCGGCTTCCTCGTCGCCGTCGCCGTCGGCGGGGTACTGGCCGACCGTCACTCGCGCCGGGCCGTCGTGCTCTGGTCCGCCCTCGCGGCCGCGGCCGCCGCCCCGCTCCTCGCGCTCGGCCTCGGCCGGTCGCTGCTGGTCATGACGCTGGCCGCCGCCCTCGCGGGCGCGGGCCAGGGGGCCTGCCGCCCCGCCTTCCAGGCGCTGACCGCCGAGGTCGTCGCCGCCGACCGCAGGCAACAGGCCAACGCCGCCATGACCGTGGCGGTGCGGACCTCCACCCTCGCTGGCCCCACCCTGACGGCCCTGCTGGCGGCCTTCGTCGACGTGGGGACGCTGCTGCTGGGGATCGGGCTGCTCTGGCTGGTCGCCGCCCTCCTGCCGGGCCGCGGCGCCCAGGCCGCCGCACCGGCGGCACCCGCCCCGCGCGCGTCACTGCGGGCCGAGTTCGTCGACGGCATACGCGAGGCCCGCCGCCACCCCTGGTTCCTCGCCGGACTCGGCGCCCTGACCGCCGTGATCGCGCTCGGCTACTCCGCCACCAGCGTCGCCCTGCCCCTCGTCAGCCGTGACCGCTACGGCACCGGCTGGGTCATGGCCGCCGCCATGACTGCCTACACCGTGGGCGCGCTCGGCGGGGCCCTGGTCACCGCCCGCAGGCGGCCCCGCTCCCAGGGCTGGAGCGCCTTCGCCGGCCTGGCCTGCTACGGCTTCGCGCCGCTGAGCCTGATGGTGCCGGTCCACCCGGCCGTGGTGATCGCGGCCTACGTCGTCGCGGGGATCGGGATCGAGCTGTTCAACGTGCCCTGGTTCACGGCCACCCAGCGCGAGGTCGCCCCGGACAAGCTCGCCCGGGTCTCCTCGCTGGACTTCCTCCTGTCCTACGGCCTCGCCCCGGCCGGACTCGCCCTCATCGCCCCGGCCGCCGGCACCTTCGGCGTCGCCCCGGTCCTCGCCGTCTGCGCCGCGGCCTGCTTCCTCGTGCCTGCCGCGGCCGCCCTCGTACCCACCGCCCGGCACTTCGGGCGGACTCCGGAGCCGGGAGCGGGCTGAGCTCAGGGCCGCGGGCGCACGAGCGCGAAGACCGCGCCCTCCGGGTCCGCGACCGTGGCCTGCCGCCCGTGCGGGCCCTCACGGGGCGGGTCGACGACCCGCCCGCCGAGCTCGACGACCCGGGCGGCCGCCCGGTCGGTGTCCTCCACCTCGAAGTACGCCATCCAGTGCGGCCCCCGGTCGTGCGGCAGCGAGCGGCCCACCCCGTGCACGGCGGCCACCGGACGACCCTCCAGCTGCAGGGTCAGGTAGTCGAAGTCGTCGGAGGCCGTGGCGTGGGTCTGGGCCTCGTGTCCGAAGACGTGCTCGTAGAACTTCCCGACCGTCGAGGTGTCCTGGGTGACCAGCTCGTTCCACACGGGGGTGCCCGGCCCGCGGTACGGCCGGGTGCCCATGCGGCTCTGCGCCTGCCACAGCCCGAAGATGGCGCCCAGCGGGTCGGAGCAGATCGCCACCCGCCCCGCGATCCCGGCGTCCAGCGGCCCCACCGCGACCGTGCCGCCGCAGGCGCGGACCGACTCGGCGGTCGCGTCCGCGTCGTCGGTGGCCAGGTACGTCGTCCAGGCCACCGGGAGATGCCGGTCCGGCGGCATCTCGCCGATCCCGGCCACCTCGTGCCCGTCCAGCACCGCGCGGACGTACGGGCCGAGCTGCTCGGGCCCCGGTTCGTACTCCCAGCCGAACAGGTCGGTGTAGAAGTCCTCGGTGGTCCCGAGCCCGTGCACCATGAGGCTCACCCAGCACGGGGTACCGGGCGTGCGCCGGGTTGGTTCCGCTGCCTCGGTCATGTCAGCCGTCTCCTCCGTCGTGGCGCTTACCGGTGCTGATGCTTCCACTCCCGGCGACTCGGCGCGCCCCGACAGCGCCGCATCGAGGGGCCCGGGCACGGAGTTGACCGGATCGGTTCGGCCCGCCGATGACGGGCTTGTTACACGGGTACCGGGCGGGGAGGAAGATGGCCGGCATGACTGCGAAATCTGCGATCCTCGCCGCCGCCGAACTGCAGAGCGAGCTGGCGGGCCCCCGCCCGCCGGTGCTGCTGGACGTCCGCTGGCAGCTCGGCGGCCCCGACCAGCGGCCCGCCTACGAGGCAGGACACCTGCCCGGAGCGGTGTACGTCGACCTCGACCGCGAACTGGCAGGTCCGCCCGGAAAGGGCGGGCGCCACCCGCTGCCGGACCCGGAGGCCTTCGGAGGGGCGATGCGACGGGCGGGGGTCACGGCGGACGGACCCGTGGTCGTGTACGACGGCGGACTGGGCTGGGCGGCGGCCCGCGCGTGGTGGCTGCTGCGCTGGACGGGTCACCCGAACGTGCGGGTCCTGGACGGCGGCTTGGCCGCCTGGACGGCTGCCGGCGGTACGTTGACGGCCGACCGGGTGACTCCCACGGAGGGCGATTTCAAGCCAACCCCGGGTGCGGCCGGACTGCTGGACGCGGACGCAGCCGCCCTGCGCGCCCGTGCGGGGGTCCTCCTGGACGCCCGTGCGGGGGAGCGCTACCGCGGCGAGGTGGAACCGATCGACCCGGTCGGAGGCCACATCCCGGGCGCGCTGTCGGCCCCGACCACGGAGAACGTGGGTCCGGACGGGCGGTTCCTGCCGGCGGACGTCCTGCGCGCACGGTTCGAGGCGCTCGGCGCGACCGGGGGCGGCGCGGTGGGCGTGTACTGCGGCTCGGGGGTCTCCGGAGCGCACGAGGTCCTGGCCCTGGAGGTGGCCGGCATCGAGTCCGACCTCTACGCGGGCAGTTGGTCCGAATGGTCCGGCGACCCGGCCCGCCCGGTGGCGACGGGTCCGGACCCCCGGTAGGGCGACGGGCGCAGCCGCCGGGCCCGAACCCGGCGGCTGCGCCCGTACCCGCTCCTACTCCTGCTTCTTGCGGCGGGTACCGAAGACGATCTCGTCCCAGCTCGGCACCGCCGCCCGGCGCCCGGGGCGGACCCCGTCGGCCTCGGCCTGGCGGTCGGTGGTGCCCGTCAGGCGGTCCCGGTGGCCCGCCACCGTGCGCGGCATCAGGACGTCGGCGTACGCGGCGCCCGCGCCCGCCGAGGCGGCGGGGGCCGGCGGCTCCTCCGCCTCCGGTTCGGTGTCGTCCGGGGTTTCGGTGCGGTCGGGGACCACCATGTCGCCGCGGAAGCTCGGGACGGCCTCCAGCAGGCTGGTGAGGGTGTCCCGCTCCTCCTCCGGCTCCGGCGCGGGCGCCGGCCGGGGCTCGATCCGTTCCAGCTGCCGGTCCAGGGCGCGGTCCAGCGGCCGGTCGCGCGGCAGCCGCGCGATCCTCGGCACGAAGGGGAAGCTCGGCTCCGGCGCCGCGGGCAGGTCCTCCGACTCGCCGATCAGGGAGCGGGCCTCGTCGTCCACGGCCACGACCAGCCGGCGCGGCGGGTCGTAGGTCCAGCTCGCCGAGTGCGGCTCGCCCGCGACCAGGTAGACGAGCAGCACCTCCCAGGTGCCGTCGTCGCGGCGCCAGGAGTCCCACTGGACGGATTCCTTCTCCGCCCCGCGCAGGGTCAGCCGCTCCTGCACGGCCTCGCCGAGCTGCGGACCGGTGTTCTCGCCGGGCCGGCGTACGGGGGTCTTGCGGGCGCGCTCGGCCATGAACGCGCGTTCGGCGAGCACCGGGCCCTCGAAACGGCGTACGCGGTCGACGGGGATGCCGGCGAGCTGGGCGACCTCCTCCGCGGAGGCACCGGCCCGTATGCGGGCCTGGATGTCGCGGGGGCGGAGGTGGCTCTCCACCTCGATCTCGATCTGGTTCAGGCGCGCACGGTCGTTGCGGACGGCGGCCCGGAGCCGCTCGTCGATCGGAAGCGTGTACTCCGTGCTGTCCGCAGCCTTGAGCACCAGTCGTGTGCCGTCATTGGAGACGGCCACGACACGCAGTTCGGGCATGGGGACCTCCCGGGTGGTGCCTGCCGACGTCACGTGCGTCGCTGCTTCCGCTAGTCGAGTGTGGCCTGCCCGGGTGCAGCCTGCCACAACCTTGCCGAGTTAAACCGGCGTGTCGGGCATGCGCCCTTGATCGCCGTTATGGCACGGTTACCTGTTGGGCACGCACAGTGACCGAACGGTTACTGTGCGCAGCAGGAGCCCGTGCAATACCGCGGCATCACCGGTCTTTGAGTGCCGTGTTCCATCCGTCGGCCCCCTCTCCCGAGTCCGGACATCCGAAAGGAAGGACGGCCCCAGGGCTCGCCACAGTACTCCATTCGGGCCACCTGGGTGGACCGCCGCGCCGCCGAACTTTACCCGGACGGCGGGAGTTGGCGCGCCCTCGATCGGGTCCGACCTGCACCCGAGGTCCGTTTTCTGGTGTCTTGCTTCACATCATCACCAGAAACGGAACTATCTGCTTCGCTCAGCGGTCGGTAACTCCTGGAAGAGGAGAAGCGCGAGAGGCAGGACGCACCGGGGATGGCGATGGGTCAGAAGGTGACGCGGGACGTCGGGGACGAACCGGAGAAGAGGAAGCTCGACCTGAGCGCGGCGCAGGTCGCCGGGTCCTCCCTCGCCACCGTCGCGGCCGCCCTGCTCGCCTCGAAGATGGGCGTCTACGGGACGATCCTCGGAGCCGGCGTGGTCAGTGTCGTCGCCACCGCGGGCGGGCCCGTCATCCAGCACCTCTTCCGGCGCACCGGCGACCAGCTGCGGGAGAGCGCCCGCCCCAGAGCCCGTCAGGTGCCCCCGCCCCGGCAGGAGTCGGCGGGCGCGGACCCCGTGGCCACGGAGGAGTTCGGCGAGGCCACCGTGCACGGGACGCGGGTGCGGGGCTGGAAGCGCACCGCGGTCGCCTCCGGCGCGGCCTTCGCCATCGCCGTCGGCGGCCTCGGCACCTACGAGGCGATGGCCGGCACCTCCGTCAGCAGCGGCGGCGGCACGCTCTTCTCCGGCGGCACCCGCAAGGCGGGCCAGGACCGCCCCGCCCCGCCCGCGGACGAGCCGGGCGGCGCGGAGAAGGGCGGGCGGAGCCCCGGGTCAGGGACCTCCCCGGCTCCCTCGGAGCCGGCCGGCGGCCGGAGCCCGAGCCCCGGAGCCGGCCCCTCCGGCCCCGGGACGCCCGGCCCCTCCGGGACTCCCGGGAACTCCGCGGACCCGGCGCCCGGAGCCACACCGTCGAAGGAGGCCCCGAGTTCGTCCCCGGCCCCCACGCCTGCGGCCCCCACGGCCTCCACGAGTCCTGCGCCGGGCCCCGACGCGTCGGCACCGGCCGCCCGGCGGAGCCCCTCCTGAGCACGGACCGGTTCAGTCGCCCAGGACGCGCCGCAGGTAGTCGTTGCCGAAGACCCGGCCCGGGTCGAGGCGGTCGCGCAGCGCGGTGAACTCGCCGAACCTCGGGTAGGCCTCCGCGAAGTACGCCGCGTCCCGCGTGTGCACCTTGCCCCAGTGCGGACGCCCGCCGTGCGCGGTGAAGATGCGCTCGGCCGCGGTGAAGTAGGCCTGGTACGGGGTGCCCTTGTACATGTGCACCGCGATGTACGCCGTGTCCCGCCCGGAGGCCGTCGACAGCGCGATGTCGTCCGCCGGCGCCGTCCGGACCTCGACGGGGAAGCTGATCCGCAGTCCGGAACGGTCGACCATCGCCCGCAGCTCCCGCAGCGCGTCGACGACCTGCTCGCGCGGGAGCGCGTACTCCATCTCCACGAAGCGCACGCGGCGCGGACTGGTGAACACCTTGTACGGGATGTCGGTGTACGTGCGCGCCGACAGGGCGCGGCTGGCCACGCGGGCGATGGAGGGAATGGTGGCCGGGACCGCGCGGCCCAGCGAGTTGACGGCCTGGAAGAGGCCGTTGGAGAGCAGTTCGTCCTCGATCCAGGCGCTCACCGGTCCGGGCGGGGCGGCGGGGCCCTGGCTGCGGTTGTTCCGCTTGGTGTTGCAGTTGCCGGTGTGCGGGAACCAGTAGAACTCGAAGTGCTCGTTCTCCGCGAAGTGTTCCTCGAACTCCGCCGTCACCCGGTCGAAGCCCATCGGCTCCTCCCGGGCGGTCAGGAAGAAGACCGGCTCCACGGCGAAGGTGATCGCGGTGACGATGCCGAGCGCGCCGATGCCGATCCGGGCCGCCGCGAAGACCTCGGGATTCTCCTTCTCGGAACAGGTCAGCAGCCGGCCGTCGGCGGTGACCAGTTCCAGGGCGCGGATCTGGGCGGCGATGGACGCCGAGTCGCGGCCGGTGCCGTGGGTGCCGGTGCTGGTGGCGCCCGAGACCGTCTGTTCCATGATGTCGCCCATGTTGGTGAGCGACAGGCCCTCCCGGGCCAGGGCCGTGTTGAGGTCCTTCAGCACCGTGCCCGCCGCCACCGTGACGGTCCCGGCGGCCCGGTCGATCGACCGGATCCCGGCCAGGGCCTGCGGGCGGACGAGCACCCCGTCGGTCGCCGCGGCCGCGGTGAAGGAGTGGCCGGTGCCGACCGCCTTCACCCGCAGCCCGTCCTCGGCGGCCCGGCGGACCGCTTCCTGGAGCTCCCCGACCGAAGCCGGTGTCACCGTGCGGACCGGTGTGGCGCTGATGTTCCCCGCCCAGTTACGCCACGCGGTCCGTTCCCCGCCGCTCTTCCCTGCTGTCGCCGTCCCCATCGATTGCTGGCACCTCCCCTTGCGCCGGCCTCGTCAGCCGGCGGTATCCCGCGAACGCAACCGCCGCCGCGGCCACCCCCGCCGAGATGGAGACGACGTACCCGGTCTGCGCCCCGGCTGTGTCGACGACCCAGCCGGTCACGGAGGACCCGACCGCGATTCCGACCGCGAGGCCGGTGCTGATCCAGGTCATGCCCTCGGTCAGCTTCGCGTGTGGCACGTGCGCCTCGATCAGGGCCATCGTGGTGATCATCGTGGGAGCGATGGCGAGGCCCGAGACGAAGAGCGCCACGGCCAGAAACGGAAGGTTCCCGGCCAGTAGGAGGGGGATCATACTCACGGCCATCGCACTGATGCCCAGGATCCAGCGAGGTTCGGCCTTGCCCTTGAAGTGCAGCAGGCCGAAGACGATGCCCGCCAGGCAGGATCCGAACGCCCAGATCGCCAGGAACACCCCACCGAGGGACTTGTCGCCGTGCTCCGCGGCGAAGGCCAGAGTGGCCACGTCGACGGAACCGAAGATCGCGCCGGTCGCGACGAAGGTCGCCACCAGGACCTGGAGGCCGGGGGAGCGCAGCGCCGAGGACCGGTCCGTGTGCTCTTCGTGGGGGTGCGGCTTCGGCTCCGTGGCGGTCAGGGCCGTCAGCCACCACACGCCCGTCAGCAGGCAGACGAGGGCGACCACCGGGCCGGCCTCGGGGAACCATCCGGCCGAGAGGGTCGCGGCCAGCGGCGGGCCGACGATGAAGCAGAGCTCGTCGACGATCGACTCGAAGGAGTAGGCCGTGTGCAACTGGGGGGTGTCGCGGAACAGGGCCGTCCAGCGGGCCCGGACCATCGATCCGACGCTGGGCACGCACCCGGCGACGACGGCGAAGGGGAAGAGCGTCCAGCTCGGCCAGCCGTTCGCCGCGGCGATCAGCAGACCGGTCACCGCGGCCACGGCGACCAGGGTGGCCGGGCGCAGCACACGCCGCTGTCCGTACTGGTCCACCAGTCGCGAGACCTGCGGGCCCACGGCCGCGGCGGAGAGCGCGATGGTGCCGGTGAGCGCGCCGGCGAGGCCGTAGCTGCCCCCCAGTTCGGTGATCATCGTGAGGACACCGATGCCCACCATGGACAGCGGCATCCGGCCCAGCAGGCCGGCGGCTGTGAACCCCTTGGTGCCGGGGGTCGCGAATATCGCGCGGTAGGGACTGGGCAAGGTGGTGCCCTCCGTAAGGGACGTGGTCGGCTCACACAGGTTACGTCTGCCGACAACGCGCCCGCATGGGGAAAATACCGACAGGAAGTTAGGGTGACCTTACCTGTTGTCCGAGGGGTGGGACGGGCCGGGTCCGTTGCCCGGGCGCGTACGCCGGGTGGCAGGATTCGAGGCATGTCAGACCAGCTCCGTGCCCCCGACGGCGGCTCCGCCGCCCCTTACGACGCCCTGCTGCTGCTGTCCTTCGGCGGCCCCGAGGGACCCGACGACGTCGTGCCCTTCCTGGAGAACGTCACGCGCGGACGCGGCATCCCGCGCGAGCGGCTCAAGGAGGTCGGGCAGCACTACTTCGGATTCGGCGGGGTCAGCCCGATCAACGGGCAGAACCGCGAGCTGCTGGACGCCCTGCGCAAGGACTTCGCCGGACACGGGCTGGACCTGCCCGTCTACTGGGGCAACCGGAACTGGGCCCCGTACCTGACCGACGTGATGCGGGAGATGGCCGCCGACGGGCGCCGCCGCATCGCGGTGCTCGCGACCAGCGCGTACGCCTCGTACTCGGGCTGCCGCCAGTACCGGGAGAACCTCGCCGACGCCCTGGCCACGCTCGCCGAGGAGGGCGTGGAGCTGCCGCGCGTCGACAAACTGCGGCACTACTTCAACCACCCCGGCTTCGTCGAGCCCATGATCGACGGGGTGGTGGCCTCGCTCGCCGAGCTCCCCGAGGAGGTGCGCTCCGGCGCGCAGCTCGCCTTCACCACCCACTCCATCCCGACCGCCGCAGCGGACACCTCCGGCCCGGTCGAGGACCACACCGCGGACGGCGAGGGCGGGGCGTACGTCAAGCAGCACCTCGACGTCGCCCGGGTGATCGCCGACGAGGTCGCCGCCCGGACCGGGGTCGCGCACACCTGGGAGCTCGTCTACCAGTCCCGCAGCGGCGCCCCGCACATCCCGTGGCTGGAGCCGGACATCTGCGACCACCTGGAGGCCCTGCACACCGCCGGTGCGCCCGCCGTGGTCATGGTGCCCATCGGCTTCGTCTCCGACCACATGGAAGTCCTTTACGACCTCGACACCGAGGCCACCGCGAAGGCGGCCGAGCTGGGCCTGCCCGTGCGGCGGTCCGCGACCGTGGGAGCCGACCCGCGCTTCGCCGGGGCCGTACGGGACCTGGTCCTGGAGCGGGCCGCCAAGGAGCGCGGGGAGCCGGCCCCGGAGTGCTGGGTCGGCGCGCTGGGCCAGAGTCATGACCGGTGCGCGGTGGGCTGCTGCCCGGCGCGGGGCCCCCGGCCGGCGGCCGCGGGCGTGGACAGTCCGTACGCGTAGGGAGTGGGACCGTGATCTCTGACGAGCTGAAGGCCGAACTGCTGGAGGTGGGCCTGGAGGCCGCCCGGCAGGCGGGGGCCCTGCTGCGCGACGGCCGCCCGGCCGATCTGTCGGTGGCGGCGACCAAGACCAGCCCGATCGACGTGGTGACCGAGATGGACATCGCGGCGGAGAAGCTGATCACCGGCATCCTCGCCGAGCGCCGGCCCGAGGACGGGCTGCTGGGCGAGGAGGGCGCGCAGGCCCCGGGGACGAGCGGGGTGCGCTGGGTCGTCGACCCGCTGGACGGCACCGTGAACTACCTCTACGGGCTCCCCAGCTGGGGCGTGTCCATCGCGGCCGAGTTCGGCGGCGAGAGCGTCGTGGGCGTCGTGGCGGCCCCGATGCGCGGGGAGACCTACCACGCGGTGCTCGGCGGCGGCGCGTGGCTGGGTACGACGCGCCTCGCCTGCCGGCCGGCGGCGCCGCTGGACCAGGCACTGCTCGGGACCGGCTTCGCCTACGTGCAGGCCCGCCGGGCCCACCAGGCCGAGGTCGCGGCGCGGATCATCCCCCTGGTACGGGACATCCGGCGGGGCGGGTCCGCGGCACTGGACCTGTGCGACGTGGCCGCCGGGCGGCTGGACGGGTACTACGAGCGGGGACTGAACCCGTGGGACCTGGCGGCCGGGGACCTGATCGCCCGGGAGGCCGGGGCCGTGACCGGCGCACGTCCGGGCGAGCGCGCCTCGGGCGAGCTGGCCCTGGCCGCCACGCCGGCCGTGTTCGCCTCGCTGCAGCCGCTGCTGGAGGAGTACGGGGCCTGGCACGACTGAAAGCACGGGGACCCCGGACGCCGCTCGGGCGTCCGGGGTCCCCGTCGTGCAGAGGCCGTGCAGAGGTCGTGCAGAAGCCGAGTTCGTGCAGAGTCGTGCAGGGTCGTGCGGAAGCCTGTTCGTGCGGGTGCGGCGGGCCGGCCGATCGGGGGATCAGCAGGCGGGCACGGCGGCCGAGACCGGGACACCGTGTTCGGCGGCCAGGCGCTGGAGATCCTCCAGTTCCGCCAGTTCCACTTCCGCGAGGAAGTCGTCGCCCGTCTCGCGGGCGTGCCTGAGGTCCGACTGCGTGGTCCTGATGCGCTGCAGGAGACCCGCGGTGAATGCGTCCATGGTGGGTTCGCCCCCTCTTCGTGGGTCGGCGGCGGCACGTGGCTGTCCGCCGTCAGGGAGTGGATGGGGTGTGATCTCGTCCTCCCCTGCACCCTGGGCCCAGAAACCTCGTGAGGCGAGGGAATCCTCACTTCCGCCCCGTCAGCCCCTCCACGGGCCGCCTTACAGCCGGTTTACGGCCGAAACGTGCAGGATGGGCGACGCAATACACGTGTGCCCTTCTGGGCTCGGAGGAAGGAAACGACGTGCGCGTACTCGTCGTCGAGGACGAGCAGCTGCTCGCCGATGCGGTGGCCACCGGCCTGCGCCGGGAGGCCATGGCCGTGGACGTCGTGTACGACGGCGCCGCCGCCCTGGAGCGGGTCGGCGTGAACGACTACGACGTGGTCGTGCTCGACCGGGACCTCCCGCTCGTGCACGGTGACGACGTGTGCCGGAAGATCGTCGAGCTCGGCATGCCCACCCGTGTGCTGATGCTGACCGCCTCCGGCGACGTCAGCGACCGGGTGGAAGGCCTGGAGCTCGGCGCGGACGACTACCTGCCCAAGCCCTTCGCCTTCACGGAGCTGACCGCCCGCGTGCGGGCGCTCGGGCGGCGCACCACGGTCGCGCTGCCGCCCGTACTGGAGCGGGCCGGCATCAAGCTGGACCCGAACCGGCGGGAGGTCTTCCGTGAGGGCAGGGAGGTCCAGCTGGCGCCCAAGGAGTTCGCGGTGCTGGAGGTGCTCATGCGCAGCGAGGGGACGGTCGTCTCCGCCGAGCAGCTGCTGGAGAAGGCCTGGGACGAGAACACCGACCCCTTCACCAACGTCGTGCGGGTGACCGTGATGACCCTGCGCCGCAAGCTGGGTGAGCCGCCCGTCATCGTGACGGTGCCCGGTTCCGGATACCGGATCTGATGCGCGTGGCAACCACCCCGGCGCCACCGGCTGCGCCACCGAAACCGACATGGGACCCCGGCCAGCCCGAGGGTCCCTTCCCGTGGCTGAGGCCGACCATCCGGATACGCCTCACGCTGCTGTACGGCGGGATGTTCCTGATCGCCGGGATCCTGCTGCTGTCGATCATCTACCTGCTGGCGGCGCAGGCCCTGCGGCAGGGCAACGCGATCCCGTTCACGATCGTCCGCGGTCAGAACATCGAGGTCACCAGCACCACCTGCTCCGGTGTGAGCGGCACCAACCAGCCGTTCGAGCAGTTCACCGCGGCGATCAACCAGTGCGTCCTGGAACAGCGCAGGCACGCCCTGGACGACCTGCTGAGCCGGTCGCTGATGGCCCTCCTCGGGCTGAGCATCATCGCCTTCGCCTTCGGCTACGCGATGGCCGGACGGGTGCTCTCGCCGCTCGGCAAGATCACCCGGACCGCCCGCCGGGTCGTGGGCTCCGACCTGACCCGGCGGATCGAGCTGGACGGGCCGGACGACGAGCTCAAGGAGCTCGCCGACACCTTCGACGACATGCTCGACCGGCTGGAGCGGGCGTTCACGGCCCAGCAGCGGTTCGTCGCGAACGCCTCGCACGAGCTGCGGACCCCGCTCGCGATCAACCGGACCCTGCTGGAGGTGCACCTCTCCGATCCGGGGGCGCCGATCGAGCTCCAGCAGCTCGGCAAGACCCTGCTCGCCACCAACGAGCGCAGCGAGCAGCTGGTCGAGGGCCTGCTCCTGCTGGCCCGCAGCGAGAACCAGATCGTCGAGCGCAAACCCGTGGACCTGGCGGAGGTCGCCTCGCGCGCCGTCGACCAGGTGCGCGGCGAGGCCGAGGCGAAGGGCGTGGAGATCCGCGGCGAGCGGGTGCCGGCCGTCGTGCAGGGCAATGGCGTGCTGCTGGAGCGGATCGCCCTCAACCTGGTGCAGAACGCCGTCCGGTACAACGTGCCGGAGGACGGCTGGGTGGAGGTCGTCACCGAGGCCCAGCACGGCCAGGCGGTCCTCCTGGTGTCGAACACGGGTCCCGTCGTTCCCGCGTACGAGGTGGACAACCTCTTCGAGCCCTTCAGGCGGCTGCGTACGGAGCGCACGGGCAGCGACAAGGGTGTCGGGCTGGGCCTGTCGATCGCGCGCTCCGTGGCGCGCGCACACGGCGGCAGGATCCAGGCGATGCCCAGGGAGGGCGGTGGCCTCGTGATGCGTGTCACGCTTCCCTTGTGAGACCCCGGCCCCGTGTTCGCTTTTGGCTGAATACCTGCCCTGTGAAAGCAACCGGTCCTGTGTGATCGATCACAGTGGCCGGTGTCGGGTCATGTGCGTTCAGTGACCCCACCACGGCCGGAACGCCCGGGAAGTCCGGGTTTCCGGCCCCTCGGATGGCGGGAAATACACGGGGTGGCGTTTGTGCATGACCGCCCTCGGACCGTGTACGGTCCCGCTCGTCATCCCAGCCAATCGTCCTTCGGGCGGGCGGCTGGGTGTCGATTGAGTAACAGACCTTGATGTGAGGCAAAATCTCCGCCTCAGGTCGGGCACAAGTCCGGCCTCTCGTGCGTTACGTGCGCTGAGACACCGCTAACACCCAGAGGGGGAGAGCGAACAATGGCAACGGACTACGACACCCCGCGCAAGACCGACGATGACGTCGACAACGACAGCATCGAAGAACTGAAGGCCCGGCGCAACGAGAAGTCCACTTCGTCCGCGGACATGGACGAATTCGACTCCGTCGAGAGCATGGAGCTTCCCGGCGCGGACCTCTCCAACGAGGAGCTGGCCGTCCGGGTCCTGCCCAAGCAGGCCGACGAGTTCACCTGCATGAGCTGCTTCCTGGTGCACCACCGCAGCCAGCTGGCACGTGAGAAGAACGGTCAGCCGATCTGTCGCGACTGCGACTGACAGGCGTCGGCCGTGTCTGGCTCCACACCCTTCCGGAAGCGCCGCTTCCGGAAATCTGGTGATCCGGCGGAGACGCAGGTGGCATCCATGGATCCGGAAACGGCTCCTGGGGCTTCCGGCGGCTCCGCCAGTGCGGCGATCGCCATACCTTCCGGCACCGCCCCGGCGGTGCCGTCGGAAACCGATCCCGACGAGGGGTCCCGGCTCCTCTCCGGGGCTCGTCGGATGCAGGCCGTCAGGAACGGCGTGCGCAAGGGCGGCGACAGCGTCAGGGGCGCCACCCAGTACGTCACCGACAGGATCATCGAGAACGCACCACGCGTTCCGGTTCGGGACCTCGCGACGCTGCGCGCGCAGTTCCCGGGCCTCGGCCCCGAGCAGCTCGCCGAAAAGCTGGTCTCGGGCGCCTGCGCCGCCACCTCGACCGTGGGCGCGGGAATCGGCGCCGCGGCCATGCTGCCCGTGCCGCCCGCCATGCCCGCGGAACTGGCGGCCGAGATCACCGCGGTCGCGGCCATCGAGCTCAAGCTCATCGCCGAACTCCACGAGGTCTACGGCCGGCGCCCGCAAGGCGGCCTCAAGGAACGCAGCCTCGCCTACCTGACCGCCTGGACGGAGGAGCGCGGGGTCGACCTGACCAAGCCGACCACGCTGAACGCGGCGCTCGGCGGGCAGATGAAGCGCGAACTGCGCCAGCAGATCATGAAGCGGATGTTCCGCAGCCTGCCGAACCTCATGCCGTTCATGGTGGGCGCCGCCGTCGGCGCGGTCATGAACCGGCGGGACACCCGCAAACTCGCCGAGAAGGTCCGTGGTGACCTGCGGAGCCGGGCCGTGGGCTGGGAGGCCCTGAGCTCGCTGCCGCCCCTGGAGCGGCCCGTACAGCCCCTTCCCGAGGCCACCAGGATCGCACTGGAGGCAGCGGATCCCCCCGCGCACGGCTGAGGTCCCCGGCCGGGGCCGTCCGCCCCGGCGGACCCGTCGTCCCCGGGCCGGTCAGGCCGCCGGGGTACGGGCCGCGAGCAGCGCCGCCACCAGGGCCTGCGGCTCGCGGGTGGAGACGTACACGTACGGGGTCGGGTCGGCCGGATCGGTGACCTCGACGCGGACCGCGGTCGGCACGTAGCTGCGCATCAGCATGAAGGCGCGGGGGTCCGCCTTGTACGTGCGCCAGGCGCGCGACTCCTCGGCGTCCAGGATCTCGGGCTCGCCCAGGGCCGTCACCGGGATCCGCGCATCGCCGGCCGCCAGCGCACCGCCCACCACGCGCACGCGCGCGGCACCGTACGAGCTCACCACCAGTCCGGCCAGCGCGGTGCCCCCGACCAGCCCGGCCAGCAGCGGCAGCGTGCCCAGCGGCAGCAGCATCAGCGCGCACGCGAGGCCCACCAGTACGGCGATGCCCCACCAGGAGCGGGGGGCGGTCAGGCGTTCGTCGTGGTGCGCGGTGGAGGGCTGCATGCCCACAAGCCTGCCACGAGGCGACCGGCGGGTAGCCGCGCGGGTAAGGTCTGCGGCTGTGAGTGGACCAAACACAGCGTTGACGCCCCCGGCCGACGCCGCCGCGCCGGTCAGGCACCCCGACGCGCCCGCACCCGGCGAGCTCCTCGGTGCGCACTACGAACACTGTTTCGGCTGCGGCGGGGGCCAGCCCCACGGACTCCACCTGGAGGCCCGGGCGGGCGAGGGCGTGCGCGTCACCGCCGAGTTCACCGTCAGGCCCGCGCACCAGGGCGCACCCGGCCTCGCCCACGGCGGTGTGCTCGCCACCGCGCTCGACGAGACGCTGGGTTCCCTGAACTGGCTGCTGCGCGTCATCGCGGTGACCGGGCGGCTGGAGACCGACTTCGTGCGGCCCGTACCGGTGGACACCGTGCTGTACCTGGAGGCCGAGGTCACCGCCGTCGCCGGGCGGAAGATCTACTGCACGGCCGTCGGCCGGATAGGCGGACCGCAGGGCCCGGTCGCCGTGCGTGCCGACGCCCTCTTCATCGAGGTGAAGGTCGACCACTTCATCGACAACGGACGGCCCGAGGAGATCCGGGCGGCGATGGCCGACCCGGACCAGGTCAGGCGCGCACGCGCCTTTGAGGTGAACCCCTGATGTCCCAGAGCAACCACGACTCCCGCCGGCCCGTCGACGTGCTGATCCGCCGCGTCGACCCGGAGGTGCCGATTCCGGCGTACGGGCACCCCGGCGACGCCGGCTGCGACCTCGTCACCACCGAGGCCGCCGAGCTGGAGCCCGGCGAGCGCGCCGTACTGCCCACCGGTGTGTCGATCGCCCTGCCCGACGGGTACGCGGCCTTCGTGCACCCGCGGTCCGGCCTGGCCGCACGCTGCGGGCTCGCGCTCGTGAATGCCCCGGGGACGGTGGATGCCGGGTACCGTGGGGAGATCAAGGTGATCGTGGTCAATCTCGACCCTCGCGAGAGCGTCCGGTTCGAGCGTTTCGACCGCATCGCCCAGCTGGTTGTCCAGCGGGTCGAGAAGGTGCGCTTCCACGAGGTGGCGGAACTTCCCGGCTCGGCCCGGGCCGAGGGGGGCTTCGGCTCCACCGGCGGGCATGCGGCCGTGGCCGGATCCGGGGCTGGTCAGCAGGGTGGGAATGGCTACGCTTCGGTCGTAACCGACCGGGAAGGACAGTGACGTGTTCGGACGTCGCAAGAAGAACGACTCCGCCCATGACGGCGGCGCGGCCGAGCAGGTCGTAGACGGCGTCGCCGAGCAGGACGACGCGGGCGAGCAGGAGAACGCCGCCCCGCGCCGGGTGAACCTGCCGCCGGCCCCGCGGCCCGACGGCCCCTGGGACGTCTCCGAGGTACTCGGGAACCCGGCCGACGGCCGGGTCGACCTGGGCGGCATCCTCGTACCCGGCGTCGAGGGCATGGAGCTGCGCGTCGAGGTCGCCGGTGACGCGATCGTGGCCGCGACCGTGGTCCTCGGCGACAGTGCCGTGCAGCTGCAGGCCTTCGCCGCGCCCAAGAAGGAGGGCATCTGGGGCGAGGTCCGCGAGGAGATCGCCGCGGGTATCACCCAGCAGGGCGGCATCATCGACGAGGCCCAGGGCTCGCTGGGCTGGGAGCTGCGCGCGCAGGTGCCCGTACCGCTCCCGGACGGGCAGACCGGTGCCCAGCTGGTCCGCTTCGTCGGCGTCGACGGCCCGCGCTGGTTCCTGCGCGGCGTCATCTCCGGCCAGGGCGCGGTGCGCCCCGAGTCGGCGGGTGTGCTGGAGCAGATCTTCCGGGACACCGTCGTCGTCCGCGGTGACGGCCCGATGGCCCCCCGCGACCCGATCGTCCTGAAGCTGCCGAACGACGCCCAGATGGTGCCGGACGGCGTGCAGACGGACGACCAGGAAGGCTCCCGCTTCGGCGGCGGCATGGGCCAGCTCGAACGAGGCCCGGAGATCACCGAGGTCCGCTGACCTCGGACGGCCCCCGAGCACAGGGGGGCTCGTCATGCGTTCCGGCCGGTGCGCCCTACTCCTTCGGGGTGGGGCCCACCGGCCCGTCCGGGCTCTTGCCGGGGTGTCCCGACCGCGTCAGGGATGCGTCAGGGATCGGCGCCGGGACCCGGATCGGTGCGTGCGCGACGCGGCCGTCCCGGAGAATGGGGCGCATGGGACGCGGCAAGCTCAGGATCTACCTCGGCGCGGCACCCGGAGTGGGCAAGACCTACGCGATGCTCTCCGAGGGACATCGCCGGGTGGAGCGGGGCGCGGACTGCGTCGTCGGCTTCGTCGAACACCACGGCCGGCCGCGCACGGAGGTCATGCTCCACGGCCTCGAACAGATCGAGCGCAGGCCCCTGGTGCACAGGGGAGCCACCTTCACCGAGATGGACGTGGACGCGCTCCTCGCCCGCAGGCCCGCCATAGCGCTGGTGGACGAGCTCGCGCACACCAACGTGCCCGGCTCGCGCAACGCCAAGCGCTGGCAGGACGTGGAGGAGCTGCTGCGGGCCGGCATCGACGTCGTCTCCACGGTGAACATCCAGCACCTGGAGTCACTCGGGGACGTGGTCGAGTCGATCACCGGCGTGCGGCAGCGGGAGACCGTGCCGGACGAGGTGGTCCGCCGGGCCGACCAGATCGAGCTGGTCGACATGTCGCCGCAGGCACTGCGCCGGCGGATGGCCCACGGGAACATATACAAGCCCGAGAAGGTCGACGCGGCCCTGTCGAACTACTTCCGGCCGGGCAACCTCACCGCCCTGCGCGAGCTGGCGCTGCTGTGGGTGGCCGACCGGGCGGACGAGTACCTCCAGCAGTACCGCGGCGAGCACGGCATCCGCTCGACCTGGCAGGCACGGGAGCGGATCGTCGTCGGGCTCACCGGCGGCCCGGAAGGGCGCACGCTCATCCGGCGCGCCTCGCGGATGGCGGCCAAGGGCTCGGGCAGCGAGATCCTCGCCGTCTACGTCGCCCGCAGTGACGGGCTGACCGCCGCCTCGCCCAAGGAGCTCGCGGTCCAGCGGACGCTGGTCGAGGACCTGGGCGGAACGTTTCACCATGTGATCGGCGACAACATCCCCGACGCCCTGCTCGCCTTCGCCCGCGGGGTCAACGCCACCCAGATCGTGCTCGGCTCCAGCCGCCGCCGCTCCTGGCAGTACGTGTTCGGCCCCGGGGTGGGCGCGAGCGTCGCCCGCGACTCGGGACCCGACCTCGACGTCCACATCGTCACGCACGAGCACGTCGCCAAGGGACGCGGCCTGCCCGTGGTGCCCTCGGCGGCCCGGCTCGGGCGGCCCCGGATCATCGCGGGCTGGGTGGTGGGGACGGTCCTCCCCCTGCTGCTGTGCCTGCTGCTCACGCACGTGGACGCCGACCTCGGCCTCGCCAACGACATGCTGCTCTTCCTGTCGCTGACGGTGGCGGCCGCACTGCTCGGCGGGCTCTGGCCGGCCCTGGCCTCCGCCGCCCTCGGCTCGCTGCTGCTCAACTACTTCTTCGCACCGCCGCTGCACCGGTTCACCGTGTCCGACCCCAAGAACATCGTCGCCATCACCGTCTTCTTCGGGGTGGCCGTCTCCGTGGCCTCCGTCGTCGACCTGGCCGCCCGGCGCACCCACCAGGCGGCCCGGCTGCGCGCCGAGTCCGAGATCCTCTCCTTCCTGGCCGGCAGCGTGCTGCGCGGCGAGACCACACTGGACGCCCTGCTGGAGCGGGTACGCGAGACCTTCGCCATGGAGTCCGTGGCCCTGCTGGAGCGGCCGAACGACGTCGAGCCCTGGAAACCGGCCGGCAGCGTCGGTCCCGGGCCCGCCGCCCGGCCCGAGGACGCCGACGTGGACATGCCCATCGGCGACCACATGGCGCTCGCCCTGTCCGGCCGGGTCCTGCCCGCCGAGGACCGCCGCGTGCTCGGCGCCTTCGCGGCGCAGGCGGCCGTGGTCCTGGACCGCCAGCGGCTGGTCGGCGAGGCCGAGGAGGCCCGTCGGCTGGCCGAGGGCAACCGGATCCGCACGGCGCTGCTGGCCGCCGTCAGCCATGACCTCCGTACTCCGCTGGCCTCCATCAAGGCCTCCGTCAGCTCCCTGCGCTCCGCCGACGTGGAGTGGAGCGAGGAGGACCGGGCCGAACTCCTCGAAGGCATCGAGGACGGCGCCGACCGCCTCGACCACCTGGTGGGCAACCTGCTCGACATGTCCCGGCTGCAGACCGGCACCGTCACCCCGCTGATCCGGGAGATCGACCTCGACGAGGTGGTCCCGATGGCGCTGGGCGGCGTACCGGAGGACAGCGTGCTGCTGGACGTGCCCGAGGAGCTGCCCATGGTGGCGGTGGACCCGGGGCTGCTGGAGCGGACCGTGGCCAACGTCGTGGAGAACGCCGTCAAGTACAGCCCGGCCGGGGTGCCCGTCCTGGTGGCGGCCAGCTGCCTCGACGACCGGGTCGAGGTCCGGGTCGTCGACCGCGGGCGGGGCGTGCCCGACGAGGCCAAGGACCGGATCTTCGCCCCCTTCCAGCGGTACGGGGACGCCCCGCGGGGGGCCGGTGTGGGCCTCGGACTCGCCGTCGCACGCGGGTTCGCCGAGGCCATGGACGGCACCCTGACGGCCGAGGACACCCCCGGGGGCGGGCTGACCATGGTGCTCACCCTGCGCGCGGTGCGCGGCGGCCGGGACCCGGGGCGTGCGGAGGCGGGCACGGACGACGGGGCCGGGGCGCAGCCGGGACCGCTCGACCGGGCGGGACCGGTCGCACCGACGGAACCGGCGGACGTCACGGAACCGGCGGACGTCACGGAACCGGCGGAGCCGGTCGAGCCGGTGGCATCGATGGAAAACGATCACGATCGTGATCGGATGACGCGACAGAAGGCAGGACCTCAATGACCCGGGTGCTCGTGGTGGAAGACGAGCCGCAGATCGTCCGAGCGCTTGTGATCAACCTGAAGGCGCGCAGATACGAGGTCGACGCCGCGGCCGACGGGGCGAGCGCCCTGGAGCTCGCGGCCACCCGCCACCCCGACGTGGTCGTGCTCGACCTCGGACTGCCCGACATGGACGGGGTCGAGGTGATCAGGGGCCTGCGCGGCTGGACCCGGGTACCGATCCTGGTCCTCTCCGCCCGGCACAGCTCCGACGAGAAGGTCGAAGCCCTGGACGCGGGCGCCGACGACTACGTCACCAAGCCCTTCGGCATGGACGAGCTGCTGGCACGGCTGCGCGCCGCCGTCCGCCGGGCCGAGCCGGTCGCGGGCTCCGGCGAGGGCGAGGTGATCGTGGAGACGGACGGTTTCACGGTGGACCTGGCCGCCAAGAAGGCCGTGCGCGAGGGGCGCGACGTACGGCTGACACCGACCGAGTGGCACCTGCTGGAGGTCCTGGTCCGCAACAGCGGCAAGCTGGTCAGCCAGAAGCAGCTGCTCCAGGAGGTCTGGGGGCCCTCGTACGGAACCGAGACGAACTACCTCCGGGTCTACATGGCCCAACTCCGGCGCAAACTGGAGGCGGACCCCTCGCATCCGCGGCACTTCATCACCGAGCCGGGCATGGGATACCGCTTCGAGCGGTAGTGGGCACGCCGGTACGCTTCCTGTATGAGTGCTGAACCGCGTCCCGAGAAGTCCGCGAAGCCGGCCAGGCCTGCGGGCCGGTTCCGCCGGATGATTGAGCGGCTGTCCACCTCCCAGGAGGAGCTGCATTCGGCGGAGCTGCAGGAGGACGCAGAAGCCGCGGGGTGTACGCGGATCTGCGACTGCCACGACCGTCAGATAGTCAAGGTGACCGGCACCCTGCGTACGGTCACCCTGCGGCCGCGCGCAGGCGTTCCCGCCCTGGAGGCCGAGCTCTTCGACGGCTCGGCCGCGCTGGACGTGGTCTGGCTCGGACGTCGCTCGATCGTGGGAATCGAGCCCGGCCGACGCATGATCGCCTCGGGGCGCATCTCCATGACCCACGGCCGTCGGGTGCTCTTCAACCCGAAGTACGAACTCCGCCCGCTCGGACAGGAGCACTGACCGGTGACGCCACTCGACAAACCGACCGCCCCGGAACCGGCCGGCCCGCGCCACGCGGCCACCCCTTCCGCGGACCAGAAGGCCGTGACCCAGGCAGCGCTCTTCGACGCCTTCGGCGGCGTCCGGGGCACCGTGGAGACGATGCTGCCCGGGCTGCTCTTCGTCATGATCTACACGATCAACAAGGACGTGAAGTGGTCCGCCATCGCGGCCGGCGCGGTCGCGGTCCTGCTGGTGATCGTGCGGCTGCTGCGCAAGGACACGGTCAAGCACGCCTTCAGCGGTGTGTTCGGCGTGGGCGTGGGCGTGGCCTTCGCCCTGTTCACGGGCAGCGCGAAGGGCTTCTACCTGCCGGGCATGATCTACGGCGTCGGGCTGGGCGTGGCCTTCACGGTCTCGGCGCTGGTCGGCTTCCCGCTGCTGGGCGTGATCCTCGGCCCGGTGTTCAAGGAGAACCTGTCCTGGCGCACCCGCAACCCCGGGCGCAAGAAGGCGTACGTCAAGGCCAGTCTGGCCTGGGGCCTGATCTTCCTCGCCAAGTACGCGATCCTCTTCCCGATCTACTGGTGGGGTGACGCGACGCAGCTCGGCTGGGTGCTGATCGCCCTGAAGCTCCCGCCGATGGTGCTCGCCGTGTACTTCACCTGGGTCTTCCTGGCGAAGGCGCCGCCGCCGATCGACGTGATCGCGGAGTGGGAGGCCAAGGAGGCCGCCGAGGCCGCCGCCAAGGGGCCGAAGGCCTGACGGCCGCCGACTGACGCAGAGGGGCGGGACCGTGCCGACAGGCCGCTCCCGCCCCTTTGCGCTGCCACGGCCCGGCGGCCCGGCGGCCCGCGCCACCGCCGTGCCCGGGCGGGCGCGGGAGCGCGGCCCGGCCCGGGGACCACCCGGCAGCGCCCTGCCGGCGCCCGCCGGGCCTCCGGGCAGGGTGTGTGATCAGGCCCCTGCCCCGGGGCCCGCAGGACGGTTCGGTGCGCTGGGCCGGGCTCGATGCCGGTGTTTCGCGCCGGGCTGTTCCGTGGTCCGGGGCTGCGCAGCCGGTCCCGGCCGCGGCCGGGAAGCCTGAAGGGGGTGCTGCCCGGCCGGGCAGCACCCCCTTCGTCGTCGAGCGGGCCCGCAGGGCTAGCGGCGGGCCTGGAGGAGGTCCTCCAGCTGTTCCTCGCGGGCCTGCGCGGCCACGAAGAGCAGCTCGTCGCCCGGCTCCAGGGTCTCCTCCCCGTGCGGGGTGAGGACCCGGTTGCCCCGGATGATCGTGACCAGCGAGGTGTCCTCGGGCCAGCTGATGTCGCCGATCTGGGTGCCAGCGACCGAGGAGTCGGCCGGCAGGGTCAGCTCGACGAGGTTGGCGTCGCCGTGGCTGAAGCGCAGCAGCCGCACCAGGTCGCCGACGCTCACCGCCTCCTCGACCAGGGCCGACATCAGGCGCGGCGTGGAGACGGCCACGTCGACGCCCCAGGACTCGTTGAAGAGCCACTCGTTCTTCGGGTTGTTGACGCGGGCCACCACGCGCGGCACCCCGTACTCGGTCTTGGCGAGCAGCGAGACGACGAGGTTGACCTTGTCGTCACCGGTGGCCGCGATGACCACGTTGCAGCGCTGCAGCGCCGCCTCGTCCAGCGAGGTGATCTCGCAGGCATCGGCCAGCAGCCACTCGGCCTGCGGCACCCGCTCGACCGAGATGGCGGTCGGCGCCTTGTCGACCAGGAGCACCTCGTGGCCGTTCTCCAGCAGCTCGCCCGCGATGGACCGGCCCACCGCGCCCGCACCGGCGATCGCGACCCTCATGCGTGTGCCTCCTCGGGCCCCTCGGCGAACGCCGCCTCGACCTTGTCGATCTCGTCCGTGCGCATCATCACGTGGACGAGGTCGCCCTCCTGCAGGACCGTCGCCGACGTCGGCAGCATCGCCTCGCCCAGGCGGGTGAGGAACGCCACGCGGACGCCCGTCTCGTCCTGGAGCTTGCTGACCTTGTGGCCGATCCAGGCGGCGGAGGTGTGCACCTCGGCGAGCTGCACCCCGCCGCTCGGGTCGCGCCACAGCGGCTCGGCGCCCGAGGGCAGCAGCCTGCGCAGCATCTGGTCGGCAGTCCACCGCACGGTCGCCACGGTGGGGATCCCCAGGCGCTGGTAGACCTCGGCGCGCTTGGGGTCGTAGATGCGGGCCGCGACGTTCTCCACGCCGAACATCTCGCGGGCCACGCGGGCGGCGATGATGTTGGAATTGTCACCACTGCTGACGGCGGCGAAGGCGCCCGCGTCCTCGATTCCCGCCTCCCTCAGGGTGTCCTGGTCGAAGCCGACCCCGGTGACGCGGCGGCCGCCGAATCCGGCGCCGAGCCGGCGGAATGCGGTGGGGTCCTGGTCGACGACGGCGACCGTATGCCCCTGCTGTTCCAGGGTTTGCGCGAGGGCGGAGCCCACTCTTCCGCAACCCATGATGACGATGTGCACGGCCGTCCTTCCGGCTGTCAGCGACTCGCTGGTTCCCAGCCTCATTGCATGCTCTGGTTTAACAGGGTCTCAGACCATGGCCCAAGCTACACACGGGCGGTCACCCGTGGGACCTCTTGCGTCTCAGTCGTGCTGCGGGTGGGGAGGAATTGCGGCGGGATTGCGGTATGAGGGGGTGGGGGGTTCGTCAGTCTGATTTCGAACGCTTACGATCCTCTGCGTGTCCAAACTGACCGACGTGCCCAAACGGATCCTGATCGGCCGGGCGCTACGCAGCGACCGCCTCGGAGAAACACTCCTTCCCAAGCGGATCGCCCTTCCCGTCTTCGCCTCCGACCCGCTGTCCTCCGTGGCATATGCCCCCGGCGAGGTCCTGCTGGTCCTGTCGATCGCGGGCGTGTCGGCGTACCAGTACAGCCCCTGGATCGCGCTCGCGGTCGTCGTGCTGATGTTCACGGTCGTGGCCTCCTACCGCCAGAACGTGCACGCCTACCCGAGCGGCGGCGGCGACTACGAGGTCGCCAACACGAACCTCGGACCCAGGGCCGGCCTCACCGTGGCGAGCGCCCTGCTCGTCGACTACGTCCTGACCGTCGCCGTGTCGATCTCCTCCGGAGTCGAGAATCTCGGCTCGGCGGTGGATTTCGTGATCGAGCACAAGGTGCTCTCGGCGATGGTCATGATCCTTCTCCTCACCCTGATGAATCTGCGCGGTGTGAAGGAATCCGGGAAGCTCTTCGCGATCCCGACCTATGTCTTCGTCGCCGCCGTATTCGTCATGATCGGCTGGGGCGCCTGGAAGGGCATCGTCCTCGACGACACCATGACCGCCCCCACCGCGGATCTGGAGATCAAGCCCGAGCAGCAGGGCCTCGCCGGCTTCGCGATGGTGTTCCTGCTGCTGAGGGCCTTCTCCTCCGGCTGTGCCGCCCTGACCGGCGTCGAGGCCATCAGCAACGGCGTCCCCGCCTTCCGCAAGCCCAAGAGCAAGAACGCGGCCAGCACCCTCGCCCTCATGGGCGCGCTGGCCGTCACCATGTTCTGCGGCATCATCGGCCTGGCCATGGCCACCGACGTGCGGATGGCGGAGAACCCGGCCGAGGACCTGCTGCGGGACGGCGTCCCGGTCGGCGCCGGATACGTCCAGCACCCGGTCATCTCCCAGGTCGCCGAGGCCGTCTTCGGCAACGGCAGCTTCCTGTTCATCCTGCTGGCCGCGGCCACCGCGCTCGTCCTGTTCCTGGCCGCGAACACCGCGTACAACGGCTTCCCGCTGCTCGGCTCGATCCTCGCCCAGGACCGCTACCTGCCGCGCCAGCTGCACACCCGCGGCGACCGGCTCGCCTTCTCCAACGGCATCGTGCTCCTCGCGGGCGCGGCCATGCTGCTCGTGTGGATCTACGACGCCGACTCGACCAAGCTGATCCAGCTCTACATCGTCGGCGTGTTCGTCTCCTTCACCCTGAGCCAGATCGGCATGGTCCGGCACTGGAACCGGCACCTGAAGTCGGAGCGCGACGTCGCCGCCCGCCGCCGGATGCACCGCAGCCGGGCCATCAACACCTTCGGCGCCTTCTTCACCGGCATGGTGCTGGTCGTCGTCCTCGCCACCAAGTTCACCCACGGTGCCTGGGTGGCCCTGCTCGGCATGGTGATCTTCTACGGCACCATGAGCGCGATCCGCAAGCACTACGACCGCGTCTCCGCGGAGATCGCCGCCGCCGAGGGCCCCAGCGAGGACAGCGTGCGGCCCTCCCGGGTCCACTCGATCGTCCTGGTCTCCAAGGTCCACAAGCCCACGCTGCGCGCCCTGGCGTTCGCCAAGCTGACCCGCTCGGACACCCTGGAAGCCCTCAGCATCAGCGTCGACCCGGCCGAGACCAAGGCCCTGCGCGAGGAGTGGGACCGGCGCGGGATCAACGTCCCGCTCAAGATCCTCGACTCGCCGTACCGGGAGATCACCCGCCCGGTGATCGAGTACGTCAAGGGCCTGCGCAGCGAGAACCCGCGCGACGCGGTCAGCGTCTACATCCCCGAGTACGTCGTCGGCCGCTGGTACGAACACCTGCTGCACAACCAGAGCGCGCTGCGCCTCAAGGGCCGGCTGCTGTTCACCCCCGGTGTGATGGTCACCTCGGTGCCGTACCAGCTGGAGTCCTCGGAACTCGCCAAGCGGCGGGCGAAGAAGCGCCAGGACTGGAACGCCCCGGGTGCGGTGCGCCGCGGCCCGGTGGACACCCCGCGACCGCCGAGGGAACCCTCCTCCAAGGGCTAGGCAGGTGGTGAACGGCCGGACGAGATCCACGTAAACTGGTGGGTCGGTCGTCCGGCCGTTTTCCGTTTTCGGTTTTTTGGAGTCTCCCCACCATGACGAGCGTCGAGCAGAACGAGAAGCAGTCACTGGTCGGGGAGGAGTACGAGGTCGAGGTCGGCCCGGTCGCGCACGGGGGCCACTGCATCGCCCGCACCGCCGACGGCCGGGTCCTGTTCGTACGCCACACCCTCCCGGGGGAGAAGGTGATCGCCAAGGTCACCGAGGGCGACGTGGACTCCCGCTACCTGCGCGCCGACGCGATCACCGTGCTCGACGCCTCCAAGGACCGGGTGGAGGCCCCCTGCCCGTACGCCGGCCCCGGCAAGTGCGGCGGCTGCGACTGGCAGCACGCCAAGCCCGGCGCCCAGCGCCGGCTCAAGGGCGAGGTCGTCGCCGAGCAGCTGAAGCGGCTCGCCGGGCTCACCCCGGAGGAGGCCGGCTGGGACGGCACCGTGATGCCCGCCGAGGGCGACAAGCTGCCGGCCGGGCAGGTACCGCAGTGGCGCACCCGCGTCCAGTTCGCCATCGACGAGGACGGCCGGGCCGGCCTGCGCAAGCACCGCTCGCACTCCGTGCAGCTCGTCGACCACTGCATGATCGCGGCGCCGGGCGTCAGCGAGCTGGGCATCGAGCAGCAGGACTGGCCCCAGATGGCCACGGTCGAGGCGATCGCGGCGACGGGCTCCCAGGACCGCCAGGTCGTCCTGACCCCCCGCCCCGGCGGCCGCCTCCCCCTCGTGGAGCTGGACAAGCCGGTCTCGGTCCTCCGGGTCGAGGAGAAGGACGGCGGGGTCCACCGCGTCCACGGCCGGCCCTTCGTCCGGGAGCGCGCGGACGGCCGTACGTACCGCGTCGGCATGGGCGGCTTCTGGCAGGTCCACCCGCAGGCCGCGGACACCCTGATCAAGGCCGTCATGCAGGGCCTGATGCCGCGCAAGGGCGAGATGGCCCTCGACCTCTACTGCGGGGTCGGCATCTTCGCGGGCGCCCTCGCGGAACGCCTCGGCGAGACCGGCGCGGTCCTCGGCATCGAGTCCACGAAGCGCGCGGTGGAGGACGCCCGCCACAACCTGGCGGACTTCCCGCGGGTCCGCATCGAGCAGGGCAAGGTCGAGCAGATCCTCCCGAAGACCGGGATCACGGAATGCGACCTGGTCGTCCTGGACCCCCCGCGCGCGGGCGCGGGCAAGCAGACGGTCCGCCACATCACGGGCCTCTCGGCACGCCGCATCGCCTACGTGGCGTGCGACCCGGCAGCCCTGGCCCGCGACCTGGGCTACTTCAAGGACAACGGCTACAAGGTCCGCACCCTCCGCGTCTTCGACCTCTTCCCGATGACGCACCACGTGGAGTGCGTGGCGATCCTTGAGCCTGTGCGCGACGAGGCCTGACCTGGGGTTCGCTGGTCCGGAGCCCTGAGCGGTGAGGGCTGCGCGAAAGCCCGCTCGGCAATGCCACCCCGAGCGATCCCGCGGCCACCTCGTGGGCTTCGTCGGCCAGGAGGTGGCCGGCCTGGGTCCGCTCGGCGGCCGGCAGATCGAGCCGCAGGCGAGGCCGACGCAGTGCAGCCATGGCCGCCCGACGGCAGTCTCGCCGGGAGGCGCAATTGGTGTCTCCTCGGACACCGTCCACGGGCATCATGAAGCCGCCCGCTTCACGGACCGCACCCTTCGCGACGAGCTCGTCCACGTCGCTCGTGAGCGCATCCCTGATATCAGGGCCCAGCCTTGTCCAACCGAAGAAGCGCGCGACCTCGCGGACCAGCTCCTCCCGGTGGAACGCCCGGGCTTTCCTCGACCACGTGCCCCACGACGAGCCGCCGCTCGACCGACGGACCTGCCCGATCTTGCGGGCCACAGTCGGCGGACACCGCCGTCAACGACGCGGTTTTCATGGCCGGGCGCACACCGGGGGCCGCATCAGGAGGCGAGGAACGGGCTCGGTGCGCCGTGCCAGGAGACCCGCAGGACCTCACGTGCGCGAGTGCAGGCGACGAAGAGGAGGCTCAATTCGCCAAGCATGTCTTCCCGGTGCTGCTGAGCGTCCACTTCTGCGGGGGTCAGGGCTGAGGCCAGAGGGACGACGCTGTCGCTCACGCCGGCGACAGCGACGAAACGGAACTCCAGCCCCTTCATCCGGTGCATGGTTCCGATGCAGACGCCGTCGCCGGATGTCTGAGCGGTTCCCATGACGCGAACGGGCAGATCGGCTTGTTCCAGGGCGTGCGCGATCTCCTTGCCCAGTTGCAGGTATCGAACGGCCACCCCGATCTCGCCGGGTTCCGCACCGTTGTGGACCCACTGGACGATGCGCGATGTGAGGCCCGCGATCTCCTCGGCCTTGTCGGTCGCCGCCCTGAGCTCGGGATGCCCGCCGTTCAGCACTGAGCGGTACCCCGTCAGCGATGCGGTTCCACCGTCCATGTCGTCCAGGCTCTGCCCGCTGAGCAGGGCGGCGGACCACTGCAGGATCTCGTGTGTGGTGCGGTAGTTGATGCGCAACCGATGGGATCTGCCGCTGACGTTCACGCCGAGACTACGCAGGGACACCTTGTTGCCGTAGATGCGTTGGTATGTGTCGCCGGCGATGAACAGGTCGTCGGGTCCGGGGGCGACCGATGCCCGCAGCAAGCGCCACTGCGCCGGGTGGAGGTCCTGGGCTTCGTCGATAACCACGTGGCGAAAGGGACGGTCGGTACGCGGCTCGAGCAGCCGGGCGGCGTCGGCGCACACCTGAAGGAAGGTCCACTCTCCGGCTTGGCGCAGTTCCCGGGTGAACGCCTCGACGGCGCGCCAGACCTGGGCGCGCCGCAGCGGACTCAGCGCGGTGCCCCGGCCGCTGCGCGATGCCTTGAGATACGCCTCGGGCGAGCGCAGGTCCTGGGCCAGGACGACCTGTCGCCACTCCTGGTCGAGGAAGGCGTCGCTGTAGTCGAGCCCGAGTCGGCGGGCGAGCCCGTTCCAGCGGGAGTTGATTTCCTTCTGGCTGGTCAGAATCGTCAACGGGCCGCCCCGGTCCTCGCGTACGAGCTGATTCGCGAGGGCATCGACATTGACGACGCGGATCTTCGCGCGCAGCGCCTCGTCCGGAATGAGCAGTTCGAGTCCGCGGCGCAGATCGGCCGCGAGGTTCCTGGTGAAGGTCGTGAGCAGCACCGATGCGTCGGGTGCGTCGTCCGGCAACTGCTGTGCCAGGTGGAGGGCGCGGTGCAGGGCGACCACGGTCTTGCCGGTGCCGGGACCCCCGGTCACCCGGGCGGGCCCGTTGTAGGAGGGGTGGTACGCGATGCGCCGCTGACTGGGGTGCAGGAAGATCCGCCACGCGTCGAACGGTCGGGACAGGACGTCCAGCAGCTCCTCGGGCCCGGAGAGCAGGGCGATGCGTCCCTGCGAGCGGGCCATGGCGTCGGCGAGTTCGTCCTCGGCCGGGCTCCGCATTGCCTCGGCAGCGGCGCGCTCGGCGTGCACGGCCACGGACTCGCGCCAGACGTCCTCCGGGGTCAGCCCCGCTGCCAGGCCGGCGAGCACGTCGTACTGCTGCTCGGGAAGGATCTTGCGGAGCGCGTCGAGATGAGCCTCGGTGCTGAGGTTCCGCACGAGCGGGAGAAGATCGGGGTCGATACCGAGGCGTGTCAGTTCCTTGTCCGCGACATCGGTGAAGAGCCGGTTTTCCGCCGCAGTCGGCGCATGGTGCACATCGGCGGCGGCTTGCTCCAAGGCGATGTCGTCGCGCAGTTCGATGCCCTGCGTCGCAGAGTTCACGGTCGCCCGATGACTCAGGGCCCAAGCGATGGCGTCGTCGTGCGCCATGACTTTCAGGAGAAGGAAACTGTCTCCGGAGTCCGGTGCGAGAACGACGCCGCGCATGAACTTGCTGACGCGGATGGTACGGATCCGGGAGTCCCGGGGGTTCTCCAGTTTCTCCAGGTGAAGCCCGGCATGGCGGTGCTCGCGGAACTTGTCGAAGACCTCGTGGACCCGCTTCTGGACGGGCTTCTCCAGCTTGGCGAACTCCAGGAGGAAATCCTTGTGAATCCCCAGTGTCGCCATGTGTGCCCCCGAGCCGTGCGTGATCCGACGTTTCGACTGATCACCGTACGGTATGGGGCGACAATGGCTGGCCGGCGGCGAGGACTTGGAGAGAGGACGCGCGTGCACGCTCAGGAGACCACGTTCAGCAAGCTGGTCCAGGGGGAGCAGCAGTTCCAGGTACCGCTCTACCAGCGCACCTACAGCTGGCAGCGCGACGAGTTGAGGCAGTTGTGGGACGACGTGCAGGAGCTGGTCGAGGACCGGCAGGAAGGGCGGCCCGGCTCGGGTCACTTCCTCGGTTCGGTCGTGCTGGCGCCCGAGCGCGTCGCCGCGGGCGGGATGCAGCGCTGGCTCGTCGTCGACGGCCAGCAGCGGATGACCACCCTGATGCTCGCGTTCACGGCTCTGCGGGACCACCACCGGGACGGGGGCTCGGTGAAGAAGGCCGCCCGGATCAACGACCTCATCCTGGTCAACACGTACCAGGACGGGCACGACAGCTACCGGCTGCTGCCGACGCAGGCGGACCGCGAGGCCTACACGGCCTGCGTGGACAGCCTCCCGAAGGCCGGCGGCGCCGGGAACGTGGGCGCCGCCTACCGCTTCTTCGTCGCCGCCCTGGCGGACGGGGCGGAGAGCGGTGGTGAGGCCTGGGTCGACGCGGTCGAGTCCGTGCTGGGCGAGTGCCTGTCGATCGTCGCGATCACCGCCGCCGAGGGCGACAACGTCTACCGCATCTTCGAATCCATCAACAACACCGGCGTGGGGCTCAGCCAGAGCGACCTGCTGCGCAACTACCTCTTCATGTGCCTGCCGAGCAGGGGCGAGGACGTCTACCGCAAGCGGTGGCTCCCCATGCAGGAGCTGCTCGGCCCCGCCCATCTGGAGCTGCTGGTGTGGCTGGACCTCGTCGTCGGAGGGAACAGCCGGGCCAGGCAGAGCGAGATCTACCGGGACCAGAAGAAGCGTCTGGAGCCGCTGAGCGGGGACGAGGCGGCGCTGGAAGCCGAGATCGCCCGGTTCTCCCTGCGCGCCGACCGCCTCATGCGGATCCTGGAGCCCGCGAGGGAAGGCGACCCCGGGCTGCGGGCGGTATTGGAGCGCTTGTCGCGCTGGGGCGGCCAGACCCACTACCCGCTGGCCCTGCACCTCCTCGACCTCGTGGATGAGGGCAGGACCACGGCCTCGGAAGCGGCGGACGCGCTCGCGTTCGCGGAGAGCTACATGGTGCGGCGCCTCTTCGCGGGCCTGTCCACGACGGGCAGCAACCGGGTGTTCATGGAACTCCCCAAGGAGCTGGACAAGGACGGCTCCCCGGCCGAGGCGGTACGCCGGTTCCTTTCGCGCCCCCGTACCGGCGCTCGCGTATGGCCGGGCGACGACGCGGTCCGTGAAGCCGTCCGCACCCGCCCCTTCTACAAGACCGGGCGCAGCAACCAGCGCTTCCAGATCCTGCGCCGACTGGAGGAGAGCTACGGATCGAGCGAGCCCGTCGACTACGACAAGGCGCCGCTCACCGTCGAACACGTCCTGCCCCAGAGCCCGGCCCAGCAGTGGTTCGACCTGCTGGCCGAGGAAGCCGCGGACGGCGAGAGCCCCCAGGAGATCCACAACCTGCTCGTCCACACCCTCGGAAACCTCACTCTCTCGGGTGAGAACGCTCGGCTCTCCAACCACCCTTTCCACCGGAAGCAGGAACTGCTCGACTCCAGCGCGCTGCGGATGAACCAGCAGATCGCCGCATGGGAACGCTGGGGCCGCCGGGAGATCCTCGCCAGGGCCGACGAACTGGCCGACCGGGCCGTGGGGCTGTGGCCCGGGCCGCTGGAGGAGGCCGTGCAGGCGGACGACGAGTGGGCGGGCTGGCGGGAGTTGAGGGAGATCCTGCTCGCCGTGCCGGCCGGGACCTGGACTTCGTACGGTGAGCTCGCCGCCCTCATCGGTACCAGCGCCATCGCGGTCGGCAACCACATGGCGGCCAGGACCGGACTGCACTGCGCCTACCGCGTGCTGACCGCCGACGGCCGGATCGCGGGCGGATTCCGGTGGACCGACGACCGGCACTCCGGGGACCCGAAGGACGTCCTGGAAGCCGAGGGAGTGCCCTTCGACGAGAACGGCCGCGCCTCGAAGGCCCACCGGCTGAGCAGCGCCGACCTGGCGGTCCTGGTGGGCAGGGAGCTGCCGGAGGAGACCCCGGCGGGGCCGGCCGCACCGCAGACCGGTGCCGACGAGGCCGGTACCCGCTTCGAGACCCTGCTGCGAGCCAACCAGACACCGGTGGTCGTCGAAGGCGTCCTGGCGGCACTCCGCTTCTGGGAGGAGCAGGGCGGCCACCACGTCTACGGGAAGGCGAACGAGACCAGCTGCTTCCCGACCGTGGACGCCGGCGGGCCGGGTGCCCCGCGGGCTCTGTGGCCGATCGGCATCTACCCGGTGACGGGGACGGCGGAGGTCGTCTTCCAGTACCTCAAGCGGCGCCCGCCGTTCGACGACGAGCCGCTGCGCCGCGCCCTGATGGAGCGGTTCAACGCCATCGACGGCATCGACCTCGCCGAGGCGAAGCTCGACCTGCGCCCCTCCTTCCCGCTGGAGGTCTTCGCCGCTCACGCCGAGGAGATCCGGTCCGTACTGGAGTGGTTCATCCACGAAGTGGCCCTGGCGGAAGCCCGCCGCCCGATCGACGACGACCCGGCGGTGTTCTGACACGGTGGCGGCCGGAGTGCCCCGCCTGGCCGGATTCCGCCCTTAACGGAAGATCACTGCTCGGGTAGCCTGCCCGGGCAGTGATCGGTGTCACTCCGGACGTGGGTGCGTGGCGGGTGGCCTGCGACCGGAGCACGGGGGCGCATGGAGCACAACAACCACCAGGGCTGGTACGGAGAGACCTTCGTGGCCGCGATCGCCGCGGCGGCCGGATTCCAGGTGGCTGTGCCGTATCCGGACATCGGCAAGGACCTGATCCTGGGCCGGGACCACGAGGAGCCCGAGCTCGATGTCCAGATCGCTCTCCAGGTGAAGACGCACCGGGTGGAGAGCATCCTGGACGCGGTGACCGGGTTCAAGATCACCCTATCGGTGTCGCAGTTCAAAAGGCTCCGCGGCAAGCGGCAGGTGCCCGTCTACCTGGTCGTCGTGCTCGTGCCGAAGGACCCGGCGGACTACATCCGCACGGACGAGGACGCCCTCGTGCTGCGCCGCTGCGCGTACTGGGTCTCGCTCGAACACTGCCTCCCCGCACAGGCCGGCCGGGAGAGCGTCACTGTCACTGTTCCGCGCGACAATCTGCTCACGGTCGACGCTCTGCACGAGTTCTTCGCCCGGGCGTGTGAGGAGGTGCCCGCACCATGACCACGATCGGCGTACCCGAGGACGAGCTGGAGCGGCTGCGACCGCATGACGTCGCGCACTACCTCCGCAGCAGGGGCTGGCAGGAAGCCGGCCGGGTCCGCTACAGCCGCCGCTGGGAGAGGGACTGGGCCGGCCGGGCGCGACGACTGCTGCTGCCCATGGACACCGACCTGGCGGACTTCGCGGACCGCATGGCGGATCTGGTCGGGGCACTGGCCGAGCTGGAGGCCCGTCCGCCGTCCGCCGTTCTCCAGGACCTGCGCGCGACCGGTCTCGATGTGCAGTACATCCGGACCATGCCGAGTACACCGTCCGGCACGATCCCCGTACAAGCGGGAGTGCTCGCCGTGACCAGCGCCCGGGACCTGCTGATGGCGGCGGCCTGCCACACCATCGAGCCGCGGCTCGTCCAGCCGCGCCGGAAGCCGCGCGCCGCGCGCGACTTCGTGGACAGCGCCCGCTTCGGCCCCACCGTGCCGGGCAGCTACGTCCTGAGCGTGCAGGTGCCGCTGCCGGAACGGGACCTGCAGCCGTCACTCTTCGGCGACGACCCGGAACCCTTCGCGCGGAGCGTCTCGCGCAGGATGTACCGGGCCGTGGCGGCGGCCCGCACGGCAGCCGAGGACGCGATGGACGCCGACGACTCGGCCCCCTTCGCGGATGCCGTGGGGCAGGGCGTCTCCGCGGACCTGTGCGAGGCGCTCGCGGGCATCGGCGGGCACGACGACCGGGGCGCGGGCACCGCGCACGCCTTCTCGATCGACTTCGCCTGGTCGCCGAGATGGCAGGTGCCGCCCATGGAATCCGTGGCGCCCTTCTCGCCCCGCCTGGTGCACGCGCTGCGCGACGGGGCCCAGGACCTGCGCCGGCAGGAGCCGGAGCCCGGAGTGACGGTCATCGGCCGCTCGACCAAGCTCAAACGTGCCGCGGAGTACGGCCCCGGCGAGGTGACCGTGGAGGCGGTCGTGCTCGGAGTCGAGGGCGAGGTGGGCCCGAAGCGCCAGATCCACGTGACCTTGGCGGAGGACGAGTACACCCGTGCCACCGACGCCCATGCGCAGGGCCGGACGCTCAAGATCGAAGGCGACCTCGCGCGCCGGGGCACCTACTACGAGCTGACCCGCATCACCGCCTTCGACGTGCTGTGACGGCCCGGCCGCAGCCGGTGCACCGGAGTTCCACGAGCGTGGCCTGGCGGGCTTTCGTACGTGTTTGAATGACTGTGATTGACGTGCAAATCGCCCTCACGGGGCGGTATGGAGGGGCGGAGACCCGATGACGACGCCGACCACCGACCTGGCGGGGGTGGCGCAGCGGGCGGTACGCCGCCGCGCCGACGCGCAGGACCACACCGCCGTACCCGAGATCAGCGATCTCGTCGAGGTCCGCGGGCAGCGCTGGGTCGTGGCCGACGTCGATCACGGCACGGGTTCCGCGGCGATCAGCGCGCCCGGCACCCTCGTCACGCTCAACAGCGTCGAGGACGGCCGCTACAACGACACCCTCTCCGTCATCTGGGAGATCGAGCCCGGCCGCCGCCGTCTGTTCGCCGGCTCCCTCCCCGAGGTCACCGCGGAGCGCTTCGACCCGCCGGAGCGCTTGGCCGCCTTCCTGGACGCCGTCCGGTGGTCCGCGGTCACCTCGGCCGACGTGCGTACCCTCCAGGCGCCCTTCCGTTCCGGTGTCGCCGTCGAGCCGTACCAGCTCGAACCCGTCTCCCGGGCCGTGGCCGCGCCCCGCGTGAACCTGCTCCTCGCGGACGACGTCGGCCTCGGCAAGACCATCGAGGCGGGCCTGGTCGCGCTGGAGCTGATCCTCCGCAACCGCGCCCACAAGATCATGATCGTCTGTCCGGCCGGCCTCACCGTGAAGTGGCGCGACGAGATGGCCGAGAAGTTCGGCCTCGACTTCACGATCATCGACTCCGAGCGGGCCGCCGCGGTCCGGCGCACCCACGGCAGCGCCGCGAACCCCTTCAACATCCATCCGCGGTGCATCGTGAGCCTGCCCTGGCTGCGCGGCCCGAAGGCCCAGCGGCTGCTCGCCGAGGTGCTCCCCGCCCAGGACGCCGAAGCGGTCGTCCCCGGAAAGCGCGCCTTCGACCTGCTCATCCTCGACGAGGCCCACCACGTGGCGCCCTCCGCGCCCAAGCAGTACTACCCCGTCGACTCCCAGCAGACGAAGCTGATCCGCCGGCTCGCCCCGCACTTCGAGCACCGGCTGTTCCTGTCGGCGACCCCGCACAACGGCTACCAGCAGTCGTACACGGCCCTCCTGGAGATCATCGACAACCAGCGCTTCGCACGCGGCGTCGAGCCGGACCCGCAGGCCGTCGAGGACACCGTCGTCCGCCGCCTCAAGACCGACATCCGCGACCCGGAGACCGGCGAGCGCCGTTTCCTGGAGCGGAGGACCACGTCGCTGTCCGTCGAGTACACCGAGGACGAGCGCCGCATCCACGCCCTGCTCAAGGAGTACGCCCAGCTCCGCCGGGCCAAGCTCGGCACCCGCTTCAAGGGCGGCCGCAAGGCGGCCGACCTGGTCACCCTGCTGCTCAAGAAGCGGCTGTTCTCCTCGCCCGACGCCTTCGCCCGCACCATCGAGGTCTACCTGGAGACGCTGCGGAGCAAGAAGCAGCAGGCGGCCGAGGAGGTCGAGGACTGGCAGGAGACCTTCTTCGACGACTACGCGGACTACGACGACGAGCCCCTCGCCGAGGCCGAGGACGACGCCATCGCCCGCGCCACGACCCTCCAGCCCAGCACCGACGGCGACGAGTCGGTCCTGCTGGAGCAGATGCGCGACTGGGCCCAGCGCCACCAGGCGCAGGCCGACTCCAAGGCCCGCGAGCTGATCACCTACCTGAAGGCCAACTGCCTGGCCGAGGGCGGGCACTGGCTCAACGAGCGCGTCGTCGTCTTCACCGAGTACCGCGACACCCAGATCTGGCTCCAGAACCTGCTGCGCGACCACGGACTCGGCGGCGACCGCGTCGCCCTCCTGCACGGCGGTCTGAACGCCGAGGACCGGGAGCAGCTCCGCCTGGCCTTCCAGGCCGAGCCCACCGAGAACCCGGTACGCATCCTGCTGGCCACCGACGCGGCCAGCGAGGGCATCGACCTCCAGCGGCACTGCCACCGGCTGGTCAACTACGACATCCCCTTCAACCCCAACAAGCTCGAACAGCGCATCGGCCGCATCGACCGCTACGGCCAGCTCACCGCCCCCGAGGTCGTGCACTTCGTCGGCAGCGGCTACGAGAAGAGCACCGACACCTACGAGGCCGACCTCGAATTCCTGGCCCGGGTGGCGGTGAAGGTCGCCCGCATGGAAGAGGACCTCGGCAAGGTCAACGCCGTCCTCGCCGACGCCGTGCAGCGCCGGATGACCGGCGACCTCGGCACCGACTTCGACGTGGAGCGCGCCGAGGTCTACGCCGGCCGCAAGGCCAGGCGGGGCGGCGGGAACGTCGCCGCCGAGCGCGACGCCCAGGCCCAGGCCCAGCGCCTGAGCGAGCAGGTCGCGGGCACGGTGGACTCCCTCGGCATCACCCCCGAACGGATCGCCCGCGTGGTCTCCACCGCGCTGCCGCTCGCCCGCCAGCAGGACATCCGGCCCGTCCTCGACGAAAAGGACGGCGCCGACGGCTTGTACGAGGTCCCCACCCTCACCGGTTCCTGGGAGCGGGCCTCCCACGGCCTCGCCGACAAGCTGCGCCCCGAGATCCGGCGCCCGGTCACCTTCGAGGCGGCCAAGCTCAAGGACAGCCACGGCAAGGACCGGGACGACGTCGTCCTCGCCCACCTCGGGCACCCCCTCGTCGCCATGTCCACCCGGCTGCTGCGCGCCGCCGTGTGGAACAAGGAGCAGATCGACCTCGCCCGCGTCAGCGCAGTGATCAGCGACCACCCGGAGCTGGAGACGACCCTCGTCGGCGCCTTCGCCCGGTTCGTCCTCGTCGGCGCCGACGGCGTACGCCTGCACGAGGAGATCCTCCAGGCGGGCGGCTGGCTCCGCGAGGCGGAGGGTGCGGGCCAGCCCCGCTTCAGCCGCCTGGAGAAGATCACCACGGTCCGCGACATCCTCGACGACGCTTTCGCCGACCACGCCACCCAGGCCGCCCCGGTCCTGCGCGGCAAGCTCGCCGATGCCTGGCCGCACGTGAGCGAAGGCCTGGTCTCGGCCCTGGAATGGCGGGCCCGCAACCGGCAGACCGCACTGGAGACCCGTCTGGAGACCCGCCGCCGCGACGAGGCCGAGCGGATCACCGCCCAGATCGACCGCTTCCGCGAATCCCTGCGCCGGGCCATCGGAAACCCCGCGGAGCAGGAGGAGGAAGGGCAGCTGGAGCTGGCCTTCGACGAGGTCGAGCAGCAGCGCCGCGACCGGGAGAACTGGGAGCAGCGCCGGGACGCGCTGGAGAGCGAGAAGCAGCGCGAGCTCGCCGCCATCGCCGCCCGGTACGAGCGGCCCAAGGCCCTGCTGTTCCCCGTCGCCGTCGTCTTCGTCGTTCCCCGCCGGGAGGCCGTGAAGTGAGCACCACCCACCGTACGAACACGGGCCGCGGCAAGACCTGGAGCGGAGCCCCCGCCCCCGACGGCCGGCAGGACCACCTGGACTGGCTCAGCCTGGTCGACGTGTCCGGCCCCTTCCTGACCCTGCCCGTCCTGCTCAAGACCTGGCCGCAGCTCGACTCGATCGACAAGCCGCTCCGGGCCCGGCTGCGCTACGAGCACGGCGTCTGGCAGTCGGATCCGGCGGCCGGGCAGGGGGCCTGGACGGACTTCGTCCTGAACGAGCTCCTGGGCTGGGGCGACGCGCTGCGCGAGGGCACGGAGTTCTCCGAGGCACTCGCCGTGGACGTCCCCGAGCACGACGAGCGCATCGTCCCCACCTTCGCCCTCCTCGAACCGGGCAGCACCGCCGAGGACACGGCCGGACTCGTCGCCGACTGCGCCATCCTCGGCATGACCGTCCCCGCGGGCCGCCACCCGTCCCAGCGCATCCCCGGATCGGCCTGGGCGGCGACCCCGGTCGACCGGATGGCGCACCTGTGCCGCCACCACGGCGTGGAGCTCGGCCTGGTGACGGACGGCCGCTGGTGGACCCTGGTGTGGGCTCCGCGCGGCGGTGTCACGACGTCGGCGCTCTTCGACACGGTCGCCTGGACCGAGCCGGTCGAACGGGTCGTCGTACGCGCCTTCCTTTCGCTGCTGAGCCGGCGCCGCTTCTTCGCCGTCGAGGACGCGGAGATGCTGCTGCCGCTGCTGAAGGAGTCCCTGGACAGCCAGGAGGACGTCACCGACGCCCTCGGCGTGCAGGTCCGCCAGGCTGTGGAACTGCTGGTGGAGGCCATCGGCCGCGCCGACGTCACCGAGCGCGCGCGGGGCGGCAACGGCCTGGCCGACGTACCGGCCCAGGACGTCTATCGCGGTGCCGTCGCCGTCATGATGCGGGTCGTCTTCCTGCTCTTCGCGGAGGAACGCGGGCTGCTGCCGAGCGACAACGAGCTGTACGTACAGGCGTATTCGGCCGGCCGGCTGTGCCAGGAGCTGGAGGACCGGGCGCGGGAGACGACCGAGGACGACCTGGAACAGACCGGGGTGGGCTGGCACCGGCTCATCGCGCTGTTCAACGCGGTATACGGGGGAGTGGACCACCCGGCGCTGCGGATGCACGCGTACGACGGCTCGATCTTCGACCCGAACTCCTTCCCCTGGCTGGAGGGCCGCGGCACGGCGGACGGCGACCCGACGGACCCGCTGCCCATCGACGACCGGACCGTCCTGCACATGCTCCAGTCGGTGCAGCACGTCTGGATCGGCACGGGCAAGAAGCGGGAGCGGCGCCGGCTGACCTTCCGCACGCTGGACGTCGAGCAGATCGGCTACGTGTACGAGGGCCTCCTCTCGTACCAGGGCCGCCGCGCCGAGGACACCATCGTCGGCCTCGTCGGTAAGGCGGGCCTGGAGGCGGAGGTGCTGCTGACCCGGCTGGAGTCCCTCTCGCGTGCGGAGGGCGACGGGCTGAGCGCCGCGCTGGCGGAGGAGTACAACAAGACGACGGGGCTCGGCAGCGCCGCCAAGGTGACGAAGCTGCTGGAGCCACTGGCGGATGTGGACCGGGCGGCGGCGCGGAGCAAGCTCCTGGCCGCGACGGGCAGCGACGCCGAACTGACGGAGCGGCTGCTGCCGTTCTACCGGCTGATCCGGCGCGATCTGCGGGACCTGCCGGTGGTGATCGGCGCGGGCGGGCTGTACGTGACGGAGTCCTCGCTCCGGAAGAACACCGGTACGCACTACACCCCGAAGTCCCTTGCGCAGCAGGTGGCTGACGGCGCGCTGGAGCCGCTGGTCTACGAGTACGGCCCGCTCCAGACGGCGGACCGCACCCAGTGGCGGCCGAAGTCCTCGACGGACATTCTGAAGCTGAAGGTCGCGGACATCGCGATGGGCTCGGCGGCGTTCCTGGTGGCGGCCTGCCGATACCTGGCGGGCGCGCTGGTGGAGGCGTGGAGCCGCGAGGGCGACGCGCGGGCGGTGGCCTACCTGGAGGCGGCGGACTCCCTGTCGACGTCGGCGGTGGAGGCCGAGGCCGAGCCGGTGATGGTGGAGGCGCGTCGGCAGATCATCGAGCACTGCCTGTACGGCGTGGACATCAACCCGATGGCCGTAGAGATGGCGAAGCTGTCCCTGTGGCTGGTCTCGATGGACCGGGATCGGCCGTTCACCTTCCTGGACGACAGGCTGGTGGCGGGTGACTCGCTGCTGGGCATCACGTCGGTGGAGCAGCTGGAGGCCATGCACCTGGATCCAGTGCGGGGCCGCCGCATTCACGGCGACGGCATCGACTTCACGGGTGGCGTGCGGCGGGTCATCGCGGAGGTCGCGGAGGAGCGCCGCAAGCTGGCCGGCATCCCGGGCACGGGCCTGGAGGAGCTGGAGCGGAAGCGCGCCATGCTGGCGTCGGTGCGGGAGAAGACCCGCCAGGCGAGCGTCTTCGCGGACCTGGTGGTGGGCGCGGCACTGGCCGGTGCCGGGCGAGCCGAGAAGGACCAGGACCAGCTGTCGTTCGCGGCGGTGACGGCGGCGCACGCGGTGTCCGACGCGGGAGATGACGAGGCGCTGGCAACTGCCGAGCTGCGGCGGGCGGAGACGCTGGCGCGGGAGTGGCTGGCCACCGGCAAGCCGGCGGGAGCGTTCGAGCGCGAGCCGGTGCATCTGCCGCTGGTGTTCCCGGAGGTCTGGGACGAGCGAGGTGGTTTTGATGCGGTGGTCGGGAACCCGCCTTTCCTTGGCGGAAAGAAGGTCACAGGGTCCCTTGGGGTCGGTTATCGGGAGTACCTTGTAGAGGTTGCAGGGAGGGGGGCTAGAGGTAATGCTGACCTGGTAGCGTACTTTCTTTTGCGTGCGCATGATTTGCTGAATGCGGGCGGAGAGGTGGGTTTGATTGCCACCAATACATTGGCGCAGGGAGATTCGCGGGAAGTTGGTCTCGACCGATTGATTGCCGAGCAGGTGGAGATTCGGCAATCCGTGAAAAGCGCTCCGTGGCCCTCGCGGAGTGCCGCGCTGGAGTACTGTGCGGTTTGGGCTACCCGGGCAACAATGGGGAATGTGCCGAGACTGGCAGACAATGTGCCGGTGTGGAAGATTAATGCGTCGCTCGATGGGGCGTCGCGGGTGTCAGGTGCGGCGGAGAGGCTAGCCGAGAATCAAGGGATATCCTTCATTGGATCGTATGTCCTAGGTTTGGGCTTTACGGTGGGGATTGACGTCGCATCGCAGTTGATCAAAAAGGATGATCGTTATCGGGCGGTGCTTTTTCCTTACCTAAGTGGGCAGGATCTTAATTCCCGTCCGGATTGCTCAGCGAGTCGATGGGTTGTCAACTTCCACGACTGGAGCGAGGAGAGATCGCGGCAATATTCTGACGTCTTTGAGATTGTTGAGAGAGATGTGAAGGCGGAGAGGCAGAGGAGGAAGCCTGACGGCTCCTATGCCTTGCGGAGTCCTCTTCCTCAGCGATATTGGCATTTTGCGGATAAGCGGCCGGCCCTCGTAAAGGCAATCTCTGGGTTGCGGAATGTTCTGGCGATTACGCTGCATACGAAAACTGTCATGCCGTCGTTGGTTCGGGCGGATCAGGTGTTCTCTCACGGCCTGGCCGTGTTTGCTTCCGATGATTTGGCGATGCTGGCTATTCTGAGTAGCGCTCCGCACTATTGGTGGGCCATAGAGCGTTCATCGACCCTGGAGACTCGAATCAGATACACGCCCTCCGATGTGTTTGAAACATTTCCGCGGCCGCGATCGAGTGTCGGACTCGAGAGAGTAGGATCCCTCCTCCACTTCCGTCGGCAGGAAGTAATGTTGCAGCGAGGTGGCCTTACTGCTACATACAATCTGGTGCACGATAATGCGTGCGAAGACATGGACATCGCTGAGCTTCGCGAGATTCATAGTGCTGTCGATGAGGAGGTTGTCCGCGCCTACGGCTGGGACGACCTCTTGAGTCAGCCGGGTGGGCTCGACCACGGGTTTCATGACACCCGGCAGGGGACTCGCTACACCGTCGGACCGGTCGTCCGGCAGGAGATTCTTGACCGGCTGCTCGAAGAGAACCAGCGGCGTTATGCGGCCGAAGTCGCTGCCGGGCTGCATGACAAGAAGGGCGCCAAGAAGAAGGCGGCGGCCCCTGCTCAGCGGAAGTCGAAGCCTCCGGAGGAGGAGCCGCCGAGCCTGTTCTGAGAACGGCGGCGGGGGAGCGGTGGGCCGGTCAGCGCCAGTGGCGTACCGGTCCGCCGCCGGCGTTCCGGTCACGGGCCACCTTTACCGCGACCCACGGGCCCAGAACGAAGACGTTCCCGTCCTCGAACTCCAGCCGTTTCCGCCGCCCCCGCAACTCCCTTACATCCCGCACCCGGTGCGGGATGCCGCCCACGGCGATCACATCACCTCGCCGCACCCCATCGGGCATGACCTCCAGGGTCTGCATCACGCGCTGCATATCCGGCCCTCCTAACGCCGAGGTGCAAGACTTCGCTTGTTGGCCTCTCGGACTTTGGCCAGCAGCGCCTCATGGCAGGCGACGCCAACAGCCGCGTCTTCGGACGGTTCGGTCTGCTCCTCCGGCTCGGGCGCCGTTGACTCCTCGGTCACTGGACGCTCTTCCTCAGAGCCGCCGCCAACTTCCACGCCACATCGGCACGGCAGCAGCCGAGTTCCACCAGCGGCGACAGATAGTCGCTCGTCAGGGACACCAGATCGACCCCGAGCGACGGCAGCACCACATCCACCCCCGCCAGCGCCTCGCGCAACTCGTCCCGTGCCGCCTCTGCCTCCCGCGTCTTCTCCGCCGAGCGCCCGCTCTTGCCCGCGTCCATGTCTGCTTGCCTCCTTGCCGATCACTGTCTTTCAGCGATGAGCATGGAGGCGTAGCGCTACGCTCACCAGGGGTAACGGTTTTCGGAGCATCGGAACGAAAACAGGAGTCGTCAGTGCCCGCACCGAAAGAACTCGACCCGAGCGCCTCCCTCGCCGCGCTCTACGGTGCGAAGCTGCGCAAGCTGCGCATCCGCGCCGGGCTCACGCAGCGGCAGCTCGGCGACAAGGTTCCGATCGCTCACAGCAGGATCGCCCAGTTCGAGCTGGGTAACGACACCCCTCCCGAGGACGTCAACGTCAAGTTGGACGGGTTACTCAATGCCGACGGCGACCTGGTCGATCTCTGGGGGCACATCAAGCGGACGCCGTACCCCGACTGGGCGCAGAAGTTCATGGCCTATGAGGCGAGGGCGAGCGCCATGCACAAGTACATGGCCCACAGCGTGCCTGGTCTCCTTCAGACCGAGGCCTATGCCCGCGAACTGCTCAGGCTTGGCCTGCCTTGGTGTACAGGTGCCGAGGTGGAGGAGAAGGTGGCTGCGCGGATGGAACGGCAAGCGCTCCTTCAGCGCAAGCAGCCGCCTTTGCTCTGGGTAGTGCTCGATGAAGCGGTGATCCGTCGGCCAGTTGGCGGGGGACCAGTCATGAGGGAGCAGTTGGCCAGAGTTGCCGAGGCTGCGTTGACTCCGCGTATCGAGATCCAGGTGCTGCCATTCGGTGCGGGCGGTCACTCGGCCATGGGAGGTTCTCTCACTGTACTGTCGTTCGAGAACGGGCCTGACGTGGCCTATCTGGAAGCCGGTCACTCCGGTGAACTGGTGGAGGACAGGGCCATGGTGGCGCAGCACTCGTATCGTTACGATCTTGTGCATGCCCAGGGTCTGTCCCCCGAGGCGTCAACCGCTTTGATCCGGAAGGCGATGAAGGAGTTCGCATCATGAGTGCCGCAGGGATAGACACGTCGATCCTGTCTTGGCGCAAGAGCACCTACAGCGATGGCGGCGGCGGTGACTGCGTGGAGGTCGCCGACTGCGTCCCCGGCGTCGTCCCCGTTCGGGACAGCAAGGCGCCCGCCGGGCCCGTGATCCTCGTCGGGGACGTGGCCTGGAGTGCCTTCGTGCGGCACGTCCGAGAGGTGTAGGGCGGGCTGCCGCCGGGGCGCGGAATCCTGGACCCCGGTGCGGCGCGGCGCCCTTCAAAGGAGCGGGAGAGAACCCACCCAACCAAACCCGGGCCCCAACTCCCCTCGCCACACGATCGGGTGAAGGACGCGACGCGGACCCTGACCGGTGGGGTACGGTCGGCCGCAACAACCCCATACACACAGACGGCCCCCGACAGGACTGCAATCCTGACGAGGGCCTGACCGATCCGGAAGAGTAGACCTTCCCGATGGCTGATCCGCAGTCTAACGCGGTCGCGCCCGCGCGCCCCGCGAATCCGATCCCCGCCGACGCGCCCAGCGCCGGCGTGATCCACTTCCGTCATCGCCACATCGACCGGTTCACGGTCGTCGGCAATCACTTGGCCCAGCATCCGCAGCTCTCCGCCGTCGCGATCGGGCTTGCCGTCTACATCCAGTCCGTTCCGGACGGGGTCAGCGTGACCGCCAAGGCCCTCACCCTCCGCTTCCGCGAGGGCGAGATCACCATCCGCAGGGCCCTCAACGAGCTTGAGGAAGCCGGGTATCTGGAGCGGCGGCGGATTCCCCTCGGCGGCGGCCGGTTCGCGACCCGCACTCTTGCGTATGACAAGCCCGGCTGTGTCGTAGTTCCCGAGGCCGCGCCAGTTCCGCAGCAACCCACTGTGCCCCGCACCGACCCCGAGCCCGCCCCGCCCGCCCCCACGGGACCGGCGGCGGACCTCCTGGCCCGACTGCGGACGGTCGACGCCCGCCTGATCCTCTCGGTGCGGGACGTCCAGCGGCTGAGCCCCGCCGTCGAGGAGTGGCTCGCCCGGCATGCGACCACCGAGCAGATCACCCGCACCCTCACCGCCAACCTGCCTCCCGCACCGGTCCCCATCCACCACCCGCCCCGCTTCCTGGAGCACCGACTCACCACCCTTCTGCCACCCCCGCTCCCGGTGGCCGCACCTGAGCCGCACCGCCCACGGCCCGCGCCCTTCATCACGTGCGACGGCTGCGAACGCGCCTTCCGCAGCAACGTTCCTGACGCCCGGTGCGGGGACTGCGGGCCCGCTCCGGACCGGTCCGTCGCGTGAGTACGTGCGCCCGCTCCTGATGGATCCGGGCTTTGCCCTGGTCAGGACAGGGGAGAACGGTGATCATGGAGTGACTGTCAGTGGGGGCCCGTAACGTCGAGCGAGTCAGTCACCGACCGTGGCCGCCTGCCCCCGTCTCTGGAGTGTCGCCCGACCATGACGTCCACCGCGCCGTACGCCTCCACCTCCCTCGCCGACCTCCTGCCCGCCGTCCGCTACGCCGATCCGCAACTCCTCGCCGCCCGGCTGGAAGACGTACGGCTTCCGCTCGGCTGGTGGCACGCAACACCGTTGATGGAGATCGAGCGCGTCATCGGCGCCGAGGCGCTCAGCCACCAGGTGGCGCAGGCGCTGCGGTCCCTGTGGCCGCACGTGGAGCTCGGGGACGTGGTTCCCGTACTGCGACTGCTCGGGAGCCCGGGAGTCGAGCCGGGCAAGACGGTGGCGCAGGTCGCCCGGGAGGCCGGGCCCGGGGTCGTGGACGGGGACCGGGTGCTCGCGGCGGTGTTCGGCGCGATCCTCGACCGGCTGCACCAGCGCGGCGTACCTCGGGAGGAGAGCGAGGGAGCATGCGTACGGGACGCCGTGTCCGTGATCGCCCGGTGGCTGCCGGCGGACGCACCGGCCGAGGTGCGTGCCGCGCTCGCCGTGCTCCAGGGGTTGGAGGAGCAGCCCGAGGACGAGCCGGTGCCGCAACCGGTGGCGGTGCCGGTGGCGGTCCCCGAGGCCGTCGAGGCGCCGAGCGGGGAGCAGCCCGAGTACGCGGAACTTCCGGCGCCGCGTGAGGCCTTCGACGACCACGAACCGGCCGTGGAGGCCGAGGACCCGGACGTCGTCGACGCTCCAGTTCCGGCGGCCACCGCCGCCCCCGCGCTGATGGCCGAGCCGTTCGCCGCGCTGACGCGCCTGGTCGGCGGCTGGGACGAGCGCGCGCTCGTGATCGCCGGGCAGCGGATGTTCGCCGACGAGCCGGTGAAGCTCCAGGACCTGGGCGAGCGGTTCTCCGTCAGCCGGGAGCGGGTCCGGCAGTTGGAGCGCGCCGTCGCCGACTCGCTCACGCAGTGGATGGTGGCCGACGAGGACGGCCGGGCCTTCGCCGGGCACCTGGCCGCCGTGGCCGAACGGCTCGGCACCGTCGGCCAGGTGGCCGAGGTGCACGCGCTGCACCCGGACCACGCCCGCACCGTGGAGGCGGTGGGCGTGCCGCTCGGGGACGTCGTGGCGCGGCTGCTGCCCGGCGGGACCCTCGTCGGGACCTGGATCGTGCAGGGCGACGCTGCGGCCCTGCGGGCGGTCATGCAGGAGGACCTGCTCGCCGCCTGCGGGGACACCCCGTTGGCCTGGGACGAGGCGGTCGCCCTCGGACAGCGGTACGGAGTGCGCCGTGAGGTGCTCGCCGACTGGGCGGCCGACCTCGGACGCTTCCAGGTGCGGGACGGACGGCTGCTGTACTGGGGGCGTTCGCTCAACGACCGCGCCGCCGTCGTGCTCGCCCTGCATGGGAAGCCGATGTCCATGGAGGACATCCACGAACAGCTCGCCGACGGCAGCGCCATCAACAGCATGCGCAACCAGATCTGGACCGACGAGCGCTTCCTCCGCGTCGACCGCAACCTGTACGGACTGCGCGCGTGGGGCGGCGAGGAGTACCTCGGGATCCGGGAGATGATCGCCCGCGAGATCGCCAACGCGGGCGGGGAAGCCGAGGTGAACGTGATCGCCGAGGCCCTCAGCGCCCGCTTCGACGTATCGGCGGCATCGGTCCGCACCAACCTCGGTGGACCCGGCTTCGCCCGCACCCGCCGCGGCTGGGTCCGCGTCGCCGACCAGCCCGGTGAACAGGACGCGCCGTACGTGCCGCGCAACGACGTCGCCGGTACGCGACGCTGCTTCGTCGGAGCCGACGGACGCTGGTGGTACCGGGTGGAACTGACCGCCGACCACCTGCGCGGCTCCGGCTTCCCGGTGCCCGCCGGCTGGGCCGCCCACATCGGCGGAGCCCCGCACCGGGACCCGGTCCCGCTGCGCCACGAGGCGGGGGAGACCTCCCTGGCCTGGCGGGCCCAGCCCACCTTCGGCTCGGTGAAGCCGCTGCTGGAGCACATCGGGGCGACCGCGGGCGACCAGGTTTTCCTCAACGTGACCGACGGCCACCTCAGCGCGCTGCGGCTGCCCACGCCGGCGGACGGACCCGGTCCCGACGGCGGCGCCGCCCGGCTCACCGGCTGGACGGCCGCGGTGACTCCGGCGGAGGCGGTGGAGGTGATCGCACGGCGGATCGGGATGGAGCCCGGCCAGGAAGGTCATGCACTGCTGGAGCGGCTGGCCGAGCGCGGGGACAAGGACATCGCCGAACTGCTCGAACGGGCCTTGTCAGGAGCCGTACCGGCCTTCTGACGTCAGCGGTGCTCGATAGCATCGCAACCGTGACCGGCTGTCACGGTCCGGGCGGCGTCGGCCGCGCTGTGGGGAGGGGCCCGCGAGGGCACCGCGCGAGGGACGGAAGAGGGATGCACTGATGGCGACGGGCAAGACCGCCGAAGGGGCGAGGAGCGGGAGCGGCTCCCTGGAGGAGGACCTCCTCCAGCGGGTCCGCGAGGTGGCGCAGGACTTCGTCCCGGCGTCCTCGTACGAGATCCGGGACGACCTGGGCGAGCTCATCAGCCGGGACCTGCTGGGCCCGTGGGACGGACCGGACGAGGAGTTCGACCACCGGGCGGCCGGTCCCCGCGACCGGTACCTCGTCGGGCGGATCGGCCCGAAGCGGGCCCTGAGCACCACCCTCGCCGCTGCCGACGAGCAGCTCCTCGACGACTCCGACGGGGAGGGCGACGGCACCGACCAGGGACTCCCGGAACGGCTCACCGCCCAGAACGCGGGGCGGATGTGGGCCTCGTCGATGGGCCTGATGTTCGGCCTCCCGGCGACGGACGACGCGGCGGCGGTGACCGTACGGGTGCGCTGGGGCCAGTACCACCGCTCGCAGGTCCTGAACGAGGAAGGCGTCGCGCGGTCCACCTGGACCCGGGAGCAGGTGGAGAAGCTCGTCACCGTCCCGGTCGACGGAGCGCCCCGCCAGGTCCTGCCGCTCACCGCCGACCAGGAGGACGCCCCCGGCGTACGGCTGGTCGCGGAGGTACGCAACCGGCCGGGTGCCGCGGGACCGAGCCGCGTCGTCGAGCTGTCGCTCGTCAACGCGCAGGACGAACCCCAGCAGGCCAAGGACGCGGCCTGGCTGTTCCAGGCCGAGCTGCACGTCACCGCGGCCGACGGCGGGGCGCCGGTCTTCCTGCCGATCTCCGACCCGCTGGACGAGGCCGAGGAGGCCGCCCAGGACGGCCTGGGCGCGGCCGACCTGGAAGAGCAGCACCTGACGCTGCTGTACCGCAACCACCTGAAGCACGCGGCGGGCCGCAACGTGGCCGTGGCGGTCGCCCTCGACAAGGGCGAGCGCCGCGCCCACGCCCTCACGACCACCTGGCTGCCGGTCCACGACGTGCCGGCCACGATCGCCCCGACCGGGGCCGACGCGCAGCACCTGGACGGCATCGAGCTGTCCATGGACGAACTCGCCGTGCTGCCCCCGGCCGCGCTGAGCGAGGCCCTGGCTCCGCTCGCCAACGGCTACAGCGCCTGGCTCGACGAGCGCGAGGCGCAGGCGGAGCAGCTGACCGGGGCGCTGCGCACCAGTGCCCTCGACGCGGTGTCCCGGGCCCGGGACGTCGCCGTCCGGATCACCCTCGGCGTGGACGCCCTCGCGGACCCCGAACGCCCCGAGGTGCTGGAAGCGTTCCGCTTCGCCAACCGGGCGATGGCCCTGCAGCGCAAGCACACCGCCATCGCGGCGCTGCGGGAGCGGGAGGGCGTCACCTTCCAGGAGGCCAAGAAGCGCATCGACGCCAAGGGTGCGGAAGCCGCATCGTGGCGCCCGTTCCAGCTGGCCTTCGTCCTCCTCAACCTCCGGGCGCTGGCCGACCCGACGCTGAAGGAGCGCGAGGCGGGTCCGGACGGCATCGTCGACCTGCTCTTCTTCCCGACCGGTGGCGGCAAGACCGAGGCCTACCTCGGGCTCGCCGCCTTCACCTTCGCCATCCGCCGCCTCCAGGGGACGATCGGCACGGGGGAGGACGCCCGAAGCGGCGAGGCCGGCGTCGCCGTGCTGATGCGGTACACCCTGCGGCTGCTGACCGCCCAGCAGTTCCAGCGGGCGGCGGCGCTGATCTGCGCCGCCGAAGTGCTGCGCCGCGAGGCCTACGACGGCGGCGACGTCCGCTGGGGGACCACCCCCTTCCGGATCGGCCTCTGGGTGGGCGGTGCGGTCTCCCCGAACAGTTTCGACGAGGCCCAGAAGCAGATCGGCGAGGCCAAGGACGCCGGGGACGGCAAGGGCGCCAAGGTGCTCCAGACGCTGGCCTGCCCCTGGTGCGGCTCCGCACTGAGTGCCCAGCGTGACCTGCACGCCGACGACGACCTGCGCCGCGTCCTGCTCTACTGTCCCAACGGCGAGGGCAAGCAGGCCTGTCCGTTCTCGCAGCGCCGTTCGCCGGGTGAGGGACTGCCCATCCTGACGGTGGACGAGGAGATCTACCGGCTGGCCCCCAGCCTGCTGATCGCCACCGTCGACAAGCTGGCCCAGCTGCCCTGGCGCGGCCAGGCCGGCATGCTGTTCGGGCGGGTCTCCGACCTCTGCCCCAGGCACGGCTACCGGCACGCGGACCTCGACACCCGCACCAAGTGCGGGGACAAGCACCAGGCCAAGGGCAAGCACCCGGCCGTGAAGAGCAAGCCGGTGACGCGGCTGCGCCCGCCGGACCTGATCATCCAGGACGAACTCCACCTGATCTCGGGCGCGCTGGGCACCACCGTCGGCCTCTTCGAAGCGGCCGTCGACGAGCTGTGCGGCTGGCAAGCACAGGACGCCTACGGCACCACCGTCCGCGTCGGCCCCAAGATCGTGGCCTCGACGGCGACGACCAAGCGGTCGGCGGACCAGATCAGCGGCGTCTTCGCCCGTAAGTCGGCGATCTTCCCGCCCCAGGTCATCGACATCGGCGACACCTTCTTCTCCCAGCAGGTCGAGCTGTCGAAGGAGGCGCCGGGGCGGCGCTACCTGGGCATCTGCGCCCACGGCGTCCGTATGAAGCAGGCCGAGATCAGGGTCGCCGAGATCCTCTTCCTGGCCGGCCAGACCCTCTTCGACCGGCACGGCAAGCCCGCCGACCCCTACATGACGCTCGTCGGCTACTTCAACGCCACGCGGGAACTCGCCGGTATGCGGCGCTTCCTCGACGACGACATCGCCACCCGCGTACGCATCCACGGTACCCGCAAGGGCCTGTCGAACCGCCTCCTGCGCCGCACGGAGATGCTGTCCGTCCAGGAGCTGACCTCGCGCATCTCCTCCGCGGACATCACGGAGGTGCTGTCCCGGCTGGAAGTGTCCTTCGACGAGTCCATGGACACCACCGTGCGGCGGCAGGCGGTCGCCGACGAGCTGCGCGAGGCCGCCCAGCACAAGCAGCGCATCGACTTCTCGAAGCTCGGGCTGCGCAACGAGGGCACGGGAGCGGTCGACGCGGTGATCGCCACGTCCATGCTCCAGGTGGGGGTCGACGTCTCCCGCTTCGGCCTCATGATGGTCGTCGGCCAGCCCAAGAACACCGCCGAGTACATCCAGGCGTCCTCGCGCGTGGGCCGCACCGCCGAACGCCCGGGCCTGGTGGTCACGCTCTACAACTGGACGCGGCCGCGCGACCTGGCGCACTTCGAGAACTTCGGGCACTACCACGCCACCTTCTACCGGCAGGTCGAAGCCCTCTCCGTCACCCCGTTCGCCCGCCGGTCCCTGGACCGGACGACGGCGGCGGCGTGGATCGCCGCCGTGCGCAACGCGACCACGCCCCACTCCCGCAACCACGACGCCTACGACCTCGACCTCGACGGCCCCGTCGCGCAGCAGGTCACCGGGCGGTTCCTGGCCCGCGCCGAGACCGTCGGCGGGCCGCGCGCCCGCAAGTACCTCGCGGAACGCATCGAAGTCCTCAAGGACGCCTGGGCGCACAAGAAGCAGGGCTCAGCACGCCTCGGATACGAGGAGGCGGCCTGGCAGGGCCAGCGGCTCAGCGGGCTGCTCAACAGGGCCACCGGCGCCACCTGGGACGAGCTCACGGTCGCGCAGTCGATGCGCGAGACGGAGAACGAGATCAACCTGCTGGTGCCGGGAGCCGGCCTCTACGACGTGGTCGGCGGAGCACCCGCATGGAGCTACGCGCCCGGGGCGGGCCAGTCCGGCGCCGACGGCGAGGACTCGCCCGAGGGAGACGAAACGGGCGCCGTACTGGACGGCAAGGCCGCCACGGCAGGCGGGCAGGGGAAGAAGGCGTGAGCATGACGGACAAGACACAGCACCGGCGCCGGGTCGGATCCGTACGCCCCAGCCACCTGATGTACACGGGCGGTGTGGGCGCTCTGGTCGACCTGCCCAACTTCGCCGTCCTGGTGCGGGGCATCGACGACTGGCAGTACGACGCGTTCGAGTGGGCGGACCTGAAGGAACCGCGGCTGCTGCGGGCCGTGAACGGCCTGATTGGAGACCCGTACGGCGCCCAGGTCACCCAGTTGCGGCCCGCGCCCTGGACGGACGGCACGGACAGCGACCCCAACGGCCCCGCATCCCGGGTCGGCGTCCCCGTCCTGCCCTTCCCCCAGTGGCTGCGCTGTACCGCGTGCAACGCCCTCGGCGGCCTCGACTCCAAGATCTTCAAGTTCGAGAACGCCAAGCCCCGGCGCCCCGACCAGGCGCGCTTCTTCCACGACAACTGCACCGCCAAGCGCAAGGGCAAGCGCCCGCTCGCCGTCGCGGCGCGCTTCGTCCTGGTCTGCCAGGCCGGACACCTGGACGACTTCCCCTACGCGTCGTTCGTCCACCGCGGCGGGAACTGCGCGGAGGCCAGCCACCCGCGGCTGGAGATGCTCGACCACGGCGGCAACCAGGCGGCCAACGTCAAGGTGCGCTGCGTGAACTGCAGCAGCGAGCGCAACATCCGCGACGCCATGGGACAGCGCGGCGAGATCACCCTGCCCCACTGCCGGGGCCGCCACCCCCACCTGGCGACCTTCGACCCGGCAGGCTGCAAGCAGCGGCCCAAGCCGCTCGTCATCGGTGCCTCGAACCAGTGGTTCGCGCAGACGCTGAGTGTCCTGGCGGTGCCGCCGACCAGCGGCAGCGCCCTGCAGGGCAAGGTGGAACAGCTCTGGGAGCAGTTGCAGAAGGCGAAGTCGCAGGAGTTCCTCGACATGGTCTGGGAGCTCCCGCAGTTCAAGCCGCTGCACCAGTGGAGCCAGTCCGAGGTGTTCGAAGCCATCGAGGCGCACCGCGCCGCGGCCGCGGAGACCCAGTCCTCGGAGGCCGTCTCGTACCCGGACCTGCTCACCCCCGAGTGGGAGATCTTCACCAGTCCGCAGCTTCCCGAGCCGACCGAGGACTTCGCGCTGCGCGACGTAACTGTACCGGCGGCCCTCAACGGGGTCTTCTCCCACGTCGTCCAGGCGGAACGGCTGCGGGAAGTACGGGCGCTGATCGGGTTCACCCGGCTCGACGCCCCGGACCCGGAAGACCCCACTCTGGTGGCCCGCGCGCCGCTCTCCCGCAGCCGAGTCCCCGCCTGGGTGCCGGCCAGCGAGGTGCGGGGCGAGGGCATCTTCCTGAGGGTCTCGGACGAGCTGATGGCCGACTGGGAGCAGCGGGTGGCCGACACGGCGGCGCTCAAGGCGCACCGCGACGCCTACGTGGAATTCCGCCGCAACCGCTACTCGGGCCGTGTCGAGGACACCGACGACCCGCTGCGCGGCTGGCCGGGCGCGCGGTACATCGCGCTGCACACGCTGTCGCACCTGCTGATCCGGGCCATCTCGCTGGAATGCGGCTACTCCTCGGCGAGCCTCTCCGAGCGGATCTACGCAGGCCGCGAGGACGACCGGCGCACCGGCATCCTGATCTACACCGCGGTCCCCGACGCCGAGGGGACCCTGGGCGGTCTGGTGGCCCTGGCCGAACCGGAGAAGTTCAGCAGGGTCGTGCGGCGCGCGCTCCACGACGCCGAGCGGTGCTCCTCCGACCCGCTGTGCGCGGACCGGTTGCCCCACCCGCCGCACGAGGACTTCCTGCACGGCGCCGCATGCCACGTCTGCCTGTTCGTGTCCGAGACCACTTGTGAGCGCGGCAACCGGTTCCTGGACCGGCGGTTCATAGTGCCGATCGACGACCCGGACCTGGTGCTCCTCAAGGGCCTCACATGAGATGGGCGCGGCTGCTCAAGGCCGCCGCGGAGGCGGAGGCGGCCGCAGGGGTCCTCGCGCTGGGCGCACTGGCCGACGGCATAGCGGCCGGACAGCCCCGCGCCGCGCTGCTCACGGTCCGGTCGGCCTCCGCCTACACGGAGGCGGCGGCTGCCGTGCTCGATGCGATGGACGCGGAGGGCCTGTCCCGGGCGGAAGCGGCGGCCTGCCTGCACGGGCTGGCCGCGGGCTACGCGCAGCGCGACCGGGAGCAGGAGGTCTCCCTGGTGTGGAGCGGCCCCTCCTCCCACCGGGTGCCCGTACGGTCCACGGACCGGGCGCTCCTGGGGCTGATCGCCGAGGCACGTACAGAGCTGATCCTCATGACCTACTCCGCGCGGCGGTACCCGCCGCTGACGCGGTCGTTGCAGGATGCCGCGGCCCGGGGCGTCGGCATGGACATCGTCGTCGAGACGCTCCAGGGGGCGGGCAGCGCCCTGTCCGGCGCCGAGCCGGCGAGCGCGTTCACCGGTGTGCCGGGAGCACGCCTGTGGCACTGGCCCCTGGACAAGAGGGCGGAGCCCGGGGCCAAGACACACGCGAAACTGGCCGTGGCCGACCGGAAGACGCTGCTGACGACCAGCGCCAACTTCACGCAATCCGGAGTGGACCGCAACATCGAGGCCGGAACGCTCATCAGAGGAGGCTCCGCGCCGGCTCGGGCCGCGGAACACATAGCGGAGCTCCAGCGCACGGGAGTCCTCCAGCGCTACTGGTGACGTCCAGCGGGCCGGGACCCCCCCTCAGAACCGATGCCCATGAAGTCGTCAGGCACCGTCCGCGGGCATCAGGCAGGCGTCCGCTTCACGGAGCGTCCCCTTCGAGACGAGCTCGTCCACGTCGCTCGTGAGCGCATCCCTGATGTCAGGGCCCAGCCGCGTCCACCCGAAGAAGCGTGCGACCTCACGGAGCAGCTCCTCGCGGTGGACGCCCGGGCTCTCCCCGACCACGTGCCCCACGACGAGCTGACGTTCGGCCGAGGGGACCTGGCCGACCTTACGGGCCACGGTCGGTGTCGGAGTGCGGGCGAAGGCCAGCTCCCGGCCGGGAACGTCATATGCCTCGTTGACCCGCACGATCCGGCCGGCGGACGCGGTCCTCCGCAGCGCGCGGCGGACCGAGTCCCGGATCACCGCGCCCGCCCTTGAAATGCCCCACGCCGAACGGACCCGGGCGACGATCAGGTCTTCCGTCATCGGCCCCTCAGCGTGGATCACCGAGAGGGCGACGTCGGCGACGACTCCCACGGCGTCCGGGTCCTGCAGTTCAGCGAACCGCATGCCGTGCCGCACGGCGGATGTGACCCGCAAGTTCACCAGTTGGACGTCGACGACCTCCTCGTACGCCCTGCTCCACGCCGGCGGCCCGTCGTCCACGGCCACGAACGTCACCACCTGCCCCGGGTCCACCGCCGTATCCGGCACCGCAGGTCCTTCAGCGGGCGGCCCCTCGCCGGACGGCTCCTCCGCCGTCACCTGGAACGGGTCCCGCGCGCACGCCTCCTCCACCGCGGCGCGCAGGCGCGCCATCGCGTCCCGGCGGCTGCGGTACCAGTCCGTGCCCCAGATGCGGTGCAGGTTCCAGCCGAGGTCCCGGAGTACGGCCTCGCGCAGCCGGTCGCGGTCGCGGGCGGCGCGCGACGAGTGGTACATGACGCCGTCGCATTCGATGCCCAGGGCGTAGCTGCCCGGGGCGGCGGGGTGCCGTATCGCCATGTCGATGCGGAAACCGGCCACGCCGACCTGAGGCTGTACGGAGTAGCCCCAGCCGCGCAGGACGCCCAGGACGTCCTCCTCGAAGGGGCTCTCCGGCTCGGCGTCCGGGTCCGCCGCGGCCGTCTGCAGGATGTGGGGGCCGTGCTCGGCGTACTGGAGGTAGCGCTTCAGGTGCTGGACGCTCTTGTTGGCGCTGTCGGCCAGCTCGGAGCCGTGGAAGGACGCGACGACCTCCATGCGCCGCCGGGCGCGGGTCACGGCGACGTTGAGACGGCGCCATCCGCCGTCCCGGTTGATGGGGCCAAACCTCGCCTGCAGCTTGCCTCGGTGGTCCGGGCCGTAGCCGACGGACAGGATGATGACGTCCCGTTCGTCTCCCTGGACGGTTTCGAGGTTCTTGACGAAGAAGCCGTCGAGGCGGTCCTCGGTGAAGAAGCGATCCAGGTCGGGGCGTGCGTTCCGCGCCTTCTGGACGGCTTCCTCGATGGCCTCCGCCTGTGCCTTGGACAAGGCGACCACACCCAGGCTGAGCTTCGGCCGGGTGGCGAAGTGGTGGATCACGCGCTGTGCGACCGCTGCCGCCTCGCCGGGATTGTTGCTCCGTCCGCCTCGGTCGTAGACACCGTCGGCCTTGAAGAACTCGACGCCGAGGTCGGGGCTCTGCTCGTACGCGCCCGGGAAGGTCACCATCGTGTTGTCGTAGAAATCGTTGTTGCTGAAGGCGATGAGGTTCTCGTGGCGGCTCCGGTAGTGCCACCTCAGGGGCAGGCCGCGCAGTACGCCGCTGGCCTTGCAGGCGTCGAGCACGGACTCGAAGGTGTCCGCGGCCTCCTCGTCCCACTCGTCATCGTCGTCGCCGTCGCCGCCGGCGCTGAAGAACGAGGTCGGCGGGAGCTGGTTCTGATCGCCGGCCACGATGAGCGCACTGCCGCGGTACACCGAATTCACCGCATCCTGCGGCAGCACCTGGGAGGCTTCGTCGAAGATGACGACATCGAAGCGGAAGTCCGGCGGCAGGAACTGGCTGACCGTCAGGGGGCTCATCATGAAGCAGGGCTTGATGAGTCGCACGACATCCCGCGTCTCGGCCAGAAGCTGACGTACCGGCTTGTGCCGGCGCTTCAGTTGTGCCTGACGGCGCAACTCGGCCGCAGGGCCGATGTTGGTCCGGCGCGGACGTCGGGCGTTGCATGCCGCGATGACCTCGGCGTGGGCCGCCTCCACGAGGGCCTGGTCCGCATCTCGGAATCGGTCGACGAGCTGATCGCGGTCCGCCGCCCGCACGGGCTTGAGCCGGGCGTCGAGTGCGAGGCGCCGCTCGATCCAGGCTGTGAGCACCGCACGCTCGACGGAGGCGGGGAAGTCCTCTGCGGACACGCCGCGCTGCGCGAGCTGGGAGGGCAGCCCGTCGAGGCCGTACCGCCGCAACCGGTCGAGGGCCTCTGAACACAGGGTCCATGCTTCGGGACCGAAGGGGTCGTGGTCCAACCGGGACAGGGCGGTTGCGGCAGCGGGGAGCGACTCCATCAGCTCGCGATGCAGAAGACGGCCGCGCTGCACCTCGAAATGCTCCACGAGGTAGTCCCGCTGGCGCCGCCAGTCGTCGTGGCGGTCCGCCACCGAGGGGTCGGCGGGAGCGTCGAGCATCACCCGGGCCGCTGGGGCGGACAGCGGGGCTCCACGCCCTCCGTGTGCTGTGCGGCGTACCTGCTGGGCCCAGTCCAGGGCGTCGAGGACGGCTGCCTTGTCGGTCCCCGCCCCCTGGTAGAGCCCACCGAGCAGCTCCTCGTGACGCGGGTCGTCCTCGGTGAACCGCGTCTCGGCCGCCCGGGCGTCGATCACTGCAGTCACCGCCTGGCGAGCCCGCACGAGGGACAGCCCGCTGTCGGCGTCCGCGACGCGCCCCACAGCGTGGAGGAGTTCGGCCGCGTCCTCGAAGGGTTCGACGTGGGCGCGCAGCCAGCGTGCCGCGTCGTACAGAGGGGCGGCGAGCAGGTGCGCGCCGACGCCCGTCAGATGCGGCCGGGCGGCGTACTCCCGCCAGGCGTTCAGGTCGGTGCGCAGCTGTGGCTCCGCCTGCCGCGCAACGGCGTGCGGTGCGGGACGTTCGTCTGCGAGGAAGCCGGCCAGACGCGAACGCCGAACGGGATCAGCGAGGGTGTCCGGCGCCAGCCGCTCGACCGTGTGAGCGGCTGACAGGGCCTCCTGCAGTGCTCCACTGTCGAGGCCGGTGTGCGCCGCGTACCGACCGAGCAGCTCGCGCTGCTCCTCGTCGACGCCGGCTCCGGGGGCCGCCTCGTGGACCGCCCAGGCCCGCCACAGGAGTCGGAGCACGCCGCGCTGTCCCGGTGCTGTGGCATGGGAGTGCGCACGCAACTCGGCGGGATCGGTGTCCAGTCCGCGGTACCAGGAACCGCAGAGGAGCCGGTGCGTGTCCTCCTCGGCCGTGAACCCGGCCGTCTGCCGCTGACCCTCGTGAGCGGCGCAGATCGCCGCCCGTGCGCCGGCGAGCGTGTACTCGAAGTCCCCTCCGTCGTCGCGACGGCCGACGGAGGCGACCGTGTCGATGACGTCGACGGCCCGAGCGAGCGGATCCAGGTGGTGGCGCAGCCAACGGGCGGCGTTGGCCAGGGAGCACTTGGTGAGCTCGTCCGCGACGGCTGCAAGGCGGGGTCGCGCCAGGTCCCGCCGCCAGACACCCAGATCCTCCCTCAGGGACCGACCGTGCTCCGCCAGGTGTGCGGCAGGGGTACGGCCGTCCGCGACCTGGGCGGCCAGCACGCCGCGACGGTGCGGGTCCGGCACCGTGTCCGGCACGAGCCGGTGCACGGATTCGGCGTGCTCCACCGCGGCCTCCAGGAGGGCCACGTCCGGCAGGTCCGGCCCCGCGTAGCGTCCGAGGAGGGTGGCATGCGTACGGGCCAGGGACCGCAGGTGGTCGTGGGCGGCGCGCCAGGCGAGGGCGTGGGGCAAACGGGCGTACAGCTCACTGCGCCACGACCCCGCGATCGTCAACGCACCGAGCGCCTTGCGGTCCGAGCGCACCGAGCCGGAGAGCAGGCCGCCGAGGCCACGTGACCCTTCGGACAGGCGGCCGATCAGGTCCGGCAGGCCCGGGGACAGCGTGATCTCGGGCCGGAAGACGTCCTGCGCGGCCTGCTCGGCCTCACTGAGTCGACGGGCGGCCTCGGTGATCTCCGCGCAGACTTCGCGCACGCGGGGCATCACCTGGGGGTCGAGCCACGAGTCCAGCATCCTGGGGGAGGCGTGGGCCAGCTCGCCGAGGGCGGTCAGCTCCTCGGCCTCCTGCGTGCTCTCCGGCCGGTCACGTCCGAGCAGCCGGGCCATGGCTGCGGCATGCCGATCGGCCGATTCGAGGGTCGTCCCCAGATCGGTGAACCAGTCCGAGAGATCCGCGGCCTGCATACGGGTCAGAGGGCTCAGGTCCAGGCCGGCCGGCGCCAGTGCGGCAAGGGCCTGCTCGGACGCCGGCGGTTCCGCGCCGAGCGTGGGGGGAATCGAGTCCCATCCGGGGCCGGCCTCCATGGCCGCGTGTGCCCGTGCGGACAGAACCGTGTCGCGTCGTGCGAGGAACGCGCCCAGGGCGTCGGCCACCACGTTGACCGCAGCCCGGTCCGCCTCGGTGGCTCCCCCGGGCACGATCCATCGTTCGAGGGGCCGGTGGGAGGCTCCCGCCAGTGCGACGACGTCGCAGAGGTCTTCCGCCGCGGCGGTGCTGCCCGGAACGGTCAGCCCCGTCTGCTGTGCGATCTCGGCCAGGCCGCGATGCGTACGCTCCAGACCGTCCGCGGTGTTCTCGAACTCGCGGGCCAGCTCGTTCGCGCGGTCCTCCGACAGCCCGGACGGATCGAGACCGGCCGGGGAGAGAGCGGCCAGGGCGCGTTCGGCTTCGCCCGGCACCGGGGTGAGCCGTGGCGAGAGTTCCTCCCAGCGGGCCCCTGCCCGGGAGCGAGCCGTGGCCCGGGCCCTGACCACCGTCTTCAGGGCGGCGAGGAAGGCGTCGACCGGGCTCTCCACCGCATCGGCGAAGTCGGAGCCGGTGAGCCATGCTTCGGGCACCGGGCGGCGTGAGCCGATCAGCTCGAGGAGCTTGATGAGCCGGCGGACGCCGTCCTCCTGCTCGATCGGCTCGCCGGCCAGCGCGAGATCCTGGTATCGCGTCAACGTCGCGGCAAGCCCGTCCCGCGCGGCCATGGCCTGGTCGAGTGCCTGACGCGGATGAGGCATACCGGGCATGAGGTCGCGCCAGGGGAACGACGGGTCGGCGACCGCCTGCCAGGCGCCGGCAATGGCCTTCGTCGCCTCGACGACGGTGCGCAGGTCCTGGGCGCTGAGTGCTGCGGCGTCGAGCACCTCCTGCTGTGCGGAGCGGCCGTCCGACTCCGAGGGCAGAAAGGCCACGTGTGCGTCGGACAGCTGCCCGACCCTGCCGATCACGTCGTGCAGGCTCCGGCCCAGCGGTTCGCTGATCTCGTTCATCGCCCCGGCGTAGGCACTGAGGGCCTGGCGGGCCTCGCGGGCCCGGGCGACCGCCTCCTGGGAGAGCCGTGGGGCCCGCGGCTCCTCCTCGATGGCCCTTCCGAGCTCCTGCGCGACGGCTCGGCGGCTGGTGTTGTGGCTGTGCAGGGGCAGGGCGTACGAGTCGAGTCCGACGGACTTCAGCCGGTCCAGCACCACGTCGAGCGCGGCAGCCTTCTCACTGACGAACAGCACGCTGCGGCCCGCGTGCATCAGACCGGCGATCATGTTGGTGATCGTCTGGCTCTTGCCGGTGCCCGGCGGGCCGTCGAGCACGAAGGACTGCCCGGCGACAGCGGCCGCGACGGCCTGACGCTGCGAGGCGTCGGCGTCGAGGACGAGCGGGCTGTCCTCCGGCGGGCTGAGCTCGTCGATCCGGTCGGCGTGGATCTCCTCGAACTCGAAGCGGTCCGATGCCAGTTCCGCCTTGGGGCCGAGCGCGACCGCTCGTACGAGATCGCTGCTCAGGATGCGAGCCTCGTTGTCCAACAGGTCCTGGTACATCGACTCCTTGTGGGAGGCGAAGAGCGCCAGCACCACGCGCCGCGAGACCTCCCACCCCGGTTTGCCGGCCACTGCGGCTGTGACCGCGTCGATCACGGCGTCGAGGTCGGTCGGGTCCTGTTCCGTCACGGGCGACCAGTCGATCAGGAACTGCTCCAGCTTGACCCTGAGAGCGGGGTTCAGGCGCGGTTCCTCGTCGTCGTTGGCCACCAGGCGGACCCGCCCGTTGCTCAGCCGCTCGATACGGACGGGAAGGAGGAGGAGCGGCGCGTCGCTGCTCGTCGATGCGCCGTCCTCACGCCAGCGGAGGATGCCGACACCCAACTGGAGCGTCCACAGACCGTAGTCGTTGAACAGCTGGGTGGACTTGCTGCGCAGGCTCGTCAGCGCACGGAGGAGCGCCGGGGCCGTCGTCTTCTGGGTGACGATCCCGTACGCGGCGCCGCGCCGTCCGGCGAGGGGCGCTTCCGACGGGGCGCCGTCGGAGTCCTCGGCGTCGGGTTCCTCGGCGGGCAGCGGTGCGAAGTCCCAGCCGCGCTCCAGGCCGTCGATGAGCTCTTCGGCCGGCGGATGCGCGATCTCCAGGGTCGCCGCCTTGGTGTGCCGGAAGTTGAGGAGCCGATTGCGGCCACTCAGATCGACGAGTGACGTACGCCAGTTGGCCAGGATCGCTTTGAACCGTTCCAGCTCTTCACCGCCGCCGAAACCACCCGCGTTCGCCACACTCGTCCTCGTTGTCGTGTTCGCTCGCCGAGGCCTGGGAGGAACTGCATTCCCCGATGGCCACACGAGGAGAGCTGCTCCCCGGAGAGCGCTGCCCCGGCTGCTCCAGCCCCGCCGATTTCCTGATTGGAGAATCCTACGACTCGGCCCCCGTGGCGTGAAGAAGGATTCCGCCCCATCCTGACACCGCCATCAGCGACGCGATGCGTGTTTTGCGCATCAACTCGACGCACAAGGTCAGGCGAAGAGCCGGTCCAGGAGGGCCGGGCCCGCTGCCACCCGCCAGGCCGGGAGGCGGACAGCTCGGGCCACCGGGGCGGGCTTTGCGCCCCGGCCGCCCGACGGCAGCCCGACCAGCAGGTCGCCGCGGGCGTGGGTGAGGCGCAGGTGGCGGGCCGGGTCCTGCCCGGGGGCGGGGCCCGTGTCGATGAGGACCGCCGTGTTCTCGCCGTTCACTGTGAACACCAGGTCCACGGTGTGGCCGCCGACCACCGCCGCGCGTTCCAGACCGCTGATGCCGAGAGTGCCGAGGTATTCCTGGAGCTGGTCGGCCAGTTCCTCGCGAATGCCGGGCCCGGGCGTCGGGCCGGCGTCGATGTCCTCGTCCGTCGACGCCCCGGCGCGCAGCACCGTCGAGCGCTCCGCGAGCAGGGACGGCAGCCCGGCCTGCCCCTGCCAGAAGCGATGGCTTCCCACCGTGATCAGCTGCGACTTGGCCCGGGTGACCGCGACGTTCCAGAGGTTGACCTGGCTCGACACCCAGTGCGTCGTCTTCGGCGGGGTGTTGTCCGTGGCCACCGGGCTCAGGACCATGACGTCGCGCTGACCGCCCTGGAAGGCGTGCACCGTACCGACCCGGACCCGGTCATCTCCGGCCCACACCCGGGCCAGCGCCTCCTTCTGCGCACGGAAGGGCGTCACCACCCCGACCGTGGCGTCCTCGGGCAGCCGTGCCAACAGCTCGTCCACCGTCCGCCGCACCTGGTCCGCCTCAGCCTGGTTGCGCCAGGACCGGCCGCCGCTGCCGGACGCGGACTCGCCGTACGGCACGTCCACCCAGCCGAGCACCGGAGCCGGATCGGCCGCCCCGGTCGGATCGACCGGCGGGATCTGCCTGCGGACATCGGTGAGGACCTGCAACTGGCCGGCGTAGCAGTAGCCGTTGACGACGTCCGCGATCTGCGGATGGCATCGGTAGTGCTCGTCGAGCAGCAGCGCCGCCTCTCCGTGCTGCGCCGCCGCGTGGTACGAGGCGTACACGTGGTAGGCCAGCCGATGGTCCTCCAGCTGCGCGGCGGTCAGGCCCGCCCGCACCCGGGCCTGCCGCTCCTGCTCCGGACTGATCCCGGGAATGTGCCCGAGCTGCATCGGGTCGCCGATGATCAGTGCCCGTTTCGCACGGAACAGCAGCGGCAGTACCGACGGGGTCGAGCACTGGCTCGCCTCGTCGATCACCACGAGATCGAAGAGCTTCGGGGCCAGCTCGAGCTGGCGCACCGAGTGCGTGCTGATGGCCCAGGCCTTCAGATGTGCCATCAGATTGCGCTGGCTCTTCTGGACTCCCGAGCGCCTGCGCAGTGTCTGGAGCCGCTGGTTCATCAGCGACCGCCCCCGCGCCATGGCCTCGGCGGCCACGGACCGCGCAAGCTCCTTCGACACGGCGGAGGACGCGTCGGAGCTATCCAGCCGGGCCCGCTTCAGTGCTTCCTCGTCCCAGGCCAGATGCGCGGGTACGAGCTCCCGCAGGGCCCGCTCCACCGCCACGGCCTCCGCGAGTCCGAGCAGCAGCTCGGGCGGGACCTGGCGTTCCGAGGACCAGGCCGGCCACGAAGCCCCGGGTCCGTCGTTGCCGGACGCAGCCATGAAGGCCCTGAGGGCGCGCCCTCGGCGCCACCCGCCGAGTGTCAGCCATCCGGCACCGGCAGCCCTCCGCGCGCGCTCCTCCCAGCGGGCGAGCGCAGCCCGTTCCTGTGCGGACCAGGCACTCTCCAGCAGGCGTACGGGGAGCGCGAGAGCGTCCGCCCGACGGGCCCGCTCCCGGACCAGTTCCAGCAGACGAGCCTCCTCGCCGATCCGCCCCGCCGCCTCCGTTCGGAGAGCGGCCGCCCGCGCGTGGCGGTTGCGCAGCTCACCGGCCACGGTCGCGGACCCCCGGGGCGGCGACTCGACCGGTTCGGCCAGCAGTGCGGCCAGCTTCTCGGCCTCCCGTTCCCGGGCTTCCACGTTCCCGGTCCGCATGAGCAGGCCGGGCGAGATCTCGTCGCACCGCTCCGCCACCACGTTGACGGCCTCGTTGTTCGTCGAGGCGACGAGAACGGACTGGCCGGCGGCGACGGCGGTCGTCACCACAGCCGTCACCACTTCGCTCTTGCCGGTACCGGGCGGGCCGGTCGCGACGGTCAGCCGGCGGGTCATCGCCGAGGAGATCACCTGCTCCTGACTCTCGTTGCACGGGCCGGGGGCCACGACCGTCACGGTCGTCGCGTCATGATCCGTGCCGGTGCGACGGTCGTCGCCGGCGAGAAGTGCCTCCAGCGCGGTGCCGGCGATCTGGCCGACGCACGTGGACATCTGGAGCAGGTTGTCGACCAGCCCCTCGGTCGCGACCCGCTCCATTCCGGAAGGCGCCAGCAACACGGCGGCGTTGTGGGCACCCGGTCGCAGCGAGTTCATCACCGACCGCTCGCTGAGCGAGGCGAGGTCGAGGGGTTCCAGCTCCGGAACGCCGAGCTCGGTCAGGAGCTCGCGCACCGCCTTGACCATCTGGGTGCCGTTGCCCTCCTGCCAGCTCGGCTGCCAGTGGGCCAGCAGTTCGGAGGCTTCGTCGTCGGACAGCAGCTCGGTGATCACCCCGGAGTGCAGGGACGGTACCCCGCTCGGTCGCAGCAGATCGCGGCCGCCCTCGTCCGGGGCGAGCTCCATCGGCTGGACCAGCAGCGGCGCGATCCGGACCGCCGTCCGCCTGCGGCCGTCCTCGCCGCGCTCGGGAAGGGTGATCGCGGGATAGCCGTACCAGTATTCCTGGAGCCCGGCCCCGTCGGCCTGCGCGCCCGTGCTCCTCGGCTTGGGCAACTGTCCCGGGGCGGGGAAGGAGTGTTCGAGCCCGGACTGGATCGACTCCGGGCCCTGGCCCAGGAGGAAGTACGCGGAGCCCCGGCCGCCGTCGCGGTCGGGCAGCATTCCGGTCGCCGCCTGGGCGCCGAGACAGTGCGCGTAGTACCGCAGCAGCCGCTGAGGATCGATGCCGTTCCCGGCGTCCTCGGACACCAGCCGACGTGCCTTCAGCAGTGCGGGAGAGACCCCGCCCCGGGTGTCGGCCCGGGCGGCATCGCGCGGCGCGTCGGGAAGGCGTACCGGGCGGGCTACCGAGCGGGCGAAGGGAAGCGAACGGGTCGCCCGGATCGTGGACTTGGTCGGCCGCTGCTCCTCGGGAACACCCTTGATCACCATTTGTGCGGTCAGGTACTCGAAGAGGTCGTCCGGGGTGATCCAGCCGCCTTCCTTGATCCGCCCGCTCCTCAGGCCCTCCACGATCTCCCCGGTGAACCGGGAAGTGCCGAGGGAGGAGCCTTCCGGAGCCATGGCGGACGCGGCCTGGAGTGCGTCGGACGCGGTGATGAAGTACACGCCGCCAGGGCGGAGCAGCGTACTGGGCGCGGGCGGCGCAGCGGTGTCCGCACCGCCCTTGGCCGTCCAGCCCTGGACGACGGACCCGCTGGAGCAGCAGTCCAGCAGGACCAGTTTGGACGAAGCCCGGCAGGACTGCAGCATCCGCTCCAGGAACTCGGCGGGGACCGCCGTGCCCGGCAGGTCGTCCGGATCGGCGTCCCGGGTCAGGAAGTACAACTGCCCGTCCGCCTCGCAGAACTGGCCATGGCCGCTGAAGTACAACAGGGCCGTCTCGCTGGACTGCCGCTCTTCCAGGAACTGCTCGACGGCGTACAGCATTTCGGCGCGGGTCGGCTCGGCGACCATCGCGCAGTCGTTGTACATGCCGATCTCGGTGCTCTCCAGCACCGCCCGCATGTAGTGCAGGTCCGCGCGGACGGGCGGCAGGTCGTGGTAGCGGTCGCTGTCGTACATGGATACGCCGATGAGCATGGCGTACCGGTCATTCTCGCTCACTGCGCGACCGGCCCCGCCTCGCCGCCGTCCTCGCCCTCGTCCCCGGCCTCGGCCGCACCGCCGGCGAGGAACCGGTCGATCAGCTCGCTGTCGGCCCGGGTCTCCTTGCCGGACACGCGAAGCGTCGCCCCGTCCGCCCGGGTGATGACGACGGTCCGCTGGGGGACGCGGGCCAGCCACACTTGGATGCCGGCGGCAACGAGCGAGCCCCCGCTGAAGACCAGCCCGATCAGGTCGGTGACCGGGCCGCCCTTGAGGGACTCGTCCTCGGCCCGGGGCCGCGGGATGTCGAGTGCGGCATCCCCATCGACCTCGGCGAGGGCGGCGAGCAGCTCGCGCGCCTCGCGCCGGGCGCGCAGCGGGTCCTCGTCGACGATGGCGATGCGGTGACCGACGGCGGCCGGGTCGGTGGTGGTGCTCACGTTTCTTCGTCCCCCTGGATCTCCCGTGCGGCGGACACACGGAAGGGGGAGGGTACCGAGGACCCCCGGCAACGAACCCGTCATTTTCCGAAACCTGCTGGTCATTGGCGTGAAACAGCCAGCTCCGCCTAGACGGCCTTACTGGGCGGAGCCGGCCGCGGCGCCGCGCTGCCCCGGACCCAGGTGTCTACTGTTCACGACTTCGCGGGCCGCTCGTGCGCGAACGCGGCTTTCCCACGCGGCCAACGCATACAAGGAGACCGCTGCCGCACGAAACAGCTCGGCGGCCGCTGACGCTCGTATGACGCACGACGCCCCAGAAGGTGGGGCGGTGTGGGCGCTGAACTGCCAGTTTGTTGGCCGCCTGCATTTCCACGCCTTCTCGATGACCCACCACGTGGAGTGCGTGGCGATCCTTGAGCTTGCTGAAAAGGGCATCTGACCTGCCGTTTCTCCGGGTGGGAAAGGAGGGAGCGGGCGTGGCCCTCACCCCACGCGATCCCGACCACGTTGCCGTACGACCGGATCGGTGCTGAGGGCTGCGTCGGCGAGCTGATGAATGCGCCAGTACAGCTGGATTCTGCTGACGGCGTTCGGAGCGGGCTGGCGGGCGACCTGAAGCACGTCGGTGGGGTTTGTCAGGCCGAGACGGACGGCGAGGCGGGCGAGGTCGGACAGCGGGTCGCCGAAGGCGGCGAGTTCCCAGTCCAGTAGCAGTGACCCGCCAGCCGCAGGCCTGACGAGGTGGCCCGGATGCAGGTCGTGGTGGAGCAGTCTGGGCTCGATGTCCAGGTCCGTTGTGTCGAGTTGGCGGCGGAGGGCTGCCGCGGTGGGCGCGAGGTCAGGTGCGGCAGTCGTGTACGTGTCGAGACGGCCATGAAGGTAGCGGGGCCAGGTCCGGTACTGCCGGGCTCCGGCGAGCCGACCGGCATGGGGGCCCGTGATGCGATGGACGGCGGCGAGGGGGCCGGCCAGCTCGCGAAGGAGCTGGCCGGCTGGTACGGGCGCAGCGTGGACTGCGGTCTGCGCGGTCCATGCTGGACTGCCCCCGGGGCATGCCCCAAGGAGTTCGGGAGCCGGGGCACCGTGCGTGTTGAGGAGGGCCAGAGCGGCGGCCTCGTTGGAGGCGCGGTTCGGGTCGCTGTAGTGCTTGAGTACATACGGCACTGGGCCGTCGACGTACCAGACGCGGTTGGCCTGTCCGGTCGTGATCTCTCGGGCACCGTCAGGGAACCTGCCGTCTATCGCCGCCACGGGTTCAGGCGACGTCGCCGAGATAGCCGGATGAGGGCTGGCCCGTGGCGAGGGCGGCGATCGGCCGCCGGAGGGTGTGGGGCAGCAGGTTCAGACCGGGAACCTTCTCCAGGTCCACCCATTCCAGGCCGGTCTGCACGTCGTCTTCGGCGTGTCCGCCGAGGCGGCCCGGGTCGCCTTCGGGGGTGCAGTGGAAGATCGCTTCGATGCGGTGGGTGCCGGCCTCGGTGTCGGCGTGGTCGTGATTGGCGCCGATGTACTCGCGCAGCCACAGCAGCCTGTCCACGGTGACGGTCAGGCCGGTTTCCTCGTGGACCTCGCGACGGGCGGTCTGGTCGAGGGGCTCGCCGGGGTTCTGGCCGCCGCCGGGCAGAAAGTAGCAGTCTTGGCCCTCCCAGCTGGCTCGTTGGAGCAGGACCTGACCATCGTGGACGACGACGGCTTTGGCGGAGGTGCGGATGGTCGGGGTGACGGGCTCGGCCACGAGTTGACTCCAACTCTGTTTCGGTGGTGGGTGGGAAGGGTTGTCAGCGTTCAGTCTTGCCGAAACCACGGTGGCGTCCGGCCGCCTTCGCGAAGATCAGCTGCCAGGGCCCGGCCAGTCGTACGAACGGCTGGAACGGGCTGGCTGCGACCAGCGATGCCAGGTGCGCCGGGGACGTACGGGGCAGGGGAGCGAGACCGGGCGGTGGGGTGACGGCCGCGTGCAGTGCCGGCGCGAGGGCCAGTAGTCGGGCGGTGACCACGGGCCCGTGCAGCAGCAGGATGCCCGGCTCTGTGCGGCGGCCACCCTCGGCCGGGGCGTCGCCCGGGCAGCATCCCAATAGGTGTCCGAAGGAGGGCGCTGAGGTCTCTTGGGGAGTCCCTGCCCGCGCGGATCGTTGAGCTAGTGGGATTCCGCGAGAGCAGTTCGAAACAGGCGTGCCCATCCGCATGATGGAAACAGCGGCGGACGGTGAGTCGTTCTCAGCTCATGACGATGGCTGCCAGGCTCCATGCTCAGGTCCAGCGCATCCCTTCACGGCTGCGGCTCTGGTCGGTCGGCATGTCTGGCACGGCGTATTTCGCCTGCGGCATGGCCGTGGCCGTGTTCCAGTCGCCGCTGGAGTTGCGAGTCGGCCTCTTTGCGGGCTGGCTTCTCTTCTTGGTCGCCTTCGTGGTCCTGGGGCATGAGGCGACCAGTCAACTCCCGCAGGAGACCCGCGACCGCTGGATTGCCTTGCGTAACGCAGCCTCGGCGGTCCTCTACCTGGCGCTCGCTGTGAGCGCGGGCGGACTGCTCTGCTTCGACCGGGCAGGGGGAATGGTGCTCCTCGCGGTGGTGGCCCTCGCCAACTACTTCCTCTCCGGCGGGGGCGACGGGGAACTGATTCCGCTTGCGAAGTTGAGGACCCGTATCTCCCTGAAGGTCAACTTCAGGATCATCGCGGTCGTGTCGGCAGCTCTGACGCTCGTTCTGTTCCTCTCTCACCTCCGGCCCGGGGCAGACCAGCAGAACGCCAACTTCACCTTCGCAGTAGGGGTGTACGTGGCCGCGGCCGGCGCTGCTCAGAAAGTCCACTCGCGTTCGAGGAAGCTCTGTACGCAGATCAACACCCAAGCCCGTTCACTCATTCGAGCCCTGGACGGCCTGGCGGAGGCGACACCAGGACAGGAAGCCGTCCACGTGGACAAGGCCCGGCACGAGTGGCATCAGTTGCGTCAGCTCCTGCACAACCGCATCGAAACCGGGCTGCCCCTTCACGGAACTCCGCTCCTGCCCGCATCGAACAGGCGACACCTCGAAGGGAAGGTGAACATGGCCCTCGCCGATACCCCGAGGGGCCTGCTGTTTCTTTCGCAGGCTCGTGCAGATCTCGAGCTGCTGGCTGCGGCATGCGCACCTCGGATCGACACGGCCGTTTGAACGGGTCCTCTTGCACAGGGTGTGGCACGCGGCCAGCGTCTTGGTTCCGGGCGGTCTTCCTGCCTCAGTCGGCCGCGCAGCCGACTTGCCGCATTTTTGCTGTTTCCTACGACAACTGGACTGTTCGGCGTCATTGTCGCCGTGTTGCATCCGCGACTTCGAGCCGTCTCAGCCTCGCGTGCGGCTTCATGCAGGGCAGTGCGCCGCGGTGCGGAACAATGCTCGGGTACGTGAGGGCCTTCGCGGCCTGAGGAGACGGATTCCGGTCGCAGGCGGCAGCTGTTCGTCCTGGCTGTCGGCCGTGGCCCGACAGTGCGGGGCGGTGCGGTGAGTTCGGTGCGGGGCAAGGTGCTGGGTGTCGTCGGGTCGGGCGCCGGCGGGGTCGAGGAACTGCGGACGGGGCTCGTGCTCCCCGCGCTCGAACGGGGCTGGAGGGTCGCGGTCACGCTCACGCCGACCGCGGGTCAGTGGCTCCGGGCGAGCGGGGAGGTCGCGGAGATCGAAGCGCTGACCGGCCTTCCCGTACGGTCTGAGCCCCGCCTGCCGGGAGACTCCCGGCCCCATCCGCCGGTGGACTGCCTCGTGGTCGCCCCGGCGAGCGCCAACACCGTCGCCAAGCTCGCGCTGGGGATCTCGGACAACCAGGCGTTGACCCAGGTGAACGAAGCCATCGGGACGTTCGACCTCCCCGTGGTCGTCTGGCCCCGGGTCAATGCCGCGCACGCGCGGCACCCCGCGTGGGAGGGGCACATCAAGGCCCTGCGCGACTCGGGGGTGAGGCTGGTCTACGGAGACGAGGTGTGGCCCCTCGCCGAGCCGAGGGCTGGTATGCCGGGGCGCCGGTATCCCTGGGAAGCCGTACTGGACCAGGCGGGCCGGTAGGACTCCGCACGTCTTCGTGAGCTTGTGAGTAGCGCGTCTGCGCTCACCGGAGCAGCCGTCGAGCCGGGCCGGCAGGGGGCGGCGGTGGGAAACCTGTCGCGTGCGGGCGGGGGGTCCCGCACTCTGGGTGCATGCCGGAGATCCTTACCCCGCGACTTCAGTACGGTGCCACGGCCGCGCGCCCGGGCTGGCGCCAGCTGCCGCAGGCTGTGCGCGGCCTCGTCGAACGCCGGCTCGGTGGTGCCGTACGCGCCGAGGAGAGCGCCGGAGGCGGTTTCACCAGCGGCTACGCGGCTGTCGTTCGAGGTGCCGGCCGCTCTCTGTTCGTCAAGGCCGTAGAGGTGCGGAGCAATGCCGTGGTGGCCGACTGCTACCGACGGGAGGCGGTGATCAACGAGGCGCTGCCGCCCGCCGTACCGGCACCCCGCATCCGGTGGACGGACGAGTGCGAGGGGTGGCTCGTGCTCGCCTTCGACGCGGTCGAAGGCGGCCGTATGCCCGCCGCCCCCTGGCGGACGGACGAGCTGGACGCGGCCCTGGCCGCGTACGCGGTCACCGCCGAGGCTCTCGCGGTGCCGTCCGGAGGGCTTGAACACGTCGGGCTCCGGCCGGTCGGCGACGGCGGCGACTTCGACACCTGGCGGACTCTGGCGTCCGGTCGCACCGCTGCCCCCGGCCCGGCACCCTCCCTGTTCGGCTGGGTGCCCTCCGGCACGCTGGATGCGCTGGCCGAGCTGGAATCGGGGTGGCGGCAGGCGGTGGCCGGGACGGCCGTCCTGCACCACGACCTGCGTCAGGACAACGTCCTCCTCGATGCGCACGGCAGTGCGTGGATCTGCGACTGGAACTGGGCCTGTCTGGGTGCCAGTTGGTTCGATCTCGTGCTCCTGCTGGCCTCCGCGTACGCCGACGGCCACGATGCGACCGCGCTCTTCCGGGCCCATCCCACAGCCCGCGGCGTGGACGACGGTCGGCTTGACGCCGCCCTTGCCGCCCTGTCCGGATTCTTCCTGGCCTCCGGGGACCACCCTCCGGCGGACTGGTCCCCGTACATTCGCCAGCACCAGACCTGGTGTGGAGAGGTCACGCTGCGGTGGCTGGCCGAACGGCGCGGGTGGCAGCTGTGACCCCGTCGCCATCGCCTGCTGTCCGGTGAGGCCGCGCGGCGGTTATCAGGGCCCGGCGTCCAGGGCGGCGAGGCCGCCGCGGACGGCGGCAGCCGTGCTGTCGAGCTGGTCCCGCTCATGCACCCGCCAGTCGGCGTCGATGCGAAACGGATCACCCGCGAAGCGGGGGAAGACGTGCAGGTGGACGTGGAAGACCTCCTGGAACGCCGCTTCGCCGTCCGCGAGGAACAGGTTGACGCCCTCGCATCGCAGGCCCGACCTGCGCAGTGCGCGTCCGAGGCGGTGTGCCACTGTCCAGACGTGGACGCCGACGTCCTCCGGGAGGTCCTCCAGCCCCACCGCGTGCGCTTTGGGGATGACCAGCAAGTGACCCGGGGTGACGGGCTGGAGATCCATGAAAGCGATCACCGATTCGTCCTCGTGGACGATGCTGGCGTCCGCCTGGCCTCTCGCCAGCGCACAGAAGACACATCCGTCATCCGCCACTACCTGCTCCCTCCGAGGTGCCTGGTGCCTGGTGCCTGGTGCCGCGCGTCGAGCGTCGAGTGCTTCGTGTCCCTCACACCATCAGAAGCGGTCTGCAGGCGCGAGCGGTTATCCGGCCGGCGGGTGTGGTGGGTGGGTCACGCCAGGGTGAGGGGGAGGGCGGTCAGGCCGCGGGTGAGGCGGGTCTGGCGCCAGGTCAGGGATTCCTCGGGGACGGCCAGGCGCGTGCCCGGGAAGCGGGTCAGCAGGGCGCGGAGGGCGATCTCCGCCTCGGCCCGGGCCAGGGGGGCGCCCGGGCAGCGGTGGATGCCGTGGCCGAAGGCGAGGTGGCTGCGGGCGTCGTCGCGGTCGAGGTCGAGGCGGTGCGGGCCGGAGAACGCCGCCGGGTCGCGGTTCGCGGCCCCGGGGGCGATGAGCACCGGAAAGCCCGCCGGGATGTCGAACCCGCCGACGCTCAGGTCCCGCGTGCTGTACCGGAAGGTGGCGACGCTCACCGGGGAGTCGAAGCGGAGCAGTTCGTCGAGGGCCCGGGGGATCCGGTCCGGGTCCCGGCGCAGGCGGTCGAACGCCTCCGGGTGCCGGAGCAGGGCCAGGACGGCGTTGCCGATGAAGTGGGTGGTGGTCTCGTGCCCGGCGACCAGGAGGAGGGCGGCCAGGGAGACGGCCTCGTCGCGGTCCAGGCCGCCCTCCTCGCAGTCGCGCAGGAGGGAGTGGAGCGGGCCGTCTCCGGGGTTCGCCAGGGCCGTGTCCACGAGCGCGGTGAGGTAGTGGCCGATGTGGTGCGACGCGGCATCGATGCGGGTGGTGTCGGTCGCGTCGAAGAGGTCGTGGGAGCTGGCGGCGAGGGTGGCCCGGTCGGACTCCGGTACGCCGAGGAGCTCGCAGACGACCGTGACCGGCAGCGGGACGGCCAGGTCCGCCACCAGGTCCACCTGCGTGTCGGGTCGCCACGTGGCCGTGAGGTCCTCGACGACCCGGGTGATGAACGGGCGCAGTGCGCGGACGCGGCCGGTGGTGAACAGCGGCGTCGCCACGCGTCGGTGGCGGGTGTGTGCCGGGGGGTCGCTCGCCAGCATGTTGCGGGAGACGGCGGGGTGCAGGTCGCGGTCCGAGGGGCGGCCGGCGAAGAAGCGGGCCGTGTCCTTGGACAGTCGGGGGTCGGTGAACGCCTCGCGGGCCTCGGCGTGGCCGGTGACCAGGTACGCGTGGTGCCCGCCGGAGCCGGTGGGGATCCGCCGGACCGGGCAGCCATCGCGCAGCCGGTCGTAGGCCGGGTAGGGGTCGGCGAGGAAGCGGGCGTCGCGCAGGGGGTCCTGCCGCGGGGCCGTCACGAGGCCGTGCCCACGTGCTCGGGGGCCGGCTGCCGGGCGTACGCGTCCGCCACGAGCAGCAGCCACGCGGTCTCCGCCGGAAGGTCGCCCTTGCGGGAGCGGATGCCGGCGGCGGGCGGGGCCTCGCCGCCGTCGAGGGGGAGTCCGGCGCGCTTCGCGGTGGTGGCCGCGGTGACGACCGCCGCCTCCACCTCGGCGTCGCCCTCGGGGGCGCCGGCCGCGCCCCTGCGGGCGACCTCGGTGGCCGCCGCGTCCCGTACCGACGCCCGACGGTGCCGGGGCAGGGCCAGTACACAGTCGTTGATCTCGATGACCGGGCCGTGCAGGTGGAAGTCCAGGTCGTGGGCGTCCGCCCGGGTGTTGCCCGGGTCGGGTACGTCCTCGGGGACCGCCGAGGTGACCTCCTCCCGCCACAGGGGTTCCAGCGCGGTGAACGAGTTCCGCTCCAGACGGATGCCGCACGGGGCGTCCGTCGCGCCCAGGGTGCTCAACGGGCGCAGGACGATCGGGCGACCGCGTTGTGCGGCCACGGCGTCGCGGAGGTCGCGGGTGCTGAAGCGGTGCGGGAGCCGGAGCGCCTCGGCGCGCGCCTCACACGTGGCGCGAAGCTGCTCAAGGTCCATGTCCTCACTCTGGTGACGCCGGGCGGGGGCGGCGGTCGGCCGCGGCGGACCGCTCCCTGGAGACCTGGTACGCGCGCTTCCATGCTGGCATGTTCGGGACTCCGGTCCGAGGGCGGGGTGCCGCCGTGCCCGGAACGGGAGCCCCTGCCGGTCGGGACCGCAGGGGGACGTGCAGGGAACGCGCCGGGGCACGTGGGGCCGCCGACCGGTGCGCAGTTGCTGGATGGCACTCGCCGTCACCCCGCGCCCCTCTCCGGTCGCGGCCCCGCGGATTCCTTCGGCGACCTCCGCGTAGGTGTACGGCCCCCGAAAACAGACGAGCCAGGGGCCCGTGCCTTCCGGCACGGGCCCCTGGCGTACGGCGGGCAGGCGGGCGGGCGGGCGCTCAGCCGCCCGACGGCGAGACGATCGCGTACGCCGGCCAGCCGCCGACGAGCCTGCGGGTGACGCGCTCCACCCGGTCGTTGTGGTTGCCCTCGATGGTGGTGACGGTCCCGTCGCCGTTGTCCCTCTCGATCACGCCGACGTGGACGCTCGTGGAGGTGCTGGAGGGGCCCGTACCGAAGAGGATCACGTCGCCCGGCTTGGGCGCGGCGTTCCGCAGGTCCGTGCGGAGCGTTCCGTGGTCGCGCCCGTAGTAGTAGAAGTCACCGCTGAACGCCGTGTGGTAGTTGATCCCGGCCTGCTGCCAGGCCCAGCTGGCGAAGTGCGCGCACCAGGCCTCACAACGGCCGTACGGGTTGCAGTTGTTGCCCCACTCCTCCTGGCCGAGCTGGGAGCGCGCCGCCTGGATGATCTTGTCTCGTACGCTGCCCGACAGCGGGGGCACCGGCACGGTCGGGCTGCCACCGCTGGGACCGCCGCCGGGGCCGGTGCTGCCGATCTCCCGGGCGATGCCCATGGCCGCCATCGTCCGCGGGCCGGCTATGCCGTCCACCTCCAGCCCGTGCCCCGACTGGTAGGTCCGTACGGCACCCAGGGTGTTGGGACCGTAGTCGCCGTCGGCCGGCGTACCGGCCGCGCTCTGCACCCGCTGCACCTTCGCCGACAGAGCGCCCTTGGTCTGCGGGCCGGCGATGCCGTCCACGTCCAGGTCGTTGTCGCTCTGGAAGGACAGTACGGCGTTCTTGGTGCGGGGCCCGTAGGCGCCGTCCACACCGCTCAGCGGCAGATAGCCCAGACCCGCCAGGTTCCGCTGGAGGAGCTTGGTCTCGGAGTCGGTACCGCCGCCCTGCCCGCTGGAGACGATCCGGTCGATGTTCATCTCGCCCATGGTCCGGGGGCCGGCGATGCCGTCGGCCTCCAGGCCGTGGCGGGACTGGTACGTCCGCACGGCGCCCAGGGTGTTCGTCCCGTAGTCGCCGTCGGCGGGCGTGCCGGCCGCGGACTGCACCAGCTTCACCTTGGCCAGCAGGGCGGCCATGGTCTTCGGCCCGGCGTCGCCGTCCGCTTCGAGGCCGTTGTCCCGCTGGAAGTGCCGTACGGAGTCCTGCGTCTGCGGCCCGTACGCGCCGTCGACACCGCTGCGCGGCAGGTAGCTGAGCCCTGACAGGCCCCGCTGGAGCAGGCCCGTGTCGACGGCGTGCGCGGCCGGTACCGGTCCGGTCAGCAGCGCCGTCAGGGCGGCGGCGAGGGTCAGCAGCATGGCCATCAGCCGGCGGGCCGACACCGCCGCCCGGTCCGGGGGCCGGGTGGTGCGGGAGGGGGAGGAGAGGGAAGGCATGGGCGAAGTGGGCCTTTCGGCTGTGTGGTGACGGTTGGTCACCAGCAGCTTCGAGGCCCGTGCCGCGTCCCCTCCAGTACCCCGGCGTCTCTGGGACGAGCCCGGGATGTCCCTGGGGCGGTCACCTCTTCTGCCCTCGCCGCGGAGGCGTCAGGGCTGCTGGATGGCCCCTTCGGGCGCGCACTGCATCTGCTTCTCCGCCGGAATCGCCCCGCACACGCTCATCGCTTCGAGGGGAGCCTCGGCGGAGACCGCGAGCATCTTGGTGTACGAGTCGTGCTCGAAGCGGATCAGGGCTTCCAGCTCCGTCCCCCGGGCGTCCCTGATGATCACCTTGTCGCCGACGGCTCCGCCTTCGATGCGTCCCCACACCGACTGGCAGGCCGCGCTGTAGCGGAGCTGGATGTGCATGCCCCGCAGGAAGGTGCTCTTGGCCGTGGTCGCGTCCCAATGGCATTCCATGGCCTGGGGGTCGTGGCGCAGGCAGGTGTCGGACTTGCACTTGACGCGGATGTCGCCGGCTCCCGGGACGAGGGTCGCGGTCTCGTCCTTGCCGCCGGCGCTCTTCCTGGTGTCGGCCGGATCGCCCGCCGCACCGGGAGTACGGTTCCCCGCCGCGGTGGAGGAGAAGGCGAGGCCGGTCGCGATCGAGCCCAGCAGAGCTCCCGCGGTGATGTATCCGATCACCCCGAATCTTCGTCTCCATTCGGCCCGGGGTCTCTCCCGCGGCGTCCGGGCCGCTTCCTGCGGGACATCGGCGGTTACGCCGACCGGCGCGCCGACCGGCACCCCGGCCGACGGCGCCTCGTGCGCGGCCTCCGGCGCGGTCCGCGCCGGCGCGGCAGGGGTCGTGGCAGTAGCCACCGCCGTGGCCGTGGTGCCGCCCGCCGGGGCGGAGACGGCCCGCGCCAGCAGTTCCAGCAGCGGTTCCGGGTCCGCGCCGGCCACGGCGGCGAGTTGCTCGACGGCCACGGCGGTCGGCAGCTGCTTCCCGTTGAGGAATCGCTCCCACGACGAGCGGCTGTAGTGCGTCCGGTCGGCCAGCCGGCCGAAGCTGAGTTGCGAGGTCTCCTTGATCCTGCGCATTTCCGTGCTCAACCGGGCACGTGCCGACTCCGTACCGTCTGTCGCCTTTGTCTGGTCAGACATCAAAGGGCCCCCCCAACTCGCTTATGCGCCATACGGCTTCCCCGAGACGGTGTGGCGCGAAGGACAGGATATGCGGCGCCACCGACAGTTCCGGACTCGGCTGCGGGTGCCACGAACCCTTGGGGGCGCCGCCATCGGACGCTTCCCGGTGGAGCGAGCCGGAGCGTGGGACGTCCCGGGGAAGCGACCTGCCGTCGGCAGATCGCACAACGGTTTTCGGCCTCGGGGACGTCCCTGGGACACGCCGTGGCCCGCTGGGACGGCGGGCCGGCAGCAATCATGAAGCGGCGCCGGGGCGTTCACGTCCGCCGAGCCCGGCCGCCCGTCCCACTCGCCGGTCCCCACTCGCCGGTCCCCACTCGCCGATTCCGCCCGACGTTCCGGCCCCTCCGGCCCTCCGGCTTCACCCACACACACCACCACAGAAGGAAGTTGCCACGTCATGCCTCATATCTCCCCGCGCAGGAGCGTCACGGCTCTCGCTCTGGCGGCAGCAGCCGTCGGCTCCCTGCTCGTCATGGCTCCCGCCGCCCACGCGGGCGACTACCTCGGTGCGTGCTTCGACAGCGTCGGCCACCGCACCTCACCCAACGGAGGGAACATTCCCGCGCGGAACTTCTCCCAGGGCTCCTCGGGCGTGTGCGTCAAGGAGCTGCAGTTCGACATCTCCTCGACCATCGGCATCGATCCGGAGGACTGGGACGGCTTCGTCGACGGCCGCTTCGGCCCGAAGACGGAGAAGTACGTGCGCCGTTTCCAGCAGGCCAGCGGACTCCAGGCGGACGGCATCGTGGGCCCCCGGACGTGGGAGAGCCTCGTCTCCCGCACCAGGGACTGACCGGGGGAGCGACGCGGTCGGCAGGCGCGCGCCGCACCCGGTCCACGCCTGCCCCTGCCCCACCACGACCCGGCCTAGGCAAGCGGGAGGGCGATCAGCCTGCGTTCCTCGCGGAGGTAGAGCCGCTTGCCGTCCGGGTCCGGCGTCAGGGCGTAGGCGCTCGTTCCGTAGCGCCAGACCGTGCTCCGGGTGCGGATGCGGACGGCGCGCAGGCCCGTCGCGCCCAGGCTGTAGACGTGGCTCGGGGTGACCACGGGGGCGATGTCGCGATGCGGGTTCGTGCCCTCCGGAGGGGTGTCCATCCACTGCAGCGTGCCGAAGACGGCGCTGATCGCGACGATGCCGCGCGAGCCCTCCACGGCGTAGACGATCCCGTCGCGGACGGCCGGCATGCCGTACCGGCGCTCGCCGGCCACCTCGCCCGCGTCACGGTCCGCGCCGAAGACCCAGGCCGGCTGGCCGTCGGCGAGCCGCAGCGCGTGCACGCTCCCGGCGCCGACGTACACGCGCTCGTCGTCCGTGGCCAGCTGGTCCGGTGTGGCGCCGGGCGCCGCCAGCGACTCGGTCCAGCGCTCGGCGCCGCTTCCGGCGTCGTGCAGGGACAGCCGCAGGGTGCCGCTCTCCGCCTCCGGACGCTGCCACAGCAGCACCCCGCCGCGTACGGGCTTGACACCGACGGTGGCGGGGCGCCCCTGCTGCACCTGCTGCTCGCCGGGGGCCGTCGTCGGCTGCCGCCACAGTTCCCTGCCCGTCTTCAGGCTCGCGGCGATCACGGACCACTGGTCGTTCCCGGCCGCCTTGGCGCACAGGAACACGGTGTCGCCGGCCACCCCGAGGATCCGGTTGAGCATGTTCGAGCCGTCGTACGCGGGGAGCCGGACGACCGGCGCCTGCTCCTTGCCGCTCTCCTGGGACAGGGGCAGGGGGACCACTGCGAGGGCCTTGTCCGCGGCGTCCGGCTTCCCGAGCGCGTAGAGGACCTTGCCGTCGGTGGCGACGCGCCAGACGCGGGCGTACCCCTCGAAGTCCCGCAGGTGCTTGCCGTCCTGCTGGAAGATCCCGGTGGTCGTGGAGCCGGTGGGCATGACGAGCCTGCCGTCCACCGGCAGTGGCGGGCCGCCCGCCACGGGGTGCGCCAGATCCGCCTTCCACAGTGCCTCGGGCGGTGGGTCCAGGGCGGGCTGCCCGGAGTCCGCGGCCCCGCCGTCGCCCTCGCCGCGGCTGCCGAGCCAGGCCCACAGCCCGCCTCCCGCCGCAAGCGCGACGCCGCCGGCCACCGCCCCGGAGAGCGCGAACAGCCGGCGGCGGGACAGGCCGTCGCCGTCGCCTGCCACGACGGTGTCCGCCGCCGCGGCGGGCGCCGCCAGCCGGTGCGGCGGCTCCTGCCACACGGCCGCGGCCCGCCGGGCGATGTCTGCGAGCACCGGCTGCGGCAGCACGTCCGCGAACGGGCCGTCGCCGGGTGCCAGCAGCTCGGCCAGCCCGGCCGTCGTGGGCCGCTGCGCGGGGTCCTTGGCGAGGCAGCGGGCGAGTACGGGCGCCAGCGCCGCCGGTACGCCGCTCAGGTCGGGCTCCGCGTACCGCACCCGGTACAGCAGGTCCGCGGCCTGGCCTCCGCCGAAGGGGCCGTGTCCGGACGCCGCGAAGACCAGTACGCCGGCCAGCGCGAACACATCGCCGGCCGGGGAGTGTTCGAGACCGCCGGCCTGCTCGGGCGACATGAAGGCGGGCGTGCCGGCCGCGGCTCCGGTGCGGGTCAGCCGTTCGTCGCCGAGGGCACGCGCGATACCGAAGTCGATGACCTTGGGGCCGGCGGCCGTGACCATGACGTTGGAGGGCTTGAGGTCGCGGTGCACCACGTCCGAGCGGTGCAGCTGCCCCAGGGCCCGGGCGAGCTCCGCTCCCAGGGTGCGGACGCACGGCTCGGGCAGCGGGCCGGCGAGCGCGACCGCCTCGTCGAGCTGCGGCCCGATGACGTACTCGGTGGCCAGCCACGGCGTCGCGGCCAGGGCGTCCGCGGCGAAGACCCGGGCCCCGTAGCGGTCGCCGATGACCCGGGCGGCGTCCGCCTCCAGCCGGAACCGGGTACGGAAGGCGGCGTCGGCGGCGATCCGGGCGTGCACGGTCTTGAGGGCGACCGTCCGCCCGGCCGCCGAACGGGCCAGGTAGACCGTGCCCATGCCGCCGCTGCCGAGCCGGGCGAGCAGCCGGAAGCCGCCGAGGTGCTGCGGATCGTCGTGCGAGAGCGGTGCGAGCGGTGTGTGCGGTGTGTGCGGTGCGCGGGTGGCGCCGGGTGCCGGGACGGACATCGGATCAGTGCACCTTCTGGGCCGTGGTGAACGGCTGCTGCGGGGTGGGGAGTTCGAGCGCGAGCAGCGCGGCGGACTGGGCGGCGAGCGCCGCGACGACCCGGCCCGGCAGCGGCACGGTGCCGTGGTCGAGGACCGTTCCGGTATGCGCGTACGGGGCTTCGGGCAGGTCCCCAGAGGGGGTGGGGCCCGCTCCGGGGGCGACGAGTTCGCCCAGTACCTCTCGCACGGACCGGGGCCGGAACGCCGGGTCCGACGACAGACAGGACCCGATCAGCGTCCGCAGCCCCGGCGGCAGTTCGCTTTGCTCGGGCACGGTGTGCCCGGTCGCGGCGTAGGCCAGGACGGCCCCCAGCGCGAAGACGTCCCCGGGCGGCAGCGGGCGGCCCCCCGACGCCTGCTCCGCGGCCAGGCATCCCGGATCGAGCCCGGGCAGTCCCGACCGCCCCGTCCCGTCGGGAGCCGCGGCCCGTACCGCTCCGAAGCAGGTCAGCACGGGTCCGCCCGGGGTGACCAGCACGGCGGCCGGTGACAGCCCCGCGTGCGTCACGCCCTGGGCGTGCAGGGCGGCCAGGGCCTGCGCGAGCGCGGCGCCGAGCCTGCGGACGGTGTCCTCGGGCAGTGGCCCCCCGTAGGCCGCGAGCACGGCCTGCAGCGGCAGAGCGGGCGTGTACGGGGACGCGTACCAGGGGGAGCCCGCCGTGCCGCCCACCTCCGCGACGTGCAGGAACCGGGGCACGGACAGCCGCCGGGCGCCCTCGGCCTCGACCGCCCACCGGGACGGGTCGGCGCCGGTGCGGGGTACGCAGACGAGGACCGTGCGCTCCCCGTCGGCGGTGCGCCCGAGGTAGCGGCGTTCGGGAACGGTGCGCTCGGCGGCCTCGGAGTCGAGCCGGGCCAGGATCACGTACGGCCCGATGTGCGACGGGTCGTCGTGACGAAGGCGTTCCATGGGAGCTCCCCCGGGTCGGTTGATCGGCCCCGAGCCTAAGCGGTGTGCGGCGGGGCGGCGGAAGCGGGCGACGACCGGGGCGGGACCCGCGGGCCGGCGAGCGGGCCGGCGAGCGGGCCGGGAGTGCGCCTCACTCGACGGTCGGCATGGCCGTGAGCTTCCCGTCGTTGACGAGGAAGACGCGGTTCCCCGCGCCGGACACGCCCCAGGGGCCCTGTGATTCGGCCGACCAGGTCCAGTACCGCCGGCCGCTCACGACGGAGTGGGCCGAGACGCCCCGGCCGTCCCCCTGCACGACCCACAGCGTGCCGGCCTCCGCGTGCGGGGGGTGGTGCGGCGGCGTGCCCTTCGCGCTGCTGTCCAGCGGGAGTGCCCCGCCGAGTTCGGTGAACACCTGGCACAGCGCCGTACCGTCCATCGCGAACACCCGGTCGCGCCAGGCGGCGGCCGGGCCCCAGCCGCCGGCTCCCGGCTGCGGGGCTGTGGTGGCCCTGGTCTCCGTCTTCCACACGGCGGCGCCCGTCCTGATGTCCAGGGCCGTCAGGCTCCGGCCGCCGAGGTAGACGACGTCCTTCATGACGAGCGGCCGCAGGGCGGACCTCGCCTGGCCGGCGACCTTCCAGACCGTCGCTCCGGAAGCGGTGTCGACGGCGACGACGTCGCCGTCGGCGCCGAAGACGACGAGCCGGCCGGTTCCCGCCGCGGCCCGCGGCCCCGGCGCCTTCACCGCCGCCTCGGGAAGCGGCACCGTCCAGCGGACCTTGCGCCCGGCGGTGTCCACGGCGCGCAGTTCCCCGCCGCGCGTCACCAGGTAGACCGCGGACGCGTCCGCGGCCAGGATGCGGCCGGTGTCGGCGCCCGCCACCGACCACTCCTGCCTGCTGGTGGAGGCCTCGAAGCCGAGCAGTGCGCCACCGGATCCCGCGGTCGCGAACCGGTTGCCGGGCAGTGCGACGAGTCCGGCGGCCGGCCGGACGTCGGGCAGCCGCCACTTCTCCTTGCCGTCGGTCGTCAGACGCGCGGCGAGGCCGCCGCCGGCGGCCGCGAAGACGACCACGTCGAGTACCGGCAGCGGGGTGGTGACCTGGCCGTCGACCGGTCCCGCCGCCACGGGCAGCGGGCCCCACAGCTCGCCCGGAGGCGTCCCGTGCCGCCCGGCGACGATCGGCAGCGGCTCGGTGTCGCTGGCCGGTCCGGCCGCGGGGATCCTGCGCGGCTCCTCGCGCAGCATCCACCAGGCGCCGCCGGCCCCGCCGGAGGCGGCCAGTGCGCCTCCCGCCACCAGCGCGGTGCGCAGCAGCCGCCGCCGGGAGGGCCCGCCCCCGGACCCCTGCCCGGCGACCGCGGCCTGCCGCCGGGCCTCGGCTCCCCGGCGCGCGATGTCCTCGGCCAGCGGTCCCGTGCGCCAGACCCGGTCGGCCCCCGGCGGCGGGGCGAACGCGCCCGCCACCTGGTCGGGGGCCGGGCGCTGCACGGGGTCCTTGGCGAGGCAGGGCGCGATCAGCTGCCGCAGTTCGGGCGGTACGGAGTCCAGCCGCGGCTCCCCGTGGACCACCTCGTACTGCACGGCGGCCACGTGCGTGCCGTCGAAGGTGCGCTGCCCGGTGGCCGCGTACGCCAGCACCGCGCCCAGCGAGAAGACGTCCGCGGCCGGTCCGACGCGCTGCCCGAGCACCTGCTCCGGAGCGCCGTACCCGGGGGTGACGGGTACCTGGCCGGTGGTGGTGAGCGTCAGTCCGTGTTCGGGGCGCGCGATGCCGAAGTCGATGACGCGCGGCCCCGTCGAGGTGAGCACGATGTTGGCGGGCTTCAGGTCGCGGTGCACCAGCCCGGTGGCGTGGATGTCCTGCAGGGTGGCGGCGAGGGAGGCGGCGAGCGCGCGTACGCCGTCGGCGCCGAAGGGCCCGTACCGGTGTACGGCGTCGTCGAGGGTGGGGCCGGACAGGAACTCGGTGGCGATCCAGGGCCGGTTGCCGGTGTCCTCGGTCCGCGCGTCCAGGACCCGGGCGACGCCGCCGCCGCTGACCGCCCGGGCGGTGTGCGCCTCGCGCAGGAAGCGCTGGACGAGGTGCGGGTCGTGCGCGAGCTCGGGCAGCAGCACCTTGACGGCCGCGGTCCGGCCGCTGTCGTCCCGGCCGAAGTAGACCTTGCCCATGCCGCCTTCGCCGAGGACACCGAGGACGCGGTACGGGCCGAGCCGGATCGGGTCACCGGGACCGAGGGGTTTCATGACGTACTGCTTCCTGTCGTGCACGGGTGTCAGCGGAGGTCGACGGGCAGGCCGTTCGGCTCCTTGATGCGCTTCATGATGATCTGCGAGTTGACCTCGGTGATACCGGTGAGGGCCGTCAGTTTCTCGATCCACAGGCGCTCGTAGGCCCGCAGGTCGGCGACGGCGATGCGCAGCAGGCAGCCGGGGCTGCCGAAGAGGCGGTAGGCCTCGATGACGTCCGGGATGTCCTGGAGGGCCGCCTCGAACGCCTCGACCGCCTCCCGGTCGCGCCGCACCTCGACCGAGACGAGCACCTCGAAGCCGCGGTCCACCGCCTCGGGCGAGATCACGGCGCGGTAGCCCTGGATCACCCCGTCCTGTTCCAGCTGGCGCACCCGGCGCATGCAGGGGGAGGGGGTCAGTCCCACGCGCTGGGCGAGTTCCTGGTTGCTCAGGCGGCCATCGGCCTGGAGCTCGCGCAAGATATCTCGGTCAATGGCGTCCATGGCGCAATTATCACCCGGTGTTTGTGAACGGGCCTGATGGAATACGCAATCCCATTGCGCGTAGATCGCTCTATCATTGCTGCTTTGAGTACATATGTACGAGTGGCGTACGTAGTGACACGAGTGACACGAGTGAAGGGCGGCCACGGCCGATGGGACGGATCGTCGTGATCAGCACCGGCGGGACGATAGCCAGCCGCTGGCAGGGTTCCGGCTTCGCAGCGGACGCCGACGGGAACGAGGTGATCGCCACCGCACCACTCCCCGAGGGCATCACCGTCGAACTCGTCGACCTGTTCAGCGTGAACAGCCCGCGACTCACCACCGCACACCAGCTCACCCTGCTCCGCACCGTGCACGAGGTGCTCGCCGACCCCGGTGTGGACGGCATCGTCGTCACGCACGGGACCGACACCCTGGAGGAGTCGGCGTTCTTCCTCGACCTCCACCACCACGACCCGCGCTCCGTGGTCTTCACCGGCTCGCAGCGCCCCATGGGCACCGCCGACGGGGACGGCCCGGGGAACCTCTACGACGCCCTGCTCACCGCCGCGAACACACGCGGGCTCGGTGTGCTGATCGCCTTCGCCGGCCGGGTGCACGCCGCCCGCGGCACCGTGAAGACCCAGGCCGTGGAGCTGGACGCGTTCGCCGACCCCTCGAAGGAACTCTTCGGGAAGATCGGCTTCGGCAAGGTCACCATCCTGCGCACCCCGCAGCGCCCCGCGCCGCTCCCGCTGCCCGCGATGCCGGAACTGCCGCCCCGCGTGGACGTGGTGGTGCACCACGCCGACGGTGACCCGGTCCTGCTGAACGCCGCCGTCGAAGCCGGAGCGCGCGGCATCGTCCTCGTCGGGACCGGTGCCGGCAACGCCACCCCGGAGATCGTGGAGGCCGTCCGCGCCGCCGTCGGCCGCGGCGTCCTGGTCGCGTTGACCACCCGCGTCATGGCCGGACCGGTCACCGAGATCTACACGCACGGCGGCGCGGTGGACCTCGTCGCCGCCGGGGCCGTCCCCACCGGAACCCTCCGCGCCGGCCAGGCCCGCATCGCGGTCCTGTCCGCGCTGCTCGCCACCGAGAACCCGGTGGAGCAGACCCGCGTCCTGCGCCTCGCCGTGAACGAGGCGGGCCCGGTCCTGGCCGAGGTCTGACCCGCGCCCCGCTGACGGTTGCCACCTGTGGCTCCGCTTCCCGGGGCTCCGCCCCGGACCCCGCCGGGCTCCGCCCGACCCGCGCCTCAAACGCCGGAGGGGCTGGATTGCGCTCCGCGCAATCCAGCCCCTCCGGCACGTGCAGGCCGATGCCCGGCGAAACCAGCCCCGCCGGCGTTTGAGGCGCGGGGGCTCGGCGGCTCGGGGGGGGCAGAGCCCCCGCAACGGCGCCGCACGTACACGGGTCAGGTCCCGCCGAACGCCGCCAGGATCCGGTCCGCCGCCGACGTCGGCGTCACCGTGCCCGCCCGGACCGCGGACTCCAGGCCCGGCGCGAGTTCCCGTACCGCCGGGTCCGCCCGCAGGCGTTCCAGCAGTTCGTCGCGGACCATCGACCAGGTCCACTCCACCTGCTGCGCCGCCCGCTTCGCCGCCAGCCGGCCGCCCGCGTCCAGCAGGGTCCGGTGCTGCTCCAGGCGGTTCCACACCTCGTCCAGCCCGGTCGACTCCCGCGCGCTGCACGTCAGGACCGGCGGGGTCCAGGCCGCGTCCACCAGGTGCATCAGCCGCAGGGCGCCCGACAGTTCCCGGGCCGCGGCCTTCGCGTCCCGCTCGTGCGGGCCGTCCGCCTTGTTCACCGCCAGGACGTCGGCCAGCTCCAGGACGCCCTTCTTGATGCCCTGCAGCTGGTCGCCCGTACGGGCCAGGGAGAGCAGCAGGAAGGAGTCCACCATCCCCGCCACCGTGGTCTCCGACTGGCCCACGCCGACCGTCTCGACGAGGACCACGTCGTAGCCCGCCGCCTCCATCACGATCATCGACTCACGGGTGGCCTTGGCGACCCCGCCCAGCGTGCCCGCCGAGGGGGACGGGCGGACGAACGCCGCCGGGTCCACCGAGAGCCGCTCCATCCGGGTCTTGTCACCCAGGATGGAGCCGCCCGTGCGCGTCGACGACGGGTCCACCGCGAGCACCGCCACCCGGTGGCCGAGCCCCGTCAGCATCGTGCCGAACGCGTCGATGAACGTGGACTTGCCCACCCCCGGCACCCCGCTGATGCCGATCCGCCGGGCCCGGCCCGCATGCGGCAGCAGCTCCGTCAACAGGCCCTGCGCGAGCGCCCGGTGGGCCGGCAGGGTGGACTCGACGAGGGTGATCGCACGCGCGATGAACGCGCGCTTCCCGTCGAGCACCCCCTTCGCGTACGCCTCGATGTCGATCTTCGGCACCGGCGCCCGCCTACAGCTCGTGGCCCAGGTCCGCGGCCAGCCGCGTCACCAGGTCGTGGGCCGCGTCCGGGATCACCGTGCCCGGCGGGAACACCGCGGTGGCGCCCATCTCCAGCAGCGTCGGGACATCGGCGGGCGGGATGACCCCACCCACGACGATCATGATGTCCTCGCGGCCCTCCTCCGCCAGCTGCTCGCGCAGCGCCGGTACGAGGGTCAGGTGACCGGCCGCCAGCGACGACACGCCCACCACGTGGACGTCCGCCTCGACGGCCTGGCGGGCCACCTCCGCCGGGGTCTGGAACAGCGGGCCGACGTCCACGTCGAAGCCCAGGTCGGCGAAGGCCGTCGCGATCACCTTCTGACCGCGGTCGTGCCCGTCCTGGCCCATCTTGGCGACCAGGATGCGCGGACGGCGACCCTCCGCCTCCTCGAACCGGTCCACCAGCGCACGGGTGCGCTCCACCGACGGGGACTCGCCCGCTTCGTTTCGGTACACGCCCGCGATCGTACGGATCTGGCTCGCGTGCCGCCCGTACACCTTCTCCAGGGCGTCCGAGATCTCACCCACGGTCGCCTTGGCGCGCGCCGCGTCCACCGCCAGCGCCAGCAGGTTGCCCTCACCGCGCTCCGCGGCGTTCGTCAGCGACCGCAGGGTGTCCTGCGTGACCGCCTCGTCGCGCTCCTCGCGCAGCCGCCGCAGCTTCGCGATCTGCTGTGCGCGCACCGAGGAGTTGTCGACCTTGAGGACGTCGATCGCCTCGTCGTTCTCCACGCGGTACTTGTTGACGCCGATCACCGGCTGGCGGCCCGAGTCGATCCGCGCCTGCGTGCGCGCCGCGGCCTCCTCCACGCGCAGCTTCGGGATGCCCGCGTCGATGGCCTGCGCCATACCGCCGGCCGCCTCGACCTCCTCGATGTGCTGCCAGGCCCGCCGCGCCAGGTCGTACGTCAGCTTCTCCACGTACGCGCTGCCGCCCCACGGGTCGATCGACCGGCAGGTCCCCGACTCCTGCTGCAGCAGGAGCTGCGTGTTGCGGGCGATGCGCGCCGAGAAGTCCGTCGGCAGCGCGAGCGCCTCGTCGAGGGCGTTGGTGTGCAGCGACTGGGTGTGGCCCTGGGTCGCCGCCATCGCCTCGATGCACGTGCGCGTCACGTTGTTGAAGACGTCCTGCGCGGTCAGCGACCAGCCGGAGGTCTGCGAATGCGTGCGCAGCGACAGCGACTTGGAGTTCTTCGGGTCGAACTGCTTGACCAGGCGCGCCCACAGCAGGCGGGCCGCGCGCAGCTTCGCGACCTCCATGAAGAAGTTCATGCCGATCGCCCAGAAGAACGACAGGCGCGGCGCGAACGCGTCCACGTCCAGGCCGACCGCCTGCCCGGCCCGCAGGTACTCCACGCCGTCCGCGAGGGTGTACGCCAGCTCCAGGTCGGCCGTGGCCCCGGCTTCCTGGATGTGGTAGCCGGAGATGGAGATCGAGTTGTACCGGGGCATCTTCTGCGAGGTGAACGCGAAGATGTCGGAGATGATCCGCATCGAGGGCTTCGGCGGGTAGATGTAGGTGTTGCGGACCATGAACTCCTTGAGGATGTCGTTCTGGATGGTCCCGGCGAGCTTGTCGGGGGAGACGCCCTGCTCCTCCGCCGCCACGATGTAGAGCGCGAGGACGGGCAGCACCGCGCCGTTCATCGTCATCGACACCGACATCTTGTCCAGCGGGATCCCGTCGAACAGCTGCCGCATGTCGTAGATGGAGTCGATCGCCACGCCCGCCATGCCGACGTCACCGGTCACGCGCGGGTGGTCGCTGTCGTAGCCGCGGTGCGTGGGCAGGTCGAAGGCCACCGACAGGCCCTTCTGGCCGGACGCCAGGTTGCGCCGGTAGAAGGCGTTCGACTCCTCGGCCGTGGAGAAGCCGGCGTACTGCCGGATCGTCCAGGGCTGGTTCACGTACATCGTCGGGTACGGGCCGCGCAGGTACGGGGCCACACCCGGGTACGTCCGCAGGAAGTCCAGGCCTTCGGTGTCCCGGCCCGTGTACAGCGGCTTGACGCCGATGCCCTCGGGGGTCTCCCACAGCAGGTCGGCGGCCGCGGTGCCGGTCGACTCCTTCACCGAGGCGCGCCACTGCTCCTCGGAGACGCCGGCGGCGGACGAGCCGAGCGCCAGCTCGGTGAAATCGGGGATGCTCACGCGGGCACTCCCATCCGGTCGAGTACGGAGGACAGCACGGCGACGGCGTCACAGCCGGCGAAGACGTACTCGTCCACGGAAGCCTCTGCGGTGCCCGGCCGCCCGGCGAGGAAGACCGTCGTGGCACCCGCGGCGCGCAGCGCCCCGGCCACGGCCTCGGCCTGCTCCTCGTACAGCGCGTCGCTGGAGCAGAGCACGGCCATGCCGTCCGCCCCGCTCGCGGCGTAGGCCGCGCCGGCCGACTCCGGGTCCACCGACACCGGATCGTGCACGGACTCGATCCCGCCCGCTTGGAACAGGTTCGAGGCGAAGGTCGCGCGCGCCGTGTGCGCGGCCGCCGGGCCCAGCGCGGCGAGGAAGATCCTCGGCCGCTTGCCGGTCGCCGCCAGGTGCGCGTCGCTGCGGGCCCGCAGGGCCTCGTACGCCTCGTCGCGCCGTACGCGCGGCAGCCCGCCCGTGGGAGCGGCGGGGGCGGGCTCGCGCACGACCGGCTTCTCCGAGAGCAGCGGGAACTCGCTGACACCGGTGATCGGTTCGCGGCGCTTGGCGAGCTTCTTGGAACGCTCCGCCCAGGTGGCGGCGAGCCGTTCGGCGACCAGGCCGGAGCGCAGGGCTTCGGCCATGCCGCCGGCCTTCTCCACCGTCCGGAAGAACTCCCAGGCGGCGTGAGCGAGTTCGTCGGTGAGGCGCTCGACGTAGTACGAGCCGCCGGCCGGGTCGATCACCCGGGCCAGGTGCGACTCCTCCAGCAGGATGGTGGAGGTGTTGCGGGCGATGCGGCGCGCGAAGGCGTCCGGCAGGCCCAGCTCGTTGTCGAAGGGGAGCACGGTGACCGAGTCGGCGCCGCCGACGCCCGCGGCCATGCAGGCCACGGTGGTGCGCAGCATGTTCACCCACGGGTCCCGGCGGGTCATCATCACCGGCGAGGTCACCGCGTGCTGGAGCTGGGCGCCCGCCTCCGGGGCCCCCGAGGCCTCGGCGACACGGGCCCACAGTCGGCGCGCGGCGCGCAGCTTGGCGATGGTCAGGAACTGGTCCGCGGTGGCGGCGTAGCGGAACTCCAGCTGTCCGAGTGCCGCTTCGGTGCTCAGCCCGGCCCCGGTGAGGGCGCGCAGGTAGGCGACACCGGTGGCCAGGGACAGGCCCAGTTCCTCGGCGGCGCTGCCGCCGGCCTCGTGGTACGGCAGTGCGTCCACGGTCAGGGCGCGCACCCCGGGCCAGCCGGCGGCGGCCTCCCGGGCCAGCTCGGCGGCGTCGGCCAGGTCCAGTGCCTCACCCGTGCGGGCCTCGTGGCCCAGCGGGTCGGCGCCCAGCGAGGCCCGAGCGGCCTCGGGGGCCACCGCGCTCCCGGTGTACAGGCGCAGCAACGCGCGTGCGGCCTCCGCGTATTGGGCTCCGGCGTCCAGGGTGACGGGGGCGAGGTCCAGGTAGACCCCGTACAGGGCCCGGGCGAGGCCCTCGACCGGCAGACCGCCCCGGCCCACGGTGAGCCAGAGGGAGGTGACCCCGTTCTCCAGATCGGCGAGGGCCGCCTCGTTCACGCGTACCGGATCGGTGCCCGCGAGGCGCTGGCGCACGTCCCAGCCGTTCGCGGTGGTGCCTTCCGGCCTGCCCCCGCGGACGAACGGGGCGAATCCGGGGAAACCGGTGTCTGGAGCCGCCCCGGCGGGCGGCGCGGTGTACAGCGGGCGCGTGGTGAGCCCGTCCTCGATTGGGGTGGACAACGCGTCTTCTGCGGCCTCGCCGGAGACTTCCTTGCCCGACTTGCGCAGTACGCCTTCTACAAGGCGCTGCCACTGCTCATGCGTCGCGTCAGGGAACTCGGCGGCCAGGGAGAGCCCGTCGTCAGGCAGGACCGTCATGGCTCGAATGTAGGGGAGCGCGCTCAGGTGGCACCATACCGATGGGTGTGATCTCCCCCTCTCGGGCCCGGCCGAAGGGGTCCTGGAACACCCGGCTGAGCAGCACGGTTGCCGCGGCCTCGGGGAGTACGGCGGGTCCCGCGTGCGGTACGACGATCCGCCCGGGGTCGTCGCAGACGTGCGAGAGCTCCATCGCGGCGCCCCGGATCTCCTCCAGGTATCCCTGGTCGAGCACGCTCGCCAGCTCGGTCACCACCATGACCGCCGGATTGAAGACATCCAACAGAAGAGCCGCCGCGCGGCCCACGGCGCGGGCGCGTTCGCGCAGCAGCCGGTCGGCGCGCGGATCGCCGGTGGCGGCAGCGTCCACCAGCAGGTTCACCGACGGGTCCGGCACGATGCCCCGGCGCACGGCCTCGGCGCCGAGCGCGGTGTCGGACGCGGTCGCCTCCAGGCAGCCGGTACGCCCGCACGCGCACCGGACCCCGGAGCGGGGCACCGGCAGATGGGCCACGTCGCCGGCCGCGGCGCCCGGACCCTGGTGCACGGTGCCCTCGATCCCGAAGGCGGCGTCGACGACCCGGCCGACGAACAGGTGCACCAGGCTCCGGCGGGCCTCGGGCCGCCCGAAGAGGATCTCGGCCCGGGCGACGGCCCGGGCGTGGTTGTCGACCCACACCGGCAGGCCGAGCGCGCCGGACAGCTCGGCGGCGAGCGGCTTGCGGCTCCAGCCCAGCGCGGGATGCCGTACGACGGTCCCCTCGTCCGGGCCGACCCATCCGCCCAGGGCCGCGCCGACACCCAGCAGCGGCCGCCCGAAGTCGTACGCGTCGAGGAAGCGGCGGAGTGCGGCGGCGATCGCGGCGGACAGCCCGTCCGCCGGGAGCCCCTCGTGCGGGAAGGCCCGCCGGGCGAGCAGCTGTCCCCGCAGGTCGACGAGGCTGAAGGTCGAATGCGGCACGCCGATGTGCAGCCCGGCGGCGACCGGTCCGCCGACGGCCCCGGTGTGCAGGTCCAGCGGGATCCGCGGCCGCCCCACCCCGCCGCCGGGCCCGGGCAGCTCGCGCAGCAGCCCGCCGCGGAGCAGCCCGGTGGTCTGCCGGGACACGGCGGCGGGACTCAGCCCGCACAGCGGGGCGATCGCGCTGCGCGCGACCGGCCCGTGGTCGAGCACCGTCCGCAGCACGGTGGCGGCATTGGCTGCGCCCCGGCTGTCACCGGCCATACGCGTCACGCGGTCTCCTCGGGGGCTGGGGTGCGTCCCCCGATCATGCCGTGTCCCTGGCGGGGGCCGAGGGGGGTCCGTGCCGCCACCGGCGGATCGTGCCGGACGGGGCCGGGCCGTCCGATGCGGTACGCGGCGGGGTCGGGCGGCGGGGCCCGGGCGGGATCCGCAAGGGCCGGGCCGGATCCGGAAGGCCCGGGATCCGGAGGGGCCGGGCGAGGGGCGCTGGAGTCCGGCCTGATCGGTGGGGCGGGCCGAGGGGGCGCTGGAGTCCGGCCTGATCGGTGAGGCGGGCCGAGGGGCGGGAGCGGCGGCGGAGGTGCCCGCGCGACATGAAGGCGCGGCGAGCGCGTGTGCCGGGTCCCGTGGGCGCGGGGTCGGGGGCCGATCCCGGCGAACGCATGGCGGCCGCATTGCGCGGCCATGAATTCCGGCCACGCTTTTCGGCCGCCGGAGCGGCCCCGCGAGTGGCTCGACGGGTGGAGGAACGCGCAGGTCGTAGGCGGTGTGCGGGGTGGGCGTGGGGCAGGGTCACGGGTCCGTTCGGCGGCCGGGCTCGGGGGTTGACCCCCGCCGGGGCCGCTGACACGCTCCGGGACATGTCCGCGAACGCACTCCTCGCCCCGCGGCTCCACACCACCGGCCTCTGTACCGAGCCGGGCGCGTGTCCGGGCCGCTGTCCGGCCCCCGGCCGCGCCTGACCCCGCCGAGCCGGCGCCCCGCCTGACGGGCCCGCCCGGTTCCGGCCCGGCCCCGGCACGTGTCGGCGCCCCCTGTGGGGCGCCCGACCCCACACCCGTCCGGTGGTGCACTTCCAGGGGTGGTGCACCACCGCGACGCCCCGTCGGGGTGGCGCCACATCGCTCCCCGTGGTTCCGGGGCGAGGGCCGGAGCCCGGCCGGGGTCGCCCGTCGCCCGAGGAGCCTCCGCGGCTTCGGGCGGCCGACTTCGTGCCACCCCGCAACCGCATCACCCTGCCCCTGCCCCCGCCGGTCGTCACTCGTCGCCGTACCCGTACCCGTACCCGCACTGCTCGGCGCAGCGCCCGGCCGCTTCGTCCCGCCATTTCTTCCGCTGCGGAAATAATCGCCCGCGGCCCCGACCAGGGAGTCCTCATGACCACTGCCACCGCCACTGCCACCGCCACCACCGTCACCAGGATCGGCGGCCGTATCGGCGCCGAGATCGGCGGCGTACGCCTCGGCGGCGACCTGCCCGACGGCACCGTCGCCGAGATCCGCGCCGCCCTCCTCGCCCACAAGGTCGTCTTCTTCCGCGGCCAGGACCATCTCGACGAGGCCGCCCACGAGGCCTTCGCCCAGCTGCTCGGCGCGCCCGTCGCACACCCCACCGTCCCCTCCGCGGACGGCCGTTACGCCCTCGGCATCGACTCCCACCACGGCGCCCGCGCCAACCAGTGGCACACCGACGTCACGTTCGTCCCCGCCTACCCCGCCTTCTCCATCCTCCGCGCCGTCACCATCCCCCCGTACGGCGGCAACACCCTCTGGGCCAACACGGCCACCGCCTACAGCAACCTCCCGGAGCCGCTCCGCGCCCTCGCCGACGGTCTGCGCGCCGTCCACTCCAACGCGTACGACTACGCCGCCCTCAAGCCCGACGCCCTGCCCGAGGCCCTGGCCCAGTACCGCGAGGTGTTCACCTCCACGACCTTCCTCACCGAACACCCGGTGGTCCGCGTCCACCCCGAAACCGGCGAACGGACGCTGCTCCTCGGCAACTTCGTCCAGCGGATCAACGGCCTCACCGGCCGTGACTCCCGCGCCCTGCAGGACCTCTTCCAGGCGCACATCGAGAGCCCCGAGAACACCGTGCGCTGGCAGTGGCGGGCCGGCGACGTCGCCATCTGGGACAACCGCGCCACCCAGCACTACGGAGTGGACGACTCCGACGACCACGAGCGCACCCTGCGCCGCGTCACCGTCGACGGCGACGTCCCGGTCGGCCCCGACGGCGAGCCCTCCCGCCTGATCAGCCCGGAGGCCGTCCCGGACCCCGCCTTCGGCATCGCCTCCGGCGCCTCCACGTCCGCCTGACCCGACCGCTCCGCTCCCCGTACGACTCCCAAGGAGCCCCCGTGCCCAGCCTGCTCGCCATCACCGGCAGCCCCTCCGCCCACTCCCGTACCGCCGTCGTCGCCGACCACGTACTGCGCCGCCTGTCCCACTCCGGCTTCGGGACCGCGCACCTGTCCGTGCGCGAGCTCCCCGCCGCCGACCTCCTCGCCGGCCGCCGCGGCGAGCCCGAGATCCGCCGCGCACTCGAAGCAGTCGCCGAGGCCGACGGCCTGGTCATCGCGACCCCGGTCTACAAGGCCTCGTACACCGGACTGCTCAAGGCCTTCCTCGATCTGCTCCCGCAGGACGGCCTCGACGGCAAGACGGTCCTGCCGCTGGCCACCGGCGGCAGCCTCGCCCACGTCCTGACCATCGACTACGCCCTGCGCCCCGTGCTCGCCGCCCTCGGCGCCCGGCACGTCACCGCCGGCCGGTTCGTCCTGGACTCCTCCGTCGAGCGCGGATCGGGCCCCGACCGGCTGCGGCCCGAGGCCGAACTGGACCTCTACCAGGCCGTCGACGAGTTCGCCGCCGCCCTGCGCGCCACGCCCGCCGCCCCTCTCACCGCTGCCGCCCTCACCGCCACCCCGTAGGCACCGCCGCCACCACGCGACCCGCACCGACAAGGAACCGCCATGCCCGCAGCCTTCACCTCGACCACCACCTCCCGACGCCAGTTCCTCGCCCTGCTCGGCATCTCGGCGGCCGCGGTGAGCTGCGGCACGGCCACCGCGCGCGGCGGCGGTTCCGGCGCACAGGTCAAGACCCTGAAGTACCAGGGATCGGTCGGCGCCGTCACCCTGCCCGAACTCTCCGCCGACCTCGGGTACCTGGGCGACCTCAAGCTGGAGTGGGTCGGCAACACCATCAGCGGTCCGCAGGACATCCAGTCCGCCGCCACCGGCCAGACCCACTTCGGCGGCGCGTTCAACGGCGCGATCGTCAAGCTCGCCTCCAGCAAGGCCCCCATCAAGGCCGTCATCTCCTACTACGGCGTCGACGAGCACTCGTACAGCGGCTACTACGTCCTGGAGGACAGCCCGATCCGCTCCGCCCGCGACCTCCTCGGCAAGAAGGTCGGCATGAACACCCTGGGTGCGCACTCCCAGGCCGTCCTCGACATCTACCTGAGCCGCAACGGCCTCGCCAAGGCCGACTCCTCCAAGGTCGAGTCGCTCGTCGTCCCGCCCGTCAACACGGACCAGGTGCTGCGGCAGAAGCAGATCGACGTGGGGGTGCTGGGCGGGATCCTGCGCGACAAGGCCGTCGCGGGCGGCGGTATCAGACCGCTGTTCAGCGACTTCGACCTGCTCGGCAAGTTCAGCGCCGGCTCCTACATCATGACCGAGCGGTTCATCAGGGAGAACCCGGACACCGTACGGACCTTCGTGACGGGCGTGGCCAAGGCCATCGAGTGGGCCCGCACCACCCCGCGCGAGGAGGTCATCGCCCGCCAGACCGAGATCGTCAAGAAGCGCGGGCGCAACGAGGACACCGCCACGCTCCAGTACTGGCGCTCCTACGGCGTCGCCGAGACGGGCGGCCGGATCGAGGACAAGGAGTTCCAGCTCTGGCTCGACTGGCTCGGTGAGCGGGGCGAGGTCAAGCAGGGGCAACTGAGGCCCGCCGACCTCTACACGAACGAGTTCAACGGCTTCGGGAAGGGCTGACCCGGCATGGCGAAGATCGTGTTCGAGGAAGTGACCAAGACCTTCCCGACGAAGGACAGGAAGAACAGGAGGAACAAGGAGCGGTTCACCGCGCTCGACGGGATCGACCTGGAGATCGAGGCGGGGGAGTTCGTGGTGGTCGTGGGCCCCAGCGGCTGCGGCAAGTCCACGCTCCTGGACCTGCTCGGCGGACTGACCCGGCCGTCGTCGGGGCGGATCCTGCTCGACGGGAAGCCGATCACCGGGCCGGGCCTGGACCGGGGCATCGTCTTCCAGCAGTACGCGCTGCTGCCCTGGCGGACGGCGCTCGGCAACGTGGAGTTCGGCCTGGAGGCGACCGGCGTCCAGCGCCGCGAACGCAAGGCGAGGGCGCGGGAGTTCCTGGACCTCGTCGGCCTCACCGGCTTCGAGGACCGGCACCCGCACGAACTCTCCGGCGGTATGCGCCAGCGCGTCGCCATCGCCCGCTCGCTGGCGTACGACCCGGACGTGCTGCTGATGGACGAGCCGTTCGCCGCGCTCGACGCGCAGACCAGGGAGTCCCTCCAGGACGAGCTGCGGCGCATCTGGCAGCGCACCGGCAAGACCGTCGTCTTCATCACGCACGGCATCGAGGAGGCGGTCTACCTCGGCCAGAAGGTGGCCGTCATGACCTCCCGCCCCGGTCGGGTCAAGGAGATCGTCCCGATCTCCTTCGGTGACCGCGGTGCCGGTTTCCTGGGCGAGGACCTGCGGTCCAGCCCCGAATTCGCCCGCCAACGCCACGAGATCTGGACCCTGCTCCACGACGAGGTGGCCCGTGCCCAGCAACTGGAGAAGGAGGAGGCCACCGTATGAGCACCGACGTCACCACCCCCGCCACCGAAGCCCCGGCCGACCGACAGGCGGTAGGCGAGGCGGTACGGCAGGACACCGCGCCCGCCGCTCCCGCGCCCGCCGCTCCCGCGCCCGCCGCTCCCGCGCCCGCCGCTCCCGCGCCCGCCGACCGGGAGTCCCGCAGGCCGCGGTCCGGTCTCCCGTCGCTGCTGGCACGCCGACTGTGCGGCGCCGGCCGGGCGGCCACGGCAACGGCACCCGTCCCTGAGCGGGCCCCGACGGCCCCGGAGGCACCTGCGGCCCCGGTGACTTCCGCGCCCCCGGAGGCACCCGCGCCTCCGGAGGCACCCGCCACCGGGCCGGACGCCGCGCCCGCGCCGAAGGGCCCCGCCGCCCCGGGCGCCGGTCGAGGCACCGCCCACGGCCGCCACGCCCCGTCACCCGTCCGGAAGGCCGCCGGGGCACTCGGCCGCCGGCTGCGCGCCGCCGCCCTGCGCTCGGCCGCCCTGGTGGCCCTGCTCGTCCTCTGGGAGACCGCCCCCCGTCTCGGCCTGGTCGACGCCACCTTCCTGCCGCCGGTCAGCGAGGTCGCCACCGCCTGGTGGGACCTCCTGGGCAACGGCCAGCTCGGCCAGCACACCCGGGCCAGCCTCGCCCGCTCCTTCGGCGGCTTCGGCATCGCCGTCGTCATCGCGGTCCCGCTCGGCCTGCTCATCGGCTGGTACCGGCCGGTCGCCGCGCTGCTCGGCCCGCTGCTGGAGGTGTTCCGCAACACCGCCGCACTGGCCCTGCTGCCGGTCTTCGTCCTGCTCCTCGGCATCGGCGAGACCTCGAAGGTCTCGATCGTCGTCTACGCCTGCCTCTGGCCGGTCCTGCTGAACACGATCAGCGCGGTGGGCAACGCCGACCCCACCCTGGTCAGACTGGCCCGCTCGATGGACCTGTCCACCCCGAGGCTCTTCCAGAAGGTGATCCTGCCGTCCTCCGTACCGGCCGTCTTCACCGGCATCCGGCTGGCCGGCGCGGTATCCATCCTCGTCCTGGTGGCCGCCGAGATGATCGGCGCCAAGGCGGGCCTCGGCTACCTGATCAACGCCTCGCAGTACAACTTCGCGATCCCGCAGATGTACGCGGGCATCGTCACCATCTCCGCCGTCGGCGTGGCCTTCAACCAGCTGCTGGTCACGATCGAACGCCGCCTGAGCACCTGGCGCGTCCCCGCCTGACGCCCGCCCCCGTCCGGGCCGCCACCGCACGCAACGCCTCCGAACACAGGGAACAGCCATGACCTCGCACCGCACCCTCCACCTCAACGCGTTCCTGATGAACGCCGGTCACCACGACGCCGCCTGGCGCCACCCCGACAGCCGGCCCGAGCTGATCACCGACCTGCGGTACTTCCAGGACCTGGCCCGCACGGCCGAACGCGGACTGCTCGACTCCATCTTCTTCGCCGACGGGGTCGCGCTCTGGGGCAAGGCCCGCCACAACGCCCTCGGCGGATTCGAGCCGCTCACCCTGCTCTCCGCCATCGCCGCCGTCACCGAGCACATCGGGCTCATCGCCACCGTTTCCACGACCTTCAACGAGCCGTACAACCTGGCCCGCAAGTTCGCCTCCCTCGACCACATCAGCGGCGGCCGGGCCGGCTGGAACATCGTCACCTCCGGCACCGTCGACGAGGCCCGCAACTTCAACCGTGACGAGCACCTGGAGCACCACCTCCGCTACGAGCGCGCCCGCGAGTTCCTCGACGTCGCCACCAAGCTCTGGGACAGCTGGGAGGACGACGCGATCGTCCTCGACAAGGAGCGCGGCATCTACGCCGACACCGACAAGCTGCACCCCGCCGCCCACCGCGGCGAGTACTTCGGCGTCGCCGGACCGCTCAACGTGCCGCGCTCCCCGCAGGGACACCCGCTGCTCGTGCAGGCCGGTTCCTCCGAGGACGGCAAGGAGTTCGCCGCGCAGTACGCCGAGGCCGTCTTCACCGCCCAGCAGACCCTTGCCGACGGCCAGACCTTCTACAAGGACCTCAAGTCCCGCCTCGCCAAGTACGGCCGCGCCGAGAGCGACCTCCTCGTCCTGCCCGGCATCGCGCCCGTCATCGGGTCCACCGAGGCCGAGGCCAAGGCCCTGGAGCAGCAGCTCACCGACCTCCAGGTGCCCGAGTACGGCCTCGCCCAGCTCTCCGGGATGCTGAACGTGGACCTCACAGGCCTGCCGCTGGACGGTCCGCTCCCGGACCTGCCCGAGGAACGGGACGTCAACGGCAACAAGAGCCGCTTCACCCTCGTCGCCGAGCTCGCCCGCCGCGACGGCCTGACCCTGCGCGAGCTGATCGCCCGCCTCGGCGCCGGCCGCGGCCACCGCGTCTTCGCCGGTACCCCCGAGCAGATCGCCGACCAGCTCCAGGAGTGGTTCACCCGGGGCGCCGCCGACGGCTTCAACATCATGGCGCCGGTCCTGCCCACCGGCCTGACCGCCTTCGTCGACCACGTCGTGCCGATCCTCCAGCGCCGCGGGCTCTTCCGCACGGAGTACACCGGTGCCACCCTCCGCGAGAACTACGGCCTCGCCCGCCCGGTCAACCGCTACACCCCGCAGGCCGTCTGACCGGACACGCCGCCGGAGCCACGCGCTCCGGCGGCGCCGATGCATGCCACGGGGGCCGGCTGCGGGTCGGGCGGTCAGACGGTCAGGACGATCTTGCCGCGGGTGCGGCCCGCGGCGCTCAGCTCCCAGGCCCTGGCGGCCTCGGCGAGCGGCAGCGCGTGCTCCACGTTGACCGTGAGCTTCCCCGCGTCGGCCAGTTCGGCCAGGAACGTCAGGTCGGCGGTGTCCGGGCGGACCCACAGCTGGTGGGCGCCCTTGGCGGCCGCGTTGTAGTCGGCGATGGAGACCACCCGGTGGGGTTCCCGGACCAGCGACTGGAGCGTGTCGACGACGTCGTCGCCGTAGAAGTCCAGGCCCGCGTCGACGCCGTCGGGCGCGAGCTCGCGGATCCGGTCGGCCATCCCCTCCCCGTACAGCACGGGCTCCGCGCCGAGGGAGCGCAGGTAGTCGTGGTTGTGCGCGCCCGCCGTGCCGATGACCCGCAGGCCGAGTGCGACCGCGATCTGCACGCCGAAGGATCCGGTGCCGCCGGCCGCGGAGTGGATGACGACGCTCTCCCCGGCCTTGAGGCCGACGCGGGTGAGCGACTGGTAGGCGGTGAGGCCGGCCAGCGGGAGGCCCGCGGCCTGCTCGAAGCTCAGCTCGCGGGGCTTGCGGGCGAGGGTGCGTACGGGGGCGGAGACCAGCTCGGCGTACGTGCCGAGTTCGACCCACTCCTTGCGGACGTAGCCGTAGACCTCGTCACCGACGGCGTAGTCGAAGGTGTCCTCGCCCACCGCCTCGACGACTCCGGCCACGTCCCAGCCGGGTATGACCGGGTAGCGGACTTCGAGGATGGGGTCGAGGTATCCGGCGGCGAGCTTCCAGTCCACCGGGTTGACCCCGGCGGCCTTGACGCGCACGAGCACCTCGCCCGGGCCCACCTTCGGCTGCGGCAGGTCAACGAGCCCCAGGGTGGCGGGAGTTCCGTATGCGCTGTAAGTGATGGCCTTCATGATCGTCCCCAACGCGGCCCCGCGGCCGGGTATTCCGGCGGTCAGGCCGGCAGGGTGTTGCGGTGCGAGCTCCGCCGGGCCGCGCTGAAGAGCGCCTGGATCTGCGTACCGGCCTGCTCGACGTCGTCGAGGGGGGAGGGGAAGGGCAGCCGCACGTCGCGGTGGCCGTGCCGCTCCTCCAGCCGCAGGGTGATCCCGTACCGGTCCATCGCCACCGGCAGCGCGCGGAGCACGGCGGCGGTCGGCAGGGGATGGACCAGCCGCAGCAGCAGGGTGACCAGGTCGTGGTGGTCGTCGAGGAGGTGCGTGAGCATGCCCGCCTCGTACGGGGACAGGGGGTCGGGGCAGGACGCGTCCAGCTCTTCGAGGCCGACGTGCGAGCGGCCTTCCGGCGTCTCCAGGACGGCACGGTCGAACTCCATGCAGGTGGAGTCGGCGCCGGAGCCCGCGGCCAGGTCGGAGTAGGGAGTGAGCAGGCGGCCGAGCACGGTGACGCGGGCGCGCACCCGGTCCCGTACCGGGGTGGGGGCGACGTCGGTGAACTCCAGCCGGATCGACGGCCGGTACTCGGACTCGCCGCCGGGCTCGGCGGGGTGCAGGTGCAGCCGCCCCATGGGGTCGCTGCCGTCGAGGTGGCGGACCTCGGAGCGCTGCCCGTCGGTGACCACGGTCATGGAGTGGGCGGCGGTCAGGATCGACCGGATGCGCTCGGCATCGGTGGGCCGGTCGGCCGGGGTGGCGGGGGCACCGAACAGGCGCATGCGGATCTCCCCTCGTCCGAGTGACTTAGGTATGCCTAACCTAACCTATTTGGCTCTTCGAGAGTACCCGGCATGCTCGTGTCGTTGTTGGGCTGAACGGGTGAAACGCGAGAGGATGGGGGGATGCACATGAAGCGCGCGGCCGAGGCGGCCCGGTGAGCAGGTACGACGTCACCGACGAACAGTGGGAGGGGCTCGCGCAGGTGGTCCCCCTGCGCAGTCGCAACGAATGGCCCTCCCGGGTGGACCACCGCACGATCCCGACGGCGCCCGGCGCGTCGACGGCGGAGCAGCGGCGCTTCGTGGTGATCAGAGTCCAGATCTTCGCGGACGCCCGGGAGGTGGCGGAGTACCTGATCGCGCAGATCCCGGTCCTGCTCGACCTCACCGGGGCGGACAGCGAAGTGGCCAAGCGGATCCTGGACTTCAGCAGCGGCGTGGTCTTCGGCCTGGGCAGCGGGATGCACCGGGTGGACCGGAACGTCTTCCTGCTGGCGCCGGTCGGCACCGAGGTCGAGGGGATCGCGGCCGCGGCCGTCCCCCGATCGTAGGAAGGTCCCCGCGAGGGAACGGTTCGCCGGAGCCACGGGGGGTCCGGCGGGCCGTACCGTCCCGCGCATGGACGCCACCCTGGACGCGGCAACGGCGGAACGCACCGCCGCCGTCGTCGCGTTAGCCGACACCCGCACCGATTCCGCCGATCCCGGACCGGCCGACGAGCAGCCCGCCACGGCGCCGCCGTCTGCGTGCCCGGCCCCGCCCGGCTCACCCGACGTACCGACCACATCCGGGGCTCCGGGGGATCCCGGGGATCCCGGGACTTCTGCGGTCTCCGGGGCTTGCGACGGGCGCGCCGCGGCGGCGTCCGCGGTCCCGGTCGCCTCCGGGGCGGTCGCGCCGGTGGCCGGCCCTGCCGGGGAGCCGGTCGTACCGTCGCAGGCGGGCCCCCGCGCCCCCGGTCGTCCTGCCGAGCCCGTGCAGCGACACCCGCGGCCCGTGCTCACCGAGCTGCGGCTCTCCGCCTTCGGGCCGCACCGCTCCGCGGTCTTCCCGCTCGGCCCCCTCACCCTCTTCGCCGGGCCCAGCGGCAGCGGCAAGTCCCAGGCCCTGGCCGCCTACGAGGCCCTGGCCGGGCTGGGTTCCGGGGCCACGCTGGAGGAGACCTTCCCCGATCCGCGTTCCCGCATCCCCGACCGGGCCGTCCCCGACGCCCAGCACCGGCGCGGGTTCCGCCTCGGCTGCACCGTGGACGGACCCGTCGGCCCGGTACGGCTCGACCTCGCCGTCCAGGCCGAGCCCACGCTGCGGATCGTCGGCGAACGGCTCTCGCAGGACGGGCAGATCCTGCTCGCCACGGCCCTGCGCGACCCCGGCCGGCGTTCGGTCCAGGCCGCCTGGCTGACCGGCGGCGCCATCGGCGTCACCAGGGCCCCGCTGCCCGACGACCGGCTCGGCACGGCACTGCTCCCGCTCCGCGTCGCCGGTTCCACTCCCGGTCAGCGCCAGGTCCTGGCCGCGGCCGAGCAGGTGGTCGTGGCCCTGCGCGCGGTGTTCCCCTGCGAACCGCACCCGGACCGGATGCGCGCCGCCGTCCCTCCCGGCGAGGGGCGTCTGCTGGGTGACTGCGCCAACCTGGCCGACGTACTGCGCCGGACCCGCAGCGAATGCGGCACCCGCCACGCGCTGCTTGCCGAGGCGGCCCGCACCGGCTGCGCCGGGCCCGTCGTGGGGCTGGACGTACGGGCTCCCGCGGGCGGCGGCCCCGTCGAGGCGGTACTGGACCGCGGTCCCGGCCGGCCCGCCACGGAGCTGGCCCGGCTGGGCGCGGGCGAACTCCGCTTCCTCGCGCTGGCGCTCGTCCTGCTGACCGGTCCGGGGGTGCTGGCCGTGGACCCGGCGGCCGAACTGCTCTCCGCGCGGCAGGCGCTGACGGTGCTGTCCGACGGCTTCGACCGGGGCCTCGACCGGAGGCAGCGCGCCGAGCTGCTGCGCCTGGCCCTGCTGTCCTGCGGCCGCGGCCACATCCGGCTGGTGGCGGCGGTGGGGGAGGAGACCGCGGCGGCCGCCCGCGACCTCCCGGGTGTCGCGGTGGTAGACCTGAGCGCATGAACGAGACGCAGGAACAGCCCGAGCGGCGGCCCGGTGAGCGGCCGGGTGCGCAGGCCGACGAGCGGCCGGGTGTGCAGGCCGACGGGCGGGCCGGTGAGCGGCCCGACGAGCGGCTGGACCGACTGCAGCGCCGGCTCGCGCAGTTCGCGGCCGCGCGCGGCTGGGCGCCGTACCACACGCCCAAGAACCTGGCGGTGGCGCTGAGCGTGGAGGCGTCCGAACTGGTCGAGATCTTCCAGTGGCTGACGCCCGAGCAGTCGGCGAAAGTGATGGAGGAGCCGGAGTCGGCCCACCGGGTGGCCGATGAGGTGGCCGACGTGCTCGCGTATCTGCTGCAGTTCTGTGAGGTTCTCGGGGTCGATGTGCTGGATGCGCTCGCCGCGAAGATCGAGAGGAACGAACTCCGCTTTCCCGTGACGGGTACATCGACACCGAATCGTCACTCTTCGGAGTGATGGACTCATCCACAATCACGTTTCTGTCCACATTTTCCGAATACCCCTGGCTTTACTGGCTCGTTGCCCTCACTCTGGGTAGTGGTGAGGATGGCGGGATGTCGTGCGGACGGGGGACGGCATATGGATGCGGTACGGCTCATCGCGGCCGGCCGGCACGCGCTGGCACAGAGTGGGGTCGCGTGGGGCATCGTGGGCGAGGCCTGGCAGGCCCAGGCGCTCGCGCAGGGCATAGGGAGCTATCTGGCGGTCACCGGGCCGCCGGAGCTCAGATCGGAGGCACGGGGACTGGGGGAAGCGGGAGGCAGAGGCTGCGGGGTGCTCGACCGGGCGGCCCTGCGCGGAGAGGGCAGTGCGCCCGAGTATCCGCCGCGGGCCGCGCAGCTGAGCGAGGTCTCGGACGTCCGGCAGGCGCTGCTCGGACTCCAGGCGCTGCTGGGTGAGGTGGGGATAGCCCTGGTCGGGGTGGCCTGCGGGACGGACGACGAGGCCCTGTACTGGCAGTGCATAGAGTCGATCGACGCGGCCGACGAGTCGAGCGACCGGGTCCGGGCGATCCTGCGTCGCATGGTGGTCCGGGAGCGGGGGTCGGCCTCGGGCGTGGCCTGAGGGCGGCACGGGCGGGGTCCCGCCGTGCGCGGCGGGACCCGCAGGGTCAGGACGACCGGTGGGACGGGCGCTCGCCGTCGGCGGTGCGGCCGGTGTTTTCGGTGCGGTCGGTGGAGGCCTGGAGATCGGCGTCGAGCCGGGACAGGTCGGCGTTCAGTGCGGCCATCAGCTCTTCCATCTGCTGCAGCAGGCCCTTCGGCGCGCCACCGCCCTCGGCGGGTACCGCGGGCTCCTGACCGGCCTGGTCGTGTGCTGCCTGCGCTGCCCGTCCGGTGGCTCCGGTGTGTCGGTGGGTCTCCGGCACGGCCTCGTGGGACATGGCGGCCTCCTCGGCCCTGGCCCTTCCGAAGCGGAAGGGGGCGGTGGACGCACCGGGGGGACGCCGCCGGCGCGCGGGCCGGGCGGTCCGGCTCCGTCCGAGCCAACGATCCCCATCCGGGCTGGTCACTGGCGGGCCCGGGGGTGGACCGTCCGGTTGACGCAGATTCACCCTGCCGGGGCGGGAAGTGCAGGATGGGGGGTATGGATCTTCGCATTTTCACCGAGCCCCAGCAGGGTGCGAGTTACGAGACCCTCCTGACCGTCGCCAAGGCCACCGAGGACCTGGGCTTCGACGCCTTCTTCCGTTCCGACCACTACGTGCGCATGGGGTCCGCCGACGGTCTGCCCGGCCCCACCGACGCCTGGATCACCCTCGCGGGCCTGGCCCGGGAGACCAAGCGGATCCGCCTCGGCACGCTGATGACGGCAGGAACCTTCCGGCTGCCCGGAGTCCTCGCCATCCAGGTGGCCCAGGTCGACCAGATGTCCGGCGGCCGCGTCGAGCTGGGCCTCGGCGCGGGCTGGTTCGAGCAGGAGCACAAGGCGTACGGGATCCCCTTCCCGGCGGACCGGATGTCCCGGCTGGAGGAACAGCTGGCCATCGTCACCGGCCTGTGGGCCACCGAGGTCGGAGCCTCCTTCGACTACGCGGGCACGCACTACCAGGTGGAGAACTCGCCCGCGCTCCCCAAGCCCGCCCAGGCCAAGGTCCCCGTCCTCGTCGGCGGCCACGGAGCCAAGCGCACCCCGCGGCTCGCCGCCCGGTACGCGGACGAGTTCAACATGCCCTTCGCGTCGATCGCCGACAGCGAGCGGCAGTTCGCCCGGGTCCGGGAGGCCGCAGAGGAGGCCGGCCGCAAGGCCGACGACCTCCGCTACTCCAACGCCCTCGTCGTCTGCGTCGGCAAGGACGACGCCGAGGTGGCCCGGCGGGCCGCCGCCATCGGCCGCGACGTCGACGAGCTCAAGGCGAACGGCCTGGCCGGCTCCCCGGCCGAGGTCGTGGAGAAGATCGGTGCCTACGGAGCCGTCGGCGCCTCACGGGTCTACCTCCAGCTGCTCGACCTCGACGACCTGGACCACCTGGAGCTGATCTCCGCCCAGGTGCTCTCCCAGCTCCGATAGGCGGGCGGCGACCATGTCACGCGCGTCCGGCCCGCTCGCCGAAGCCCTGGCCCGCAGGGCCGTACTCCTGGACGGCGGGCTCAGCAACCAGCTCGCCGCCCAGGGCTGTGACCTGTCCGGCGACCTCTGGTCGGGCCGGGTGCTGGTCGAGCACCCGGAGCAGGTGGCGGCCGCCCACACGGCGTACGCCCGGGCCGGCGCCGAGGTACTGATCACCGCCAGCTACCAGGTCGGCTACGAGACCTTCGCCGCCCACGGCCACGACCACGCCGAGACCACCGCCCTGCTGCACCGCGGCGTGCGCCTGGCCGCCAGGGTGGCCGAGGCCGCCGACCACGAGGTGTGGGTGGCCGCCTCCGTGGGCCCGTACGGAGCGGTGCTCGCGGACGGCTCCGAATACCGCGGCCGCTACGGGCTGAGCGTGCGGGAGCTGGCCGCCTTCCACCGCCCCCGCATCGAGGCCCTGCTCGCCGCCGGCCCCGACGTCCTGGCCGTGGAGACCATCCCGGACAGCGACGAGGCCGAGGCGCTGCTCGGCGTCCTCGCCGACACCGGCGCATCCGCCTGGCTCTCGTACACGGTGGCCGCCGGCCGTACGCGGGCCGGACAGCCCCTCCGCGAGGCCTTCGCCGTCGCAGCCGCATCCCCGCAGGTCATCGCGGTCGGCGTCAACTGCTGCGATCCGGCCGACGTGCTGCCCGCGCTGGAGGCGGCGGCCGGCGAGACCGCCAAACCGCTCGTGGCCTACCCCAACGACGGCTCGGCGTGGGACGCCGGCACCCGCACCTGGCACACCCCGCACACACCCGTCCCCTGGCCCGCGCAGGCCTGGTACACGACCGGCGCCCGCCTCATCGGCGGCTGCTGCCGCATCGGACCCGACGGCATCGCGGCGATGGCCGCGGAAATGCCCCACAATACAGGGGACGATTCGTCAAACTCATTCAAGAACGGTCGAGTTGGGGGCGGAGGGGCATCAACGTAGCGGCGCCCGGAGTTGCCGGACGCCACCTGCACGGGCTGCGGCGCCCCCGGCACCGGACAGCGCCTTCGCCGAATGGCAGCAGTCGTACCGGTACTTGGCTGAGGAAAGCGCGTCCTGAGTTCCTCAGTTCCTGAGTTCCTGCGTTCCTGCGTTCCTTCCGCCGGTCCCGGGAGGGCGGTTCGTGTTTCCCGGGGAGCGATCCGGTCATCGGCGGCATATCGCGCGTCTCGCTCTCCGCCGGGTGACGCCTCACGAAAAACCGGAGGCGTACGGTACGGATGACCGGCGACAATCGGTCATGTGTTCCTGACGATCTCCACCACCGGTTCCTCTGAACGACCCGCCACCGACCTGGGCTATCTGCTGCACAAGCATCCCGGCAAGACGCAGGCGTTCTCCACCTCGCACGGCGCCGCTCACGTGTTCTATCCCGAGGCCTCGGCCGAGCGGTGCACGGCGGCCCTGCTGCTGGAGGTGGACCCCGTCGCGCTCGTGCGGCGCGGCCGGGGCAAGGGCCGGGGCGGGGCTCCGGACGCCGCGCTCGCGCAGTACGTGAACGACCGGCCGTACGCCGCGTCCTCGCTGCTCGCCGTCGCGCTCAGCGGAGTGTTCCGTACCGCCCTCAAGGGGCAGTGCGCCGCCCGCCCCGAGCTCCCGGAGCAGACCCGGCCGCTGCGCGTCGAGATCCCGGTGCTGCCCGCCCGCGGCGGGGCCGAACTCGTGCGCCGGCTGTTCGGCCCGCTCGGCTGGGACCTCGTACAGGCCGAGGCCGTACCGCTCGACGAGCAGTTCCCGGAGTGGGGGGACTCCCGCTACGTACGGCTCGTCCTGGAGGGCGAGCTGCGCCTGGCCGACGCCCTGCGCCAGCTCTACGTGCTGCTGCCGGTCCTCGACGACGCCAAGCACTACTGGATCTCCCCGGACGAGGTCGACAAGCTGCTGCGCGCCGGAGAGGGCTGGCTCGCGACGCACCCCGAGCACGGGCTGATCACCTCCCGCTACCTGGCCCGCCACAAGCGGCTGACCCAGAACGCCATCGAGCGCCTGGAACTGGTCCGCCTCGCCGAGGCCGACGGCAGCGAGGTCGAGGAGATCGACAACGCGGTCGACGAGACCCGCGACACCGAGGAGCGGCCCGTGCCGCTCGCCGTGCAGCGGCGCGAGGCGATCCTGGCCGCCCTGCGGGTGGCCGGAGCCCAGCGGGTGCTGGACCTCGGCTGCGGCCAGGGGCAGTTGCTCCAGGCGCTGCTCGGGGACCCGGCGTACTCCGAGATCGTCGGTATGGACGTGTCCGTACGGGCCCTGCAGATCGCGGCCCGGCGGCTGCGGCTGGACCGGATGGGCGAGCGGCAGAGCGCGCGCCTGAAGCTCCTGCAGGGCTCGCTCGCGTACACCGACAAGCGGCTGGCCGGCTACGACGCGGCCGTGCTCAGCGAGGTCATAGAGCACCTGGACCCGGAGCGGCTGCCCGCGCTGGAGTACGCGGTGTTCGGCTCGGCCCGGCCCCGTACGGTCCTCGTCACCACCCCGAACGTCGAATACAACGTGCGCTGGGAGACCCTGCCCGCCGGGCACGTCCGCCACGGCGACCACCGCTTCGAGTGGAGCCGCGAGGAGTTCCGCGCCTGGGCCGACGAGGTCGCGCGGCGCCACGGCTACGGGGTCCGGTACGTGCCCGTCGGCGACGACGACCCCGAGGTCGGGCCGCCGACCCAGATGGCCGTCTTCACCCAGCACGACGGCACCGACACCACCGACACCCCGAAGGAGGGCGAGGCAGCATGACCGGCACCGAAACCCCCCGTACGCGCACACTTCCCGTCACCGACCTGTCCCTCGTCGTCCTGATCGGGGCCACCGGATCGGGCAAGTCCACCTTCGCCCGCCAGCACTTCAAGGCCACCGAGGTCATCTCCTCCGACTACTGCCGGGGCCTGGTGTCGGACGACGAGAACGACCAGAGCGCCAGCCGCGACGCCTTCGACGTCCTGCACTACATCGCGGGCAAGCGCCTCGCCGCCGGCCGCCTCACCGTCGTCGACGCCACCAGCGTCCAGGCCGACGCCCGCCGCCAGCTCGTCCAGCTCGCCCGCGAGCACGACGTCCTGCCGATCGCCATCGTCCTGGACATGCCCGAGCAGGTCTGCGCCGAGCGCAATGCCGCCCGCCCCGACCGTGCCGGTCTGCCCCGCGCGGTCATCCAGCGGCACCGCCGCGACCTGCGGCGCTCGCTGCGCGGTCTGGAGCGCGAGGGCTTCCGCAAGGTCCACGTACTGCGCTCCGTCGAGGAGGCCGAGACCGCCGAGGTGGTCCTGGAGAAGCGGTTCAACGACCTCACCCACCTCACCGGCCCCTTCGACATCGTCGGCGACATCCACGGCTGTTCCTCCGAACTGGAGACCCTGCTCGCCAAGCTCGGCTACGAGGACGGGGTCCACCCCGAGGGCCGCACCGCCGTCTTCGTCGGCGACCTCGTCGACCGCGGCCCCGACAGCCCCGGCGTGCTGCGCCGCGTCATGGGCATGGTGAAGTCCGGCAACGCCCTGTGCGTGCCCGGGAACCACGAGAACAAGCTCGGCCGTTATCTCAAGGGCTCCAAGGTCCAGCGGACCCACGGCCTCGCCGAGACCATCGAGCAGCTGGAGAAGGAGCCGGAGGAGTTCGTCCAGGAGGTGCGGGAGTTCATCCGCGGCCTCGTCAGCCACTACGTCCTCGACGGCGGCAGGCTGGTGGTCTGCCACGCCGGGCTGCCCGAGAAGTACCACGGCCGCACCTCCGGCCGGGTCCGCTCGCACGCTCTCTACGGGGAGACCACCGGCGAGACCGACGAGTTCGGCCTGCCCGTGCGCTACCCGTGGGCCGAGGACTACCGGGGCAAGGCCGTCGTGGTCTACGGCCACACCCCGGTCCCCGACACCACCTGGATCAACAACACCATCTGCCTCGACACCGGCGCCGTCTTCGGCGGCCGGATGACCGCCCTGCGCTGGCCCGAGCGCGAACTGGTCGACGTACCGGCCGAGAAGGTCTGGTACGAGCCGGTCAAGCCGCTCGTCGCCGAGGCGCCGGGCGGGCACGACGGCCGCCCGCTCGACCTGGCCGACGTGCACGGCCGCCGGGTCGTGGAGACCCGTCACCTCGGCAACGTGAACGTGCGCGAGGAGAACGCGGCGGCGGCCCTGGAGGTCATGAGCCGCTTCGCGGTGGACCCCCGGCTCGTCCCGTACCTGCCGCCCACCATGGCGCCCACCGCCACCTCCCGCGAGGAGGGCTACCTGGAGCACCCGGCCGAGGCCTTCGCCCAGTACCGGGCGGACGGCGTCGCCCAGGTGGTGTGCGAGGAGAAGCACATGGGCTCCCGCGCCACCGTCCTCGTCTGCAAGGACGCCGACGCGGCCCGCGCCCGCTTCGGGGTCGACGGCCCGACGGGCTCCGTCTACACCCGCACCGGGCGGCCCTTCTTCAAGGACCCGGAAGTCACCGAGGAGGTCCTCACCCGGCTGCGCTCGGCCGTCACCGCCGCCGGTCTCTGGGAGGAACTCGACACCGACTGGCTGCTGCTCGACGGGGAACTCCTGCCCTGGTCCCTGAAGTCCGCCGGCCTGCTGCGCAACCAGTACGCCGCGGTGGGTGCGGCTTCCGGCGCCGTCTTCCCGGGCGCCCTCGCCGCCCTGGAGGCGGCCACCGCCAGGGGCGTCGACACCGGTGAGCTGCTGGAGCGCCAGCGCGGCCGGGCCGCCGACGCGGCCGCGTTCACCGACTCCTACCGGCGTTACTGCTGGACCACCGACGGTCTGGACGGCGTACGGTTCGCACCGTTCCAGCTGCTGGCGGTGGCCGGGCGGTCGCTGGCCGCGGTGCCCCACGACGAGCAGCTGTTCTGGCTGGACCGGCTGGTCGATGCCGACGGCGCCGACCGGCCCGCCGGTACCGGGCTGCTGCACCGCACCGGCCGGATCCTGGTGGACACCGCGGACGAGGACTCCGTACGGGCCGGCACCGACTGGTGGCTGGAGCTGACGGCCGCCGGCGGCGAGGGCATGGTCGTCAAGCCCCTGCAGGCGTACGCCAGGGACGGCAGGGGCCGACTGGTCCAGCCCGGGGTCAAGGTGCGCGGGCGCGAGTACCTGCGGATCATCTACGGGCCGGAGTACACGCGTCCGGACCACCTGGAGCGGCTGCGCGAGCGGTTCCTCGGTCACAAGCGTTCGCTGGCCCTGCGCGAGTACGCGCTCGGGCTGGAGGCGCTGGACCGGCTGGCGGCCGACGAGCCGCTGTGGCGGGTCCACGAGGCGGTCTTCGCGGTCCTCGCGCTGGAGTCGGAACCGGTCGACCCGCGCCTGTGAGCCGAATCCGGTACCGCCCCGGACCGGGCCGCCTCGTCAGCACGGCCCGTAAAGGGACGGCCCCCGTACGGCCTCGAATTAGGTCGTATGGGGGAACTTTCACGGAGAAGGCCGGGAAAACCACCGGCGGGATCGTTCAACCAGGGCAGCGGAATGTCCGCGACCCTGGAAGGACGGAACGTCACCTATGAAGATGACCGCGCGCGGAAGCATTGCGGCACTCATGACCTGTATGGCCGCGGCCGGAGCGGCCACCCCGGCCATGGCCCAGTCGGTGCCGGTCGGTGTCCCGCTGGACGCCGTGAAGACCACGCTGGGCGTGGACACCCCGCGCGTGGGCACCAGCGTGCCGGTGCCGGTGACGGGAGCGCCCGAGGCGCCCCGCTTCCACAAGGGGAACATGCTCCCGACCCCACTGCTCCCGTCGGTCCCGGTCGGCACCGAGCTCGGCGGCACCCTCGTCACCTCCCCGGTGCCGAACCTGCTGGGCAAGCCCGAGACGGACGGAGAGGGTTCCGTCGAGGCGCCGGCCACCGACCTGCTCGCCCGGACCCCCGGCCTGGTCGCCGGCGGCCTGCTGACGATGCCGGACGCCTCCAACTCCGGTGTGCCGAACCTGACCATGCCCGAACTGGGCCTGACCACGCCGGAGCTCACGGGCGCGCCCTCGGCGCTTCTCGGCCTCGGCACCCCTCGCTGAGCGGACGCAGGGTCAAAAAGCCGTTCGGTCTGGGAATGTGTACGGCATGGGATTCCATGTCGACTCCGAGACCGGGCGGCTTCGCCGCGTCATCCTCCACCGGCCCGACCTGGAGCTGAAGCGGCTCACACCGAGCAACAAGGACGCGCTCCTCTTCGACGACGTGCTGTGGGTGCGCCGGGCCCGCCAGGAGCACGACGGCTTCGCGGACGTGCTGCGGGACCGGGGCGTGGAGGTCCACCTCTTCGGGGACCTGCTGTGCGAGGCCCTCGACATCCCCGAGGCGAGGCACCTCGTACTGGACCGGGTCTTCGACGAGAAGGAGTACGGGCCGCTCGCCACGGACCACCTCCGGGCGGCCTTCGACGGGCTGACCTCGGCCGAGCTGGCGGAGGCACTGGTCGGCGGGATGACCAAACGGGAGTTCCTGGAGCGGCACGCCGAGCCGGTGTCGGTGCGCTTCCACGCCCTCGATCTGGACGGCTTCCTGCTGGGCCCGCTGCCCAACCACCTCTTCACCCGGGACACCTCCGCCTGGATCTACGACGGGGTGTCCATCAACGCGATGCGCTGGCCCGCCCGGCGGCGCGAGACGGTCCACTTCGAGGCGATCTACAAGCACCACCCGCTCTTCACCACCTCCGGCGCCTTCCACTACTGGTCGCAGGGGCAGGCGGACTACCCGTCGACGATCGAGGGCGGGGACGTACTGGTCATCGGCAACGGGGCGGTGCTGATCGGAATGAGCGAGCGGACCACCCCGCAGGCGGTGGAGATGCTGGCGCGCGGCCTGTTCGCCGCCGGTTCGGCGACGTCCATCGTGGCGCTGGACATGCCGAAGTCGCGGGCCTTCATGCACCTGGACACGGTGATGACGATGGTCGACGGAGATACGTTCACTCAGTACGCCGGGCTCGGGATGCTCCCCTCGTACACGATCGAGCCGGGCGGCGGGCCGCAGGAGCTGAAGGTGACCGACCACCCGGAGGACCACATGCACCGGGCCATCGCGGCGGCGCTCGGCCTGGACTCGATCCGGGTGCTGACCGCGACGCAGGACGTGCACTCGGCGGAGCGCGAGCAGTGGGACGACGGGTGCAACGTGCTCGCCGTGGAGCCGGGGGTGGTGGTCGCCTACGAGCGCAACGTGACGACCAACACGCACCTGCGCAAAATGGGCATCGAGGTGATCGAGATCCCGGGCAGCGAGCTGGGCAGGGGCCGGGGCGGGCCCCGCTGCATGAGCTGTCCCGTCGAGCGGGACGCGGTCTGAGGCGGACCGGGCCGGGGGACGGGGCCGGGGGTCTCGGCCAGGGGTCTGGGCCGGGGGTGCTCCCCGGTCCGCCCCTCGGACGGTCCGTATATCAATACAGGGCATCGTATAGACTTCCAGCATCCCCTGACATCGTGACGCTGGAGCAACCCCATGGCCACCGACCTCGCCGGCCGCAGTTTTCTCAAGGAGCTGGACTTCACGGCGGCCGAGTTCCGCGGTCTGGTCCAGCTCGCCGCCGACCTGAAGGCCGCGAAGAAGGCCGGGGCCGAGCAGCGTCTGCTCCAGGGCAGGAACATCGCGCTGATCTTCGAGAAGACCTCCACCCGGACCCGGTGCGCCTTCGAGATCGCCGCCGCGGACCAGGGGGCGCACACCACCTACCTCGACCCCGCCGGCTCCCAGATGGGCCACAAGGAGTCGGTCAAGGACACCGCCCGGGTCCTCGGCCGGATGTTCGACGGGATCGAGTACCGGGGTGACAGCCAGCAGGCCGTCGAGGAGCTCGCCGTCCACTCGGGTGTGCCCGTCTTCAACGGGCTCACCGACGACTGGCACCCCACCCAGATGCTGGCCGACCTGCTCACCATGACCGAGCACACCACCAAGCCGCTGGACCGGATCGCCTTCTCCTACCTCGGCGACGCCCGCTTCAACATGGGCAACTCCTACCTCGTGACCGGTGCGCTGCTGGGCATGGACGTGCGGATCGTCGCGCCCCGGTCCTACTGGCCCGCCGAGTCGGTGGTGGCCGCGGCCCGGGAGCTCGCGACGGAGAGCGGAGCGCGGATCACGCTGACCGAGGAGGTGGCCGAGGGGGTCGCCGGGGCGGACTTCGTCGTGACCGACATCTGGGTGTCCATGGGGGAGCCCAAGGAGGTCTGGGACGAGCGGATCGCGGCCCTGTCCCCGTACGCGGTGACCATGGACGTGCTGCGCGCCACCGGGAACCCGGACGTGAAGTTCATGCACTGCCTGCCGGCCTTCCACGACCTCGGCACCAAGGTGGCCCGGGAGATCCACGAGCGGCACGGGCTCGACTCCCTGGAGGTGACGGACGAGGTGTTCGAGTCGGAGCACTCGATCGTCTTCGACGAGGCCGAGAACCGGCTGCACACCATCAAGGCCGTACTCGTCGCCACCCTCGCCCGGCCCGGCCGCTCCGGCCTGAGTGACGCATAGTCATACAGGCGTCACGGTCACGCGTCACGCGCCGGCGGGGCCGGTCCGCCGTGCGGGCAGGGTGAACCAGACGGCCTTGCCGTGCGGGGTGGGGCGGTGGCCGCAGTCGGAGCTCAGGCTCCGGATCAGCAGCAGGCCGCGGCCGTGCTCCTGCCAGGGGTCGGGCCGGCCGGCGTCGGGACGGGCCGACAGGCCGCCGGGCGGGCAGGGATCGCCGTCGTGGACCTCGACCTGGCAGCCGTTCGGGCGCAGTTCCACGACCAGCTCGATCGGGGCGCCGGAGCTCGTGTGCTCCACGGCGTTGGCCACCAGTTCCGCCGTCAGGAGTTCCGCCGTGTCCCGGTCGGCGGAGGCGTCGGTGTCGGCCAGTGCGGTACGCACGAGGGCGCGGGCCATGGGGACGGCGGCCGCCGAGTGCGGCAGGGCGATCCGCCAGGCGGAGGCGTCGGGCAAGGAGGGGCCATCCGTTCCGGGGTCGGGGTCGGGATCGGGGTCGGGTAGGGCGGGAGTGGTGAACTCCTGGTTTCAACGATACGAAGTCGAATTCTCGTTCCGCAGGGCACCCCGTCACGGCCGCGGCGGACCACGGTCGCCCGGGACCGGGGCCTTCGCCCCGTGGGCCCGCATCCGGCCGACGGGGCGAATATGTCGCGCTTCTGTGACGGCAGTCACGATCTGGTGATACCGTCGGTGAGGTGAGCCCCTTCACCGGTTCCACACCAGCGACCGAACGGTGGCACCACCTCCGGGTCACCCGGCAGGACGGCGTCGCCACCGTCACCTTCGACCGCCCCCAGAAGCTGAACGCGCTCACCTTCGGCGCCTACGCCGACCTGCGCGATCTGCTCGGCGAACTGACCCGCGAGCGCTCCGTACGCGCCCTCGTCCTCGGGGGCGAGGGCCGTGGCTTCTGCTCCGGCGGGGACGTCGACGAGATCATCGGCGCCACCCTCGCCATGGACACCGCCCAGCTCCTCGACTTCAACCGCATGACCGGCCAGGTGGTGCGCGCCATCCGCGAATGCCCCTTCCCGGTGATCGCCGCCGTGCACGGTGTGGCCGCCGGCGCCGGAGCGGTCCTCGCACTCGCCGCCGACTTCCGGATCGCCGATCCCACCGCACGCTTCGCCTTCCTCTTCACCCGCGTCGGCCTCTCCGGCGGCGACATGGGCGCGGCCTACCTGCTGCCCCGGGTCGTCGGCCTCGGCCACGCCACCCGCCTGCTGATGCTCGGAGAGCCCGTCCACGCGGCCGAGGCCGAGCGGATCGGCCTGCTCAGCGAGCTCACCGAGGAGGGCAAGGCCCACGTACGGGCCGCCGAACTCGCCGCGCGCCTGGCCGCGGGCCCCGCCCTCGCCCACGCGCAGACCAAGGCGCTGCTCACCGCCGAGCTCGACATGCCCCTGGCGGCGTCCGTGGAACTGGACGCCAACACCCAGGCCCTGCTGATGCACGGCCAGGACTACGCCGAGTTCCACGCCGCCTTCACCGGGAAGCGGCCGCCGGAGTGGAAGGGCAGGTAGCCACATGACTCCTGGTGCCATGCGGGTCGCCGTCGTCGGCGGGGGACCGGGAGGGCTCTACGCCGCCGCGCTGCTGGCCCGCCAGGGCCACACGGTGGAGGTCTGGGAGCGCAACGCCCCGGACGACACCTTCGGCTTCGGCGTGGTGCTCTCCGACGAGACCCTCGGCGGCATCGAGCGGGCCGACACCGTCGTCCACACCGCCCTGAGCGCGGAGTTCGTGCGCTGGGACGACGTGGACATCGTGCACCGCGGCCGGCTGCTGACCTCCGGCGGCCACGGCTTCGCGGCCATCGGACGGCGCCGGCTGCTGGAGATCCTGCACGAGCGCTGCGCGGGCCTCGGCGTCCGCCTCCGCTTCCGCTCAGAGGCCCCGCCGGCCGACGAGCTCGCCGCCTCGCACGACCTGGTGGTCGCGGCCGACGGAGTGCACAGCCAGATCCGGGAGGCCGGCGCCGCGCACTACGGGCCGGCGCTGACCGGCGGACGCTGCCGCTACATCTGGCTCGCCGCCGACTTCGCCTTCGACGCCTTCCGCTTCGAGATCGCGGAGACCGAGCACGGCGTCATGCAGCTGCACGCCTACCCCTACTCGGCCGACGCCTCCACCGTGATCGTGGAGATGCGCGACGAGGTGTGGCGGGCGGCCGGCTTCGACCTGTGCGACGAGGAGGAGTCGGCGGCCCGCTGCGCCAAGATCTTCAGCGAGGCCCTGCGCGGGCGCCCGCTGCGCGGCAACCGCTCCGCCTGGACGCAGTTCCGTACCGTCGTCAACGAGCGCTGGTCGCACGGCAACACGGTGCTGCTCGGCGACGCCGCGCACACCGCCCACTTCTCCATCGGCTCCGGAACCAAACTGGCGGTGGAGGACGCACTCGCGCTCGCCGAGGCCGTGGCAGCCGCACCGGACGACGTCCCGGCCGCCCTCGCCGCGTACGAGACGGCCCGCCGTCCGGCGGTCGCCAGCACCCAGCGGGCGGCGGCCGCGAGCCGGCACTGGTTCGAGGAGCTCGCCGGCTACGTCGACCAGTCCGCCCGGCAGTTCGCCTTCAACCTCCTCACCCGCAGCCGCCGGGTGACCCACGACAACCTGCGGCTGCGCGACGCACGGTTCACGCGGGCCGTCGAAAGGGACTTCGGCTGCCCCGAAGGCACCCCCGCGATGTTCACGCCCTTCACCCTGCGCGGCCTGACCCTGCGCAACCGGGTCGTCGTCTCACCGATGGACATGTACTCGGCCGAAGACGGAGTACCGGGCGACTTCCACCTCGTCCACCTGGGCGGGCGGGCACTGGGCGGGGCCGGGCTGGTGATGACGGAGATGGTCTGCGTGTCCGCCGAGGGCCGCATCACACCCGGCTGCACCGGCCTCTACACCCAGGAGCAGACGGCCGCCTGGAAACGGATCGCCGACTTCGTCCACACCTCCGCGCCCGGTACCGCCCTCGGCGTCCAGCTCGGGCACGCCGGCCGCAAGGGCTCGACCCGGGTGATGTGGGAGGGCATGGACGACCCCCTGCCCGAGGGCAACTGGCCGCTGGTGGCGGCCTCCGCGCTGCCCTACCGGCCGGGCGTCTCGGCGCTGCCGCGCGCCCTGGAGCGCGCGGACATGGCGGCGCTGTGCTCCGATTTCGCCGCGGCCGCCGTCCGTGCCGCCGACGCCGGATTCGACCTGCTCGAACTGCACTGCGCCCACGGCTACCTGCTCTCCGGCTTCCTGTCCCCGCTGACCAACCACCGCGACGACGAGTACGGCGGCTCCCTGGAGAACCGGCTGCGCTTCCCGCTGGAGGTCTTCGACGCGGTCCGCGCGGTGTGGCCGGCCGACCGCCCGATGACGGTCCGCCTCTCGGCCACCGACTGGGCACCCGGGGGCACCTCGCCCGAGGAGGCGGTGCGGATCGCGGCCGCCTTCGCCGCCCGCGGCGCGGACGCCATCGACGTCTCGACCGGCCAGGTCGTCGCGGACGAGGCCCCCGAGTACGGGCGCTCGTACCAGACCCCGTACGCCGACCGGATCCGGGGCGCGGTCGGCGTCCCCGTCATCGCGGTCGGAGCCATCTCGTCCTGGGACGACGTGAACTCCCTGCTGCTGGCCGGCCGGGCCGACCTCTGCGCCCTCGGCCGTCCCCACCTCTACGACCCCCACTGGACCCTGCACGCGGCCGCCGAGCAGTCCTACGAGGGCCCGGGCGCGCCCTGGCCGGCCCCGTACCGTGCGGGCAGCCGCACACCGCCGACGGGCCGCGGCTGAACCCGATTCGTGCGGTGCCGCGGGCGGCGACGGGAGCGGTCAGACGTCGAAGGCCGGGCCTGCGTCACCGGTGGTGCCGGCTCGCGCGCGGTCCGTACGCAGGGCGCTGGGAGTCAGGCCGAGGTGGCGGCGCATGGTGCGGGTGAGGTGGCTCTGGTCGGCGAAGCCGCACGCGTCGGCGACGGCCGCGATCGCGGTGTCGGTGGTGAGCAGGGCCCTGCGGGCCTGTTCGAGCCGCTGACCGAGGACGTACTGGTGCGGGGACCGTCCGGTGGAGGCGCGGAAGACGCGGGTGAAGTGGGAGGGGCTCACGCCGGCGACCCGGGCGAGGTCGTCCAGGGTGACGCGCTCCGCGAGATGGGTGTGGATGTAGTCGGTGACCTGCGCCAGCCGGCGCGGCGGCAGACCGGACGGCGCGGGCGCGAGGCCGGCTCCCCGGGATGCCGAGGTCTTGATGACGTGTGCGGCGACCGCCTGCACCAGTGACTGGGCGTAGAGGGCGTCGGCGGGATCCTTCTGCTCGTACTCGAGGACGAGGCGCTCCACCATCATCGCGAGGAACGGGTCGTTGCGGTGGTAGTCGGGGGTGATCTCCAGGGTGCCGCCGAAGCCGCCCTCGTCGGCGAGCTTCTCCAGCCAGGCCGGGTCGAAGGCGACGAGCATCAGCTCCACGTCGTCCTCCCAGCGGGGGCGGGATGCCCAGCCGGCCGGATTGATCAGGGACTGCCCGCGGTGGAAGCGCTCCCTGCGGGCGTGCCCGTCGGCACTCCAGCGCAGATTCGTCGACGTGCCCGAGTGCACCACCAGGACGTGCGCACTCGGGCCGACGGGCGGCTGGGCGCCGGGGCGCTTCCCGGCGGCCAGCTCCGTGTCGCGTTCCACGACGGCGTGGTCCAGGTCGGGTCCGCTGCCCGACAGGTGGACGAGGTGGGGCTTGATCAGGGACGTCGCAGGGCTGGGCACATCCCCATTATCGGTGCGCGGGTGCCCGATCGCACGGGTCGGGCCGGGCGGCGGTGCGGTGCGTGGCGGCCCGGAGCGATCGCGTGATGCGTTTGTTCCAGGGCGGCCGGATCGTTCAAGAACGGCCGGGGCCGGGCGGGCGACATTGGTGGCGCACCTCGTGCGGACACCGGAAGGAACCAACCATGAGCTCGAACCACTCGCTGTCCGGCAAGACCGTCCTCGTCGGAGCCGGGGCGAAGAACCTCGGTGGTCTGATCAGCACCAGCGTGGCGCGGGACGGCGCCGACGTCGTGATCCACTACCACTCCGACGCCACCGCCGCGGACGCGCGCAAGACCGCCGAGGCGGTCGAAGCGGCCGGCGGCAAGGCCCTGACCGTCCAGGGCGACCTGTCGCGGGTGAGTGAGGTGGAACGGCTCTTCGCCACAGCCAAGGACCACTTCGGCGGCATCGACGTCGCGGTCAACACCGCGGGCATGGTGCTGCGCAAGCCGATCGTGGAGACCGCCGAGGAGGAGTACGACCGGATGTTCGCGGTCAACTCCAAGGCGGCGTACTTCTTCATCCGCGAAGCCGGCCGGCACCTCAACGACAACGGCAAGGTGATCACGGTCGTCACGTCGCTGCTCGCGGCGTTCACCGACGGCTACTCGACGTACGCCGGCGCGAAGGCCCCGGTGGAGCACTTCACCCGGGCCGCCGCCAAGGAGTTCGCCGCCCGCGGCATCTCCGTCAACAACGTGGCGCCCGGCCCGATGGACACCCCGTTCTTCTACGGCCAGGAGACCCCCGAGCGCGTGGCGTTCCACAAGTCGCAGGCACTGGGCGACGACCTCACCAAGATCGAGGACATCGTGCCGCTGGTGACCTTCCTGGCCACCCACGGCTGGTGGATCACCGGCCAGACGATCTTCGCCAACGGCGGCTACACCACCCGCTGATCCGGACCGCGCCGCGCCCGCGCCGCGCCCGCACCGCGCCCGCGCCGCGCCCGCGCCGCGCCCGCGCCGCGCCCGCACCGCGGGCCGGGCCGGGGTGCACCCGGCCACGGGGCACCTCCGGCCCGGCCCCGGCCCGCGGCTCTACGCCTTCGACACCTGGGTGTTCTGGCAGACGGTCAGCAGCCAGCGGCCGTCCTCGTCCTTGGTCATCACGTACGTCGGGACGCCCTCGTCCCCGGGCCCGTCGGCCGAGTGGTAGACCTGGCTGACCTTGACCGCGGCCACGTCCGGGCGCAGGAACTGGAGGTGGGTGACGGTGTACCCGACCCGGCCGTCCCAGCTCGCGCCGGGCAGGACCGCGCGGGTGAAATCGGAGATGGCGTCGAGGCCGATGAGGACCTTGCCGCCGCCGGTGGTCCAGAGGGCGTCGGGATGGAAGAGGGAGAGGAAGGCGTCGGGGTCCTTGGCCTGCTGGGAGGCCTCGACGGCGGCCACCACCTGGTGGATGGCCTCGATGTCGGCGGTCAGGGCCGTGCTTTCGTTCGTCATGCGGATCATCATGCAACCTCAAGGGAAGTTGAGGTCAAGGTCCGTCTCGTGCAGCGATCACCGCCGGAACTCGCCTTCAGGGCACTAGGATCGACCGCGCCGGCATGGCTTGAGTGACGCTCCGGGAGAGCGGTCCGGCCGAAGCGGACCCTCCACGCCCGGAGCTGATGGAAGCGGACCGACCGGCTTCGGTGAGGGCGACTAGGGATCCAGGGGGCGCACGTGCAGTTCATGCTCATCGGCCAAGACGGGAGCGACGCAGGCGCGTCGGCCCGCCGTTCGGCGGTGCGTGAGGCTCATATCGCCCTCGGCGACAAGCTCGTGGCCGAGGGAAAGATGCTCTTCGGGACGGCTCTGCTCGGGGACGACGGCGGCATGATCGGTTCCATGCTCGTTCTCGACTACCCGTCGCGGGCCGAGCTCGACCAGTGGCTTGCCATCGAGCCGTATGCCACCTCGGGAGTATGGGAAGAGATCACGATCACCCCGGTGCGGGTCGGCCCCTCCTTCGAGGGCCTGCACAAGTAGCGGCGGATCCGGTCCGCCCCGGCACCCGCGCCCGTGTTCACGCCGGGACGATCTCGGCGCGGTCCTCGACCGGGGTGTAACCCAGGCGCTGGTAGACGCCGTTGCTGGTGGGGTTGGCCAGGTCCGTGAAGAGGAGGACCTCGCCTGCGCCGGCCGCGTACGCCGCTTCGCTCACCGCGTGCGTGACCCCGGCGGCGTATCCGCGGCCCCGGTGCTCGGGCGGGGTGTAGACGGGGCCGACGCGTGAGGCGGAGCCGATCGGGCGCGAGAAGCCGGCCAGGGAGACGGGAACACCGGCGTGCTCCCACAGCCGGACCCCGCCGTAGGAGATCCGGTCGCGCAGCCTGGCCTCGGAGGCAGTGCCCGGGACGTTCACCTCCGTGTTGAAGGCCGTGACCCACTCCAGCAGCAGCGGGAGGTCGGCCACGGAGGCGGGCCGGGCCCGGCCCGCCGGTGCCGGATCCGGGGGGACCAGGCCGGCCAGCCGGTACAGGCGCAGCTCCTCGGCGATCCGGGTCGGTCGCCCCCAGGCCTCGGCCAGCACGTCGGCGTCCGGGCGGCGGGCGTTGAACCCGTGCGCCCCGGCGAGCAGCGGTTCGCCGGCGAGCGCGGCCCCGAGCGCCCGGACCGCCTCCCCGGGCAGCACGCCGAGCACGACCGGGTACGGCGGCGTGCACAGCAGACCACCGGCGACGGCGCCGTCGGCCCCCGTCCACCAGCCGAAGAAGGGGGCGCCGTCGCCATAGGCGTCGGTCCCGCGCCGCCGCAGCCCGTCTGCCACGGTCAGCAGCAGGGTGTTGGACACGGGCAGCGCGGCCGCGGCCGGGCCCGCCGCGGCCAGGTAGGCCGTCAGATCCGTGGTGAAGGTCCAGGTCATGGCCCATCGTGGCGCGACGGGGCGGGCGCCCGCACCTGGAGGGCAGCCAGTTCGGCCACCACGGCGGCACGTCGTCCGGGCCGCACCGCTCCGGGTCCCCGGGGCAGCCGTCCAGCGTCCCCGTCGTGGCGAAGAACGCGAGCACCACCGCCGCGCGCACGAGCAGGACCGGCACGGGCCGCAGCAGCACGGGCAACCGCCTATGCCGGCGGTTCCACGAACCCGGCCCCGACGTCCCGCAGCCGGGAGTGGAGTTCACCGAAGACGGCCGCCGCCCGGTCGCCCGGCCAGTCCGCCGGGAGCAGGTCCCGCGGCAGGCCCGGGTCGGCGTACGGCAGCCGGCGCCAGGTGTCCAGGGCGAGGAGGTAGCCCCGGTAGGCCTCCTCCGGAGTCGGCCCGGGGCCCGAGCGCAGGGCGCGCAGGACGGGTTCGTGGAGGTCGAGGAACTCCTCGTGCTGCTTGGCCAGGGCCGCCAGGTCCCACCAGCGGGCCACCGCCTCGGCGGTCGGGGCGAAACCGAGGTGGGCGCCGCGGAAGAGTTCCACGTACGGCGTCAGGTGCAGGCGCTCCAGGGTGTGCGCGGTCTCCTCGGCCAGCCGGGCCGGGGCGATCCACACGCCCGGCGCCACCGCGCCGAAACCGAGCCGGGCGAGCCGCGAGCGGAGCAGGTGCCGTTTGTTCCGCTCCTGCTCCGGGACCGAGAACACCGCCACCAGCCACTCGTCCGACAGCCGGGTGCTGCCGTAGATCCGGCGGTCGCCGTCGTCCAGCAGCTGCCGCGCCTCCTCGGAGAGCCCGTACGCAGCCGAGCCGTCCGCCGCGCGTTCGGGCAGCAGGAAGCCGCGCCGCTTCAGCCGGGACACCGACGAGCGGACCGACGGGGCGTCCACGCCGGCCGCGCCCAGCAGGCGGATCAGCGCGGCCACCGGGACGGGGCCCTCGAAGGCCCGCCCGTAGGCTCCGTAGAACGTGACGATCAGGGATCGCGGAGTGTGCTGCTCGACCACGGGTTCACTCTAGGCCGTCTCTTCCGGACCTTGCCGGGCCCGCGACGCCCGGCACCGCACCCGGCCGCGTTGTCGGGGCCGCCCGGGTACGTCCAGTACACGGGCGCCCCTCCGCCTTGCCGGCCACGGCACCGGACGCCGCGGGCTCGGCCGGCAAGGTCCGGAAGAGACGTCCTAGGTGTATTGCCCAGTGAGGTTGGGGACGCGGCTGGCGGGTGGTTTGCCTGCGAGCGCGGTGTGTCCGCGGTGGTGATTGTAGGTGTGTAGCCATTGGGGGAAGGCGTCGCGTCGTTCCTGCTCGGAGCGGTAGGGGCGGGCGTAGGCCCACTCGTCCAGCAGGGTCCGGTTCAGTCGTTCGACCTTGCCGTTGGTCTGGGGCCGGTAGGGCCGGGTTCGCTTGTGGGCGATCCCGGCCGCTGCCAGCAGGTCACGCCAGGCGTGGGACTTGTAGCAGGAGCCGTTGTCGGTCAGGACCCGTTCGACGGTGATTCCGGCACTGGCGTAGTAGGCCTGGGCCCTGCTCCAGAAGGCCGTGGCGGTTTCCTTCTTCTCGTCGGCGTGGATCTCGCTGTAGGCGAGGCGGGAGTGGTCGTCGACGGCGGTGTGGATGTACTGGTAGCCGACGCCGGTCTTGGTTTTGCGGCCGGCCTGCCGGCCGAGGGTCTTGTGGCCGCCGCCGTCGGGGATGTTGCCGAGCTTTTTGATGTCGACGTGGACGAGTTCGCCCGGACGCTCACGTTCGTAGCGGCGTATGACACGGCCGGTGGCCCGGTCCAGATGCGTCAGGCGGGCCAGGCCGAACCGGGCCAGCACACGGTGCACGGTCGAGGGCGCCAGGCCCAGCAGGTGGGCGATGCGGGCCGGACCCCACCGCCGCTGGATGCGGACCTTGATGATCCGGCGTTCGGTGCGGGTCGCGGTCCGGCGAGGGCTGTGGTGCGGTCGGGAGGAATGGTCGGCCATACCGGCCTCGCCCAGGGCCCGGTAGCGGATAGCCCACCGCTGGGCGGTGGTCGGCGAGACCTGGAAACGCTCGGCAGCCCGCCGAAGGGGCCAGCCGTCCACGACCACACAACGGGCCAGGCGTAGTCGTCCGGTCTCGGTCAGGGGTGCATTACGGTGGGGCACGAGGGCCTTTCTGGTCGCCGGTGCAGATGTCGCAATCCACACCAGGCCAGAAGGCCCTCACCCATTTCAAGATCCCTCAACCGAGACCTGCATCACCCGTCCACAACCTCCCCGGACAGAACACCTAGGCCGTCCCTTCCGGACCTTGCCGGGCCCGCGGCGTCCGGCACCGCACCCGGCCGCGTTGTCGGGGCCGCCCGGGTACGTCCAGTACACGGGCGCCCCTCCGCCTTGCCGGCCACGGCACCGGACGCCGCGGGCTCGGCCGACAAGGTCCGGAAGAGACGACCTAAGCCGTCCCTTCCGGACCTTGCCGGGCGTCGGGATCGCGCAGCCGGAAGCGCTGCAGTTTGCCCGTCGCGGTACGGGGGAGGGCGGGGAGGAAGACGAAGGAGCGCGGACACTTGTGCGGGGCCAGTTCCGCCCGCATGAAGGTGCGCAGGACCTCCTCCGTCAGCACCGCGCCGTCACGGGCCACGGTGTACGCCACCACGACCTGCCCGCGGCGCTCGTCCGGGAGGCCCACCACCGCAGCCTCCACCACGTCCGGGTGGCGAAGCAGGGCCTCCTCCACCTCGGGGCCCGCGATGTTGTAGCCGGCCGAGACGATCATGTCGTCGGCCCGGGCGACGTAGCGGAAGTAGCCCTCCGGATCGCGCACGTAGGTGTCACCGGTCAGGTTCCACCCGTTCTGTACGTACTCCGCCTGCCGGGGATCGGCCAGATATCGGCAGCCCACCGGGCCGCGCACGGCCAGCAGGCCCGGCTCGCCGTCCGGGAGCGGACGGCCGGCCCGGTCCACCACCCGGGCCTCCCAGCCCGGGACCACCCGGCCCGTCGAACCGGGCCGGATGTCCTCGTCGGCGGCGGAGATGAAGATGTGCAGCAGCTCGGTCGCCCCGATGCCGTTGATGATGCGCAGGCCGGTGCGTTCGTACCAGGCCCGCCAGGTGGCCGCGGGCAGGTTCTCCCCGGCCGAGACGCACCGGCGCAGCGCCGACAGGTCGTACATGCCCACGTCGTACGGGCCCAGCGCGTCCAGCATCGTCCGGTAGGCGGTGGGCGCGGTGAACAGCACCGTCACCCGGTGTTCCGCGAGCGCGGGCAGCAGCCGGCGCGGCACCGCCTCCTCCAGCAGCAGCGCCGACGCCCCGGCCCGCAGCGGGAAGACGACCAGTCCGCCGAGGCCGAAGGTGAAGCCGAGCGGCGGGCTGCCCGCGAAGACGTCGTCCGGGCGGGGCCGCAGCACGTTCCGGGAGAAGGTGTCGGCGACGGCTAGCAGGTCGCGGTGGAAGTGCATGCAGCCCTTGGGCCGGCCGGTGGTCCCCGAGGTGAAGGCGATCAGGGCGACGTCGTCCGCGGAGGTCGGGGCTGCCGGGAAGGGGTCGGGATGTCTCTCGGCCAGCCGGAGCAGGTCGTCCGGGGCGGTGCCCCCGTACGCGGTGATCCGCAGCCCCGGCACCTCCGCCTTGACCAGGTCGTCCAGCACGTCCGCATGGCACAGGGCGTGCCCCACCCGGGCCATCGCGCACACCGTGGCCAGCTCCTGCGCGCGCTGCTGGGGCAGTACGGTGACGGCCACCGCGCCCGCCTTCATCACCGCGAGCCAGCAGGCGGCGAGCCAGGGGCCGGTGGGCCCGCGCAGGAGCACCCGGTTGCCGGGGACCACGCCGAGGTCGGCGGTGAGGGTGTGCGCCAGGCGGTCCACCCGCTCGCGCAGCCCGCCGTACGTCCACACCTCACCCGACCCGCTGCGGAAGGCCGGGCGGTCGGCGCCCGCCGGACCGAACCGGTCGATGGTGGCGTCCAGCAGCTCGGCCCCGCAGTTCAGGCGGTCCGGGTAGGCCAGTTCGGGCAGATCGAAGAGGAGCTCCGGCCACGTGTCCGCGGGTGGCAGATGGTCGCGGGCGAAGGTGTCGGTGTGAGCGGAAGGCTTGAGGTCCAAGGCGGGTCGCCCCCCCTTGCAGCGGTCCGGGGTGGGATGGAGCCGGCCGTGCGGTGTTCTCCCGGCCACGGCCGGAAGGTCCTTCCAGGAGCGTATCGTGATGGTGACGGCAGTCAACAGGACGCGATAGATGCGGGGATGTTCGGATGACCGGATTCGCGCTCGGGGTGGACCAGGAGGAGTGGTGCGGGCAGTTGCGCGCACTGGCGGTGGAGCGGCTGCGGCCACTGGCCGAGAAGGGGGAACCGGGGAGGGTCAACCGGCCGCTGCTGGCGGCGCTGGGGGAGCTGGGCCTGCTGGAACGGGTGTTCGCCTCGGGCGCGCTGGAACTCTGCCTGCTGCGGGAGTCCCTCGCCTACGGTTGCACCGAGGCCGAGACGGCGCTCGCCCTGCAGGGGCTGGGGGCGTACCCGGTCCTGCGGGCGGGCAGCGAGGAGCAGCGGGAGCGCTGGCTGCCGCAGGTGCGTGCGGGGCGGGCGGTGGCGGCCTTCGCGCTGAGCGAGCCGGGGGCGGGGTCGGACGCGGCGGCGCTCGCGCTGGCGGCGACGGCCGACCCCACCGCCGATCCCACCACCGGGGCCGGCTGGCGGCTCAGCGGTGAGAAGTGCTGGATCTCCAACGCCCCCGAGGCGGATTTCTACACCGTGTTCGCCCGAACGGGCGAAGGGCCGGGGGCGAAGGGGGTCTCGGCCTTCCTGGTCCCGGCCGACCGTCCCGGACTCTCCGGCGCGGCCCTGGACATGCTCTCCCCGCACCCCATCGGCTCCCTCGCCTTCGACGGCGTGCCGGTCGGACCGCGGGACCTGCTGGGCGAGCCAGGGCGGGGCTTCCGTGTCGCGATGGACACCCTGAACCTCTTCCGGCCGAGCGTCGGTGCCTTCGCGGTGGGCATGGCCCGGGCCGCGCTGGACGCGACCCTCGCGTACACGGCGGACCGGGCGGCGTTCGGCGGAACCCTCAGCGACCTCCAGGCGGTGGCGCACCGGGTGGCCGAGATGGCGACCCGCACGGAGGCGGCCCGGCTGCTGGTGTACGCGGCGGCGGGCGCATACGACCGGGGCGCCGGGGACGTCCCGCGCCGGGCGGCGATGGCGAAGCTGCTGGCCACGGAGACGGCCCAGTACGTGGTCGACCACGCGGTCCAGCTGCACGGCGCGGTCGCCCTCCGGCGCGGCCACCTCCTCGAACACCTCTACAGGGAGGTGCGGGCGCCGCGGATCTACGAGGGGGCGAGCGAGGTGCAGCGCACGATCATCGCGAAGGAGCTGTACGCGGGCGTGGCGGGCGTTCCGGGCGCGGCGGGCGTGGCGGGCGCGGCGGGGGTGACGGCGCGATGAGCCTGGACCGGATCAACCCGGCGGAGCTGTCGCCCGCGACGGGTTTCTCGCACGCGGTCGCGGCGACGGGCACCCGACTGGTGTTCCTGGCGGGCCAGACCGCGCTGGACGGAGCGGGCAAGGTGGTGGGGGAGAGCCTGCCGGAGCAGTTCGAGGTCGCCCTGGCCAACCTGTTGACGGCCCTCGCCGAGGCGGGTGGCACCCCTGCGGACCTGGCCCGGGTGACGGTGTACGCGGTGGACGTGTCGGCGTACCGGACGCACGCGGCCGAACTGGGCCGCATCTGGCGGCGGTTGGCGGGCCGCGACTATCCGGCGATGGCTGTCATCGGCGTGGTCCGTCTCTGGGACGAGGAGGCCCTGGTCGAACTGGACGGCGTCGCGGTCCTTCCCTAGGCGTGGGGGTGGCGAGGGCGACGTCCGCGGCGGCCGGCCCGCGGCGGCCGTGAAACTCGCTGTCCGATCACCGGAGCAGGGTGATAGACATCCGGAGTGGAAAAGAATCTTGAATTCCCCGACCTGCTGCGCCTGATCGACGAACGGTCGACCGCCTTCCGCGCCGCGGTGGCCGCCGCGCCCAGCCTCGACGTTCAGGTGCCGACCTGCCCCGAGTGGACGCTCTTCGATCTGGTGAAGCACCTGGGCGGGGGAGACCGCTTCTGGGCCGCGATAGTCGGCGCGGGGCCCGCCGACGCTCCCCCCGCCGAGGCCGCCGCCGCGCGCGCCGCTCTGGAGGTGCCGCGGGAGCGTGAGGCCCTGCTGGCCTGGCTGGCCGAGTCGACGGAGCTTCTGCTGAGCACCCTGCGCGAGGCCGGCCCGGACGCCGGCTGCTGGGCGTGGTGGAGCGGCCTGCAGACGCCGCGGACCTCCGGCGGGGTCGCCCGGCACCGGGTCCAGGAGAGCGCGGTGCACACCTACGACGCCCGGCTCGCCGCGGGCGCCCCGGAGCCGCTGCCGGCCGAGGTCGCCCTCGACGGTGTCGAGGAGTTCCTGTTCACCTGCGTCGCGACGTCCAGCGCCTGGCCGCACAAGCCCACGGCCTTCGACTTCCACGCCACCGAGGGCCGCTCCTGGCGCCTCACGCTCGACGGCGACGGCGCACGTTCCGCCCGCATCCCCGCGCCCACCGCCGCGACCGGCGAGGACCAGGGCGCAGCAGGCATCTCCATCCACGGCACGGCGAGTGAGCTGGTTCTCCACCTGTACGACCGTCTCCCGTCCGACTCCTTGCGCGCTGACGGGGACGCAGGGCTGTGGGACGTGCTCCGTGCTTGGGAGCCGGAGAACTAGGCCCTCTCCTCCGGATCTTGCCGGGCGTCGCGGGCCCGGCAAGGTCCGGCAGACGCACACCTGGGCCTTTGCGGGGGCCAGGGGATGGCCGGGTGCCCGTTCTAGCGGAGCAGCCGGCCCATCCACTCCTCGATCCCGGCCACCGTGCGCGGCAGCGCGCCCGACATCAGGCGGGCGCCGTTCGCCGTGATCACCAGGTCGTCCTCGATGCGCACGCCGATGCCCCGCAGTTCGGCGGGGAGGGTCTCGTCATCGGGCTGGAGGTAGAGGCCCGGTTCCACCGTCAGGACCTGGCCCTCTTCCAGGACCCCGTCCAGGTAGGTCTCCGCCCGGGCCTTCGCGCAGTCGTGCACGTCGAGCCCCAGCATGTGGCCGCTGCTGCACAGCGTGTACCGCCGGTGCAGGTCGCCCTCCGCGTCCTTCAGGACGCCCCAGTCGGCCAGGCCCTCCGCGATCACGCGCATCCCGGCCCGGTGGAAGTCCCCGAAGCTCGCGCCCGGGCGCAGCGCGGCGATGCCCGCCTCCTGTGCGGCCAGGACCAGTTCGTACACCTGGCGCTGGACGGGGGAGAAGCGGCCCGACAGCGGCAGGGTGCGGGTGATGTCCGCGGTGTAGAGGGTGTCCGTCTCCACGCCCGCGTCCAGGAGCAGCAGTTCCCCGCCGTTCAGCCGGCCGTCGTTGCGGATCCAGTGCAGGGTGCAGGCGTGGGCGCCGGACGCCGCGATCGTCTCGTACCCGGTGCCGTTGCCCTCCGCCCGCGCGCGCAGGCCGAAGACCCCCTCGATCCAGCGCTCCCCGCGCGGGTGCGCCAGCGCGCGCGGCAGGGCCCGTACGACGTCCTCGAAGCCCGCCGCCGTGTGGTCGACGGCCAGCTGGAGCTGCTCGACCTCCCACGCGTCCTTCACCAGGCGCAGCTCGGAGAGGGCGGAGGCGAGTTCGGCGTCGGAGGCCGCGCTGCGGCCGGCCGGTGAGCCGAGGGTGTCCAGGTGGGCGCAGCGGATGCCGGTGAGGCGTTCGGCCTCCGCGAGGTCCGGCCGGCGGCCCACCCAGAACTCCCCGTACCGGCGGTCGCGGTAGAACTCCCCGTCGCCGTCCGCCCGCGGCGAGCGCGGCCGCAGGTACAGCACGGCCTCGTGGGCGTGCGGGCCCGACGGTTCCATGACCAGGACGTGGCCCGCCTGGTCCTCGCCGGTGAGGCCGGTCAGCCAGGCGTACGCGCTGTGCGGGCGGAAGCGGTGGTCGCAGTCGTTGGAGCGGACCTTCAGTTCCCCGGCCGGGACGATCAGCCGCTCGCCCGGGAAGCGGGCCGAGAGCCGGGCCCGGCGGGCCGGGGTGACGTCGTGGCCGGGGACCCGGTCGGAGTCCGGCAGCGGGGTCGCGGCCCAGTTGCCCGCCATGTACCGGGACAACTCCGGGGATACCGGGCGGTCGTGACTGCCCGTGTTGAGGCGGGCGGACGCGTCGGTCACGAGGACTCCCTCAGGAAAGATGCGAACTGGTGGGCGCACAGGTCTTGTCAGTGCAATTTCACATTACTATGTTACAGCTCACATCGCGGCACGTTAACCCCCGTCAAACGCCGTGTGACGCAGGGCAGTTCACGCACCACCCCCCACCTCCCCTTCTCCGATCAGGAGTTCTCGGTGCTCAAGCACAGAGCTGTGCGCTCTTCCCTCCTCGCCTCCGCCGTGGCCGTCACCCTCCTCGCCACCGCGGGGCAGGCCGCCACGCAGGCCGCCGAGTCCAAGGCCCCCGCCGCCTTCGCCGGTGCACGAGCCGTTCCCGCCCCCGGCCCCACGGGGAACCCGTTCGACGAGGTCGACCGCCTGGCCGACGCGAAGGACAGCACGCCCGCCCCGGCCCCGGCCCCCGGCGGGCAGAACATCGCCGGGCAGGTCCCCGGGGCCGCCACGGCCGCCGCCCAGCCCGCCGACGACCTGCAGAAGCGCGGCAAGGCGGTCGAGGCGGCCCCCACCGCGAAGAGCGTCGCCGCAGGCGTCCCCTGCACCCTCGACGGGATCACCGGTCTCACCCCGGAGCAGTTCGCCGACTTTCTCGCCGACCAGGCCGTCCTCGCGGACGGATGTCTGCGCGGTCTCATCTGGACCTGGGACGCCCGCCTGGCCCCCGTCATGTCGGACGCGCACGTACAGGCCGTCTCCCGGCGGATATCCGGCCTGGCCGCCGCCCACGACGGCCGTAACTCCTCCCACCTGGAGGAGATGTTCACCTACCTGCACGCGGTGGCCTACCACGACTACTCGCGCTCCGAGATCGACGTCACCGACGCCCCCACCGTCGACGCCATGCGCCGCGCCATCGCCGACTTCGGCGCCGCCGCCCGCACCTTCGACGTGACTCCCTCCAACGCCCGCACCCTGCGCGAGGCCCTCTACGCCGGCAGCGCGCCCGGCCTGCGCCAGCACCAGCTCGGCCTCATCAAGAAGGTCCTGGCCACCATGGACCCGGCGCACCCGGCCACCCACCTCGACGCCGGCTGGGCGGGCGCCGCGCTGGCCGCCCTCTCCGTCACCTACCTGGGCGTCTATCCCGGCAACCAGGACGCCGTCTTCCACTCCGCGGTGGCCGCCGACGCCTCCTACCGCGACGCCTTCAAGGCCTTCTCCACCTACACGCACCTCAAGGACACCGGCAACGCCTGGGTGGTGCGCGACGCGCTGAGCGAGTACGCCCGCTTCGGCCAGGTCGAGGGCCTGCGGGACCGGGTCGTCGCCGACCTCGGCGCGATGCTGGAGCCCGTCAAGGCCGCCTTCGGCGCCGGCAGCGAGCCGTGGGCCAAGATCGTCTCCTGGCTCAACTTCTACGAGGCCTGCAAGCCGTACGGGGTGTGCAAGGAGGACATCGAGAAGCAGCTGTTCCCCTACACCTACTCCTACGACAACGGCGCCATCAAGGTCCGCACCGCCCTGGACCGCGCCACCGTCGACCAGCTGTACTACGCGAGCAAGCAGGTGAAGGCCCAGTACCACCGCGTGCTCGGCACCGACCAGCCGCTCGCGGGCGACCCCAACTCCACGCTGAACATCGTGCTCTACGCCTCCCGCGCGGACTACGTGAACTACCACCCGATCCTGACCGGCTACGGCACCAACAACGGCGGCATCTACATCGAGAACGGCGCCACCTTCTACACCTACCAGCGCCGCGTCCCGCAGGACTCCTCCCTCACCCTTGAGGAGCTCTTCCGCCACGAGTACACGCACTACCTCAACGGCCGCTTCGCCGTCCCCGGCTTCTTCGGCCAGGGCCCCTGGTACGAGAGCGACCGGACGACCGCCATGGACGAGGGAACGGCCGAGTTCTTCGACGGCGCCACCCGCGACAACGGCATCGCCGTCCGCAAGTCCCTCGTCAAGAGCATCATCGGCGACACGGCCGGCGGCGGCCCGCGCATGAGCGTCGAGCAGCTGCTGAACGCCACCTACGACGGCGACGGCTTCCGCTTCTACAGCTACGCGGGCACCTTCTTCGAGTTCCTGTGGACCGAGAAGCCCACGCTGCTGCGCGAGATGTACACGCACCTGCGGAACGACGACGTGGCGGCGTACGACGCCTGGCGCTACCGGATGGGCACGGACACCTACCTCCAGCGCGACTACGACCGCTTCCTGGACGCGCAGATCGCCAAGGTCGACCAGCTCTACGTGCCGAACACCTCCTTCACCCCGAACGACCGGCTGCGGGACGCGGCGCTCGCCTCGGTGAAGTCCTCCTTCGCCGCGGCCACGTACAACACCCCGGACTGCGTGGAGAACGGCGACCCGGGCAAGCGCCGCTTCACCTGTACCGGGCGGATCACCGCGAACCTGAAGAACTGGCGCAACGACGACCAGAACTTCAAGGACATGTCGGAGACGGTCGACTACTTCATCCTCGACCGGGCGGGGGCGGCCTCCAACAACCTCGCCGACATGAACTGTTCCTTCGGGCCGGTGGAGATCTGGAGCAACAAGGTGGCGGGCACCTCCGGTTACAGCTGTGAGGGGCCCCTCCGCAGCTGACCGGTACTGCCCGGCGCCGGCATCTGACCGCACCGGTACCTGTCCGGCGCCGGCATCTGACCGGTACCTGCCCGGCGCCCGTCCGTCCCGCATCCGAGGGGGGTGCGGGACCGGGCCGGGCATCTGGGCAGCTTCTAAAGAATGTGACATATTACTGTCGTGCTCAAGAGACACTCCCTGGACGCCGTGATCATCGGCGCAGGCGTCGTCGGGGCGGCCTGCGCCTACTACGCGGCCCGCGCCGGACTCTCCGTGGCCGTGGTGGACCGGGGACCCGTCGCGGGCGGCACCACCGGTGCCGGCGAAGGCAATCTGCTCGTCTCCGACAAGGAGGCCGGACCCGAACTCGACCTCGCCCTGCTGTCCACCCGCCTGTGGACCGAACTCGCCGCGGTCCTCCCGCGGGAGATCGAGTACGAGCCCAAGGGCGGGCTCGTCGTCGCCCCTGACGAGCGGACCGTCAAGGCCCTGCGGCACTTCGCGGAGGGCCAGCGCGCGGCGGGCGTCGACACGGCCGAGGTGGCGGCCGACGCCCTGCGCGACCTGGAGCCGCATCTGGCCCCGGGCCTGGCGGGCGGCTTCCACTACCCGCAGGACGCCCAGGTCCAGCCCGCCCAGGCGGCGGCCCGGCTCCTGGCCGCCTCGGGAGCCGAGACGTACCTCGGTGAGGAGGTGACGGAGATCCTGCTGGACCGGGGCGCCGTACGCGGGGTGCGCACGCCGCGCCGTGAACTCCTCGCCCCGGCCGTGGTGAACGCGGCCGGCACCTGGGGCGGCCGCATCGCCTCGCTGGCCGGGGTCACCCTGCCCGTCCTCCCGCGCCGCGGCTTCGTCCTGGTGACCGAACCGCTGCCCAGGGTGGTCCGGCACAAGGTCTACGCCGCCGACTACATCGCGGACGTCGCCAGCGGCTCCGCCGCCCTGCAGTCCTCGGCGGTCGTCGAGGGCACCCCGTCCGGCCCGGTCCTGATCGGCGCCACCCGGGAGCGGGTCGGCTTCGACCGGAGCCTGTCCACGGAGGCCCTGCGCCGACTGGCCGCCCAGGCGGCGGGGCTCTTCCCCGTCCTGGCCGACGTCCGGGTGATGCGCAGCTACCACGGCTTCCGCCCCTACCTGCCCGACCACCTCCCGGCGATCGGCCCGGACCCGCGGCGCCCCGGGCTGCTGCACGCCTGCGGCCACGAGGGCGCCGGCATCGGCCTGGCCCCCGCCACGGGGCTGCTGATCGCCGCCGCCCTGACGGGAACCGAACCCCCGCTCCCGGTCCACCCGTTCCGCCCGGACCGCTTCGGGGCGCACGCGGAAGACGCCGAAGAGGGCCCGGCGGGCGTCGGCGGCGGGCCGCGGTGAGGCCCGCCGCGTCGCACGCGATCCGCAGCGGCCGCCGGCCCGACCCCGGCGCCGGCCGGAAGGCCCCCCGCGCACCGCACCGTCCCCGGCCCGCCTGTACCACTTCGAGGAGGACCCCCTGATGCGCAGCCCCCGCTCACTCGTAGGCGGCAGTCCGGCGTCCTGCTTCACGGTCGACTTCGACGGCCGGGAACTGCCCGCGCAGGAGGGGCAGAGCGTCGCCGCCGTGCTCTGGGGCGCCGGCATCCTCGCCTGGCGCACCACCCGGGAGGGCGGCGCCCCGCGCGGCGCGTTCTGCGGGATCGGCAGCTGCTACGACTGCCTCGTCACCGTCAACGGCACCCCGAACCAGCGCGCCTGCCTGGTCCCGGCCCGGCCGGGGGACTCCGTCACCACCCAGGAGGGGACCGGCCGTGCCGAACTCGCCGTCTGAGCCCGCCGAGCCCGCCCGCCCCGCGGAGCGGCCCCGGTCCGCGCAGCCGTCCGGCGCCGCCGGGCCGGCCGCTGCTTCCGGGCCGTCGACGTCCGCGGAGCCGGGTGCGCACGCCGGGCCCGCGCCCTACGGGCAGGCCGGCGCCGCCGGGAGGCCGGGGTCCGACGGGCCGCCCGCTTCCGCCGCGGCCGTGGACCCGGTCGACCTGGCCGTCGTCGGGGCCGGGCCGGCCGGGCTGGCCGCGGCCGTCACCGCCGCCGGGCTCGGGCTGCGGGTCACGCTCCTCGACGCGGGCGACCGCCCCGGCGGGCAGTTCTACCGCCACCCGGCCCCCGGGCTGGGAGCGGCCCGCCCCGAGGCGCTCCACCACGGCTGGCCGCAGTTCGCCGCCCGTGAAGCCGCCCTGCGCGCCCACGAGTCGGCCGGCCGGATCGCCTGCCTCACGGGCCACCACGTCTGGTCGGTGCTCCCGCACGAGGGCGCCTGGACGCTGCACGCCGTCGCCGGCCACGCCCCCGAGGAGCGGCCCGCCGTCGTCACGGCGCGGGCCGTGCTCATCGCCACCGGAGCCTACGAGCGCCAACTCCCCTTCCCCGGCTGGACCCTGCCGGGAGTGGTCGGGGCCGGTGGGGCGCAGGCCATGCTCAAGGGCGGGCTGGTCCTGCCGGGCAAGCGGGTCGTCGTCGCCGGAAGCGGGCCGCTGCTGCTGGCCGTGGCCGGGTCGCTCGCCGCTGCCGGAGCCACCGTGCCCGCCGTGGTGGAGGCCGCCGCCTACACCGCGTACACGGGCCAGGTCCCCGCCCTGCTGCGCAACCCCGGCAAGATCGTCGAGGCCGCCGGCTACGGCGGGGCGCTGGCCCGCCACCGGGTCCGGCTCCTCACCCGGCACGCCGTCACCGAGGCGCACGGCACCGACCGGGTCGAGGCCGTCACCGTGGCCCGGCTCGACCGCGACTGGCGGCCGCTGCCCGGCACCGCCCGCCGGATCCCCTGCGACGCCCTCGCCGTCGGGCACGGGCTGGTGCCCCAGCTGGAACTCGCCACCGGCCTCGGGTGCGAGACCCGTCCGTCCCCCGACGGCACCGTCGCGCTCGTCCTCGACGCCGAGCAGCGGACCTCCGTCCCCGGCATCTGGTCGGCGGGCGAGACCGGCGGCATCGGCGGTGCCCAACTGGCCATGGCCGAGGGGGAGCTGGCCGCGCACTCCGTCGCGGGGGCGCTGCCCCCGGCCCGGCTCGTCCGCCGCCGCGCCCGGCTGCGCGCCTTCGCCGGGGCGATGGCCGCCGCCCACCGCCCCGGCGGGGGCTGGACCGGCTGGCTCCGGGACGACGCCGTCGTCTGCCGGTGCGAGGAGGTACCGGCCGGGCGGATCCGGGAAGCCGCCGGGGAGCTCGGCGCGCGGGACGCCCGTACGGTCAAGCTCCTCACCCGCGCCGGCATGGGCTGGTGCCAGGGCCGGATGTGCGGCCCGGCCGTCGCGGCCCTGGCCGGGGAGGAGCCCGCCCCCGACCGGCGGCCGCTGTCCTGTCCGGTTCCGCTGCGCCACCTCGCCGAACTTCCGCCCGCCGAGCACTGATCGGGGCGCCGCGGCCCTTGTGGCCGCCCCGCACCCGCTAGTAAAATGTCACACACCACACTAGGGAGCTCTCACATGACCCACGCGCACACCCCCGCGCCCCGCACCCGCCCCTGGCACGGAATCATGGTCGCCACCGCGCTCCCGCTGCGCGAGGACCTCGGCGTCGACCACGACGCGTACGCCGAGCACGTGGCCTGGCTGATCGAGAACGGCTGCGACGGCGTGGTCCCCAACGGCTCCCTCGGGGAGTACCAGACCCTCACCGACGAGGAGCGGGCACGCGTCGTGCGAACCGCGGTCGAGGCGGCGGGCGACGGCGACCGCGTGATGCCCGGCGTCGCCGCCTACGGCAGCGCCGAGGCCCGCCGCTGGGCCGAGCAGGCCGCCGAGGCCGGAGCCGGCTCCGTGCTCCTGCTGCCCCCCAACGCCTTCCGGGCCGACGAGGACGCCGTACGCGCCCACTACGCCGAGGTCGCCCGCGCCGGGCTGCCCGTCGTCGCGTACAACAACCCCATCGACACCAAGGTGGACCTGACCCCGGACCTGCTCGCCCGGCTGTACGCCGACGGATCCATCGTCGCCGTCAAGGAGTTCAGCGGGGACGTGCGCCGGGCCTACGAGATCGCCGAACTCGCCCCCGGCCTCGACCTGCTCATCGGCGCCGACGACGTCCTCCTCGAACTCGCCCTCGCGGGCGCCGTCGGCTGGATCGCCGGCTACCCCAACGCGCTGCCGAAGTCCTGCGCCACCCTCTACCGGGCCGCGGTCGCCGGGGACCTGGAGACCGCCCTGCCGCTCTACAAGTCCCTGCACCCGCTCCTGCGCTGGGACTCCAAGACCGAGTTCGTCCAGGCCATCAAGCTCTCCATGGACCTGGCCGGGCGCCCCGGCGGCGCCACCCGCCCGCCGCGGTTCCCGCTCACCGGCGAGACCGAGGCCGCCGTCCGCGCCGCCACCGAGAAGGCCCTCGCCGAGGGCCTCAACTAGTACTCCGGGGGACCGCACATGCGTACGCGTCACGTCTACCACGCGGTGGACTCGCACACCGAGGGCATGCCGACCCGGGTCATCACCGGGGGAGTCGGGGTGATCCCCGGCGCCACCATGGCCGAGAAGCGGCTCCACTTCATCGAGCACATGGACCACGTCCGGACCCTGCTCATGTACGAGCCGCGCGGGCACTCCGCGATGAGCGGCGTCATCCTGCAGCCCCCGACCCGCCCGGACGCCGATTACGGCGTCCTCTACATCGAGGTGTCGGGCGTGCTCCCCATGTGCGGGCACGGCACCATCGGGGTCGCCACCGTCCTCGTCGAGACCGGCATGGTGGCGGTCGTCGAGCCGGTCACCACCGTCCGGCTCGACACCCCGGCCGGACTGGTGAGCGTCGACGTCCGGGTCGAGGACGGGGCGGCCACCGCCGTCACCCTCACCAACGTGCCCTCCTTCGGCGTCGGCCTCGACCTCAAGACCGAGGTCCCGGGCCACGGCACGGTCACCTACGACCTGGCCTACGGCGGCAACTTCTACGCCTTCGTCGAACTCGACGCCCTGGGACTGCCCTTCGACCGCGCCCGGGGGGACGAGCTGATCGCCGCCGGGCTGGCCGTCATGGACGCGATCAACGCCGGCCCGGACCGGCCCGTCCACCCCGAGAACCCCTCCATCGCCGGGGTCAAGCACGTCTACCTCGCCGCCCCCGGCTCGGACGCCCACCGCTCCCGGCACGCCATGGCCATCCACCCCGGCTGGTTCGACCGCTCGCCCTGCGGTACGGGGACCAGCGCGCGGATGGCCCAGCTGCACGCCCGTGGCCTCCTGGAGCTCGGCGCGGACTTCGTCAACGAGTCCTTCATCGGGACGGAGTTCACCGGCCGGCTGGTCGGCGAGACCACCGTCGGCGGGCTCCCGGCGGTCGTCCCCACCGTCACCGGCCGGGCCTGGATCACCGGCACCGCCCAGTACTTCCTCGACCCGACCGACCCCTTCCCCGGAGGGTTCCTGCTGTGACGACCGTCCGCACGGTGGACTACCACACCGCCGGCGAGCCCTTCCGGATCGCCGACTGCGCCCTCGAAGGGATGCCACCGGTCCCCGGGGACACCGTCGCCGAGCGCTGCGCCACCGTCATCGGCCCGGGAGGCTCCGGGACCGCCCCGCGCCGGGGCGAGCTGGACGACGTACGGCGCCTGCTCGTTCAGGAGCCGCGCGGACACGCCGGGATGTACGGGGGGTTCGTGGTCCCCGCCGACGACGACGGGGCCCACTTCGGCGTGCTGTTCTGGCACAAGGACGGCTACTCCACCGCCTGCGGCCACGGCGCCATGGCCCTCGGGGTCTGGGCCGTGGACACCGGCCGGGTCGCCGCCCCGGCCGACGGGGACGCCCCGGTGCGCATCGACGTACCGTCCGGGCGGGTCACCGCCACCGTCCACCGGGCCGGGGGCCGCACCACCGGGGTCACCTTCCGCAACGTCCCGGCGGTGGTGGGTGCGCGCAAGGTGCCCGTCGCCACCTCGTTCGGGCTCGCCGAGGTGGACATCGCGCACGCCGGGGCCTGTTACGCCACCGTCCGCGCGCGCGACCTCGGCCTGGACGTCTCCCGGGCGGCGCTGCCCGCCCTGGTGCGGGCCGGGCAGGAGGTCCGGGCGGCGCTGGCCACCCACCCCGCCACCTGGCACCCGGACGGCCCGCTGCTCTCCGGGGTCTACGGGGTGATCCTCCACGAGGAGCTGCCCGACACCCCCTTCGGGCCGCACCAGCGCAACGTCACCGTCTTCGCCGACGGGCAGATCGACCGCTCGCCCTGCGGCTCCGGCACCTCGGCACGGCTCGCGCTGCTCGCCGAGGACGGGAGGCTCGGCCCGGGCGAGGACCTGCTGCACGAGTCGGTCACGGGCACGGTGTTCACCGGGCGGATGCTGGACGGCGGGGTCACCGAGGTCACGGGCACCGCCCACCGCACCGGCGAACACGCCTTCGTGGTGGACCCGTACGACGCACTCGGCAGCGGATTCCTCCTGTGACGGGCATCCCCCAGCTCGGCGCGGGGCGGATGGCCGCCCTGCTCACCCCTGCGGCGGCGGCCGACGCCGTGGCCGCCGCCCTGCTCGGCGGCCTCGACCCGGAGAGCTGCCCGCCGCGCTCCGCGATCGGGGTGCCCGGCGGGGGCGAACTGCTGCTGATGCCGGCCGCCTCGGGCGCGTACGCCGGGGTGAAGATCGCCGGGGTCGCGCCCGGGAACCCGGCCCGCGGGCTGCCCCGGATCACGGGCTCCTACCTGCTCCTGGACGGCCCCACCCTGCGGCCCCTGGCCCTGCTGGACGGCGCGGCGCTGACCACCCTGCGCACCCCGGCGGTCTCCGCCCTCGCGCTGCGCCACCTGGCGCCCGCCGGGCGGCCGCTGCGCCTGGTGCTCTTCGGCACGGGACCGCAGGCGTACGGACATCTGGAAGCAAGCCTGGCGGTAGCGGAGTTGGCCGAGGTGGTGGTGGTCGCGCGGAACCACGGGCGGGCGGAGCGGCTCGCCGCCCACGCCCGTACCCTGGGCCCGGCCGCCCGGACCGGCACCCCGGAGGACGTGGCCGACGCCGACCTGGTGATCTGCTGCACCACGGCCCGGGAACCGCTCTTCGACGGGCGTCTCGTCCGGCCCGGCGCCACCGTCGTGGCCGTCGGCTCGCACGAGCCGACGGCCCGGGAGACGGACACCGCCCTTGTGCGACGGGCGGCGGTGTACGTGGAATCCCGGGCGGCGGCCCTGCGCGAGGCGGGCGACCTGCTGGTCCCGGAGGCCGAGGGGGCCATCGGCCCCGGTCATGTCAGCGGGACCCTCGCCGACCTGGTGGGCGGCCGGATCCCGGCATCCGGGCCGCGGAGTTGTCCACAGCTCTTCAAGAGCGTGGGCATGGCCTGGGAAGATCTCGCCGTGGCGGTCGCGCTGTACGAGGCCGCAGGAGTGTGAGCAGCGCAACGTGACATTGTACGCTGGTCCTCTCCTCGTCGGTGGCGTACGGGGGTCTCGGAGGAAGAGTTATGGGTGACCTGAAGCAGCACAGTCTCATCAAGGCCCAGGAACGCCTCCGCGACCAGGTCGGCCACGCACTGCGCGCCGCACTGATAGCGGGCGAGCTGCGCCCCGGGAGCGTCTACTCCGCGCCGGGCCTCGCGGCCGAACTCGGCGTCTCGGCCACACCCGTCCGCGAGGCCATGCTCGACCTGGCCCGCGAAGGACTGGTCGAGCCGGTCCGCAACAAGGGCTTCCGCATCACCGAGGTCAGCGAGCGCGACCTGGACCAGTTCACCGAACTGCGCACGATGATCGAGGTACCGACCATCGGACGCATCACCAAGACGGCCACGGCCGAGCAGCTGGAGGCGCTGCGCCCCGTCGCCGAGGAGATCGTCACCAGCGCCCGCGAGCACAACCTCATCGGCTACCTGGAGGCCGACCGCCGCTTCCACCTCTCCCTGCTGGCCCTCGCGGGCAACGACCGGCTGGTGGAGACGGTCGGCGACCTGCGCAAGCGCTCCAGGCTCTACGGCCTGACCGGCCTGGACGAGGCCGGCAAGCTGGTCTCCTCCGCGGAGGAGCACATCGAGCTGCTCGACCTGATGCTGAGCGGCGACGCCGAGGCCGCGCAGGAGTGCATGCTCCGCCACCTCGGCCACGTCCGCTCGCTCTGGGCCCAGGGCCGCGACGAGCCGGTCGGCCGCGTCCCCGGAGGCCTCGGCTCCGGACTCCAGTAGCCGGCCGCCGCCCCACCGGGCTGCGGCCGGTGGATCAGCAGGGCGGGCGGCCGCCGCCACGGGCCGCCCGCGGCCGGTCCGCCGAGATGATCGCCGCCTCCGGGCGCGGGACGGGCGTCCCGTCGGGCAGGAGCAGGACCGGCGGGTCCACGACGACGCCCACGTCGGCCCCCGCGCCGGCCGCGTTCGCCGCCGTGACCCGGTCCCTGGGCTGCGGAGCGAGCACCCCCGTCTCGCGTACGTACGCCACGAAGCTCTCGAAGTCCCGCTGGTGCCGGTACGGCTCCTCGAACGCGGAGAGGGACGGATAGCCGTCGTTCGCGAGGAGCGTGTACGACGGGGCCGCGAGCCGGTATCGGCGGCCGAGGTCCAGCGGGACACCGTCGACGAGGACCTCCTCGGGGTGCACCCGGTCCCCGACCGGCCCCCGCGCGTCGAAGGTGTAGCGCACGTTCCGGGAGACGGCGAGGGGAGCGAAGCGCAGCTCGCCGGACTCCGTCGTCGTCCACTGCTCCTCCAGCGCGTCGTGGATCCGCTGCCCGCTCACCCACGCGCTGACGATCGGATCACCGAACCCGATGGCCCGCCAGGCACTGCCGAAGGTGATGGTGCCGCCCGAGGCCGGGTCGAGGACGAGGTCCCCGGCGACGACCGCCTGGCCGACCCGGGGCGCCGCTGCGACCACGGCGAGCTGGGCCGGGACGTTGGGGTGGACGTTGGCGTCGTTCTCGGGGTCGGTGGGTCTGCCGCCGGCCCACAGCGCCCAGTCGGCGGCCAGGTTCCCCATGGTGCTCTCGCCCGCCGTGTTCCGGGCGCGCAGGAACGAGCCGCTCTGCCGCCCGAGCGGGGTCCGGTCGCGCGCCGCCGCCTGCCCCGCCCAGTAGGTGACGACCTCCTGCAGCTCCGGATGAGGGGCGACGTCACGGGTGTTGGGGTGGTTGGTGGACACCGTCAGCTCCCGGACCACCCGGCCGGTGAGCGGGTCGAGCCGCAGGTTGATCTCGTTGATGACCTGGCCGTAGCAGCCGGCCTCGACGAACGGCCGGGGGACGCCGTCCGGGTCGGGGACCATCATGTTGAACCGGGTGTGCCAGTGCCCGGTGACGATCGCGTCGATGTCGGGGGAGACCCGCAGCGCGAGGTCGAGGGCGGGCCCCGAGGGGTCGGCGCCGCTGTTGAAGTCGGTCCCGGCCACCGCCCCGTCGTGCAGGCTGAGCACGATCGCGTTCACGCCCTGGCTCTTGAGCAGTGCCGCGTAGTGGTCGGCGGTGGCGACCTCGTCGAGGGTGGCGAGGCCCGGCTGGTAGGAGCCGGGGAACAGCTCGCTGCCCACGGCGGTGAGGTGGATGAACCCGATGGGCAGCTCGCGGCCGTCGGCGGTGAGCACCCGCTCGATGTTGTAGGGGGGCAGGACCGTCGCGCCGCCCCCGCCCCGGACCAGGTTGGCGCTGTAGTAGCGGAAGTCGGCGCCGTGGAAGCGCAGGCCGGAGGAGTCGGTGAAGGAGGTGTCGCGGCCCTCGACCGGGAACGGGACGCCCTGCTCCATGTGGCGCCGGAGCATGGCCGGTGACTTGTCGAACTCGTGGTTGCCGGCCGTCGCGAAGTCGAGCCCCATGCGGTTGAGGGCCTCGATCGTCGGCTCGTCGGCGAAGGCCGCCGCGTCGAACTCCCAGCCGGAGAAGGCGTCTCCGGGGGTGAAGAACAGGGAGTTCGGGTGGCCGTCGCGGAGGCGTTCGAGGTGCGCGGCCATGTACGCGACGCCGCCGACGGTGTAGCTGCGGCCGCCGTTGCCGACGATGACCGAGTTGCTGCCGGGTGCGCCCTGCAGATAGCCGTGCAGGTCGGTGATGTCGAGGAGCTGGACGTCGACGTACTCGGCGGCGGTGGCGGCGTCCCGGGCGTGGGCGGTGGCCCGCGCCGGGACCCCGAGCGCGAAGGTCGCCGCCGCGGCCCCCAGGGTCGTGAGGAAGTCCCGCCTTCCCGGCTCCGGCCGCCCGTGTGCCGGCCGCCCGTGTGCGGGCTGTCCGGGCTGTCCGTGTGCGGGTTGCCCCGGCCGCCCGGGCTGTGAACTCCTGCTCCGCTGCGTGGCCTTGGCCTGGGTGATCACACCCGGCATGTTCCCGCCCGCAGGGGCGGCTGTCGCGCCGACGCGCCGCCCGCCGGTTTGGACACGGCTGGATAACGGCGACCCCCACCCCTTGTCAGTGCAATTTCACATTACTATGTTACCGGTCACATCCTAGAGCGCGGCCCTTCCCTGGAGTGACCATGACCAAGCGCACCCAACTCGCCCTCGCCACCGCCCTGGTGGCCGCTCTCGCACTCGGCGCCTCGGGTTGCTCCGGCACCAAGAAGGGCACGGCCGGCTCGGGCGCTTCCAACCCCGCCGCCGCCAACGACGGCAAGATCCTCGGCGGAACCCCCGTCAAGGGCGGCACCTTGACCGTCCTGTCCAACCAGGACTTCGCGCACCTCGACCCCGCCCGCAACTGGACGATGCCGACCATGGACTTCGGCACCCGGCTGCTCTACCGCACGCTCGTCACCTTCAAGGCCGAGCCCGGCAAGGCGGGCAGCGAGCTGGTCCCCGACCTCGCCACCGACCTCGGCACCTCCTCCAACGGCGGCCGCACCTGGACCTTCACCCTCAAGGAGGGCGTGAAGTACGAGGACGGCAGCCCGGTCAGGGCCCAGGACGTCAAGTACAACGTCGAGCGCTCCTTCAGCCCCGACCTCACCGGCGGCCCCGACTACGCCGCCCAGTACCTGGCCGGGACCGAGGGCTACAAGGGCCCGCTCCAGGGGCAGCACCTGGACTCCGTCAAGACGCCCGACGACCGCACGATCGTCTTCGAACTGAAGCGCCCGGTCGCCGAGTTCTCCGCGACCGCCACCCTGCCGACCTTCGCCCCCGTGCCCCAGTCCCAGGAGAAGGGCACCCAGTACGACGCCCGCCCGTTCTCCTCCGGCCCGTACAAGATCGAGTCGTACGACCGCGACAAGAAGCTGGTCCTGGTCCGCAACGAGCACTGGGACCCGGGCACCGACACCGTCCGCAAGGCCTACCCGGACAAGTTCGTCGTCGTCATGGGCCTCAAGGGCGGCCAGATCGACGACCGGATCATCGCCGGCGAGGGCGCCGACGCCTCCACCGTCCAGTACGCCGACATGCGCCCCGAGAGCGCCCCCAAGGTGCTGCCCAAGCCGGAGGTCAAGGCCCGGCTGCTCGCCGAGTCACAGGGCTGCACGGAGATGCTCCACCTGAACAACTCCCGCGCCCCCTTCGACGACCCGAAGGTCCGCGAGGCCATGCAGTACGCCGTCGACAAGGAGGCCGTCGTCACCGCGGGCGGCGGCCCGGCCCTCAACGAGGTCGCCACCGCCTACCTGCCCCCGGCCCTCTCCGGAGGCAAGCAGGCCGACGTACTGAAGATCGCCCCGGCCGGCGACCCGGCCAAGGCCAGGGAACTCCTCAAGGCCGCCGGCAAGGAGAGCCTCAAGGTGTCCCTGTCCGTCTCCACCGGCGACAAGGGCAAGGCCGAGGCCATCCAGCAGGGCCTGTCCCGCGCAGGCATCGAGGTCGTCATCGACACCGTCGACCCGGGGGCCTACTACGACGTCATCGGCGACCTCTCCACCACGCCCGACATGACCCTCACCGGCTGGTGCCCCGACTACCCCTCCGGCTCCACCTGGATCCCGTTCGTCTTCGACGGACGCACCATCAAGGAGAAGGGCAACCAGGGCAACTACAGCCAGTTCCGCGACGAGGCGACCATGAAGCGGATCGACGAGATCAACGCCATGGCCGACGCCAAGGAGGCCAACCAGGCCTGGATCGACCTCGACGCCGCCCTGATGGCCAAGTCCCCGAACGTCCCGCTCCTCCTGGAGCGCAAGCCGCTCCTCGTCGGCACCAACATCGCGGGCGCCTTCGGCCACCCCGTGTGGACCGGCACCATCGACTACGGGACCGTCGGCCTCAAGGACCCCTCGAAGAGCCAGGGCTGAGGAATCCGGAGCCCCCGACACCATGACCACCACCGCACCGGTCCCGGAGGACCGGGCACACCGGGCCACCGCAGGCCCCCCGGCCCCGGACGCCGCCCCCGCCCCCGATGCCGCCACCGTCCGGCCCGCGGCAGCGCCCGGCAGCAGCCCCTGGCAGCTCGCCCGGCGGGAACTGCGCCGCCGTCCCGCCGTCCGCGCCAGCCTCGGCGTCGTCCTCCTCTTCGTCCTGATGGCCGCCACCGCCCCCTGGCTGGGCGCCCTCGGCGGCTGGTCCCCGAACGAGTTCGACAAGACCGCCATCGACCCCTACCTCGGCGGCCAGCCGCTCGGCGCCCTCGGCGGCATCAGCCCCGAACACTGGCTCGGGGTCGAACCCGTCACCGGCCGCGACCTGTTCGCCCGTGTGATCCACGGCGCCCAGGTCTCCCTCCTGATCGCCTTCGCCGCCACCGCCATCGTGGTGGTCGCCGGCACGGCCGCCGGGATCGCCGCCGGCTACTTCGGCGGCCGCACCGACACGGTCCTGTCCCGGCTCATGGACCTGACCATGTCCTTCCCCTCGCTGATCTTCATGATCGCGATGCTGTCCGTGGCCAAGGACGTCAACCGGATCGTCCTCATGACCACCGTCATCGGCGTCTTCGGCTGGCCCGGCGTCGCCCGCGTGGTCCGCGGCCAGACCCTCTCCCTCAAACACCGCGAGTACGTCGACGCCGCCCGCGTCGGCGGCTCCGGCCCCTGGCGGATCCTGACCCGCGACATCCTCCCGGGCGTCTCGGGCCCGGTCATCGCCTACACGACCCTGCTGATCCCCGGAATGATCAGCACCGAGGCCGCCCTCAGCTACCTCGGCGTCGGCGTCCGTCCGCCCACCCCCTCCTGGGGCCAGATGATCGCCGAGTCCGTGGCCTACTACGAGACCGACCCCATGTACTTCGTCATCCCCAGCGTCTTCCTCTTCCTCGCCGTGCTCGCCTTCACGCTGCTCGGCGACGCCCTGCGCGACATCCTCGACCCGAGGGGCGGCCGCACTTGATCCTCTACCTCGCCCGCCGGCTGCTCGCCCTCGCCGGCGTGCTCCTCGCCATCGCCGCCGTCACCTTCCTCATCTTCTACGTGCTGCCCGCCGACCCGGCCGCGGCCGCCTGCGGCAAGACCTGCAGCGCCGAACGCCTGGCCGACGTACGCACGTACCTGGGCCTCGACCAGCCCCTGTGGCGACAGTTCACCGACTTCCTCACCGGCATCTTCACCGGCCGCACCCTGGGCACCGGCCAGTACGCCGTCGACTGCGACTTCCCGTGCCTCGGCTACAGCTACGAGAACTCGCTGCCCGTGTGGGACCTGCTGACGGACCGGCTCCCGGTCTCCGCCTCCCTCGCCGTGGGCGCCGCCGTGCTGTGGCTGCTCCTGGGCCTCGGCGCCGGGGTCACCGCCGCCCTGCGCAAGGACACCGCCACCGACAAGGCCCTGATGGTCGGCGCCGTCGCCGCAGCCTCCCTGCCCGTGTACTTCACCTCCGTGATGCTCATCTACGGCGTCATCCGCGTCGCCGGCCTCCTGCCCTACCCCACCTACCAGGCCTTCACCGACGACCCGCTCGCCTGGGCCGCGAACCTGACCCTGCCCTGGATCGCGCTCGCCCTGCTCTACGCGGCCATGTACGCGCGCCAGAGCCGCGGCTCGATGATCGAGGCGATGGCCGAGCCGTACATCCGTACCGCCCGGGCCAAGGGCATGCCCGAGCGCACCGTCGTCGTCAAACACGGGCTGCGCTCCGGCATGACCCCGATCCTCACCATCTTCGGCATGGACCTCGGCGGACTGCTCGCCGGAGCCGTCATCACCGAGTCCATCTTCGGACTCCCCGGCATCGGGCGGCTGTTCTACGGCGCGCTGGTCAACTCCGACCAGCCCGTGGTCCTCGGCGTCACCCTCCTCGCCGCCTTCTTCATCGTCGTCGCCAACCTCCTCGTCGACCTCCTGTACGCCGTCATCGACCCGCGAGTGAGGTACTGAATGGCCGCGGAGGCTCCCCTTCTCGAAGTACGCGACCTGCGCGTCACCTTCACCACCGGACACGGCACCGTACGGGCCGTCGACTCGGTCGGCTTCACCGTCGAGGCCGGCCGCACCCTCGGCATCGTCGGCGAGTCCGGCTCCGGCAAGTCCGTCACCTCGCTCGCCGTCATGGGCCTGCACCGGGGGCCCGTCGAGGTCGGCGGATCCGTGGCCCTCGACGGGCGCGAGCTGACCGGGCTCCCGGAGCGCGAGCTGTCCAGGATCCGAGGCCGCCGGATGGCCATGATCTTCCAGGACCCGCTCTCCAGCCTGCACCCCTACTACACGGTCGGCGAGCAGATCGCCGAGCACTACCGCGTGCACTTCAAGGCCGGCCGGGCCGCAGCCCGCAGACGCGCCGTCGACATGCTCGGCGAGGTCGGCATCCCCGAACCGGCCCGCCGCGCCGGGGAGTACCCCCACCAGTTCTCCGGCGGCATGCGCCAGCGCGCGATGATCGCCATGGCCCTGGCCTGCGAGCCGGACCTGCTGATCGCCGACGAGCCGACCACCGCCCTGGACGTCACCGTGCAGGCGCAGATCCTGGAGCTGATCGCCCGGCTCCAGCAGGACCGCGGACTCGGCGTCGTGATGATCACCCACGACCTGGGCGTCGTCGCCCGCGTCGCCCACGAGGTGCTCGTGATGTACGGCGGCCGCGCCGCCGAACAGGCCCCGGCCGACGACCTGTTCACCGACCCCGCCCACCCCTACACCCGGGGACTGCTCGACTCGCTGCCCCGCCTCGACACCGCCGACGACGTCCCCCTGCCCTTCATCCCCGGCTCCCCGCCCTCCCTGCTCGCACCCGCCCCCGGCTGCGCCTTCGCCCCGCGCTGCCCCGTGGCCGCCGCCGACCCGGACGAGCGCGGGGCGCGCTGCTCGGGCGAGCGGCCCGGACTCCGCCCGTACGGTGCGCGGGGACGGCTGGCCGCCTGCCACTTCGCGGGATCCGCCGCGACCCCTCCGGGCGGATCCGCGCCCGGGTTCCCTTCGACCGCCCCGGGGGTGTCCCGATGACCGTCGGAGCCGAGCCGTCCGTGAACGCCGCAGCCCGGACCGCGGCCGGAGCCCAAGCAGCCGCCGGGCCCGGCGCGGCCGTGCCACTGCTGTCCGTACAGGACCTCACCATGACCTTCCCCGGCCGGCGGTCCGTGACCGGGCGCCGGGGGGCGCCCGTGCGCGCCGTCGACGGGGTCTCCTTCGACCTGGCGGCCGGGCAGACCCTGGGCCTGGTCGGGGAGTCGGGCTGCGGGAAGTCCACCACCGGCCGGATGCTGGTCCGGCTGCTGGAGCCCACCGCGGGCCGGGTCGTCTTCGAGGGCAAGGACATCAGCCGCCTCTCCCCGTCCGCCATGCGCCCGCTGCGCAGGCACATCCAGATGGTCTTCCAAGACCCGCACTCCTCGCTCAACCCCCGGCAGACCGTGGCCCGGATCATCTCGGACCCGCTGCTGGTGCAGGGCTGGAGCGCGGCGGACGCCCGCCGCCGGGCCGCCGAGCTGATGGAGCTCGTCGGACTGATCCCGGAGCACATCGACCGCTACCCGCACGAGTTCTCCGGTGGCCAGGCCCAGCGCATCGGCATCGCCCGCTCGCTGTCCACCAGCCCCCGCCTGATCGTCGCCGACGAGCCGGTCTCCGCGCTGGACGTCTCGGTGCAGGCGCAGATCGTCAACCTGATGGAACGACTACGGGCCGAACTCGGCCTCGCCTACGTGTTCATCGCGCACGACCTGTCGGTGGTCAAGCGGGTCAGCGACCGGGTCGCCGTCATGTACCTCGGCCGGATCGTCGAGATCGGGGACAAGAAGTCCCTGTACGAGAACCCGCAGCACCCGTACACCCGGGCGCTGCTGTCCGCCGTACCGCTGCCCGACCCGGCGGCGGAACGGCGGCGGGAGCGGATCGTGCTGCTCGGCGACCCGCCGAGCCCGGCCGCTCCACCCCCCGGCTGCACCTTCCACCCGCGCTGCCCCAAGGCGCAGCAGATCTGCCGCACCGAGCGCCCGGTGCTGCGACCCGCCGCCTCCCGCGAGGTGGCCTGCCACTTCCCTGGTGACTGACGGGGACCCACGGGAAGCGGCGGTGCCCCGGAGACGAAGGCGTCTGCGGGGCACCGCCGTACGTGCGGCCCCGCCGGTGGCCGGCCGGGCGGTCAGGGCAGCGCTCAGGCCAGTTCCCGGCGGAAGAACTCCAGTTCCAGCGCCATCAGCTTCTCCCGGGTGCCGCCCGGGGTCATGTGGGTGACCCCGGGGAGGGCCAGGAGCTGGTGCGGGCGGCCCGCGTCCGTCAGCGCCTGCGACAGGCGCAGGGTGTGCGACGGGTGGACGTTGTCGTCGGCCAGGCCCGTGATCAGCAGCAGGGGGCGGGACAGCTCCGGGGCGTCGGGGAGGAGGGAGTCCCGCTCGTACACCTCGGGGTGGTCCTGCGGGAGGCCCAGGTACCGCTCGGTGTACGCGGTGTCGTAGTGCCGGAAGTCGGTCGGCGCGGCCCCGGCGGCTGCCGCGTGGAAGACGTCCGGCCGCCGCAGTACCGCCATGGCCGCGAGGTAGCCGCCGTACGACCAGCCGCGCACCCCGACCCGGCCGAGGTCGAGGTCGGGATGGCGGTCGGCGAGCGCGTGGAGCGCCGCGACCTGGTCGTCGAGGGTGACCTCGGAGAAGCCGCGGTACATGGCGTGCGTGTAGGCGGGGGAGACGTACGGGGTGCCGCGGTTGTCGACGGTGACCACCGCGAAGCCCTGGTCGGCCCACCACTGGCGGTGCTGGCGGCGGCGCTGGTCCGCGGTGACGTCCTGCATGCCGGGGCCGCCGTAGCCGTCGACCAGGACGGGCAGGCGCCGGCCGGGGACGTGGCCGCGGGGCAGCACGAGGGCGGTGGGGATGCCGCGCTCGGTGACCCGCTCCAGGACCGCGTCCACCCGGTAGGGCAGCGGCTCGGACAGGTCGGCGGGGGTGAACTCGCGCCCGTCGGGGGTGCGTACGGTGCGCCGTACCCCGTCGGCGTCGGCGCAGGTCAGCAGCAGGGTCCCGGCGGACGCGGACACGGTGTGCACGCCGGGCCCGTCGGCGACCGGGGTCAGCTCCCCGGTGGCCGGGTCCAGCAGCAGCACCTGCTGCTCGGACGGGTCGCGCAGGCCCGCCTCGATCAGCAGGAGGCCCTGGTGGATCCCGGCCACGCCGCGGACCTGGATCCCGTCCCCGGTGAGGAGCGCGCCGTCCACCGCGAGGGCGCGGGCGGCGCCGCCCGGGGTGTCGGCCGAGGTCAGCATCCGCCCGTCGGCGAGGCGGGCCGGGGTGCCGGGGACCAGCGGGTCCACCCACTGCGGGTGCGTGGTGCGGGACAGCTCCCGGGTACGGCCGGTGGCCGGGTCGGCGGAGAGCAGCAGGACGCGTCGCTGGAGCCGGTCCTGGACGGTCAGCAGGATCTCGGTGGCGGACTCCCAGCCAGCGTCGGAGACGTACGGGTAGGTGTCGGCGTCCCAGTCGAGCCGTATCCGGGTCCCGCCCTCGCCGAGCACCCACAGCTGGACGTCGGCGTTGGGCCCGCCCGCCTCGGGGTAGGCGAAGTCCTCGGCGGGCAGTTCCGGGTGGGCCGGGTCGGCGAACCAGCGCCGCTGGAGGGCGGATTCGTCGACGCGGGCGGCCAGCAGGGTGACACCGTCCGGGGACCACCAGTGGCCCCGGTGGCGGCCCAGCTCCTCGGCCGCGGCGAATTCGGCGAGGCCCCAGCGGGCCCCGTCGTCCGGGCTGATCCGGCCGCCGGGGGCGACGTACAGGACGTCGTCGGCGACGTACGCGGTGCGCGAGCCGTCGGCGTTCGGCCGCGGGTCCAGCGCGGGTCCGGCGGCCGGGATCTCCTTGGGGGTGCCGGCGCCGCCCGCGCAGACCTCGAAGAGCCGCCCGTACAGGGCGAAGGCGGCGTGGCGGCCGTCGCCGGAGAGGGCGTACGAGCCGATGCCGGCGGCGACGAGCCTGGTCCGCTCGCGCAGTCGGCGCTCGGCCGCGGGGAGGGGGCCGGGCTCGGGACACAGCTCGCGGGGATCGGCGAGCCGGGTCTCGGCGCCGGTGGTGGTGTCGAGCACCCAGAGGGAGTCGAAGGCGTCGGTGGGGCCCGTCGACCGGAGGAACCAGAGCAGCCGGCCGTCGTCCCCGAAGGAGAAGGCGCGCGGGGCTCCGTGGGTGAAGCGGGCCGTGCGCGCGGAGAGCCTGAGGAAGTCATCCATGATCGTAGTGTGACATGTGAAATGTCACTACTACTAGGCTGTTCGAGTGGTGACCCCAAGGGTGCGGGCTTAGCGTCGAAAAGGTGGATCCGAACCCATCGCCGAGCACCAGCGGGACCGAAGGCAAGGTCCAGGGAAGCGGTAGCGGACTCGCCCTGTTCGTGATCGCCTCCTGCCAACTCATGGTCGTTCTCGACATCACGATCGTGAACATAGCGCTGCCGCACATCCAGACCGCCCTCGACTTCTCGACCGAGAGCCTTTCCTGGGTCGTCAACGCCTACACCCTCGCCTTCGGCGGACTGCTCCTCCTCGGTGGCCGCACCGGCGACATCCTCGGCCGCAAACGTGTCTTCATCTTCGGCGTCCTGCTCTTCGGACTCGCCTCACTGCTCGGCGGACTCGCCCAGAACGAGGGCCAGCTGATGGGCGCGCGCGCCCTCCAGGGCGTCGGCGGCGCCATCGCCTCGCCGACCTCCCTCGCGCTGATCACGACCACCTTCCGCGAAGGCCCGGCCCGCAACCGGGCGTTCGGCGTGTTCGCCGGCGTCTCGGCCGCCGGCGGCGCGATCGGCCTCCTCGCGGGCGGCATCCTCGTCGAATGGCTCGACTGGCGCTGGGTGCTCTTCGTCAACGTCCCCATCGCCATCGTGATCGCGGTGCTGGCCACCAAGGTCCTGCGCGAGTCCGAACGCCACCCGGGACACTTCGACTTCGCGGGCGCGCTGCTGTCCACCCTCGGCATGGTCTCGCTCGTCTACGGCTTCATCCGGGCGTCCCAGGAAGGCTGGCGCGACCCGGTCACCCTCGGCTCCTTCGGCGCGGCCGTGGTCCTGCTGACCCTCTTCATCCTCAACGAACGGCGCTCGCCACAGCCGATCACCCCGCTGCACATGTTCGCGGACCGCAACCGGGCCGGGACCTACGGCATCATGCTCATGCTCGCCTGCGCGATCTTCGGCATGTTCTTCTTCCTGACCCTCTTCGTGCAGATCGTGCTGGGCTTCAGCCCGATCCAGGCCGGCCTCGCCTTCCTGCCGGTCAGCGCGGTGATCGCGGTGGGCGCGGCGACCACGGCGAAGCTGCTGCCCAAGTTCGGCCCCAAGCCCTTCATGGTCACCGGCGCGCTGTCCTCGGCGGCCGGACTCGCCTGGCTGACCCAGACCGACGTCGACTCGACGTACCTCGGCAGCATCCTGGGCCCGATGCTGCTCTTCGCCCTCGGCATGGGCCTGCAGTTCGTCTCGCTGACGCTGATGGCCCTGTCCAACGTCACCGACCGGGAGTCGGGCGCCGCGTCCGGGCTGCTGAACACGATGCAGCAGGTGGGCGGCTCCCTGGGCCTGTCGATCCTGGTGACCGTCTACGGCACGGCGAGCCGCAACGAGGGCAAGGAGCAGATACCGGACTTCCTCGCCACCGCCGGCCCGGTGCAGAAGGCCTTCTTCCAGCGCACCGGCCAGCTCCCGAAACCGTGGGGCGACCAGGTCCTCACCTCGGGCATCAGCTCGGCCTTCGTCGTGGCCTCCCTGTTCACCCTGGTCGGAGCGCTGATCGCGCTGTTCGTCATCCAGGTCCGCCCCTCGGACCTCGCCCGCCTGCAGGGCAACCACAAGCCGGCGGCCGACCGGACCTGAGGTCCGGTGACCGCGGCGCGGCTACGCCGCGGTGACGCGGGCGGCGAAGGCGTCCAGGTTGTCGGACATCCGGGCGAGCCGTTCGTCCAGCGTCAGGGACTCCTCGTACCGCCCGGCGCGCAGCTTCGGCAGGCGCTTGCCGCGTACGTACAGGGGGCAGGCGAGGTCGGCGCAGATGTACGTACCGACCGTGTTGCCCTCGCGGCCCCGGGCGCCCGCCAGTGGCGCGGCCAGCAGGGTGACCCCGGAGGAGGCGTGACCCGTCAGGCAGATCTGGCACAGGCTGGACTTCACCACGCTGGTCCGGCCGACGGCCGGTACGCGCAGCGAGATCCCCAGCGGACCGGTGCCGTCCTGCCGGGGCAGTACGAGGTGGGCCCGCAGGGGCGCCCCTGGGTCCACCCACCCCAGGAAGTCCAGGTCCTTCCAGGGCAGTTCGGCGAAGTCGAGCGGCAGCCGCATGCGCGCCGCCTCTCCCCTCGTGCAGTTCACGAAGGACGAGCGGATCTGTTTCTCGGTGAGTGGTTCCACGGGCATCGACCCTAAGAGCCGCCCTGAGCTGCCCGCATCCCAATATCCGGCAGAGAAGGCCTAGGCGGACACCCCCTGAGGATTGTCCAGGCGCCGGATCCGGCAGCGCGCAGGTCCGTTCGTCTTCAAAGTGATTCCGGCGGCCACCGGGACCTCGGTGTCCACGGCCTCGAACGCGTAGGCCCGCAGGATCATCGCCAGCGCGATCACCGACTCCAGCATCGAGAAGTGCTGCCCGATGCACGCGCGCGGACCCCCGCCGAAGGGGAACCAGGCGTAACGCGGCCGCCCCGCCTCCGCCTCGGGCGTGAAGCGCCCGGGGTCGAAGCGGTCCGGCTCCGGCCAGTACGCGGGATCGCGGTGCGTCACCCAGGGCGCCAGGATCACGTCCGCGCCCGCCGGGACGGTGTGCTCCCCGATCCGGGTGGCGGCGACGGCCTTGCGCCCGATGACCGGTGCGGCCGGATAGAGCCGCATGGCCTCCTTGAGGACCTGGGTGAGGTACGGGAGCCGGTCCAGGTCGGCGGCGCCGGGCGTACGGCCGCCCAGCACGCGGGAGATCTCCTCGCGGGCCCGGTCCTGTTCCCCGGGGTGGCGGGCCAGCAGGTGCAGGGCGAAGCAGAGGGAGGTGGCGGTCGTCTCGTGCCCGGCGAGCAGGAAGATCAGCACCTGGTCGCGCAGTTCGGCGGCGTCGAACTCCCCGTCGTCCGAGCTCTTCGCGGCGGCGAGCAGCGTCAGCAGGTCCTCGCCGGGAGCCCCGGCCACCGTACCGGCCCCGCCGCGCCGCCGCGCCGCGATGATCCCGTCGCACACCCCGTACAGCTCGTCCATCGCGGCGGCCGCGCGCCGGTTGCCGGGGGTGGGCCATGCGCGCGGGACGTTGACGGGGGAGTAGCCGCGGCGCAGCACGTAGTCGGTGATGACCGGGAAGCATCCGGCCACGACACCGGCGGCGGCCTCCACGTCGGTGCCGAAGAGGATGCGGGCCACGGCGCGCAGGGCGAGGTGCGTCATCTCGTCGGAGACGTCCACGATGCCGTCGCGGGCCTCGCCCCAGGCGGAGACGACGGAAGCGGTCTCGGCGGCTATCGCCTCGGCGTAGCCGTCCACCCGGCGCCGGGTGAACAGCGGCTGCACGAGCCGGCGCTGGCGCAGGTAGTCCTCGTCCTGACTGGTCAGCAGCCCGTTGCCGATGGACTCCCGGACCTCCTGGTAGAAGTGGTTGTCCTTGCGGAAGCGGGCGGCGTCGGAGGCGAGCACCTGCTGGACGCCCGCGGGGGAGAAGACGCAGTACAGCTCGGCGCGCATCCCGGGCGGCCCGGCCGTGATCCGTACCAGGTCGCCGTGCTGGCGCCGGGCCCGCAGGTAGGTGCCGAGGGAGTCGGACTTCAGGTCGAGGAGCGACCCGAGCAACGGCGTCCCGGCCGGCCCGGGCACCGCCTTCCCCGTGTCCGCTCCGGAGTTCGTTCCCACTGCCATGGCCGCCCCTTCGTCCTACGGAAGCCCGATTCTGCCGCGCCCGCGCGTACCTGGCGAGGACGCGGTCCGATCAGGCCGACGACTGGCCGGATGACCACCGTCCGCACCTCCGGGGGCCCGACCCGTTCCGCGTGGCGATCAGCAGGGGGCGCGGCCACAATGGAGGGGTTGTCGGCGTCGCACCCCCGAGGTGATGGCTCATGTGTCGGTGGCTCGCGTATTCGGGAACACCCCAGCTGCTCGAAACCATCCTCTACAAACCGGCCCACTCGCTGATCGACCAGAGCCTGCACTCCCGGCTTGGTGTGGAGACGACGAACGGCGACGGCTTCGGCGTCGGGTGGTACACGCAGGAGGACCTGGCGACCCCGGCCACCTTCAGGGACATCGGCCCCGCCTGGAACAACCGCAACCTGCGGGAGCTCGCGGACCACGTCCGCTCCCCGCTGTTCTTCGCCCACATCCGGGCATCGACGGGCACGGCGGTCCAGCAGACGAACTGTCACCCCTTCCGGCACGGACGCTGGATGTTCATGCACAACGGGGCCATCGCCGAGTTCCACCGCATGCGCAGGGAACTCACGATGCTCATCGACCCGGAGCTGTACCCGAACGTCGAGGGGACGACGGACTCCGAGGTGATGTTCCACCTCGCTCTCACCTTCGGACTGGAAGGGGACCCGCCGGGCGCGGTGGCCCGGATGGCGGGCGTGGTGGAGCGCGTCGCGCGCGAACACGGTGTGGAGTCCCCCCTCCAGATGACGCTCGCCATCAGCGACGGCGAACACCTCTGGGCCTTCCGCTACTCCAGCCGGCACGAGTCGAGGTCGCTGTTCTACAGCAGCCGCGTGGACACGCTGCGCAAACTGCACCCCGACATGGAGTTCCTCCAGGAGGTCTCCGACGAAACCCGCCTGGTCGTCTCCGAACCCCTGGGCGACCTCCCCGGCGCCTGGAACGAGGTACCGGAGAGCACCTACGGCATCGTCGGCCCCGGCGGTGACTCCCTCCACCCCTTCACCCCGCAGGCGGCGTAGGGTCCGCGCACACGGTGTACGACGATGGGCCGCATGAACGGAACCGCCGCGTACGACACCGTGGCCCGCCTCTGGCAGGACCACATGGACACCCCCTTCCCCGCCGCGCAGCGCGGCGCGGTGCTCCCCGCCCGTGCGGGGGGAGAGGGCCAGGGCATCGACATGGTGCTGCTCGACACCTACACCGCGGGATGCGTCATCACCTGGCTGCGCGAGGGCGGTTCCCTCGACGAGCTGAACCGCAGGATCCTGCGCGACTGCACGGCCGACCTGGACCACGTCCTGCCGCTGCTCGAAACCCCGGAGGACCACGCCTACTACCGCCGCCTCCGCGAGGTGGCCGGCCTCATCGCGCAGGAGCGGCCGAAGCCGTGAGCCGCTCCGGCCGGTGTCCGACCCGGTTGCCGCACGGGGTCTGACACCATCGGCCGATGGATCTTTCGAAGAAACTGGCGGACTGGACCGACTCGGACGGTGCGGCGTACGAGGTGGGAAGAGCGCTCGGCATCTTCGCCGAGCACGACGGCTTCACCTCCCTGAAGTGGGTCTTCTGGAGCGACAACCCGGTCGGCCGGGCCCTGCACGAGACCCTGCTCCAGCTCGTGGCCGCCGGCGTCCTGGAGCAGGACGAGGACGAGGACCGGTTCAGGTGGGCCGGCGACATACCGGGGGTTCTGGAGGCAGCCCGCTGGGGCCCGACCGGCGGATCGGATCAGAACAACCCCTGAGGGATGCCCCGTCGTGATGCCCCGTCGTGATGCCCCGCTCTCCGGTGCTGCCGGAGGCGGGGCGCCGTGCCGGGTGGGGTCAGCGTTCGAGGTAAGCCACGGTCCCGGTACGCCGGGCGGCGTCCGCGGCCTTGAGCCGGGTGAAGCTGACCGGGCTCATGATCTCTTTCCACTCCTCCATGGTGTGGACGCGCAGTTCGGTGTGCTCGGCGGGATCGAGGACGATGGCCTTGATCTGTGCGCCGGTGAGCTGCCCGCCGTCGAAGATGACGCCGAACTTGTTGAGCGGCCAGTGGGCGCCCTGGACGATGAAGTGGACCGCGAGGAGATTCTGCGGGCCGTCGAAGACGATTCCGGTCTCTTCGACGCACTCGCGCAGGGCGCACTCCCACGGGGTTTCGCCGAGGTCCATGTTGCCGCCCGGCCACTGCCAGGTCTCCGCGCTGTGGGCTGAGCGGAGTTGGACGGGGCGGCCGGCGGTGTCGGTGAAGTAGAAGCCCGCGTAGCTGGTGGACTGCGCGATGGTCTTGACGTATTCATCGGCCGGTACCCAGTTGGCGCTCATGTGGTGGTCTCCGATCAGACGACGGTCAGGACCCGGGCGAGTGCGGCTGCGGTCGGGCCGGGGCGGCGGCGCGGTGCCGACGGGGGAGCGGTTCGACGGGTCGGTGTGGTGGCGCCGTTTCAAGTCGGTTGATGACATGCCGTCCGTATAAGACGCTGGTCGCCGGCGTTCGAGTCGTCCGTGACGAGACCGTCGTGCGTCCCACCGTGAAGAGAGAGCGCCACCGATGAACGAAACTCCCCTGGTCCGACCTGTTCCCGTCAGTGGATTTCCCGAGTGGTTACCCGGAATCCGCATGGTCGAGCAGAAGTGGCTCGATGTCATTCGGGCGGGTTTCGAGAGGTACGGGTTCTGCTCGATCGAGACCCCTTCGGTCGAGCCCCTCTCCGTACTCACCGCCAAGGGCGAAACCTCCAACGAGGTGTACGTACTGCGCAGGCTTCAGGAAGACGCCGACGACACCAGTGACTCCCGGATCGGGCTCCACTTCGATCTGACGGTGCCGTTCGCGCGCTACACGGCCCAACACTTCAACGAGCTCGTGTTCCCTTTCAAGCGCTATCAGATGCAGCGAGTATGGCGCGGCGAGCGGGCTCAGGACGGGCGGTTCCGCGAATTCACACAGTGCGACATCGACGTGATCAACGTAGACCACCTGCCGTCGCACTTCGATGCCGAGCTGCCGCGCGTGATCCACGAGATCCTGACCGGCCTGGAACTCCCGGCGTGGACCATCGACATCAACAACCGGAAGGTCCTCCAGGGCTTCTACGAAGGACTCGGCGTCGACGATCCGGCGGCGGTGATCCGTGCCGTCGACAAGCTGGACAAGGTCGGCCCGGAGGGCGTCGCGAAGATACTTTCCGACGAGGTCGGCCTGTCCGCACGAACCGTGGATTCCTGCCTCGCGCTCGCCCGGATCCGGGGCACCGGTTCCGCCGTCGTGGAGGAAATCAAGGCCTTGGGCGTGACGTCCGAGCTCCTCACCGAAGGTCTCGGCGAGCTGGGCCACGTGCTGGACTCCCTCGGCGATCTGCCGGCCGGTAGCGTCGTCGCCGACCTCTCGATCGCCCGTGGCCTCGACTACTACACGGGAACGGTCTATGAGGGGAAGTTCGTCGACTGGCCCAACTACGGCAGCATTTGCTCCGGCGGGCGCTACGAGAACCTGGCCGGGTCCTTCATCCGGCGCAGGCTCCCGGGGGTGGGAATGTCGATCGGACTGACGCGCATCTTCGCCAAACTCCTGGCGGAGGGACTTCTGGCGACTCCCGCGACGTGCCCCACCGACGTACTCGTGGTGCTCCCGCGGGACGACCGCCGGAACGAGGCCGAGGCCACGGCGGCGCGCCTGCGCGGACGCGGGATGAACGTCGAGCTCTACCACCAGGCCGACAAGGTGGCCAAGCAGGTCCGCTACGCGTCCCGGAAGGGCATCCCGTTCGTCTGGTTCCCGCCGTTCGAGGAGGGGGCGGCGCACGAGGTGAAGAACCTGGCGACGGGCGAACAGTTGGCGTCCGATCCCACGACCTGGCTCCCGACCCCACGCTGACGACGCCCCGCCCCCGAACGTCAGGCCACACGTGCGGCGGGGAGTCCTCGCGCGGCGGGGATGGCCGGAACAGATCCGTGTGCGGATGTTCGAAGCCAGTCCGAGCAGTTCCTTCACCCTTGGGACGGCCACTGCGGCGATCCGCGGGATTCGAATCCAAGGCTTCTGGAACGCCCGATGATCTGGACCTGGAGGACCCCTTGTTCGCCGGGAAGCCCTTCGGTGAGGTCTCCGTGCTGGTGGGGCCAGGCTTGACCTGACCACCTCATGAACGGCGCCCCCTGTCCCATCCGTGCGGGAGGGGGCGCTCCGTGTGCGGGGTCAGCCCACCTCGGCGATCGACATGATCAGGTCCGCCGTTTCGCTGAGTGACGACTTCAGCCCGATGACGTGCTCCGGAACCCCCGGCAGCAGGTCTTGGGCGCGGTACCAGTCGGCCATCTCGTCCGCACCGAAGTCGGCGGCCTGCGGGCGTGTGGCGTGGCGGGCGAGGGTCTCTTCGAAGGGCACGTCGAGGTAGAAGAAGTGGCCGCCGTGGTCGCGGTGAAGCTGCTGGAGCATCTCGCCGTAGCGGGTGGCGCTGAGGATGCCTTCGACGAGGGTGTGGAAGCCGTGGATCAGCGAGTAGCGGGTGATCGTGTCGATGAGCCCGATGTTCGCGGCCCCGGGGGTGTCGCGTTCCTTGAGGATCACGCGGCGGACGTTGTCCTGTCCCACGACGGCGAGCCGGCGGCCGAGGCGGTGGCGGAGTTCGGTGGCGACGGCGGTCTTACCGGATCCCGAGTTGCCCCGCAGGACGATCAGCCGGGGAAGCCGGGCAGCGGACGTCATGGTGGTGGTCTCCCTACTCCCAGGCGGTGCGGTGTCTGAGCCACGACAACGCGGCGGCACCGTAGACCGCACGGTTCTGCCGCAGGAACGGCGCCCCAGGGGGATCGAGGTGCCGGGAGCACCAGATCCAGTATCCGGCCAGCCCGGCGGCGAACCCGGTCAGCGCGTCGGGGGCTGGCTGCGGCAGATGAGCCACGGCGGCCTCGGCTTCGGCGGGGGTGTGGCCGCCCACGATCAGCGCGGGGACCAGGAGAGCGGGGTCGATCCAGTCGGCGCCCCGGAAGCGGTAGGACCAGTCGATCAGGATCACGGAGTTGTCGGGGCGGCGGATCATGTTGTCCGGCCGGATGTCCCAGTGGACGAGGGTGTCGCCTCCGGCAGCGGTCTTCCACTGCTGCTCGACGCCGACGAGGTTCTCCAGATGGCGCTCCGCCCAGGGATCGAGTCCCTCGGCGTCCTCGCCGTGAAGGTCGGCCCAGCCGGTGAACCACTTCCCGAGGACGTCCTCCACGGGAACCGCGTCTTCGACCGGGCAGGGGGTCAGCGTCTTCCCTGCGGACTCGACAGCCGCGACGGCGGCCTCGACGTCACCCTCCGGGCTGAAGTCGGGGTCTTGCCCGGACACGCTCTCCAGGCACAGCAGCCACCACTCCATGCCGTCGCGGGGGGCCGACCACCACAGCACCTCCGGCCCTGTACCGCGAGGCAGCGACGAGGTGACGGCCACCTCGTCCGCGTACTGCCGGGCGAAGGGGTGCGCGCCGTCCATGCCCTTGAGGAACACCTCGCGGCCGTCCCCGAGCCGCAGCCGTGAGGCCATGCCCGGCGTGTACCCGCCGCCGCAGGTCCGCGCCTCCACGACCGGAGACCCCATCTGTTGCTCTGCGTGGGCGCGTACCGCGTCGGGCAGGGTCGCCCAGTCCGGACGTACGGAGGTGGCAGTCATGGCCGCCACTTTAGGGATGATGCGCTCACCCATACGGTCCTTTCTCGTGAAGTCCGAGCAATCGGGTCAGCCGGCCGGACGCTCCGGCCGGGACGTCTTCGGGCATGCGGTAGTTGACGAAGGGGTAGAACCGCTGGCTGACGAACCGGCGCCCGTACGCCGTGGTCAGCAGATAGCGGGTCCGGTCGGACTGGTTCGGCGCACCCCGGTGCCAGGTCTGGCTGTTGACGAGGTAGGCGTCGCCGGCTCGCGCCAGCAGGGATACGGGCGTGTCGGGCAGATCGGGCGTGTAGGCCGGGCGGCGGCCGGAGAGGTGACTTCGGGGGATGACCTGCGTCGGCCCGTGGTGCTCGTCCTCGATGTTGCTGAGCGCGATCATGACGTTCACGGTGTAGCAGGGGATGGTGCGGTCGGCGTCAGCCATGGACGGCAGGGTGTTCAGGAAGGGGAAGAACAGCTCGTCGTCGATGTGCCACCTGGTGATGCCCCGGCCGGGCGGGATGCGAAGCGCGTTCTGGGAGATCATGTGGCAGTCGGGGCCGAGGATCCCGTCCACCAGGTCGGCCACCGGCGTGTAGTCGATCATGTCGCGGAATGCCCGGTCGTACTCGAACATCCGCATGAGGCTGACATCTCCCCGCAGGAGATCCTGCTCGGGACTTGCGGAGCGGGTGGCCGGGTCCTGGTAGCGCTGCTCCACCAGATCCCGAAGGTGCCCGGCCGCGGCGCGCGGGACAAGGGACGGCAGTATGGCGAACCCCACCCGATGGAACGTCGACAGGGCACCTTCGAGATCGCGCACGTCAGCTCCTCGTGGGCATCTTGGCGTAGTCCTCTTCGGGGACCTCGGGCGGCATGTGCTCGGCCCCCACCCAGATGCGGCGGCTGAAGTCCTCGTACTGCTCGGTGTTGAGGATGAACGCGTGCCAGACCATGTCCACGGGACCGGACGGCGCGTTGTGCTCCGTGGGATAGAGCATGGACAGCGCCACGTACTGACGGAACTCCGCGATGAGCGGGATGGCGTGCTTCTCGAAGAAGTAGTCGCGGAACTCGACGGCCTTGGTGTCGTCGGTGCCCTCGAAGTCGCCTTCGGAGGGGTTGAACACGAGCCACTGCCGCATGACCTCGGAGGCCCAGTAGCGGCAGTGCTTGTCCCACTGCCCGAACCACAGCAACAGAGGGAGAACCTGCTCGTTGTCGAACAGCCGCCCCTCACGCAGCAGCCGGCGCGGACTCAGGCCCAGGAGCAGGAACCCCAAGTCGTACTCCTCCAGCAGCGTCAGCCGCTTGCGGAGGTCGTCGTCCATGTTCGGCTTGGCCGCAACGCACTTGTCGAGGATCGATCCGCGCTCGGCGGTCAGAACCTTCATCTCCACGTTCATCCTCCGGTCTGGGAGGGGCCGGACACTTCCTGCGCCCGGCCCCCGGTGGGCGTGACTAGGCGGTGGCGGCCGTGGTGGTGACGGGCGGCGTCACGCTGTAGCACTTCGAGCAGGTGTCCTCGCCCGAGGGCCACACGCGGGCGTCACGAGCGCCGAAGACGTCCGCCATGCGGTCCCGGGTGGCGTGGTAGACCGACACCCCGCCGGGAGCGGTGTTCTCGTTGGATGCGATGTGTCCGCGCATCGGTGTTCCCTTTCTCCTTGGTTGTCCCGCGGGGGATCCCGTGGGAAGTCCTGGTGGAATCCGGTGCCTTTCGCATGTCGCAAGGCGTATCCCGGACAGCAGAGTGGGGGCCTGGCCTATCCGCCGGGGCGGCCGGCGAGGACCAGGGCGACGACACCGACCGTGACGAAGACGACGTACACGAGGACGGCTAATCGCTGGCGCACCTCAGTGACGAAGCTCCTGCCCCCGGTGGCCGTGTCGGCGCAGTTCGACACCGGACCGGTCGGGGGATCCGGGAAGTCGGCTGGTCGGGGTCACGGTCGTGCTCCTGCCGTCGTCGTGGAAGACGGCTCTGCTCCCGGTAAGGGGGTGGCACAGGGGCAGAGCCGCCGGTCTTGGGGAGTTACTTGCGGAAATCGGCACGATTCAACGGCCGCTGCCGCACGCGGCGGAACGTTTCCAGGGGGTTTCGAGGCCGGAAGAAACCCCCGTTTCCCCGCAGGCGCGTAGCCTCGTCGCACGCCCTGAGGGGAAGGTGACTTCACGTGGACAACGCGCTGACGACGCACCCGTTGACGTACGTGCGGGAACGCAACGGGTGGGGGAAGGCCGAGCTGGCCCGGCTACTGTGCCGACGGGGAAGGCTGCTGGGGATTGCGCTGGCGACGAACCGGACGACGGTGTGGAAGTGGGAGAACGGGCAGGAGCCCGATGCGGACGCCCAGCACGTTCTTGCTGACCTGCTGGGTGTGGACCGGGGCCTGATCAAGTCGCTGGGCTGGCCGGGATGGCTGCCGGCGTGGGAGAAAACGAGCCTTCTCGCACCCTGGACCCGCGACGGTACCGTGTCGGTATTCGCCGAGCTGGTCAGGAGTGGACACATGGATCGACGGGGCTTCCTTTCCATCACAGGATCCGCGCTCGCGGGAGTCGCGGCGAACTGGGCCGCGGCACCTGAGGCGTTCGCGTCGGCCGTCGAAGGCGACCGCGTCACCGACGACATGGTCACCACCCTGGAAACCCGCGTCGCGACCCTGCGTACCCTCGATGACCAGATGGGCGGTGCGCGTCTACTGGAGCAGGCGACCGGCGACCTCTCCCTGATCACGAGCCTCCTCGAACACGGCACCTACACCAGCGCCGTCGAGCAGCGCCTGTACGGCATGGCGGCCCGCGTGTCCTACCTGGCCGGGTGGATGGCGTACGACAAGGGGCTCCGTTCGCTGGGCCAGCGCTACTACGTGGCGTCCTTGCGGAGTTCCCGTACCGCCGACGACACCGCGTTCGGGGCATTCATGCTCGCCGAGATGGGTGTGCACGTCTCCGACAGCGGCGACACCGCACAACGGGTCAACCTGATCGACACCGCCATCGACAACGCGCCCACCGCGCTCCCCCCGGCCGTTGCCTCGTACCTGCATCTGCACCATGCCGAGGCGCTCTCCCGCGACGGCCAGCATGAAGCCGCAGGGAAGGCACTGAACCGGGCCTACGACCGCTTCGGCGGGCACCAGGACGGCGATCAGCCCGACTGGCTCGCCTGGTACGGCGAGGCCCAGTTGAAGTCCACCGAGGGCAAGATCCTCCTCCGGTCCGGATTCCCGGAGCGAGCCACCACCGCTCTCGCGCTCTCCGTCGACCAGGCCGTCCCTCGCGACAAGGCCGTCCGGTCCGGCCGCCTGGCCACTGCCCGACTCGCCAGCCGCGACCTCGACGGCGCTCTTGACGCCGCCACCATCGGCCTTGCCCTCCTCGAAGGGAAGGTGCGCTCCGACCGCGCCCGCAGCAGGCTGACGAAGTTCAGCGGCTACCTCGAACCCCACGCCGACGCCCCCGCCGTCCGTGAATTCCGCGAACGCCTGCGCGCCCTTCCAGTAGCGGCCTGAACCGGATGAGCGCATTCGACTAGTGCGGGATTCCGGCCGTCATCACCGACGCCGACGTCTCGGACCCGAACGTGGTTGGCCCGAACACCGTGGAGGCGGTCTCCTCCTGCGACTCGTGTCGTTACCAGCGCCGGCGTTCCTGTCCGGGGCCTGGGCTTTTCTGGACAAGCGCGCATGAAAACACTGAGGCCCCATCGCTCTCCGTGAAGAGTGACGGGGCCTCGGTGGTGTGCTGCTGCGCACCTGGCGGAGCGTCAACCGAACGCCCTCGCGCAGCACGCTTCTTGCGCAAGGCGACGGAAGGCGTCGATGGGCTATGGAAGCTATTTCCGCAGGTCAGGGGCCTGTTTTCAAGGCTTAGAGTTATGCCCTGATTGATCCCTGTTTTTCCATGGGTCTAGATGTCGCGGAAGATCTCGATCTGGGCGCCCACCGAGTTGAGGCGCTCGGCCAGTTCCTCGTAGCCGCGGTTGATGACGTAGACGTTGCGCAGCACCGAGGTGCCCTCCGCCGCCATCATCGCCAGGAGGACCACCACCGCCGGGCGCAGGGCCGGCGGGCACATCATCTCCGCCGCGCGCCAGCGCGTGGGGCCCTCCACCAGGACGCGGTGGGGGTCGAGGAGCTGGAGGCGGCCGCCGAGGCGGTTCAGGTCCGTCAGGTAGATGGCCCGGTTGTCGTACACCCAGTCGTGGATCAGGGTCTGGCCCTGCGCCACGGCGGCGATGGCCGCGAAGAACGGCACGTTGTCGATGTTGAGCCCGGGGAACGGCATCGGGTGGATCTTGTCGATCGGGGCTTCGAGCTTCGAGGGGCGGACCGTGAGGTCGACCAGGCGGGTGCGGCCGTTGTCGGCGGTGTACTCCGCCGAGCGGTCGTGGTCCAGGCCCATCTCCTCCAGGACCGCGAGCTCGATCTCCATGAACTCGATCGGCACCCGGCGGATGGTGAGCTCCGACTCCGTGACGACCGCGGCGGCGAGCAGGCTCATCGCCTCGACCGGGTCCTCGGAGGGGGAGTAGTCCACGTCCACGTCGATGCTCGGGACACCGTGGACGGTGAGCGTGGTGGTGCCGACGCCGTCGACCCGGACGCCCAGGGCCTCCAGGAAGAAGCACAGGTCCTGGACCATGTAGTTGGAGGAGGCGTTGCGGATGACGGTCACGCCGTCGTGCCGGGCCGCGGCCAGCAGGGCGTTCTCGGTGACGGTGTCCCCGCGCTCGGTCAGCACGATCGGGCGGTCGGGGGAGATCCCGGGGACGACCTTCGCGTGGTAGATGCCCTCGGTCGCGGTGATGTCCAGGCCGAAGCGGCGCAGGGCGATCATGTGCGGCTCGATGGTGCGCGTGCCGAGGTCGCAGCCGCCCGCGTAGGGCAGACGGAACGTCTCCATCCGGTGCAGCAGCGGGCCCAGGAACATGATGATGCTCCGGGTCCGGCGGGCCGCGTCCGCGTCCATGGCCTCCATGTCGAGGCGGGCCGGCGGGATCAGCTCCAGGTCCACGCCGTCGTTGATCCAACGGGTGCGGACACCGATGGAGTTGAGGACCTCCAGGAGACGGTAGACCTCTTCGATGCGGGCCACTCGGCGCAGCACCGTACGGCCCTTGTTGAGCAACGAGGCGCAGAGCAGGGCGACACACGCGTTCTTGCTGGTCTTGACGTCGATGGCGCCGGACAGACGGCGGCCGCCCACCACGCGCAGGTGCATCGGGCCGGCGTAGCCCAGGGAGACGATCTCGCTGTCGAGCGCTTCGCCGATTCGGGCGATCATCTCAAGGCTGATGTTCTGGTTGCCGCGCTCGATCCGGTTCACTGCGCTCTGGCTGGTGCCGAGGGCGTCGGCGAGCTGACTCTGTGTCCAGCCCCGGTGCTGCCGGGCGTCACGGATGAGCCTGCCGATACGTACGAGGTAGTCGTCTGCCATGGGGGCACGCTATCTCAGATATGAGATGAACCCTCCGCCGGGTGCGGCAAATGGGTGAATTGAGTGGAACTTACCGTCCATCAGGCCTCACGGCCGGGTCTCCGTGCGCGTGATGGCCGACGATCCGGCCCAGCAGGGAGGTGAGCTGCTCCCGCTCCCCGGCGGACAGCGGAGCCAGCAGTTCGTCCTGGGCTGCGGCGAGGATCTGCTCCAGTCTGCGCAGCTGCCGCCGGCCGGGCGGTGTGAGGGTGATGACGTTTCGCCTGCGGTCCTCGGGGTCGGGGGTCCGCTCCACCAGTTCGCGTGCGGCGAGTTCGTTGATGACGGCGACCAGGTCGCTGCGGTGGATGCCGGTACGGGCGCTGAGGGTGGCCTGGCTCGCCGGACCGGACTCCTCCAGGGCGACCAGGGCCGCGTAGTGCCATTTGTGGGCATCTGCCCCGCTCAGGCCGTCGGTCACGATCCGCTGCGCCTGGGTGTTGGCCTGCCCCAGCAGTCGGCTGGGGAGTTCGCGCAGCCGTGCGGGGACGAGGGGGCCGTTCTCTTCCGGGGTCATGGAGCGATGTTACCCATTGCGTTAGTGGCACGAACGATATAGTTTCGTTTGCGTCACGAACGTTCGGTGCACCAACGATTACCGGAGGGGTTCCCATGCCCACGATCGACGTACTCGACTCGACGATGTACTACGAGGACCACGGAGCCGCCGGCACCCGGCCCGGCAGCGTCCCGTTCGTCTTCCTGCACGGCAACCCGACCTCCTCCCACCTCTGGCGGGGCGTCCTGCCCCGGATCGGGGGCGGTGTCCGGGTCCTGGCCCCGGACCTCATCGGGATGGGCCGCTCCGGAAAGCCGGGCGGCGAGTACCGCTTCGAGGACCACGCCCGCTACCTGGATGCGTGGTTCGACGCCCTCGGGCTCGACGAGGTGGTGCTGGTCGGCCAGGACTGGGGCGGGGCGCTCGCCTTCCACCGGGCCGCCCGCCACCCCGGGCGGGTCCGCGGCATCGCCTTCATGGAGACGATCGTGCGGCCGCTGGGCTGGGCGCAGTACCCGCCCGCCGCGCGGGCCCGGTTCGAGGCGATCCGCACCCCGGGCCTGGGGGAGGAGATGGTCCTGGACCGCAACATCTTCATCGAGGACAGCATCCGGCAGACGGTGCTGAACCCGATGAGCGAGGCGGACCACGCCGTCTACGCCGCCCCCTACCCGACCCCAGAGAGCAGGCGCCCCCTGCTGCGGTGGGCCCGCTCGCTGCCGATCGACGGCGATCCGGCCGACGTGCACGCCGTCGTCGAGAAGTACGACGCCTGGCTGTCCGACAGCCCGGACGTGCCCAAGCTGCTGCTCACCTTCGACGGCTCACCGGCCCTGATGACCGGCCCCGAGACGGTCGCCTGGTGCGAGGAGAACGTCTCGGCACTGGAGACCGAGTACTGCGGCCCGGCCGCCCACCTCTGCCCCGAGGACCGGCCCGAGGAGATCGCCGCCGCCCTCAACTCCTGGGCCGCCCGCCACGGCCTCGCGGCGGGCTGAGCCCCGCGGCGGCGAAGCGGCGGGCCGAGCCCGACAGCGGCCGCGCCCGACAGGACCGAGCCCCACAGCGCCGAGCCCGACAGACGCCGAACCCCACAGCGGCCGAACCCGACAGAGCCGAGCCCGACAGCGGCCGAGGCTGCCGCAGGCGCCCCGCTCAGTGCTTGCAGGCGTGGTGGCGCCCCCCGGCGTGCACCGTCGCGTACGAGGCCGGCCGCGGGCCCGAGGCGGCGCCCGCCACCCGCGCCGAGGCGGCCTTCCCCGACGCCGAGTCCGCGTCGTGCACCACCCGGCCGCCGACCAGGGTCATCCGTACCCCCGTCCCGCTGATGTCCGCCACAGGGCAGCGCGTCACGTCCCGGTCCAGCAGCACCAGGTCCGCCGCCCTGCCCGGTTCCACCGTGCCCGTGAGCTCCTCCTGGCGCAGTTGCCACGCCGTCCCCGACGTGTGCATCCGCAGGACCGAGTCCCGGCCGAGCCCCTCCAGTTCGCGGTACAGCGGCCCCTCCCCGAAGGCGCCCTGGCGGTCGACCGCGGTCCGCAGCTGGTTCCACACCTGGAGGGCGTCCACCGGCCAGTCGGAGCCGCCCGACAGCCGCGCCCCCGCCTTCTCCAGGCTGCGCGCCGGGTACATCCACCGGTGCCGCTCGGGCCCGATGTACGGAAGCAGTGCCTCCATCGTCCAGGTGTCCTTCGCCGCCCACTGGAGCTGCATGCACGCCGTGACTCCCAGCTGCGCGAAACGCCGCAGGTCGGCCGGGTCGACGAGCTGCAGGTGCGCCACCGCGTTGCGGGCGTCCCGCAGGCCCGTCACCCGCTTGGCGTACGCGTACCCGTCCAGAGCGGTGCGTACCGCACGGTCGCCGAGCCCGTGCGCGTGCATCTGCCAGCCCGCCCGGTTGAAGGCGGCGGCCAGCCGCCCGTAGTCCGCCGCGGAGGTGTAGAGCTCGCCCCGGTTGCCGGTCGGCCTGCCGTTGCCGTCGAGGTAGGGCTTCAGCAGCGCGGCGGTCTGCGCCGGATACTCGATCACCCCGTCCAGGAACACCTTGACCATCCCGAACCGCAGCCCCCGCACGCCCTCGAACTCCCGGCGCAGGCCGCGCGCGTACGCCAGTGACGCCGCCGGATCCTTGGTCTGCTCCGCCTCCAGCCGGATCGCCGGGACGATCCGCTGCGGCAGCCTGCCCGCCGCCGACAGGGCCTGGTAGAGCTCCAGTTCGTGCCGCCCCACCAGTGCGTCCATCATCGTCGTGACCCCGGAGGCGGCCGCCAGCTCCAGCACCTCGGCGCACGCCGCGACCAGGTCGGCCCGGGTGGGCTCCGGTACGTGCCGCCGGACCAGGGCCTGGGCGTCGTCCTTGAGGACGCCCGTCGGCCGTCCGTCCGCGCCCTTGACCACCTTGCCGCCGACCGGGTCGGGCGTCGCCGCCGTGATCCCGGCGATGTCCAGGGCCCGCTGGTTGGCCCACAGGTTGTGCCCGTCGCCGCCGACGAGGGCGATCGGCCGACGGGTCGGGAGCGCGTCCAGCATCGTGTGGTGGGGGGCGGTGCCCACGGGGAGCAGCCCGACCGGGTTCCAGTCCTCGACCACCAGCCAGCGGTCGGGTTCCGCGCCCGCGCCGCCCGTGTCGGCGAGGAAGCCGGTCAGGATCCCCTGGAGCTCGGCGAGGGTGGTCTCCGCGCCCTCCAGTGACGGGGACAGGGAGCGCTCGCCCGCGCCCAGCGGGTGGACGTGGCCGTCGTGGATGCCGCTCATGACCGTGTTGCCCCGGGCGTCGACGACCTCGGTGTCCCGGCCCACGTACCGGCGCAGCGCCGCGTTCGTCCCGGTGGCCAGGATCCTGCCGTCCCGGCCGACCGCGACGGCCTCGACGCGCGCCCGGGTGCCGGTCCCGGTGAACACCGAGGCGTCGTGGACCACCAGGGCCGCCGAACCGCGCCCGGTGGAGGAAGAGGCCGGGGGCGCCGGGGAGGCCGCGGCCGGGGAGGCCCCGAGCAGGCCCGCGGCCCCGGCGACTCCGGTGATCCCGGCGGCGGCGAGGAGTCCCCGGCGGGAAAGGTGCGAAGAAGACGTCATGCCCACTCCAAAGGTCGGTGTGGCCAGGACACTGTTTGATTAACCGCTTAACCAGAAGCCGCCTCCGGCGACGAAATCCGTACGATGGCCGCGTGCCAGAGCACCCACCCGCGCCGGGACCGACCCTCGCCGACATCGCGCGTGCCGCCGAGGTCTCCACCGCGACCGTCTCCCACGCGCTCAACGGCACCGGCCGCCTCGGCGAGTCCACCCGGCGCCGGGTCCGCGAGGTGGCGGGCGCGCTCGGCTACGGAGCCCGCCGCGGCCCGCGCACCCGCAGCCTCGGCGTCGCGGTCACCACCTACGCGGGGGACGCCTGGGACTTCGTCGGGATCGCCTACTTCTCCCGCCTGATCACCGCCGCGACCTCGGCGGCGCACGCGCACGGGTACGCCCTGACCACCCTGCCCGCCGACCGGGGCGCCGAGCCGCTGTGGCACACCCTCGCCGTGGACGGGATGCTGCTGCTCGACAGCCCCGCCGGCGACCCGGTGCTGCGGGCCCTGCGGGCGCGGGGCCTGCCGGTGGTCTTCGACGGACGGCCGCCCGACCCCTGGCCGGGGGACGTGTGGGTGGACAACGACCACACCTCCACCACCCGGGAGGTGCTCGACCACCTCGCCGCGTCCGGGGCCCGGCGGATAGCACTGCACTCGGGCTACGGCCGGGAGTTCTACACCGGGGCCGTCACCGCGGCCTACGAACAGTGGTGCGCCGAGCGCGGCCTGGCTCCGCTCCTGGTCCCCTTCGATCCGCAGGACACGGCGGGGCACGCCTTCGACGCCGCCTTCACCGGGCCGGACCGCCCGGACGCCGTGTACTGCGTGTACGACCCGGGAGGCCGGCAGGTGCTGGCGGCCGCCGCGCGCCACGGACTCCGCATACCCGGCGGACGCGGCGCACCCGACGTGCCCGGCACACCCGGCGCACCCGGCGCACCCGACGTGCCCGGCACACCTGGCGCACCCGGCGCGCCCGCGCGCTCAGGGCACGGCGCGGGTCTGCTGCTGGTCTGCGCGAGCGAGGATCCGGCGTACGGCGCGACCGAACCCGCCGTGACCACCGTCACTCTGAATCCGGAGCGGATCGCCGCTTCGGCGGTGTCCGTCCTGGTCAACCTGATCGAATCCGGGCATGCGGAATCGCCTGGTCAGCTGACGGTCCCGGCAGGACTGAGGGTGCGCGCCTCGTCCCTCCCCCCGGACATGTACTAGAGTTATCTCGACATCGAGATATCTGCCGAAGGCGTACCGCAGCCGCCCCCGCAGGTAAGGGTTACCTAACTTAGCCCTACCTTAGCGGATTGGCCAAGGGGCGTGGCGGCAGGATTGCGGTAATACGCGCGAATTCATGCATGAAGGAGACTGTCGTGTCGGCGAACAGCTTCGACGCCCGCAGCACGCTGCAGGTGGGCGACGAGTCGTACGAGATCTTCAAGCTGGACAAGGTCGAGGGCTCCGCCCGCCTTCCCTACAGCCTGAAGGTCCTGCTGGAGAACCTGCTTCGTACCGAGGACGGCGCGAACATCACCGCCGACCACATCCGGTCGCTCGGCAACTGGGACTCGCAGGCCCAGCCCAGCGAGGAGATCCAGTTCACGCCGGCCCGCGTGATCATGCAGGACTTCACCGGCGTCCCCTGCGTGGTGGACCTCGCCACCATGCGTGAGGCCGTCAAGGCCCTCGGCGGCGACCCGGCGAAGATCAACCCGCTCTCGCCCGCCGAGATGGTCATCGACCACTCGGTCATCGCCGACAAGTTCGGCACGAAGGACGCCTTCGCGCAGAACGTCGAGCTGGAGTACGGCCGCAACAAGGAGCGCTACCAGTTCCTGCGCTGGGGCCAGACCGCCTTCGACGACTTCAAGGTCGTCCCCCCGGGCACCGGCATCGTCCACCAGGTCAACATCGAGCACCTGGCCCGCACGGTCATGGTCCGAAACGGCCAGGCGTACCCCGACACCCTCGTCGGCACCGACTCGCACACGACCATGGTCAACGGCCTCGGCGTGCTGGGCTGGGGCGTCGGCGGCATCGAGGCCGAGGCCGCGATGCTCGGCCAGCCGGTCTCCATGCTGATCCCGCGCGTCGTCGGCTTCAAGCTGACCGGCGAGCTGCCGACCGGCACCACCGCCACCGACCTGGTGCTGACCATCACCGAGATGCTGCGCAAGCACGGCGTCGTCGGCAAGTTCGTCGAGTTCTACGGTGAGGGCGTCGCCGCCACCTCCCTCGCGAACCGCGCCACCATCGGCAACATGTCGCCGGAGTTCGGCTCCACCGCCGCGATCTTCCCGATCGACGACGAGACCCTGAAGTACCTGCGCCTGACCGGCCGCGACGCCCAGCAGGTCGCGCTCGTCGAGGCGTACGCCAAGGAGCAGGGCCTGTGGCTGGACCCGGCCGCCGAGCCGGACTTCTCCGAGAAGCTGGAGCTCGACCTCTCCACGGTCGTCCCCTCCATCGCCGGCCCGAAGCGCCCGCAGGACCGCATCGTCCTGGCCAACGCCGCCGAGCAGTTCGCCGTCGACGTACGCAACTACGTATCCGACGACGAGGAGGCCGGCAAGGAGTCCTTCCCGGCGTCCGACGCCCCGGCGTCCTCCAACGGTGTGCCCACCAAGCCCACCCTGGTGACCCTGGCCGACGGCACCTCCTTCGAGATCGACCACGGCGCCGTCACCGTGGCCGCGATCACCTCCTGCACCAACACCTCGAACCCCTACGTCATGGTCGCCGCGGCGCTCGTGGCCAAGAAGGCGGCCGAGAAGGGCCTGACCCGCAAGCCGTGGGTCAAGACCACCCTGGCCCCGGGCTCGAAGGTCGTCACCGACTACTTCGACAAGGCCGGCCTGACCCCGTACCTCGACAAGATGGGCTTCAACCTCGTCGGGTACGGCTGCACCACCTGCATCGGCAACTCCGGTCCGCTGGACGAGGAGATCTCGAAGGCGATCAACGAGGCCGACCTCGCGGTCACCTCGGTGCTCTCGGGCAACCGCAACTTCGAGGGCCGCATCAACCCCGACGTCAAGATGAACTACCTGGCCTCCCCGCCGCTGGTCGTCGCGTACGCCATCGCGGGCTCCATGAAGGTGGACATCACCAAGGACGCCCTGGGCACCGACACCGACGGCAAGCCGGTCTTCCTCGCGGACATCTGGCCCTCCGAGGCCGAGGTCAACGACGTCGTGGCGAACGCCATCGGCGAGGACATGTTCAGCAAGTCCTACCAGGACGTCTTCGCGGGCGACGCCCAGTGGCAGGCGCTGTCGATCCCGACGGGCAACACCTTCGAGTGGGACCCGCAGTCGACCTACGTCCGCAAGCCCCCCTACTTCGAGGGCATGACCATGGAGACCACCCCGGTCTCCGACATCGCCGGCGCGCGCGTGCTGGCGAAGCTGGGCGACTCGGTCACCACCGACCACATCTCCCCGGCCGGTGCGATCAAGGCCGACACCCCGGCCGGCAAGTACCTCACCGAGCACGGCGTCGAGCGCCGCGACTTCAACTCGTACGGTTCCCGCCGCGGCAACCACGAGGTCATGATCCGCGGTACCTTCGCCAACATCCGCCTGCGCAACCAGATCGCGCCGGGCACCGAGGGCGGCTTCACCCGCGACTTCACGGTCGACGGCGCGCCGGTCTCCTTCATCTACGACGCCTCGCAGAACTACCAGGCCGCCGGCATCCCGCTGGTCATCCTGGCGGGCAAGGAGTACGGCTCCGGCTCGTCCCGCGACTGGGCGGCCAAGGGCACCGCGCTGCTCGGCGTCAAGGCCGTCATCGCCGAGTCCTACGAGCGCATCCACCGCTCGAACCTGATCGGCATGGGCGTCCTCCCGCTGCAGTTCCCGGAGGGTGTCACCGCGGCCTCCCTGGGTCTGACCGGCGAGGAGACCTTCGCCTTCACCGGCGTGGAGGAGCTGAACAACGGCACCACCCCGCGCACGGTCAAGGTCACCACCGACACCGGTGTGGAGTTCGACGCGGTCGTCCGCATCGACACGCCGGGTGAGGCGGACTACTACCGCAACGGCGGCATCATGCAGTTCGTGCTCCGGAACCTCATCCGCGGCTGAGCCAGGCATCGGCGCCAAGAGGGCCGTATCCCCGTCAAAGGGGGTACGGCCCTTCCGCTTGTCCGGCGGCGTGTCCATGTGACGGACAGGTCTCAACTCGGAAAAACTGGTGGCCATAAATGTGCATGATCTTGCTCACACGAGCGGGAGTGGACTATACCTGTGCCCGTCCGGATCACCGCGAGACGAGTGGCTCCGGGCCGGGGGACGGGCGGGGACCTGTGGTGATGTCCGCATGCACGGCGACCACCGTGAATCTCCGGCCTCCTTCACACTTCTGACGAAGGCGAGGACATGAGCATGGGATCCACTGGTGAGGGCCTCGGACGCCGCGACCTGATCAAGCGCTCGGCCGCACTCGGACTGATCACGGTACCGACGATGAGCTTCCTGTCCGCCTGCGCCTCCGGCGGCGAGGAGACCTCCACGAAGGGCCCGGCCAAGGCGCCGGTGACCAAGGAGAACCCCTTCGGCGTCGGGAAGGGCGGCAAGCTGGACGTCGTCGTCTTCAAGGGCGGGTTCGGCGACGACTACGCGAAGGCCTGGGAGGCCGCCTTCGACAAGAAGTGGGGCACCACCAGCTCCCACCTGGGCACGCAGGAGATCACCGCCAAGCTCCAGCCGCGCTTCAACGGCGGCAACCCGCCGGACGTCGTGGACGACTCCGGCGCACAGCAGATCAAGCTGGACGTGCTCGCCAAGGGCAACCAGCTCGCCGACCTCACCGCCGTGCTCGACGCGCCCTCCCTCGACGACCCGAGCAAGAAGGTGCGCGACACCCTGGTCGAAGGCGCCTACGAACAAGGCCTGCAGGGCGGCAAGTTCGTCGTGCTGAAGTACGTCTACGCCGTGTTCGGGTTCTGGTACTCCGGCAAGCTCTTCAAGGAGAAGGGCTGGACGCCGCCGAAGACCTGGGACGAGTTCCTGGCCGTCTGCACCCAGGCCAAGGAGGCCGGCATCGGCGGCCTCGCCCACCAGGGCAAGTTTCCGTACTACATCAACGTCGTCATCATGGACCTGATCGCCAAGAAGGGCGGTCTGGAGGCCATGAAGGCGATCGACAACCTGGAGCCGAACGCCTTCGAGGGCAACCCGGCCGCCCTCGCCGCCGTCGAGGCGGTCTACGAGGTGGTCGAGAAGGGCCTGCTGATGCCGGGCACCAACGGCCTCACCCACACGGAGTCCCAGACCGCGTGGAACCAGTACAAGGCCGCCTTCATCCCCTCCGGCTCCTGGCTGGAGAACGAGCAGCTCAAGCAGACCCCGGAGGACTTCGACATGAAGTTCCTGCCGATGCCGCTGCTCGCCGACAGCAAGCTGCCCTTCGAGGCCGTCCGGGCCGGCGTCGACGAGCCCTTCATCGTCCCGGAGAAGGCCGCCAACAAGGCCGCGGGCCTGGAGTTCCTCCGCTCCATGCTGTCCCGCGAGTGGTCGACGATCTTCGCCCAGCAGGCCAACTCGCTCACCGTCGTCAAGGACGGCGTGGACCCGAGCGTCAAGCTGCGGCCGGGCACCCAGTCGGCGGTGGACGCGCTCAAGGCGGCGGGCGGCAACACCTTCAGCTACCGCTACCCCGACTGGTACAGCGAGATGGACAGCGAGATCCAGAACGCGTCCAATGAACTGATGGCCCAGCGGATCCAGCCGAAGGAGTGGATCAAGCGGGCCCAGGCCGCGGTGGACAAGGCCGCCAAGGACCCGAACGCCAAGAACAACAAGCGCGTCTGACATCGCGGGGACGGACACCATGAGCCAAGTAGCCCGGAGCAAGGGGCGGGCCGGTTTCATCACCGGCTTCCTCGTCGCGCCTCTCGCGCTGTACCTGACCTTCGTCATCTGGCCGTACGTACAGACGTTCGGCTACTCCTTCACCAACTGGAGCGGCCAGTCCCCGACGTTCGACTTCGTCGGCACGGACAACTACGCGACGTTGCTGAAGGACGAGGTCTTCCGCGGCGCCCTCTGGCACAACCTGCTGCTCCTGGTGTTCGTCCCGGTCGTCACCATCCTGCTCGCCCTCTTCTTCGCCTTCATGGTGAACGCGGGAGGGCGCAGCGGGGCCGGCGGGGTGCGGGGCGTCGGCGGATCACGCGTCTACAAGGTCGTCTACTTCTTCCCGCAGGTGCTCTCCCTCGCCATCCTCTCCGTGCTCTTCGGCGCGATCTACCGCAGCGACGAGGGCGGCCTGCTCAACGGCTTCCTCACCAGGATCGGCCTGATCGACGCGCAGCACCCGGTCGAATGGCTCAACGAGCCCGACTTCGTCCTGTGGGCCCTGCTGTTCGTGGTCGTCTGGCACGGGGTCGGCTTCTACCTCGTCCTGTTCTCGGCGGCCATGCAGTCCGTACCCAAGGACATCTACGAGGCGGCGCTGCTCGACGGCGCCGGGCGCGCCCAGACCTTCTTCAAGGTCACGCTGCCCCTGCTGTGGGACTCCGTGCAGACCTCCGCGGTCTACCTGGGCATCGCCGCGATGGACATGTTCGTGCTGGTGTCGACCATGACCTCCGGTCAGTTCGGCGGCGGACCCGACCACCACAGCGAGGTCATGTCGACGGTGCTGATGCGCAACTTCCTCTACTTCGGCAAGAGCGGTTACGCCTGCGCCATGGGCGTGGTCATGCTCGCCCTGACCATGATCCTCTCCATCGTCACGCTGCGCGCCACCCGCCGCGAGCGCATCGAGTTCTGAGCGGAGTTCCACGATGGCTGCACAGACCACAGTGATCAAGGCTCCGGGTGAGGACGCCGCGGAGCGGACGGGCGGCTCCGGCCGTCCGGGGGAGCGGCGCAAGCGGGACTCCGAGGGCATGGTGCTCAACGTCTTCTCGCACGGCTTCCTCATCCTCTGGGCGATAATGATCGTCCTGCCCCTGATCTGGCTCGCGCTCGGCTCCTTCAAGACGGACGCGCAGATCGGCGGCTCGGCCCTGAGCTGGCCCGGCAACTGGCACTTCGACGCCTTCGGCCGGGCCTGGGAGAAGGGCATCGGCGGCTACTTCGCCAACACCCTCATCGTGCTGGTGTTCTCGGTCCCGCTGACGATGCTGCTCGGCTCGATGGCCGCGTACGTTCTGGCCCGCTACCCCTTCACGGGCAACAGGGTCATCTACTACTTCTTCGTCAGCGGGGCGATGTTCCCGGTGTTCCTGGCGCTCGTACCGCTGTTCTTCATGGTCAAGCGCTTCGACATGCTGAACACCTATCAGGGCCTGATCCTGGTGTACGTCGCCTACTCGATGCCGTTCACCGTCTTCTTCATGCACTCCTTCTTCCGGACGCTGCCCACGGCGATACACGAGGCGGCGGTCATCGACGGGGCCTCCGACACCCGGATCTTCTTCCAGGTGATGCTGCCCATGGCCAAGCCCGGCCTGATCAGCGTCGGGATCTTCAACGTCCTGGGCCAGTGGAACCAGTACATCCTGCCCGCCGTGCTGATGCAGCCGCAGACGAGCGGCGAGCCGGAGCGCTACATGCTCACGCAGGGGCTCATCCAGCTCCAGTACCAGATGGGCTACGAGACGGACCTGCCGGTGCTGTTCGCCGGCGCCACCATCGCGATCATCCCCATGCTGGCGGTCTACCTCTCCTTCCAGCGGCAGATCCAGGCGGGTCTCACCTCGGCTACCTTGAAGTAGAGCCCCGGGGCCAGGAGCCGTCGGGGGCCTTGTCCAGCCTGAAGAGCGTTCCGGAATCCGGGTCGCCGATGCGCTGGAGGATCCGGGGCTCCTCGGCGGTGCCGCCGACGTCCCACACGGGCAAGGTGCACCCGGGGATGTCGACGCGGACCTTCTGCGTCCAGACGTCCCGGCCGCCCTCGTAGACCCAGGTCCCGGAGCCCGAGCAGCCCGGGAACGTGCCGGTGACCCGGCCGTCCGAGGTGAAGACCAGGTCGTGGCCCATGCGGTCGTTCCAGAGGCCGATCATGGTCTGCGGTTCGATGGCCGGCGGCTCGTACGCGGGCAGCAGACCGACGGCCAGCCCGAGCGCGCCGAACAGCCCCGTCCCCACCACCGCACCCGTGCCCCACCGCGCCACCCGCCCCAGCAGCCGGTCGTCCCGGGGCAGGGCGATCAGCGCGCCCGCCGAGAGCGAGGCCGTGGCCGAGACCCAGAAGAGCAGCGTGGCCCGCGTCTGCGTGTCGTTGTACGCCGCGTAGCCGAAGACGGGCGGCGTCAGCAGGGCCGCCACGATCAGCGGCGCCGACCACCAGGCAGCGTGCCTGCCGAGCCATCGGCCGAGGAGGTCGGCCAGCGCGACCGCCGGCAGGACGAAGACCAGCGACAGCAGGAAGGAGATGACGCCGATGAGGGGCGCGGTGGCGACCAGGTCCGCCCCGATCTCGACCCAGTCCGGGCCCCTGTCGGGCGGCGGCTGCGTCTGCACGTACAGCACGACCACCACGACGGTCAGCGCGACCTCCAGGCATCCCACCAGTGTCGAGACCACGACGACCAGCCCGTACGAACGTTTCTGACGCACGCTCGATCCCCCCTCGTCGCACGACGGACGAACGCGCCGGCCCGGCCGGCGGCGTCCCGCGTCCATACTGCCAGCCGGGCTGAACGTGTTCAATTCATTCTTCGGGCCTCCTCCGGCGGGCCCCTACAGCCAGGTGCCGAAGCGGCGGACGTACCAGGTCTTCACGAGCTGGGTCAGCGTGCAGTACGCGAGCAGCACGCCGATCAGCCACGGGAAGTAGCCCGCCGGCAGGGCCACGAAGCCCAGCGCGGGAGCCAGCGGCGAGAAGGGCAGCCAGAGCCCCGTCAGGACCGCGAGGACGGTCGCCACCATCACCGGCCGGGAGGCGCGGGACTGGACGAAGGGGATCTTCCGGGTGCGGATCATGTGGACGATCAGGGTCTGGGAGAGCAGGCCCTCGACGAACCAGCCGGACTGGAAGAGGGACTGGCTCGCCTCGCTGTCCGCCGCGAAGACGTGCCACATGATCAGGAACATCGCGATGTCGAAGACCGAGCTGATCGGACCGATGGTGACCATGAAGCGGCCGATGCCCCTGGCGTCCCAGTTGCGGGGCTCGCGCAGGTACTCCTCGTCCATCCGGTCCCACGGGGTGGCCAGCTGCGCGAGGTCGTAGACCAGGTTCTGGACCAGCAGCATGATCGCGAGCATCGGCTGGAAGGGGATGAAGGCGCTCGCCACCAGGACCGAGAAGACGTTGCCGAAGTTCGACGACGCGGTCATCTTGATGTACTTGATCGTGTTGCCGAAGGTGGTCCGGCCCTGGACGACGCCCTGCTCCAGGACGGTCAGGTCCTTCTCCAGCAGGATGATGTCGGCCGACTCCTTGGCGATGTCCACGGCGGTGTCCACCGAGATGCCGACATCGGCGTCGCGCAGCGCGGCGGCGTCGTTGATGCCGTCGCCGAGGAACCCGACGGTGTGTCCGCCGGCCTGCAGGGCCCGGACGATCCGGGCCTTCTGGACCGGGTTGACCTTGGCGAAGACCGTCGTACGGGCGGCCAGCGCGCGCAGTTCGGTGTCGTCGAGGGCGTCGGTCCCGGGGCCGAGCACGACCTGTCCGACGTCGATGCCGACGTCGGCGCAGACCCGGGCGGCGACGAGCTCGTTGTCGCCGGTGACGACCTTGACCGCGATGCCCTTGTCGGCGAGGCCCGTCAGGGCCCGGGCGGCGTCGGCCTTCGGCGGGTCGAGGAAGGCGAGGAAGCCGACCAGCGTGAGACCGTCCTCGTCGGCGACCGTGTAGGTCTCGCGCGGGCTGTCCATCGTGCGGGTGGCGACGGCGAGGACCCGCAGGCCACGGCGGTTGTTGTCCTCGGCGATCCGGGTGACCTGCCGCCGCAGCTGCTCGGTCAGCTCGACCGTCCCCGAGCCTTCGGCCGGGTGGGCCCCCTGACCGCGGTCCCTCATGTGGGTGCACCGGTCCAGGACCTCCTCCACGGCGCCCTTGGTGATCATGATGTGCTCGTGGCGGCCGAAGTCGCCGACCACGGAGTTGCGGTCCAGGACCACGGACATCCGGCGCCGGGCGAAGTCGAAGGGGATCTCGTCGACCATCGAGAACCGTGCGTCGACGACAACCTCCTCGGCCTCGTCCACGCGGTCGATGACCGCCTGGTCCATCAGGTTCCGCAGGCCGGTCTGGAAACGCGAGTTGAGGTAGCCGTACTCCAGCACCTCGTCGTCCTCGTCCCCGTGCACGTCCAGGTAGCGGTCCAGGACGATCCGGTCCTCGGTGAGGGTGCCGGTCTTGTCCGTGCAGAGCACGTCCATCGCGCCCAGGTTCTGGATCGCGTCGAGCCGCTTGACGACGACCTTGCGCCGGGACATGGCGACCGCGCCGCGCGCCAGGTTGGCGGAGACCACCATCGGCAGCATCTCGGGGGTCAGCCCTACGGCGACGGCGACGCCGAAGAGGAAGGCCTCGTCCCAGTCGCCCTTGGTCAGGCCGTTGACCATGAAGACGACGGGGACCATGACCAGCATGAAGCGGATCAGCAGGAAGCTGACCTTGCGCACACCCGTGTCGAAGTTGGTCCGAGGGCGCTCACCGACGAGCGAGCCGGCCATCGAGCCGAAGTAGGTGTCGGCGCCGGTGGCGACCACGATCCCGGTGGCGGTGCCCGAGGTGACCGAGGTGCCCATCAGGGCCAGGTTGTCGGCGTCCACGGGGTCGGAGGTCTCCTGCTGGCCGAGGTCCGGCGCCCGCGTGTCGGCCTTGGCCACCGGCAGGGACTCGCCGGACAGCGCGGCCTGGCTGACGCCCAGGTCCTTGGCCGTGACGATCCGCAGGTCGGCCGGGATCAGGTCGCCGGCCGCCAGCCTGACCACGTCGCCCGGCACCACCTGGTCCATGGGCACCTCGAACGTGGTGGGCGCGCAGCCGCTGCCGGCCCGGCGCTGCACCGCGCAGGTGGTGGTGACGAGCTTCCTGAGCGCGTCGGCGGCGCGGCCCGAGCGGAACTCCTGCCAGAAGCGCAGCAGACCGCTGATCCCCACCATCACGGAGAGGATGACGACGCCCGGATCCCCGGGGTCCTGCCAGTACATGACCGCCGCCAGGAAGACCAGGACGGCGATGAACGGGTTCCCGTACGCCTTCACCAGCTGGAGGTACCAGCGGGGGGCGCGCTCGTGGGCGACGGTGTTGGAGCCGTGCCGCTCCAGGCGCAGCGCGGCTTCGGCGGCGGTGAGGCCGGCCGTGGAGGTGTCCACCTCCTGCAGGACCTGGACGCCCGGGCGGGCGCTGATCCCGGCGAGGCGCTCGCCGACGAGCCGGGTCCGGGCCTGGAGCTCGGCGGCCCTGCGCTCGCGGCGGGAGGGGCCCGGCGGTGCCAGCGTGGCCGGGGTACGGGGGGTGAGCATGGTCATGACGAATACCTCCCTCCACGGTGTCCGGGCAGCACGGAGCCGCGCGGTCACGTGGAGTGATCGGGGTGCGGCGTGCGGGGACCACGATGGGCCGCGGGCACGCCGACGGGCATGGATGACGCACGCCCGGCGGAGTTGGCAGGGCATGCGGAAGGAAGGGAGTGTGGAAGGAAGAACGCGCAGCAACGCGAGCGCGCACGGGCACAGCGGTCCACCGCTGCCGTGCGTACGCAGGGAAAGGTCAGCCGGTCACAAGGTCAGCCGACGAGAGCGCTGCAAGGACTTCGATCGGGACTCATCCCGAACACCTCCTTGCGCAGCGCGGTCATTACGAAACGCCCGATCCGGCCGGAAAGGCCACAGATGATCGGCGTCCCAGCGACCGTAACACGAACCAGGGAGCCGCTTCTCTCCCCCTTTAGGTCAGTAGCGGCCGTTTCATGCCGCGTCAGCCTCTTGACGTCTGGATGCGCAAAGGCTCGACTTAAGGTTCACAAGTTGGAGAGATGCCGGGGTCTCGGAGCGTGAAGCCGTGACGCGCCCCCGGCCGGGGGGCGACGGCTCGCCGTCGCTAATGGGCAGGAGTGGATGAGTCGTGCAGACTCCCGGATCGCAGTCGTCGCTGCACCGCGCGAATCTCGAACGGGTCGTGCGGGCGGTGCGGCTCGCGGGATCGCTGACCCAGGCGGAGATCGCCCGCGCCACCGGACTGTCGGCGGCCACGGTCTCCAACATCGTCCGGGAGCTGAAGGACGGCGGGACCGTCGAGGTCACCGACACCTCGGCCGGCGGCCGCCGGGCGCGCAGCGTCTCGCTCAGCGGGGACGCGGGGATCGTGATCGGCGTCGACTTCGGCCACACCCATCTGCGGGTGGCGGTGGGGAACCTGGCCCACCAGGTGCTCGCCGAGGAGTCCGAGCCCCTGGACGTCGACGCGTCCTGGGCGGACGGCTTCGACCGGGCGGAGGCCCTGGTCGGACGGCTGATCGCGGACATCGGCGTGGGGCTGGAGAAGGTGATCGGCGTCGGGCTCGGCGTGCCCGGCCCGATCGACGTGGAGTCCGGGACCCTGGGCTCGACCGCGATCCTGCCGGGCTGGGCGGGCATCAACCCCCGCCAGGAGCTCTCGCAGCGCCTCGGGGTGCCCGTGTACGTGGACAACGACGCGAACCTCGGCGCCCTCGGTGAACTCGTTTGGGGGAGCGGGCGGGGGGTGAAGGACCTGGCCTACATCAAGGTGGCCAGCGGCGTCGGCGCGGGCCTCGTGATCAACGGCCAGATCTACCGCGGACCCGGTGGCACGGCGGGGGAGATCGGGCACATCACCCTGGACGAATCGGGCCCGGTCTGCCGCTGCGGCAACCGCGGCTGCCTGGAGACCTTCGCGGCCGCCCGGTACGTGCTGCCGCTGCTCCAGGGCACGCACGGCCCGGAGTTGACGATGGAGCGGGTGGTCGAACTGGCCAGGGAGGGGGACCCGGGCTGCCGCCGGGTGATCACGGACGTGGGCCGGCACATCGGCAGCGGCGTGGCCAGTCTGTGCAACCTCCTGAACCCCAGCCGGGTGGTGCTGGGCGGCTCGCTGGCGGAGGCGGGCGAACTGGTCCTCGCCCCCATCCGCGAATCGGTGGGGAGGTACGCGATCCCCAGCGCGGCCCGGCAGTTGTCGGTGCTCACGGGCAACCTGGGCGGACGGGCCGAGGTCCTGGGCGCACTGGCGCTCGTCCTCAGCGAGATGGGCGATTCGACACTTTTGTCAGATCATGGAAGTGGAGTGCGAGCTCCAGCCGTCTTGTCTTCAGGTAGATAACGAATGGCACCGTTGTCATCTCGTTAAGAATTCACTCCTTGACGGCAAAACGCGGCCGGGGTTGACTCACATCCACCTCGGCCGCGCCGCTGCGGCCTCGTCAGGGAGGTTCAAGTAATGAACACGCGTATGCGCAGAGCCGCCGTAGCTGTCGCCGCTGGTGCCATGGCCGTTTCGCTCGCCGCCTGTGGCAGTGCGAAGGAGGCCGGCGACACGACGAAGGCGTCCTCCGGCGCTGCCAAGGGCGATGCGATCAAGGTCGGTCTGCTCCTGCCGGAGAACCAGACCGCGCGTTACGAGAAGTTCGACAAGCCGCTGATCGAGAAGAAGGTCGCCGAGCTCACCGGCGGCAAGGGCGAGGTCGTCTACGCCAACGCCAAGCAGGACGCGACCACGCAGAACTCCCAGGTCGACACGATGATCACCAACAAGGTGGACGTCCTGATCATCGACGCGGTGGACTCCAAGGCCATCGCCGGCTCGGTCAAGAAGGCCAAGGACGCCGGCATCCCGGTCGTCTCCTACGACCGCCTGGCCGAGGGCCCGATCGACGCGTACACCTCCTTCGACAACGAAGAGGTCGGCAAGGTCCAGGGCAAGGCCCTCCTGGAGGCGCTGGGCGACAAGGCCAAGGACGGCCAGATCGTCATGATGAACGGTTCGGTCACCGACCCGAACGCCAAGCTCTTCAAGTCCGGTGCGCACTCCGAGCTCGACGGCAAGGTGAACGTCGGCAAGGAGTACGACACCGTCGAGTGGAAGCCGGAGAACGCCAACACCAACATGGCGGCCGCGCTCTCCGCGCTCGGCAAGGACAAGGTCATCGGCGTCTACTCCGCCAACGACGGCATGGCCGGCGGCATCATCACCGCCCTCAAGGCCGCCGGCGTCTCCCCCCTGCCGCCGGTCACCGGCCAGGACGCCGAGCTCGCCGGTGTGCAGCGGATCGTCGCGGGTGAGCAGTTCATGAGCGTCTACAAGCCGTACGCCCCCGAGGCCGAGGCCGCGGCGAAGATGGCCGTCGCCCTCGCCAAGGGCGGCAAGCCCGAGGGCACCACGTCCACGGTCGACAGCCCGACCGCCAAGGGCGTCCCCTCGGTCCTGATCCCGGTCGTCTCGCTGACCAAGGCCAACATCAAGGACACCGTCGTCAAGGACGGCGTCTACTCGGTGGACGAGATCTGCACCGACAAGTACGCGGCGGCCTGCGCCGCGGCCGGCCTGAAGTAGCGGCCCCCGCCGCCTCTCCCCGAGGCGGCCCCACGTACCTGACCGGCGCCCCGCCCCTCTCTCCCCGCCACCCGGCGGGGCGCCGGGCAGAAACGTTCCCCCATTCGCCCCGCTCCTGCTCTTCTGCACGACATCCCCGCCGGTCAGGCGGCGAAGGAGATGGTTCATGTGTCCGCTGCGCCCGTGCTGGCGTTGCGAGGGGTCTCGAAGCGGTTCGGCGCCGTTCAGGCCCTGACCGACGTAGAACTCGAGATCCACTCCGGTGAAGTGGTCGCCCTGGTCGGCGACAACGGTGCCGGCAAGTCCACGCTGGTCAAGACGATCGCCGGCGTGCACCCCATCGATGACGGAGTCATCGAGTGGGAGGGGCGCCCGGTTTCCATCGGCAAGCCCCACGACGCCCAGAACCTGGGCATCGCGACGGTCTACCAGGACCTGGCGCTGTGCGACAACATCGATGTCGTCGGCAACCTCTTCCTCGGCCGGGAGCTCAAGAAGTTCGGCGTCCTCGACGAGGTGGAGATGGAGCGGCGCGCCCGCGAGCTCCTGACCACCCTGTCCATCCGGATCCCCAGCGTCCGGATTCCCATCGCGTCCCTGTCCGGCGGCCAGCGCCAGACCGTGGCGATCGCGCGTTCCATGCTGGGCGAGCCCCAGCTCGTCATCCTCGACGAGCCCACCGCCGCCCTCGGCGTCGAGCAGACCGCACAGGTCCTCGACCTGGTGGAGCGGCTGCGTGAGCGCGGCCACGCCGTCATCCTCATCAGCCACAACATGGCCGATGTGAAGGCCGTCGCCGACAAGGTGGCGGTTCTGCGGCTGGGCCGCAACAACGGTGTCTTCAACGTCGCCGACACCTCGCAGGAAGAGATCATCTCCGCCATCACCGGTGCCACGGACAACGCCGTGACCCGCCGGGCGGCCCGCACCTCGGAGGCCGGCAAGTGAGCACCCAGAACCCTGCCACCGGTCCACTGGACAAGGGCTCGGTCGACCAGCAGGAGCACGTCGACCCGGTCAACCCCGCGGCCGCGCACGACGCGATCCCGGCCGTGGACCCCCGCCTGCTCGTCCGCGAGGAGGGCCTCGCCGGGTACGTGGGCGAGTTCAAGCGCAAGATGAAGGCCGGCGACCTGGGCTCCCTCCCGGTCGTCATCGGCCTGATCGTCATCTGGTCGATCTTCCAGGGGCTGAACTCGAACTTCCTCTCCCCGGAGAACCTGACCAACATCGCGATCACGATGACCGGCACCGGCATGATCGCCATCGGCATCATCTTCGTGCTGCTGCTCGGTGAGATCGACCTCTCGGTCGGCTCGGTCAGCGGTGTGTCGGGTGCGATCGTCGCCGTCCTCGCCGTCACCCACGGCGTGAACGAATGGCTGGCCATCGTCGCGGCCGTCGTGGGAGGCGCCCTGATCGGCTGCATCCACGGCTTCTTCTTCGCCAAGGTCGGCGCCCCGGCCTTCGCCGTCACCCTGTCGGGCCTGCTCTTCTGGCTCGGCGCGATGCTGCAGATCCTCGGCAGCAACGGCACGATCAACATCGACTCCGACGGTGTGGTCGGCCAGCTGACCACGTACTTCTTCTCGGACGTGGCCGTCGCCTACGGTCTGGCCGCGCTCGCGGTGGCCGGCTACTTCCTCGCGGCCTTCCTCGACGCGAGGCGCCGTGAGGCGGCGGGGATGCCCTCGCGGCCCCTCACCGAGATCCTGCTGCGCACCGGCCTGCTCGCGCTGTGCGCCTTCGGTCCCGCCGTGCTGTTCAACCAGTACAAGGGCCTGCCGCTCGCGGTGGTGCTCTTCCTGCTGGCCCTGGTCGTCACGGACTTCCTGCTGCGCCGCACGACCTTCGGACGGAACGTCTTCGCACTGGGCGGCAGCGTCGAGGCCTCCCGCCGCGCGGGCATCAACGTCACCCGGATCCGCATCACCGTCTTCGCGATCTCCAGCACCTTCGCCGCCATCGGCGGCCTGTTCTGGGCCTCCAAGATCGCGGCGGCCAACCAGAGCGCCGGCGCCGGCGACCTGCTGATGAACGTCATCGCGGCGGCCGTCATCGGCGGCACCAGCCTCTTCGGCGGCCGGGGCCGGACCTGGAACGCCCTCCTCGGCGTCATGGTCATCGTCTCGATCCAGTACGGTCTGGCTCTGGAAGGCATCGCGACGCCGATCCAGTACATGATCACCGGCGCGGTGCTGCTGGCGACCGTGGTGATCGACTCGGTGACGCGCAAGACCCAGAAGACGGCCGGACGCGCCTGACCGTGCGTCCGACCGCCCGCCGGAGTGACCTCCGGCGGTAAGACCGGTCACAGTGCCCGGCGCCACTTCTCGTGGCGCCGGGCATCTGTGCGTGCATGTACGAGGTACTCATGTGCGGGTATACGCCCGTATGTGATGTGTGGCCGTCAGGTCGTGCGTACATGTATGACAAAGGTGTGACTCCCTCGGGACGGCCCGATGACCGTGCCCGGGGGCGGAACATTAGACTCGACAGACCAGCAAGCAACTGCAAGGAGGCACGGGTGCTGCTGACCCGCATCAAGGGACCGCGCGATCTGGACCGGCTCAGCCAGGAGGAGCTGATCCAGCTCGCGGCAGAGATCAGGTCCTTCCTCGTCGACGCCGTCTCCAAGACCGGCGGGCACCTCGGCCCCAACCTCGGCGTGGTCGAACTGACGATCGCCCTGCACCGGGTCTTCGAATCGCCCAAGGACAAGGTCCTCTTCGACACCGGCCACCAGGCCTACGTCCACAAGCTGCTCACGGGCCGCCAGGACTTCGCCGGCCTGCGCACCAAGAACGGCCTGTCCGGCTACCCCTCGCGCGCCGAGTCCGACCACGACGTGATCGAGAACTCGCACGCCTCCACCGTGCTCGGCTGGGCCGACGGCCTCGCCAAGGCCAACGAGGTGCTGGGCCGCGAGGACCACCACGTCGCCGCCGTCATCGGCGACGGCGCGCTGACCGGCGGCATGGCCTGGGAGGCGCTGAACAACATCGCCGCCGCCAAGGACCGCCCGCTGGTCATCGTCGTCAACGACAACGAGCGCTCCTACGGCCCCACCATCGGCGGCCTCGCGAACCACCTGGCGACCCTGCGCACCACGGACGGCTACGAGCGCTTCCTGGCCCGTGGCAAGGAGATCCTGGAGCGCACCCCGGTCGTCGGGAAGCCGCTCTTCGAGACCCTGCACGGCGCCAAGAAGGGCCTCAAGGACTTCATCGCCCCGCAGGGCATGTTCGAGGACCTCGGGCTCAAGTACATCGGGCCCATCGACGGCCACGACATCGAGGCCCTGGAGTCCGCCCTGCAGCGCGCCAAGCGCTTCAGCGGCCCGGTCATCGTGCACTGCCTCACCCAGAAGGGCCGGGGCTACACCCCGGCCCTGGAGCACGAGGCGGACCGTTTCCACGCCGTCGGCGTGATCCACCCGGACACCGGCCTGCCGGTCAAGACCGCCGCCGCCAGCTGGACCTCCGTCTTCGCCGACGAGATGGTCAAGATCGGCCACGAGCGCCCGGACATCGTCGGCATCACCGCGGCCATGCTCCACCCGGTCGGCCTCAACAAGTTCGCCGAGGCCTTCCCGGACCGCATCTACGACGTCGGCATCGCCGAGCAGCACGGCGCGACCTCCGCGGCCGGCCTCGCCACCGGCGGCGTCCACCCCGTCTTCGCGGTGTACGCCACCTTCCTCAACCGCGCCTTCGACCAGGTCCTGATGGACGTCGCCCTGCACAAGTGCGGCGTCACCTTCGTCCTGGACCGCGCCGGTGTCACCGGCGACGACGGCGCCTCCCACAACGGCATGTGGGACATGTCCATCCTGCAGGTCGTCCCCGGCCTGCGCCTCGCCGCACCGCGCGACGCCGAGCAGCTGCGCGCCCAGCTCCGCGAGGCCGTCGAGGTCAAGGACGCCCCGACCGTGGTCCGCTTCTCCAAGGGCGTCGTCGGCCCGGCCGTCCCGGCCGTCGGCCGGATCGGCGGCATGGACGTGCTGCGCGCCCCGGGCGCCGAGGTCACCCGGCCGGACGTACTCCTCGTCTCGGTCGGCGCACTCGCCCCGATGTGCCTGGAGATCGCCGATCTGCTGGACAAGCAGGGCATCTCCACGACCGTGGTCGACCCCCGCTGGGTCAAGCCCGTGGACGAGGCCCTGGCCCCGCTCGCGGACCGGCACCGCGTCGTCGTCACCGTCGAGGACAACGGCCGCGCCGGCGGCGTGGGCTCCGCCGTCTCGCAGGCCCTGCGCGACGCGGGTGTCGACGTACCGCTGCGCGACTTCGGCATCCCGCAGCGCTTCCTCGACCACGCCCTCCGCAAGGAGATCCTGGCGGAGATCGGCCTGACCGCGCCGGACATCGCCCGGCAGGTCACCGGCCTCGTCGCCAAGCTGGACGGCCGCTACGACAGCGAGCCGGCCGCCGCCGTCGACTAGTACGGAACTAGCCCACGCGCCGTTCGTAGATCGACGCGCGGTTGCACGTCACGGGCCGGGAGATCACTCTTGAAGGGTGGGCCTCCCGGCCCGTTCGTGCGTCGTCACCTCTCGGAGGCGTCGGTGAGCAATGATCTGAACAGCCCCTTCCGTACCAAGACGGTGGAGCAGTCCATCCGCGACACGGAGGAGCCGGAACACGCGCTCCGGAAGTCGCTTTCCGCCTGGGACCTCACGGTCTTCGGTGTGGGCGTCATCATCGGCACCGGCATCTTCGTCCTCACGGGCATCGCAGCCCGGAACAACGCCGGTCCCGCCACCGCCCTGGCCTTCGTGGCCGCAGGCATCGTCTGTGCCCTCGCGGCGCTCTGCTACGCCGAGTTCGCGTCCACCGTCCCGGTGGCCGGGTCGGCGTACACGTTCTCGTACGCCTCGATCGGCGAGCTGCCCGCCTGGATCATCGGCTGGGACCTGGTGCTCGAATTCGCACTGGGCACGGCCGTCGTCGCGGTCGGCTGGTCCGGGTACGTACGCCACCTCATGGACACCAACCTGGGCTGGACGCTGCCGACGTCCCTGTCCGGCCCCGATGCCGGCGGGCACTTCGACCTGCTGGCGTTCCTGCTGGTCCTGGTGCTGACGTGGATCCTGGTCGTCGGGACGAAGCTCTCGGCCCGCATCACCGCGGTCGTCGTCGCCATCAAGGTCACGGTCGTGCTGCTGGTCATCGTCGCGGGCCTGTTCTTCATCAAGGCCGACAACTACTCGCCCTTCATCCCGCCCGCCCAGCCACAGGCCGAAGGCGTCAGCGGCTGGCACTCGCCCCTGGTCCAGCTGCTCTTCGGCTACGAGCCCACGAACTTCGGCGTCATGGGCATCTTCACGGCGGCCTCGCTCATCTTCTTCGCCTTCATCGGCTTCGACGTGGTGGCGACGGCGGCCGAGGAGACCAAGAACCCCCAGCGGGACATGCCGCGCGGCATCCTCGGCTCGCTGCTGATCTGCACGGTGCTCTACGTCGCCGTGACCCTGGTGGTCACGGGCATGCAGAAGTACTCGGAGATGTCCCCGACCGCGCCGCTCGCCGAAGCGTTCAAATCGGTGAACCAGCCGTTCTTCTCGGGTGCCATCAGCCTCGGCGCGGCCGTCGGCCTGATCACCGTGTGCATGATCCTGCTGCTCGGCCAGACCCGCGTGTTCTTCGCGATGAGCCGTGACGGTCTGCTGCCGCGGGTCTTCTCCGTGACGCACCCGAAGTACCGCACCCCCTACCGGGCGACCCTGCTGCTCGGCGGGATCATCGCGGTCGTCGCGGGCTTCACCAGCCTGGAGACCCTGGCGGAACTGGTGAACATCGGTACCCTGTTCGCCTTCGTGGTGGTCGCCCTCGGCGTGATCGTCCTGCGCAAGACCCGCCCCGACCTGCACCGGTCCTTCCGCACCCCGTGGGTGCCGTTCATCCCGATCGTGTCGATCGCGGCCTCGCTGTGGCTGATGCTCAACCTGCCGGCCGAGACCTGGCTGCGCTTCGGCATCTGGATGGTCATCGGCGTCATCGTCTACTTCGCCTACGGCTACCGCAACAGCCGCCTGCACAAGGTCGGCCAGAACGCGGAGTTCTAGCGGGCCGCCGGTCCGCTGCGGCGAACCGGCGAGGGCCGTACGGGTCGCCCGTACGGCCCTCGCCACGTGAGGACACGGCAGGACACCCATGACGCACAGGGAAGAGCACCGGTTCGACGTGTGGACGGCCGGCGCAGACTACGAGCGGTACATGGGACGGTGGAGCCGCCCCGTCGCGGAACGGTTCACAGGCTGGCTCGGCCTCCCCGGCCGACTGCTGTGGCTCGACGTGGGATGCGGCACCGGCGGGCTGTCGGCGACGGTGGCCGCCCGCTGCCGGCCCCGTACGGTCCTGGCGGTCGACCGGTCGCCGGGTTACGCGGCCTGGGCCAGGTCCGCGGCCACGGCCGGGACGCACGTCGCCGTGGCGGACGCGACGGCCCTGCCGGTGCGCGACGGGGCCTGCGACGCGGTGGTCAGCGGGCTGACCCTGAACTTCCTGGAACCGCCCGCCGCGGCCGTCGCCGAGATGGTCCGCGCGGTCCGCCCGGGCGGCCCGGTCGCGGCGTACGTGTGGGACTACGCGGGAGGCATGGACCTGCTGCGGCTCTTCTGGGGCGCGGCCACCCTGGCGGACCCGTCCGCGGCGGCGCTGGACGAGCGCCGGCGTTTTCCCCTGTGCCGTCCGGAGGCGCTGAGCGCGCTGTGGACGGGGGCGGGCCTGGGCGACGTGTCGGTCGTCCCGATCGAGGTGCCCATGGTGTTCGCCGACTTCGCGGACCTGTGGGAGCCGTTCCTGCGGGGACAGGGCCCGGCTCCGGGATACCTCGCCGCCCTGCCCGCGGCCGAACGGGAGCGGGTACGGGACACGCTCAGGGCGGCCGTCCCGTGCGGGCCGGACGGATCGGTCACCCTCACGGCCCGGGCCTGGGCGGTGAGGGGGTGGCGTGCCGGGTGAGGCGTCCCGCGGCCGCCCCGGAGGGCGCGGGCCCGGGGCCCCCGCCCCGCTCGGCCCGTGCCCCCGTGCGGCCCCGGCCCGGTTCAGCCCTTGGCGGGAGAGTTCTTCGCCGAGGCCGGGACCTTCTGGTCGTTGCGCAGGGCCTCCCACAGCTGGGTCGCCTGCGGTTCGGCCACGATCACGCGGTTCGGGTCCACCTTGTCGTAGGCGACCGGGAGCATGATCGTCTCCATCGTGTCCGGGTCGACGCCCTTCATGCTCTGCGCGAAGTCGGACAGCGCGGTGAGCGAGGCCAGGTCGGAGTCGGTCGTCAGCGACTTGGTCCCGGCGTCCGCGAGCTTGTACAGCCGCGCCGGGTTGCCGAGGGCGTCCTGCTTCTTGATCTCGGACAGCATCGCCATCATGAACTGCTGCTGCAGGCCGATGCGGCCGAGGTCGCTGCCGTCGCCGTAGCCGTAGCGGGTACGGACGAACTTCAGCGAGTCGGTGCCGTTCAGCCGGTGCGTGCCCGCGTCCAGCTTCAGGCCGCCCTTGGCGCCGCTCATCGGCTTGTCCAGGGTGACGGTGACCCCGCCCAGGGCGTCCACCAGGCCCTTGAAGCCGGCGAAGTCGACCTCGACGAAGTGGTCCACGCGCACACCGGACATCTGCTCGACCGTGTTGACCACACAGGCCGGACCGGCGAGCGAGTACACGGAGTTGAACATGACCCGCTTGGCGGACGGCAGGGTCTTGCCCTTGCCGTCCTTGCACTCGGGCCGGGTGATCAGGGTGTCGCGGGGGATGCTCACCGCGGTCGCCTTGGCCCGGCCCTCGGGTATGTGCACCAGCATCGCGGTGTCCGAGCGGGCGCCGCTGACATCGCCGTGGTCGAGGTCGGCATTGGCCCCGGCGCGCGAGTCGGAGCCGAGCACCAGGACGTTCTGGGCGTTCGCGACGACCTTCGGGGGCCGGTTGTCGCCGATCGCCTGGTCCAGGTCGACGCTGTCGATGTTCGAGTTGAGGTGGCTGTACGTCCACCAGCCGACCCCGGCCGTGCCCAGGATCAGCACGGCGACCAGCAGCAGGGTGATCCGCAGAACGCGGCGGCGGCGCTTGGGCCGCGCGTGCTTTTCCGTCATGGGGGTGAATCTTAGACAGGTATTCGAACGGCGTTGGCCCGCCCCCCGGAAGGGGCGGGCCGAGCCGTCGAACAGCCCTCCGAGACCCGGACTAGGCCGGGACGCTCGCGAGGCCGGGGGCGAGGAACTTCTTGCCGTTCACGCGCTCCGAGACGCCCTCACGGTCCAGGTACGGCGTGATGCCGCCCAGGTGGAAGGGCCAGCCGGCGCCCGTGATGAGGCAGAGGTCGATGTCCTGGGCCTCGGCCACGACACCCTCCTCCAGCATCAGGCCGATCTCCTGCGCCACCGCGTCCAGGACGCGGTCGCGGACCTGCTCCTCGGTCAGGACGACATCGCCCTGCACGAGGAGGGCGGCGACCTCGGGGTCCAGCTCCGGCTTGAAGCCGTTCTCGGCGGAGTAGACGTAGAAGCCGCGCTTGCCGGCCTTGACGACGGCCGCCAGGTTCGGGGAGACGGTGAAGCGCTCCGGGAAGGCGCGGTTCAGGGTCTCGGACACGTGCAGACCGATGGCCGGGCCCACGAGCTCCAGCAGCACCAGCGGGGACATCGGCAGGCCGAGCGGCTCGATGGCCTTCTCCGCCGTGACGACCGGGGTGCCCTCGTCGATGACGTTCTGGATCTCGCCCATGAAGCGGGTCAGGATGCGGTTCACGACGAACGCCGGGGCGTCCTTGGTGAGGACCGCGGTCTTCTTCAGCTTCTTGGCGACACCGAAGGCCGTGGCCAGCGAGGCGTCGTCGGTCTGCTCACCGCGGACGATCTCCAGCAGCGGGAGGATCGCGACCGGGTTGAAGAAGTGGAAGCCGACCACGCGCTCCGGGTGCTGGAGCTTCGAGGCCATCTCCGACACCGACAGCGAGGAGGTGTTGGTGGCGAGGATCGCGTGCGCCGGGGCGACCGCCTCGACCTCCGCGAACACCTTCTGCTTGACGGACATCTCCTCGAACACGGCCTCGATGATGAAGTCCGCGTCCGCGAAGCCCTCGGCCTTGTCGAGCACACCGGTCACCAGGGCGGTCAGGCGGTTGGCCTTGTCCTGGTTGATGCGGCCCTTGCCGAGCAGCTTCTGGATCTCGGCGTGGACGTAGCCCACACCCTTGTCCACGCGCTCCTGGTCGATGTCGGTGAGGACCACCGGCACCTCCAGGCGGCGCAGGAACAGCAGCGCCAGCTGCGAGGCCATCAGGCCCGCGCCGACGACGCCGACCTTGGTGACCGGACGGGCCAGGGACTTGTCCGGGGCGCCGGCCGGGCGCTTGGCGCGCTTCTGGACCAGGTTGAAGGCATAGATGCCCGAGCGCAGCTCGCCGCCCATGATGAGGTCGGCCAGGGCCGTGTCCTCGGCGTCGAAGCCGGCCTGCAGGTCGCCGTCCTTGGCCGCGGCGATGATGTCCAGCGCGCGGTAGGCGGCCGGAGCGGCGCCGTGCACCTTGGAGTCCGCGATGAAGCGGCCCTTGGCGACGGCCGCGTCCCAGGCCTCACCGCGGTCGATCTCGTCGCGGACGACCTCGGTGGTGCCGTTCAGGACGTTCGCGGTCCACAGGAGCGACTGCTCCAGGAAGTCCGCGCCCTCGAACAGGGCGTCCGCGATGCCCAGGTCGAAGACCTGCTTGCCGCGCAGCTGCTTGTTCTGGTTGAGCGAGTTCTCGATGATCACCGAGACTGCGCGCTCGGCGCCGATCAGGTTCGGCAGCAGGGCGCAGCCGCCCCAGCCGGGAACCAGGCCGAGGAAGACCTCGGGCAGCGAGAAGGCCGGGATGGCCTTCGAGACGGTGCGGTAGGTGCAGTGCAGACCGACCTCGACGCCGCCGCCCATCGCCGCGCCGTTGTAGTACGCGAAGGTCGGGACCGCCAGCGCCGAGAGGCGCTTGAAGACGTCGTGGCCGCCCTTGCCGATGGCGAGCGCCTCGTCGTGGTTCTTCAGCAGCTCGACACCCTTGAGGTCGGCGCCGACCGCGAAGATGAACGGCTTGCCGGTGATGCCCGCGCCGACGATGGAGCCCGCGAGGGCCTCCTGCTCGACCTGGTCGATCGCCGCGTTCAGGTTGGCGAGGGACTGCGGGCCGAAGGTGGTCGGCTTGGTGTGGTCGAAGCCGTTGTCCAGCGTGACGAGCGCGAAGCGCCCGGCGCCGAACGGCAGGTCCAGGTGGCGGACGTGCGCGGACGTGACGACCTCGTCCGGGAACAGCTCGGCCGCGCCCTTCAGGAGCTCAGCGGTGGTGCTCACTTGGAGTCTCCCTCGGCGTTGAAGTTCGGGTTCTCCCAGATGACGGTCGCGCCCATGCCGAAGCCGACGCACATGGTGGTCAGGCCGTAGCGGACGTGCGGCTGCTCCTCGAACTGACGGGCCAGCTGCGTCATCAGGCGCACGCCGGAGGAGGCCAGCGGGTGACCGAAGGCGATGGCGCCGCCGTACTGGTTCACGCGGGCGTCGTCGTCGGCGATGCCGTAGTGCTCCAGGAACGCGAGGACCTGGACCGCGAAGGCCTCGTTGATCTCGAAGAGACCGATGTCGTCGATCGTCAGACCGGCCTGGGCCAGGGCCTTCTCGGTGGCCGGGATCGGGCCGTAGCCCATGACCTCGGGCTCGACACCCGCGAAGGAGTACGAGACCAGGCGCATCTTGACCGGGAGGTTGTTCTCCCGGGCGAAGTCCTCGGACGCGATGATCGCGGCGGTGGCACCGTCGTTGAGACCGGCGGCGTTGCCCGCGGTGACCCGGCCGTGCGTACGGAACGGGGTCTTCAGGCCGGCCAGGTTCTCCAGCGTGGTGCCCGGGCGCATCGGCTCGTCGGTGGTGACCAGGCCCCAGCCCGTCTCACCGGCCGCCTCGTTGGTGTTGCGCACCGAGATCGGGACCAGGTCCTGCTGGATCTTGCCGTCGGCGTACGCCTTGGCGGCCTTCTCCTGCGAGCGCACGGCGTACTCGTCGGCGCGGAGCTTGGTGATCGTCGGGTACCGGTCGTGCAGGTTCTCGGCGGTCATGCCCATGAACAGGGCGGACTCGTCGACCAGCTTCTCGGAGACGAAGCGCGGGTTCGGGTCGACGCCCTCGCCCATGGGGTGACGGCCCATGTGCTCGACACCGCCGGCGAGGGCGACGTCGTACGCACCGAAGGCGACACCGCCCGCGACGGCGGTCACGGCGGTCAGCGCGCCGGCGCACATGCGGTCGATGGAGTAGCCCGGTACGGACTGCGGGAGACCCGCGAGAATGCCGGCGGTACGGCCCAGCGTGAGGCCCTGGTCACCGATCTGCGTGGTCGCGGCGATCGCGACCTCGTCGATCTTCTTGGGGTCCAGGTCCGGGTTGCGGCGCAGCAGCTCCCGGATCGCCTTCACGACGAGGTCGTCGGCGCGGGTCTCGTGGTAGATGCCCTTCGGGCCCGCCTTGCCGAACGGGGTGCGGACGCCGTCGACGAAGACGACGTCCCTGACGGTACGAGGCACGTTGGCTCTCCTCCAGGTGCGGGGTGGCACTGCTGCGCGGGGGCGCGTTCGGCATACGTTGCTGAGCGCCCGCTCACCCGACCATGCTACTTGCGGGTAACCAATGTGCACACCCCCTCCCGGAGGAGCGGCGAAGGTCACACTCGGCCCGCGCCGCCGGGGCGGGCGACGCAAGAGCCCCCGGCCGGGGGCCGGGGGCTCTTGTGCTGCACGGGAGGGGGTCAGGCCGTGGCGGCCAGGGCCGTGACCAGCGCCGGGGTCACCAGTTCGATCTGCCAGGGCCGGGCACCGTAGCCGGCCAGAGCCTCGGCCACCGCGTCGGCGTGGAGCCGCTGCGGCGGCTCCCAGCACAGCCGGCGGACCGTGTCCGGGGTGATCAGGTTCTCCTGCGGCAGGTTGAGCTCCTCCGCGAGCGCCGAGACGGCGGTACGGGCCGCCGACAGCCGGGCCGCGGCCGCCGGGTCCTTGTCCACCCAGGAGCGCGGCGGCGGGGGACCGGCCGGGGTGGCCCCGGGCTGCGGCAGTTCGTTCTCGGGCAGGGCCTTCGCCCGGTCCACGGCGGCCATCCACTGGTCCAGCTGGCGCCGGCCCATCCGCTGTCCGTAGCCGGGCAGGGCGGACAGGGTGTGCACGTTGGCCGGCAGGGCGAGAGCGGCCTCGACGATCGCGGCGTCGCCCAGCACCTTGCCCGGCGACACGTCACGCCGCTGCGCGATCCGGTCCCGGGACTCCCACAGCTCCCGTACGACCGCCATCTGCCGGCGCCGGCGCACCTTGTGCATACCGGACGTACGGCGCCACGGGTCCTTGCGGGGCGGGGCGGGCGGGGCCGAGGCGATGGCGTCGAACTCCTGGCGGGCCCATTCGAGCTTGCCCTGCCGGTCCAGTTCCTTCTCCAGGGCGTCCCGCAGGTCCACCAGCAGCTCCACGTCCAGGGCCGCGTAGCGCAGCCACGGCTCGGGGAGCGGGCGGGTGGACCAGTCGACGGCGGAGTGGCCCTTCTCCAGCGCGTAGCCGAGCACGCTCTCGACCATCGCGCCGAGCCCGACCCGCGGGAAGCCGGCGAGGCGGCCGGCCAGCTCGGTGTCGAAGAGGGAGGTGGGCACCATGCCTATTTCGCGCAGGCACGGCAGGTCCTGGGTGGCGGCGTGCAGGATCCATTCGGTACCCGACAGGGCTTCGCCCAGTGCGGACAGGTCGGGGCAGCCCACCGGGTCGATCAGTGCGGATCCCGCACCCTCGCGGCGCAGCTGCACGAGGTAGGCGCGCTGGCCGTAGCGGTACCCGGAGGCACGTTCGGCGTCGACGGCGACGGGGCCGGTGCCCGCGGCGAAGGCCGCGACCACTTCGGCGAGGGCGTCCGCGTCGGCGACCACCGGAGGAATCCCCTCACGGGGCTCCAGCAAGGGAGTCGGCAGCCCACCGGGCGGAACAACGACGTCGTCCGGGGGGCCGCCCCCGGTGGTGGTGCGCAGGTCTGCTGCGGGATCTTGGGCGTCGGTCACCGGTCAAGGGTATCCGTGTATACGACGCGCCCGTCGCCGGAACGTTCCGTCGACGGGCGCGAGCGGTATGCGGGGAGTTTCCCCGGGGTGTTCCGGGGGTCTCCCGGCAGGTTCCCCGGCAGCGGCCCCCGAGGCGGATATCCGGGGGCTCCGGCCCGCGGTCAGTGGATGATCCCGGTACGCAGCGCCACCGCGACCATTCCGGCGCGGTCGCCGGTGCCCAGCTTGCGGGCGATCCGGGCGAGGTGGGACTTGACGGTCAGGGCGGACAGGCCCATCGAGACGCCGATGGCCTTGTTGGACTGGCCCTCCGCGACGAGGCGCAGGACCTCGACCTCGCGGCCGGAGAGCTCGCGGTAGCCGCCCGGGTGGCTCGGGGCACCCGGGGGGCGGCGGTGCATACGGGCGGCGGCGGCACCGATGGGGGCGGCGCCGGGCCGGGTGGGGAGCCCGATGTTGGTGCGCGTACCGGTGACGACGTAGCCCTTGACGCCGCCCGCGAGGGCGTTGCGCACGGCGCCGATGTCGTCGGCGGCGGACAGGGCCAGGCCGTTGGGCCAGCCGGCGGCCCGGGTCTCGGAGAGCAGGGTGAGACCGGAACCGTCGGGCAGGTGTACGTCGGCCACGCAGATGTCGCGCGGGCTGCCGACGCGGGGGCGGGCCTCCGCGATGGACGACGCCTCGATCACGTCACGTACTCCGAGGGCCCACAGATGGCGGGTCACGGTGGAGCGGACGCGCGGGTCGGCCACGACGACCATGGCCGTCGGCTTGTTCGGGCGGTAGGCGACCAGGCTTGCGGGCTGCTCGAGAAGAACGGACACCTAGGCCTCCTGGGGGAGTGGCGGGACGGCCGGCTCGGGGAAGGAAGCCGGTGCGAACCGTGCGGATGGTCTCCCACTCCTTCGGCACGTCACCCGCCCGGCTTTAGGGAATGATCACGATTTGGTGAGTAACAATTCGGGCAATTCGGACGCACGATCGATCATCGGTTGATCAGAAGCCCGCAAGAGACACCGTCTTTCGACCGTCCGACCCGTTCTTCGATCGGCCGTTCCGTGTCCCGCGCATCTTCCGGCGGCCGTCCGGCCCCGTGGCTACGGGTGGTGCGGACCGCGGCGCTGTGGCAGGGAGACCACACCCGTCGCCGAGTCCGTCGGCCCCACCGGCGGCAGCCCGGCGATCTGGCACAGCAGCTCGCACCACGCCGCCAGGTGCGCCGAGGTGTCCGGCACCCCGCCCACGCCCTCGCGCGGCGTCCACGAGGCCCTGATCTCGATCTGCGTCGCCGGGCGCCGCTCCGCGAGCCCGCCGAAGTAGTGCGAGCCCGCCATGGTCACGGTGCCGCTCGCCTCCCCGTACGCCAGACCGCGCGCCTCCAGCGCCCCGGTCAGCCAGGACCAGCACACCTCGGGCAGCAGCGGGTCCGCGGCCATCTCGGGCTCCAGCTCCGCGCGCACCAGCGTCACCAGCCGGAAGGTCCCCTGCCAGGCGTCGTGCCCGGACGGATCGTGGAGCAGGATCAGCCGGCCGTCGGCCAGGTCCTCCTCGCCGTCCACCACCGCGGCCTCCAGCGCGTAGGCGTGCGGCGCCAGTCTCTGCGGTGGTTTCGTGGGGTCGATCTCGATCCCCGGACGCAGCCGGGCCTTCTTCAAGCCGTCGACCGCCCGACGGAACGGGAGCGGGACGGAGCTCTCCTTCGCGCTGTCCGTACCCTCGGCGCCATCTGAAAATCGTCCCTGAGCCGCAGCCATGCGGGGAAGACTAGGCGGAACGAGCGCCCGCGCGCCGCAGGGACACCCTCGCCGGGTCGGACACTTCTTCATACGTGCGAAGATTTGGGTCGTGAGCGCCAACACCCGCCCCCAGGGCCAGCCGAGTCAGACGTACGATTCCGCCTTCCTGAAGGCGTGCCGGCGGGAGCCGGTGCCGCACACCCCGGTGTGGTTCATGCGGCAGGCGGGGCGCTCGCTGCCGGAGTACCGCAAGCTGCGCGAGGGCACGCAGATGCTGGAGTCCTGCATGCGGCCCGACCTGGTCACCGAGATCACGCTGCAGCCGGTGCGCCGCCACAACGTGGACGCGGCGATCTTCTTCTCCGACATCGTGGTCCCGCTCAAGGCCATCGGCGTCGACCTGGACATCAAGCCGGGCATCGGCCCGGTCGTCGCCCAGCCGATCCGCCGCCGCGAGGACCTCGCACAGCTGCGCGACCTCACCCCTGAGGACGTCTCGTACGTCACCGAGGCGATCGGCATGCTCACGGGTGAACTGGGCACCACGCCGTTGATCGGATTCGCGGGCGCGCCTTTCACCCTCGCGAGCTACCTGGTCGAGGGCGGCCCGTCCAAGAACCACGAGCACACCAAGGCCCTCATGTACGGGGACCCCAAGCTGTGGGCCGAGCTCCTGGACCGCCTCGCGGAGATCACCTCCGCCTTCCTGAAGGTCCAGATCGAGGCCGGCGCCTCCGCCGTCCAGCTCTTCGACTCCTGGGTCGGCGCCCTCGCCCCGGCGGACTACCGCCGCTCGGTGATGCCCGCCTCCGCGAAGGTCCTGGAGTCCGTCGCCTCCTACGGGGTCCCCCGGATCCACTTCGGCGTGGGCACCGGCGAGCTCCTCGGCCTCATGGGCGAGGCCGGCGCGGACGTCATGGGCGTCGACTACCGGGTCCCGCTCGACGAGGCCGTGCGCCGGGTCGGCCCCGGCAAGGCCCTCCAGGGCAACCTGGACCCGGCCGTGCTCTTCTCCACCCCGGAGGCCGTCGAGGCCAAGACGGACGAGGTCCTCGCGGCCGCCGCCGGCCTGGAGGGCCACGTCTTCAACCTGGGCCACGGCGTCCTCCCGACGACCGACCCGGACGCGCTGACCCGCCTGGTGGACTACGTCCACACCAAGACGGCCCGCTGACCGGAAAACCGCACCCGGCCAAGATCGGAACGTCGGTACCGTGCCCTGCATGACCTGGCACGGACCGACGTTTCGCATATCCGACGGAGAACACATCGACGGGTCCTGGTGCCTCGTCTGGCGCAGGCACGACCTGGCGCACGAGTACTTCGTCGAGCACCTCTTCGTCTACGCGGACGGCAGGATCACCCGCGGCCAGTACGACGCGACCGACCTGGCGGGGCTGGAGCGGCTGCTCGCCACGGGGAAACTCGCCCTGGAACCGCCGGAGGCGCGCGAGCGGCGCGACGGGCCGCCCGAGGAGTCCAAGTGGGACACCCGGTACCCCGAGCCGCGGACCGACGAGAGTTTCGTCCTGGAGGTCGCCGACGAGATCTGCCGGCTGGCGGGGCGGCCGACCACGGCCGACCGCTGCCGGGAGGCCGTCCGGGCCTACGTGCAGCAGCCGACGGAGGAGCGGCGGCTGCTGCTGCGGGAGGCCTACCTGGCGGTCCCCGCCCACCGGCGGGTCTACCTCCTCGGCGACATGGACCGCCAGGACCGGCCGCTGCGGATCCTCGTGACGGACCTCGGGCTCCGCGTCGACGGCGACGGTCCGGTGGCGACGGAGGAACTGCACCAGGGCGCCCGGGACTACTTCGGCGCCGTGGACGCGGCCGTCGAGCGGCAGGAGGAGCGGCTGGCCGTCCTGCACGCCGACGAACCCGCCGGAGCCCCGCAGCCCCCGGTCGTCCTCCACGAGGTCGTGCATCCGAACGGCCCGCCCGCCGAGCCCGGCCTGTTCGTCCTGCGCAACGACTACGGAGCCGCCGTCACGTACGGGGGCGAGACCTACCCCAGCGTGCTCCACGGGTACTGGGCCCTCTCCGCGGCCGAACCCGCCGACCACGACCGGATCCGCGCCTGCGCGACGGCGCGTGAGGCGCAGGACGCCGGCGGGCTCGCGAAGCGGCGTACGGACTGGCCGGGCGTGCGGCTCGCGGTCATGGCGGGGCTCCTGCGGGCCAAGTTCGAGCAGCACCCGCCGCTCGCCGAGATCCTGCTCGCCACGGGGGATGCCGGCATCCGCTACACCGGCATCTTCGAGGCCCCCTTCTGGCGCGCGGACGGCCCCCGCGGCGGCCGGGACTGGACGGGCCGGCTGCTGGAACTGGTCCGCTCCGAACTGCGGGCCGCGCAGAGCGGTCAGACGCCCGCGGAGCGGACTGCGGCGACCGCCTTGCGGGCCGCTACCAGGACCGGGTCCCAGACCGGGGAGAACGGCGGGGCGTAGCCCAGGTCGAGGGAGACCACCTGGTCCACCGTCATGCCCGCCGTGAGGGCGACCGCCGCGATGTCCACCCGCTTCGCCGCGCCCGCGCCGCCGACGATCTGGACCCCGAGGAGACGGCCCGTACGGCGTTCCGCCAGCATCTTCACCGTCATCTCCGCGGCCCCCGGGTAGTAGCCCGCCGTGTTGGTGGAGGTGATGGTGGCCGTCACGAAGCGCAGGCCCGCCTCCAGCGCGTCCCGCTCGCGCAGCCCCGTACGGGCGATCTCCAGGTCGCAGACCTTGCTCACCGCCGTCCCGACCACCCCGGGGAACGTCGCGTAACCGCCGCCCACGCCCGAGCCGATGACCTGGCCGTGCTTGTTGGCGTGGGTGCCCAGCGGGATGTGCCGGGTACGGCCCGCGACCAGGTCCAGGACCTCCACGCAGTCACCGCCCGACCAGATGTTCCCGTGGCCCCGGACCCGCATCGAGAGGTCCGTGAGGATGCCGCCCGAAGGGCCCAGCGGGAGGCCGGCCGCGCGGGCGAGCGCGGTGCGGGGCTCCACGCCGATGCCGAGCACGACCACGTCCGCCGCGTACTCCTCGCCCGCCGACGTGGCCACCGCCCGGGCCCGGCCCTCCTCGTCGGTGAGGATCCTCGTCACCTCGGCGCGGGAGACCGTACGGATCCCCATCCGGTTCATCGCGCTGTGCACCAGGCCGCCCATGTCCGGGTCCAGCGTGGCCATCGGCTGCTCGCCCCGGTGCAGGACGGTGACCTCGAAGCCCCGCGCCACCAGGGCCTCCGCCATCTCCACGCCGATGTAGCCCGCGCCCACCACCACGGCCCGGCGGCCCTCGGTGCGCCGCAGGGTGTCCATCAGGCGCTGGCCGTCGTCCAGGGTCTGGATGCCGTGGACCCCGTGCGCGCCGATGCCGGGGAGCCGGGGGCGGACCGGGCGGGCGCCCGTCGCCAGGACCAGCTTGTCGTACTCCGTCCAGGATTCGGACCCGGTGTCCAGATCACGGGCACGGACCCGGGACCCGGAAAGGTCGAGCTCCACGACCTCCGTGCGCGTGCGCAGATCGATGTCCCGGGCCCGGTGCTCCTCGGGGGTACGGGCGATCAGGTCGTCGCGTCCGGCGACCTGACCACCGACCCAGTACGGGATCCCGCACGCCGAGTACGAGGTGAAGTGCCCGCGCTCGAAGGCCACGATCTCCAGCTCCGCCGGGCCCCTCAGCCTGCGGGCCTGTGACGCGGCGGACATCCCCGCCGCGTCACCGCCCACCACCACCAGTCGTTCCGTCGCCATCGCCCGTACCGCCCCTTCACCACCGTCGGATGGTGAACACGCTACGGCCGAACGCGCGTTCAGTCCTGCACGTCGGCCCCGGCGTCCGGAGCCGTCCGCGCCGCCGGTACCGTCGCCCGCCACGGCACCGGGGCCGGCTTCGGCCGCGCCGGACGCCACCGCCGGTACAGCCGGAACAGCAGCAGCCCCGCCACGGCCGTCAGCGCGAACGGCAGCACCGCGCCCACCGCCACCGTCAGATAGCGCACCACCTTGGTGAAGACGTCCCAGCCCCCGCCCAGGGCCCCCAGGAAGGTGGGCTCCTTCTTCTTCTCCTTCTTCTCGGCCTCCGGCTTCGCGGCCGGCTCCGAGACCTCCAGCGTGATCGTGCCCAGCGAGGTCTGGTCCTTCAGGGCCGTCTGCTGCGCCAGCAGCGACTCCAGGTCGGACTGGCGGCGCGACAGCTCGCTCTCCAGCATCACCACCTCGCTCAGCGCCGAGGCCTTGCCCATCATCTCCCGCACCCGCGCCACGCTGGCCTGCTGCGAGGCGACGCGGCTGCCGATGTCGGCGACCTTCTCCGTGACGTCCTGCGCGTCGACCTTGCGGTGCAGGAGCTTCCCGCTGCCCTCCATGGCGCCCAGCACGGCGTCGTAGCGCTCGCCCGGCACCCGAAGGGTCACCGTCGAGGTCATCCGGCCGTCCTCGCCGCGCCTGGTGGACTCGTTGCCGACGTAGCCGCCCGCGTCGCCGGCGGCCGTGCGGGCCGCGGCGAGCGTCTTCTGGACGTCCGCCGTCTCGATGCCGAGCGTCGCCGTGCGGATGACGTTCGGGCGGACCACGGCCGGCGGCGCGGCGTTCTTGCCGGCCGAGGAGCCCGCGGCGCCCGCGGACGCGGCCGGCGCCGGGGCCGCGGCGGCGCCCTCCGGGGCCTTGCCGCCGGAGGCGGGCGCCACCGCCGCCTTGTCGCTCGCGGAGCCCTCGCCGCCCGCACCGCAGCCGGTGAGCGCGAGCGCGCCGGCCAGCGCGAGGGCGGCCAGGGCGGCCGCGGAACGGTGTCTGTCGAAACTGCGCATCGCTGTAAACCCCCGAGGATCGGCTGGTGTTGCCGGTTCGACGTCCAAAGTCCCGTCGCGGGTTTCGAATCCACGGTCCCGGGGTGATCCCGATGCGGTCACGGTCCGGCCTCGGAGATCGGTCTGAGACGATGTGTCCATGCACGAAGCGGACATGCGTACGGATCGGCCGGGCGACGCCCCCCGGTCCACCGGCTCCACCGGCTCCACCGGCACGCGCAGGCACGCCGTCGTCGTCGGCGGAGGCATCGCGGGCCTCGCGGCAGCCCACCGGCTGCTCGCCGAAGGCGTCCGCGTCACCCTGCTGGAGGCCGGACCCCGGCTCGGCGGCAAGCTGTACGCCGGTGAGCTCGCCGGAGCCCGCGTCGACCTCGGCGCCGAGTCCATGCTCGCCCGCCGCCCCGAAGCCGTCGCCCTGGCCGAGGCCGTGGGCCTCGGCGAGGCCGTGCAGGCGCCCGCCACCGCCACCGCCCACCTGTGGACCCGCGGCGCGCTGCGGCCGATGCCGCGCGGCCACGTCATGGGCGTCCCCGGCGACCTGGGCCCCCTCGCCGCCTCCGGGGTGCTCTCCGCCGAGGGTCTGGCACGCATCGAGGCCGAGCGGACGCTGCCGCCCACCGAGATCGGCGACGACGTCGCCGTCGGCGCGTACGTCGCGGCCCGCCTCGGCCGCGAGGTCGTCGACCGGCTGGTGGAGCCGCTGCTCGGCGGGGTCTACGCGGGCGACGCCTACCGCATCTCCATGCGCGCCGCCGTCCCCCAGCTCTTCGAGGCCGCCCGCACGCACGCCCTTCTGGGCGACGGCGTACGGGAACTGCAGCGCCGGGCGGAGGCCGCGCCCCAGCCGGCCGGCCCGGTCTTCGCCGGCATCGACGGCGGCATCGGACGGCTCCCGCTCGCGGTGGCCGACGCCTGCCGGGCGGCCGGGGCCCGGCTCGTCACCGGCACCCCCGTGCGCGAGGTCACCCGTACGCCCGACGGCTGGCGGGTGGTGGCCGGAAGCGGCGCCACCGAGCTCATCGAGGCGGACGCCGTGATCCTGGCCACCCCAGCCGGACCCGCCGCACGGCTGCTGGACGGGCTCGCCCCAGCCGCCGCCGCCGAGCTGCGCGAGGTCGAGTACGCCTCGATGGCCCTGGTCACGATGGCCTTCCGCCGTTCCGACCTGCCGGCGGCCGTCTCCGGCGGCGGCGCCAGCGGATTCCTCGTACCGCCCGTCGACGGCCGGACCATCAAGGCCTCCACCTTCTCCAGCAACAAGTGGGCCTGGGCCGGGACCGACCCCGACCTCTTCCTGCTGCGCACCTCGGTCGGCCGCTACGCCGACGAGAGCGACCTGCAGCGCGAGGACGGCGAGCTCGTCGACGTCTCCCTCGCCGACCTCGGCGAGGCCGTCGGCCTCACGGCCCGGCCGGTCGCCTCCACCGTCACCCGGTGGGACGGCGGACTGCCCCAGTACCCGGTCGGCCACCTCGGCCGGGTGGCCCGGATCCGCACCGCGGTCGCGGCCCTGCCGGGCCTCGCGGTGTGCGGAGCGGTCTACGACGGAGTGGGCATCCCGGCCTGTGTCGCGAGCGCGGGCAAGGCCGCGGACGCGGTGATCGCGGCGCTCGGTGCGCGTACGGCACCCCTGGCACCGACCACTGATCAGCGCACGGGACAATAGGCACATGACTGCACCAGAGAAGATTCCCAACGCGGGGAAGAAGGCGAAGGACCTCAACGAGGTCATCCGCTACACCCTGTGGTCCGTCTTCAAGCTGAAGGACGTCCTGCCCGAGGACCGCACCGGTTTCGCCGACGAGGTCCAGGAACTGTTCGACCAGCTGGCCGCCAAGGACATCACCGTCCGCGGCGCCTATGACGTCTCCGGCCTGCGCGCCGACGCCGACGTCATGATCTGGTGGCACGCCGAGACGGCGGACGAGCTGCAGACCGCCTACAACCTGTTCCGCCGCACCAAGCTGGGCCGCGCCCTGGAGCCGGTGTGGTCGAACATGGCCCTGCACCGCCCGGCCGAGTTCAACAAGTCGCACATCCCGGCCTTCCTGGCCGACGAGGTCGCGCGCGAGTACGTCAGCGTGTACCCCTTCGTGCGCAGTTACGACTGGTACCTGCTGCCCGACGAGGACCGCCGCCGCATGCTCGCCGACCACGGCAAGATGGCCCGCGGTTACCCGGACGTGCGCGCCAACACCGTCGCCTCCTTCTCGCTGGGCGACTACGAGTGGCTGCTCGCCTTCGAGGCGGACGAGCTGTACCGCATCGTCGACCTCATGCGTCACCTGCGCGCCTCCGAGGCCCGCATGCACGTCCGTGAAGAGGTGCCCTTCTACACCGGGCGCCGCAAGTCCGTCGCCGATCTGGTGGCCGGGCTCGCCTGATACCTCCCCTGGGGGGAAGGACCGGAGGACGACCACACCGTCAGGTGAGTTCCTCCGGTGGATCGGGAGGCTGGTCCGAAAGACGGCCCCTGCCCCCGAAACGACGCAGCCGGAGATCCCGCCCGGAAGTTCAGACGACTGGCGGCAGCAGTGCCCTGTGGGTACTCGCTGCCCGGTCGTCCAGCGACACCGGTGCGGGCTCCGGATGCGGCGCACATGTGACACGCCACCCCGGGGTGGCCCCCGTCAGCAGGTACCGCTCCACGTGACGGTCCACGCAGCCGTTGCGTCCGCCGGCCACTCCGTGGGAGCCGGCCCCCTTCTCCGTCACCAGCGAAGCCGCCGCGCCGAGCCGCCGCTGGAGTTCCAGCGCGCCCGCGTACGGGGTCGCCCCGTCCCGTTCCGCCGCGACCACCAGCGTCGGGGGCAGCAGCTCCGGCTGGGACCCGACCGCCACCGGCCGCTGCCGCTCGCGCACCGGCCAGGAGGCGCACGGCAGGTTCAGGAAGGCATTGGCCCAGGTCTCGAAGGGAGCCCTGCGCGCCAGCTCGGTGTGGTCGCGGTCCCAGGTCTCCCAGTCGGCGGGCCACGGGGAGTCGTTGCACAGCACCGCCGTGTACACCGCCGTCGCGTTCTCCGCCTCGGCCGCCGCTTCCGGGTCGGGGGAGGCCAGAGCGGTCAGCCGCGCCGGGTCGCCGCGCAGGAAGGCCGCGAGGGCCGCCGCCCGGTCCGGCCACACGTCGTCGTAGTAGGCGGCCTGGAGGTAGGCGGCCCGCAGTTCGCCCGTGCCGACGGTCCCGCCCGCAGGAGTACGGGCCACCGCCTCCCGGACGCGCGCGTAGCTCGCCTGCACGGCCGCCGGGGTGGCTCCGAGTCCGTACGTGGCGTGGTGCCGGGCCACCCAGGCGCGGAAGTCGTACCAGCGGCGCTCGAAGCCGGGCGACTGGTCGAGGTTGTTGCGGTACCAGACGCGGCGCGGATCGGGATCGACCGCCGAGTCCAGGACCATCCGGCGGACCCGGCCCGGGTGCAGGGTGGCGTACACGCCGCCCAGGTAGGTGCCGTACGAGGCGCCCATGAAGTTCAGCTTCCGCTCGCCGAGCGCGGCCCGCAGGACGTCCAGATCCCGGGCGTTGTTGAGCGTCGTGTAGTACGGCAGGGCCGCGCCGGCCCTGCGCGCGCAGCCGCGGGCGTAGGCCCGGGCGGCCGCGAGGCGCTGCCTCTTGTACGCCGGGGAGGGCCGGGCCGGGTCCTGGGTGGGTCCCGCGGCCCGGGTGGCGGGGTCCTGGCAGGACAGAGGGGCGGAACGGCCGACGCCGCGCGGGGCGTAGCCGACGAGGTCGTAGGCGGCGGCGATCCGCTCCCAGCCGGGGAGGCCGGCGAGGAGCGGGAAGTACATGCCGGAGGCCCCGGGGCCGCCGGGGTTCTGGACGAGCGCGCCCTGGCGGACGGCGCCGCGGGCGCCGGTGGCGCCGGCCCGGCTGACGGTGAGGGAGATCCGGGGGCCGTCGGGCCGGGCGTAGTCGAGCGGCACCCGCAGGGTGGCGCACTGGACCGGAGCGGGGAGGTCCTCGGCGTCGGGGCAGCGGCCGAAGGCGAGTCCGCCGCCTGCGGGCGCGGCCGCGGCCGCGGCACGGCGGGCGGTCAGGGCGGCACCGGCGGCCTCGGCGGCCGTACCGCCGAGGGGGCCGGGCGAGGCCGGCCGCGCGGCGTGGGCCGGAACGCAGAGGAGCAGGGAGAGCGCCGCCAGGGCGGCCGCCCGGCCCACGAGTTCCGTCCGCATGGCGGCCCCTTCCTCTCATCCGATGAACCGATGAGAGGCCGGGGCCGCGTACTTGTAAAGGATCACCGGCCGGTGTCGGCGCCGATGGCCCCGTTGCCGCCGGTTCCGCCCCCGGTTGCCGTACGCCCGCCGGTCAGGAGCTGCTGCCGCAGCTGGAGCTGGACGAACTGCCGCAGCTGGACGAGCTGCCGCAGCTGGAGCTCGACGAGCCGCCGCAGCTGGAGCCTGAAGAACCGCCGCAGCCCGAACCGGAAGAACCGCCGCAGCCGGAACCGCCTCCCGAGGAGCCACACCCCGAACCACCGCCGCAGCCGGAGCCGCCACTGCCGCCGCCGTCGCTTCCGGCGCACCAGACGATCGGCAGCACCTCGGCCCCCGCCCAGTGCGAGGAGCTGTCCGTGCCGTGGGAGCGGGTGCGCGACTGGGCCGCCGCCAGCCGGGTACCGCGCACGGCGGGCACCAACTGCTGTCGCAGATACGGGTCCCGCAGACCGCGGAGCCCGAACAGCGCGGTCTGCACGTGCGGGGTCCGGTCGTTCACGTGGGCGGAACGGATCGCGCGCAGCGCCCGCGCCCCGGCCCTGGTGACCCGGCTCCTGGCCCGGGCCGCGCAGACCAGGCCGGCCACGATGCCGCCCACCAGGACGACCGCCACCTTCGCGATGAACGGAACCCCGGAACCGGAATCCAGGGCGAGCCCCACGACGGTCAGCACCACCGACACCGGGAACAGCAGCAGCGCGCACACGACGGCCTGGACGATTCCCCAGCGGCGCAGGCGGCGCAGCCCGGATCCGGGCGGGGTGATCAGCCAGCGGTCGGCCAGCGCGCCCCCGATCTCCTGCACGGCCGGGTCGCACATGGCGCCGTAGCGCACCTGGTAGAGCCATCCCGAAGGCGCCCTCTGGTGAGCCTGGAGGACGGCCCGCTCGGCGGGGTCGACGGCCCGCGCCCCGGGGCGTACCTGGACGATGCCCGGACCGCCGGCCACCAGCCGGCCGTCGCCGAGCATGGAGACGAGCGCGGCGTCCACGACGGTGCCCGGCCCGCCCACCAGGAAGGCGGCCTCGGACAGGTCGTGCAGGGCGGGCGCGGATCCCGAGGACGAGGACCGGGCGCCGCGGAGCCCGACCATCAGCAGCAGCGAGGAGAGGACGACGGCGATCCAGATCGCCACGGCGAGGAGGTTCATGCCGCTCTCCCCGCCAGCGTCCGGGCCCAGCGCACGATCCGGCGGGGCGGCCTGGCCCCGGCCCGGTCCCGCCACCAGGTGGTGAGCCGGCGCCGCGCGGCCGGATCGGCCGGCAGGTCCCGGATCAGCAGGTCCTCGGCGAAGTCCAGCGCGTCCCGGCGGTATCCGGAAGTCATCGGACGGCTCTTGGCGTAGGAGAGGAAGGCCTCGCGGTACGGGTCCGGGCCGCCCAGGATCACGGGCAGCTCGGGAGCCACCTTCGCCACCACGTCGGCCCGCTTGGCGGCCAGCGCCCGGGCCTGCACGCGGATGCGCCGGCGGTCGAAGCCCTCGGGTACGGGGGTCCCGGCCACCAGCGCCGACAGCAGCGCGGCCTGACCGAGCGCCACCCGGGTCCGGACCGGCTCCTCGACCGGTCGCGGCCCGGTCCCGGGCCCGGCGGGGACCGTCTCCACGGGCGCGGACGGCGCGGCCGCTGCTGCGGGCACGGCAGGCGCGGCCGGTCCGGCCGTCAGCACCGCGCGGATCGCGGCCAGCTCGCCCGCGAGCTCGGCCTCCGGCGGGAAGTCGTCGTCCCGCTCCAGCAGGACGCCCGCCGGTTCCACCCGGGAACGCAGCTCGGCCAGCAGGTCGAGGACGACGGGCGGGACCGGGTGCGCGTGGGTGTCGTGCCAGACCCCGCCCCGTTCGACGCCGCCCGCCACGTGCACGTACGCCAGCGCCTCCAGCGGGATCGCGTCCAGCACGGCGGCCGGGTCCTCGCCCCGGTTGATCCGGTTGGTGTGCAGGTTGGCCACGTCGATGAGCAGCCGGACACCGGTCCGCTCGACGAGTTCCGTGAGGAACTGCCCTTCCGTCAGCTCCTCGCCCGGCCAGGAGAACAGCGCGGCGATGTTCTCCAGCGCCAGCGGGACCGGCAGGGAGTCCTGCGCGATCCGCACGTTCTCGCACAGCACGTCCAGCGCGTCGCGGGTGCGCGGCACGGGCAGCAGGTGCCCGGCCTCCAGCACCGGCGAGGAGGTACGTACGAACGCGATGTGCTCGGTGACGAGCGGCGCCCCCAGCGCCACCGCCCGCTCGCCGAGCGCCGCCAGCCTGGCCGGGTCGGGGCGGTCCGCGCCGCCGAGGCCGAGCGAGACCCCGTGCGGCACGACGCGGGTGCCCCGCTCGCGCAGCCGCAGCAGGGACTCGGGCAGGTGGCCCGGGCATACGTTCTCGGCCACCACCTCGACCCAGTCCAGGCCGGAAAGCCGCTCGACGGCGTCCGCGATCTCCGGCCGCCAGCCGATGCCCACCCCCAGGTGTGCCATGGGCTTCATGTCCCCTCGCCCCCTCTCTTCGTACCGTGTGCCGATGTCATGGCCCCGACGGAGTCGCGCCAATCGCAGGAGGGGACGTTCAGAGGAACATTTGAGGTTCCCGCCCGGACGGCGAAGCCCTCCGGGCGCTCCGGGCCGGGTCGGTCCGCTCCGGTCCGGTCCGGTCCGGTCCCTCAGAGCCTGGCGCGCAGCGCGGGATGGTCGGCGACCACCGTCGCGCTGCCCGGCGCGATCTCGGTGAATCCGGCGTCCCGGACCACCGGGAGCCCGCTCCCGCCCAGCTCCGCCCACCGCTCGCGCGGGGCCGTCCGTACCGCCAGCCGGAAACCGGAATCCTGCCAGGCGGTCCGCTCCGCCCGTGTCAGCTCCCACCACGCCAGCTGCGCCGCGTGCCCGGCCTGCGCCATGGCCTTGCCGGCCGACATGTCGAGGCCGGGGTTGAGCCACAGCACCGGCAGCCCCGGCTCCGCGGTCGCGGCGACCGGCTCCGGGTCGTCCAGGTCGGTGCCCGACACCTGCAGCTTGGCGAGTTCCTTGGGCCAGCCGTCGAGGGGCACCGGCGGGAAGACCCGCACCTGTGCGGCGTCCCCCTGCACGGTGACGCCCGGCAGGGTCTCCGCCTTGCGCCACTCCGCCCCGCGCGCCCGCCGGACCACCTTGCGGATCCGCGCGTCCTGCCAGTCGCGGACCGCCCGGGCCCACTCGCCCTCGCCGCGCGCCCGCTCGTCGGTGAGCAGCACCAGCACCGCGCGGGCCGCCGTCTCCAGGGCGTCCGTCCGGGCGGGCGGCTCGGCCTTCTCGATCCGCACCACCAGCGGCAGCACGAACTGCGGTGCCTCGTCGCGCAGTACGTGCTCCTGCCGGAAGGGGCTGTCCGCCCCGACCGCGGGGACGCCGGAGATGTGGTTCGTGTGCTGGCTGCTCATCCCGCCAAGGATGCCAGCCTCCGCCTTGAGGAGGATGCCCCGGGTGGGTGGCCCAGGTGAGGATCGAAGCCATGAAGAGTGATCTTTTTGCGTCCGGGAACCTGGCCCAGGCGGCCGTCGCCCCCGGTATGACCCTGCAGAACGCCAAGTCCGTGAAGTACGCGGTCGACGGCGAAATGCTGGCCCGGCAGGGCTCGATGGTCGCCTTCCGCGGCAACCTGCAGTTCGAGCGCAAGGGGCAGGGGATAGGCGGCATGCTCAAGCGCGCCGTGACGGGCGAGGGCCTCGCGCTCATGTCCGTACGCGGCCAGGGCGAGGCCTGGTTCGCCCACCGGGCGGACAACTGCTTCATCATCGACTTCGAGCCGGGCGACGCCCTCACCGTCAACGGCCGCAACGTGCTGTGCTTCGACCCGACCCTGTCCTACGAGATCAAGATGGTGAAGGGCGCCGGCATGACCGGCGGCGGCCTCTTCAACAGCCTCTTCACCGGGACCGGCAAGCTCGCCGTCGTCTGCGACGGCCACCCGATCATCATCCCGGTCACCGCCCAGGCCCCGGTCTACGTGGACACGGACGCGGTGGTCGGCTGGAGCGCCCGGCTGGAGACCGGCCTGCACCGGTCCCAGTCGGTCGGCTCGATGATCCGCGGCGGATCCGGGGAGGCCGTCCAGCTGAAGCTGAGCGGCGAGGGCTTCGTCATCGTCCGCCCGAGCGAGGCCACCGAGACGGCGGCCGCGCACTGAACCTGACCGATGTGGGCCGCCGCTACGGACGGCGCGGCCCCTGGGTGCTGCGCGGGATCACGCTCGAACTCCCGCGCGGCGCCCTCGTCCGCGTTGAAGGCGGCAACGGCGGCGGCAAGTCCACCCTGCTGCGGCTCGTCGCCGGGATCGAGGCCCCGACCGAGGGGCAGGTCGGGGGCCGCCCGCGGCACACCGGCTACGTGCCCGAACGCTTCCCGGCGGCGCTGCCGCTCACGCCCGCCGACTACCTGACCCACCTGGGCCGGGTGCACGGCCTCCCGCGCGCCGAGGCGGTCCGCCGCGCGGCCGGCGGGCTGGAGCGGTTCGGCGCCGCCGCGTACGCCCGCACCCCGATGGCCGAGCTGTCCAAGGGCAGCAGCCAGAAGGTCGCCGTCGCCCAGGCCCTGCTCGCCGAGCCGGGGCTGCTCGTCCTCGACGAGGCGTGGACCGGACTCGACGCGTCCGCCCGAGCGGAGCTGGACCGGGCCGTCCTCGAACGCACCGCCGCCGGAGGCACGGTGGTGTTCGTCGACCACGACCCCCGGCGGCTCGCGGGTGTGGCCGACGCCCACCACCGGCTCACGGGCGGGGCGCTCGTACCGGTGTCGGCAGCGGCCGGGCCCCGGGTGCGGATCCACGCCGTGGGCCCGCCCGGACGGGCACTGCCGCCCGAGCTCCGCGCTTCGCCGGCACCCGGCGGCGGAGTGCTGCTGACCGTGGACGCAGCACGCTCCGACGCGGTCCTGCGCGACCTGCTCACCGCCCGGCCGCCCTGGCACGTCCGTGCCGTGGAGGAACTCCCTTGACCGCTCTGCTCCGATACCACGGCGCCCTGCTGCTGCGCTCCCAGCGCTGGCTCGCGCCCCTGATCACCTACGCCGCCCTCGTGGCCGTCGGCATCCGGCCGGGCGACCCGGTGCCCGACTCCCTCGGTCTCGTGTCCGCCGGTCTGGTCCCGGTCACCGCCTGGCTGGTCCGGATCTGCGTGACCGTCGAACCCGACGCCGCCCGCGCCTGCACGGCAGCCGCCGCAGGTCCCGTACGCGTGCATGCGGCGGCCCTGCTCACCGCGTCGACCGGGGCGATGCTCGCCGGAGCCGCGGCCGCCGCCGTGGCCCTGCTGACCGGTGACCGCTCCGGCGAGGGCCTCGGCACGGCCGCTCTCGCCGGGGCCCTCGCGGTGGCGGCCTGCACGCTCACCGGCGCGGCCGTGGGCGCCCTGTGCAGCCGGCCCCTGGTCCGACGCCGGGGCCCCGGGATCGTCGCGGCCGCCCTCGGCTCCCTGCTCGCCCTGGTCCTCGCGGTCTCCCCGGCCCGCGCCGCGGTGTCCGCCCTGGTCGCGGCGGGCCGCTCGGGGACGGTGTCGCTGCCGCTGGCGGCCCTGACGGGCGCGCTCCTGCTGGCCGCCGCGGCGGGTGCGACGGCCTGCCTGACCGCCGCCCGCCGCAGCTAGCCTCTTCCGACCCGGGCCGGTGGGCCCATCCGAGGCCTCTCGCGGCTCCGAGGAGTGATGATATGTGACTTTCGGTGAACGCTCGTTCGTGGGCGGGAATGTCCGTTCCCGTAGATGCGGCCGCTCCGTGCATGCGACGGACGGCCTCCCCTCCAGGAAAGGACGCACATGAGGAAGCTGGCTTGGGCCGCGCGGGGCATGTCGGTCGTATCGGGAGCGGTACTGCTCGGGGCGCTCATGGTCCCGTCCGCGGTCGCCGCCGACACACCGGGGAGCACCGCGTCCCCCAACAGCTCCATGACGGCGCAGGGCAAGAAGTGCGGTGCACGCGATGTCAGCTCCGCCGCTCCGGACTACACCAACTTCGACACCCCCGTCGTCTTCCGCGTCGCGACCGATGCGCAGGGCCACTCGTTCGTCAACGACAGCCGCAACGCGGGCGTGTGGATCAACCTCGGCCTTCTCGCCAACGCGCCGTCGTGCATCACCGACAGCGCGCTCTCGGTGACCGAGGCCAACCCGGGCATCCTCTACATCACCCTGCTCGCCGAGAACGGGGTGCTCCACGAGGCCCAGTGCACCACCAGTGACACGCCGTTCGCGCCGTCGAACCTCGTGGCGGCCTGCGGCCCCGGGTTCTCGATCCTCCCGAACACCCCCGTCGTCTGAAGCGAGTCATGACCGAGGGTGTCCTGCTGCCCGCGGGCAGCAGAACACCCTCAGCCCACCCGGACAGGGGAGGAGCCGTTCGGGACGAGGAGGGCGGGCTCGCCCGTGCCGTCGGCCCGGGCCGACCAGATGTCGCCCGCGCGGCCGTCCTGGCCCGGCAGGGCGTAGGCCAGGGTCGCGTCGTCCAGCCACACGGCCTGGTCGTCGACGCTGCGCGGCTCGGCCAGGGGGTGCTCGCGCAGGGTCGCCAGGTCGAGGACGTACAGCCGCCAGGGGGCCCGGGGGTCGTCGGAGACCTTCTTCTTGAAGGCGGCGCGGGTGCCGTCCGGCGACAGCGAGGGGCACTCGGCGTTCTCCCGCAGCGCCTTCGCGGACCAGGCGCGCAGATCGCCCTCGACGAGGTGGGTGGCGCCCCGGGTGGAGACGGTGGCGTAGAAGCGGTTGTCGTCGGCGGCGAAGGTCACGCCCCAGTAGTTGACGTCCGGGTCGTGGTGGCGGGCCCCGCCGAGGGTGAGCGGGATCTGCTCGACCGACTTGACCAGATAGCCGGTACGCAGGTCCAGGATCGCCGTCCGGGTCGAGAACGCGGCGGTGTTGTAGGAGTCGCCCGTGGTGAAGGTGGTCCAGGACAGGACCTGGCCCGAGGGCGAGACGCGGGCCCGGTTCGGGATACCGGGCACCGTCACCTTGCGGACCTCCCGCAGGCGCCGGTCGAGTACGAGGGCCTCGGTACGGGCCGGGACCCCGGGCAGTTTCCGCAGGCACAGGGCGTGGCTCCCGGCGGTGTGGAAGCGGTCGCAGGACGGGCCGCCGGTCACCCGCGGCAGGCCCGGGCCGTCCTGGCGGGCGATCCGCCCGCCCGCCGTGTCCCGGAAGTAGAGGCCCGGCGCCTCGACGGTGAAGGAGGCGTCCGCCTGCTGCCCGGGCGGTCGTTCGCGGTGCCGGGCGTGCAGTACGTAGCCCAGTGAGCCGCCCGCGAGCAGCAGGACCGCGGTGACGACGAGGGCGAGGCGCAGCCGGGGGGACGGCGGGTTCACGGGGCCTCCGGGACGGGCGGGATCGGCGGGGCGGCCGGGCTGGGCAGGGGAGCGGCGGGCAGGATGCGCGCGGCGGCCGCGAGGGCCCCCGCCAGTGCGAGGGCAGCGGCCCAGAGGGCGGGCCGCTGCCCCCAGAGGGTCCACGCCGCCCCGAACCCGGCGGCGCCCAGCAGCCGGGCCAGCGCCTGGCCGGTCTGCAGCACCGCGAGCCCGCCCGCCCGGCCGGCCGCGGGCAGCGCGGGAGCGGCGAGCGCCATCAGGACCCCGTCGGTGGCGGCGTAGAAGACGCCCAGCAGGGCGAGCACCCCCACGACGGTCGGCGCGCACACGGGGGCGAGCAGCAGGGCGTACGCGCCGAGCAGGGCGCCGTGCCCGAGCAGGAAGGCCGTCCGGCGGCCGGTCCGGTCGGCGATCCGGCCCAGCGGGACGGCGAGCAGCAGGTAGACGGCGGCGGCCCCGAGCGGCAGCAGGGTGAACAGGGCGGGCGGCAGGTCCAGTCCGCGCAGGAGCAGCAGGTAGAGGAAGGCGTCGCCGATGGTGGTGGCGCCGAGCAGGGCCGAGGCGCAGAGCACGCGGCGGAACGCGCGGTCGCGCAGGACGGGCGGGCGCGGCGGGCGGGGCCCGGCCGGGACGGCGGCGGGGAGAGCGGCCGCGGGGCCGGGCGCCGCCGGGACGTACAGGGCGAGCAGCAGCACACCGAGCAGGCCGGTGCAGAAACTGACGGCGAACACCGCGTCGTAGGCGTCGGCGGTGGCCCACAGCACGGCGAACGCGGCGAGCGGCCCGAGCAGCGCGCCCGTGGTGTCCATCGCGCGGTGCACGCCGAAGTACCGGCCGAGGCTCTCCGGGGGCCCGCTGAGGGAGATCAGGGCGTCGCGCGGGGCGGTGCGGATGCCCTTGCCCAGCCGGTCGGCGGCGAGCGCGGCGGCGATCCCGCCCGCGCTGCCCCCGGCGAGGAGCAGTCCGAGCCGGGAGAGCGCGGAGAGCAGGTAGCCGGCGCCGGCGACCCGCTTGTGGTGGCCGCGCCGGTCGGCGAGCCGGCCGCCGAGCAGCCGGACGAGGGCGGTGGCTCCGTTGAACATCCCGTCCAGGAAGCCGAACTGGAGGGGCGTCAGGCCCAGGCCCAGGACGAGGTAGAGCGGCAGTACGGCCGTGACCATCTCGGAGGAGATGTCGGTGACGAGGCTGACCGTGCCGAGCGCGAGGACGGCGGCGGGGACGCGCCGCCGGACCCCTGGGAGGCGGGGCGGCGCGTCCGGGCGGCCGTTGGCGGCCAGGTACATCAGTGGCAGCTGTACTTGGGGCTGGTGTCCTTGACCTGGCCGTCGGTGGCCACGTAGGTCCACCCGTAGCCGGAGTCGGTGAAGTCCAGCTTCACCACGCCGTACGGTCCGCTGATCCGCTTCTGGCTGTTGGGCTGGACCTCCTCGATCGGATAGGGCTCGGCACCGCCCATCCCGCCGACGATCTCCACGATCCCGTCGGCGGTCGCCCGGCCCTCGGGGTCCTGCGGGGCGAACCGCTCGTAGTGGTGGTCGTGCCCGTTCAGGACCAGGTCGGCCCGGGCGGCGTAGAGGATCTTCCACACCGGCTTGGAGACGGGGTCGTTGCCGTGCCCGCCGGACGAGTACAGCGGGTGGTGCCAGTAGGCGGCGACGCACGGCCTGGTGTTGGCGGCGAGATCGGCCTTCAGCCAGTTGATCTGGGCGGCCTGGTCGAAGGAGTTGGAGTCGAGGGCGACGAAGTGCCAGTTGCCCTCGTCGAAGCTGTAGTAGCTCTTGCCCTGCGGGTAGGCGATGGCGCCGAAGTACGACTTGTACCCGGCGAGCGGGCCGGCCGGGTCGTACGTCTCGTGGTTGCCGGGGACCGGGCGGGTCTTGGCCTTGAAGGCGCCCCAGCTCTTGTCGTAGTAGGCGCGGTAGTCGGAGAGCCGGGCGTCGTCGTACTGGTTGTCGCCCATCGTCAGATAGAACTTCGGGTCGATCCGCTGGGCGAGCGCGGCCGTCTTCGGGTGCGCGCAGCCGCTGTCGGAGGCCGTGCACTGCGCGGCGATGTCACCGGCGGCGACGACCGTGAAGGAGCCGCCCGGCGGCGGCCCGTCCCCGGCGGTGCCGTACACCTCGGCCTCGAAGAGCGAGTAGCCGTACGAGGTGCCGCGCGCGGTGCCCTGGACGCGCAGGTAGCGGCCCTTGCCGGACAGGCCGGTCCAGTCGTCGACGCCACCGTTGCCGGCGCTCTCGCTGGCGAGCGTGGTCCAGGCGGCGCCGTCGGCGGAGACCTCGACGCGGTACGCCCGGGCGTAGGCGGCCTCCCAGGTGAGCCGTACCCGCGAGACGGTGGCGCCGGCGCCGAGATCGACCCGGAGCCACTGCGGGTCCTTGCCCTCGGCGCTGGCCCAGCGGGTCGCCGGGTCGCCGTCGAAGGCGTTCTTCGCCCCGAGCGAGGAGGACTCGGCCGAGGACGCGGTGGCGGGCCTGCCGCGGGATATGAGGGGGTCGGCGGCGGCCCCGGCCCGTCCGGGCCACGCGAGGAGCAGCCCGCCGACGAGGGTGAGCGCGGCGAGGCCGGCGAGGGTGGTCAGGAGGAGGGTGCGAGGTCCGGGGCGTAACCGTGGGGGGTGAGCGGAGGTGTTCAGGCGGTTCGGTCGCATACCTGGAACTCCCTGCCTTGAGGGGTGGCGAGAGCGGGACACTGGCGCGGGGCGCCGCCCGGGACACTAACAGGAAGGAAAGTTTCCTACCAGTGCTCCTGCAGTGATTGTCCGCGAGCCGCCCGCCGGTAGGCTCGACGCATGGACCAGCCGCAGGAGCCCGAGACGCAGGGGCCCGAGACGCAGGGGCCCGAGACGCAGGAGACCCCGCCCTATTGCGCCGCGCCCGCCGCCCCGGCCGGCCGGGTGCCGGGACCGCCGTACGCGGACTGCCTGGAGTGCGGGAAGCCCACCGAGTACGGGGTCGCCACCCCGGGCGTGGTGCTGTGTCCGGTGTGCGAGTGGCAGGAGGCCCAGCGCACCGCCTGCTCCGGCTGAGCCGTGTGCGCCGGACCACCCGACCGGAGAGGGCACAGGATGTCGGGTGCGCCGGCCCCGGTCCTGCCTACCGTCGGTGGTGGAAAAGGAAGGAGGCCGGGGTTGCTGGATCGGCTGAATCAGGCCATGGAGCACATCGAGGACCACCTCGACGGGCAGATCGAGGTGTCCGTGCTGGCCGGGATCACCCTCACGTCGGAGTACCACTTCCGCCGGCTGTTCTCGTCACTGGCGGGGATGCCGCTGTCGGAGTACGTCCGGCGCCGGCGGCTGACCGTCGCGGGGGCGGAGGTGCTGGCGGGGGAACCGACCCTGCTGGAGATCGCCGTCCGCTACGGCTACACCTCGGGGGAGGCCTTCGCCCGGGCGTTCCGCGCCGTGCACGGCGTCGGTCCCGGCGAGGCCAGGCGGTCCGGCGCGGCTCTGATCTCGCAGCCCCGGCTGTCCTTCCGCCTCACCGTCGAAGGGAACAGCACCATGCGGTACCGCATCGTGGAGAAGGAAGCATTCCGGGTCGTCGGCAGGAAGGCCCGCGTCCCCCTCGTGTACCGGGGCGTCAACCAGCACATCGCCGAGCACGTGCGCAGCATTCCCCCGGAGACGATGCTGCGCATCGCCGCCCTCTCGGACCAGGACCCGGACGGGGTGGTGTCGGCGACCGTGCGCCTGTCCGACGGCTTCGAGGAGGGCGGCGAGCTGGACTACTACCACGCCGTGATCACCGGTGCGGCCGAGCCGCCCGGGGACCTGGACGTGCTCGACTGCCCGGCCGGGACCTGGGCCGTCTTCGAGAACACCGGGCCGTTCCCGCAGGCGTTGCAGGAGATGTGGGGCGACGTCGCCGCCCGGTGGATCCCGTCCAACCCGTACGAGTACCGTCCGGGCCCGGAGATCCTGCGCACCCGCCCGTCGCAGGACGACCCGGCGTGCTCCCGGGCGCAGCTGTGGATCCCGGTCACCCGCACCTCGCCCTGACCGCCGCGCCGCGCGGGCCGGGCTACCTGCCGATCAGCTCGGAGACCTTCACGAACCGGTAGCCGCGCTTGCGCAGTTCGGGGACGATCTTCCGGACGGCCTCCTCGGTGACCGGGGCGGCGCTGCGGGTGCAGTGCATGACCACCACGGAGCCCGGCTTCACCCCGGAGAGCACCTGCTCGGCCACCGCGTCCGGGTCCTTCGCGAAGGCGTCGCCGCTGACCACGTCCCACTGGACGGCCGTGACCTTGGCCGTGGACAGGGCCCGCAGTGCCTGGTCGTCGTAGCAGCCGCCGGGGAAGCGGAAGTACGGGACGGTGTTGACCGCGCCCGCCTGCCGGAAGGCGGCGAAGGCCCGGTCCACGTCGGCGCGGGCGGCCGCGGCGTCGAGCGCGGGCAGCCCGTAGCAGGGGGACTTGAAGGCGTGGTGGCTGTACGAGTGGTTCGCGATCTCGAAGTTGGGGTCGGTGCCGATCGACTTGGCCTGGTCCGGGTACTCCTCGGCCCAGCGGCCCGTCATGAAGATGGTCGAGGGCACCTTGAGGGTGCGCAGGGCCGAGATCAGCGCGGGGTTGTCGAAGTGTTCCCCGTCCGCGGCACGCGGCCCCTGGTCGGAGGTCATGTCGGCGTCGAAGGTCAGCGCCACGGTCTTGTCCGTCTGCTGCTTCGCCCGTTCGAAGACCGGGGTCAGACCGTTCGGGCCCGGCGCCATGGTCGGGGGCTTGGCGGGGGCACCGGCCTGCGGGGACGCGGCGGGAGGTCCGGAGGCGGCGGCGGAGGCGGCGGCGCTCGCCGAGGCTGCGGGGGTGCCCATACGGGCCTCGCGGCCGGCGTCCGGCGCGCCGGCGCCGCCCCCGCACCCCGCGAGGGCGGCGCCGAGCACCGCCGTGGCGGCTGCGGCAGCTACTTTTCGTACGGAATTGGTCACGCACGCAAACTATATGACTAACTGATGAGAAGAATGAACGACAGGCGGTCGGGCGGAACTCACCCCTCCAGCAGCCTCCTGCGGCACTCCTCGACATCGAAGTCCCCCTTCGGATACTGCGGATCGATCTCCTCCAGGTGCTCCCGCAGCAGCGTGCTGATGGCCCAGTTGCGGTACCACTTGCGGTTCGCCGGCACCACGTACCAGGGCGCCGCGTCGGTGGAACAGCGCTCCAGCGCCACCTCGTACGCCTCCTGGTACGCGGGCCACGCGCCCCGCTCCTCGATGTCGCCCACGTTGAACTTCCAGTGCTTGTCCGGGTCGTCCAGCCGCTGCAGGAGCCGGGTCCGCTGCTCCTCGTAGCCGATGTGGAGGAAGACCTTCACCACGGTCACGCCGTCGTCCGCGAGGGCCTTCTCGAACCGGTTGATCTGGGCGTACCGGGTGCGCACCCGGTGGGGCGGCACCAGCGCGCGGACCCGGGCGATGAGCACGTCCTCGTAGTGGGACCGGTCGAAGATGCCGATCTCGCCCGGCCGGGGGAGCTCCCGCTTGATCCGCCAGAGGAAGGGGTGCTCCAGCTCCTCCGCGGTGGGCGCCTTGAAGGCCTTGATCCGGCAGCCGGAGGGGTTGAACAGGCCGATCACGTGCTTGAGGGTGCCGCCCTTGCCGCTGGTGTCCATGCCCTGGAGGACCAGGAGCAGCCGGCGGCGGTCACCGGCGGTGCTCGCCGCGTAGAGCCGTTCCTGGAGCGCGCCGAGCGGCTGCGCCAGCGCGGCGGTGGCCTCCGCGCCGGCCGCCTTCCCGGCGGGGCCGCCGGGGGTCGAGGACGGGTCGAGGCTGCCGAGGTCCGGCCGTTCGCCCGGGGTCACGCGCAGCAGCTCCCGCAGCGGCCGGGCCCCGGAGCCGTCGGCCCCGGGGCGCTTCGCGGGCCTCCCGCGCTTCGCGCCCTTCCCGGGTTTCGCGTCCTTCCCGGGTTTCGGGTCCTTCGTGCCCTTCCCGGGCTTCGGGTCCTTCGCGCCCTTCGCGTCCTTCCGGGGCTTCGCGCCCTTCGGGTCCTTCCCGGGTGCGGCGTCCTGCGCCCGCTTCTCCCGCCGCTTCCCGGGCTTCGCCGCTTTCCGCTTCTCGTCCTGCTTCCCGGCCATCGCTGACCACCCCAATCCCGTCGGTTCCGTCCGATCCTCCGGCAGACCGGACGGGAGCGCGAGATCAGTGCCAGGGCCCCGTCACCGCGAACGTGGTCCCCGGCGCGTAGGCGTTCACGTACATCGTCCGGCCGTCGGGGGAGAAGGTGACCCCGGCGAACTCCCCCCACTCCGGGGCCCCCGGCCCTCCGACGTCCTGGGCGTTGCGGGCCATCGGATAGACCTCCCCGCCCTCCGTCACGCCGAAGACGTACTGCGCGCCGCCGCCGTCCTCGCACACCATCAGTCCGCCGTCCGGTGCCAGGCAGATGTTGTCGGGGGAGTCCCCGGGCAGCGCGATGTCCGAAGCCGCCCCGAAACGCACGTCCAGGCGGATGGTGGAGCGCCGGGGGTCGTGGAACCACACCTGCCCGTGATGGTCCGCGGGCGCGCCCTCGCCGCTGCGGGCGAAGCTGGACACGAAGTGCACCCCGCCGTCGCCCCAGTAGCAGCCCTCCAGCTTCTGCGCGTGGGTGATCCCGCCCGGCCCGAAGTCCTGGAGCCGGATCGGCGTCCCGGCCGCCGATGGGTCGGGTACGGGCACCCACTCCACCGGGAACACCGCCCCGGGCTCGTCCACCACCGCCAGGTCCGCGAGCCCCGGCACCCGCATCGCCTCCAGCCGGCCCCCGGCCCGCAGCGAGCCGAGCCCGCCCAGCGGCCGCTCGGGCAGGAACCGGTAGAACAGCCCGAACGGCCGGACGAAGGCGTCCTCGGTCTCGTACACGACCCCGCGGTAGGGGTCCACGGCGACGGCCTCGTGCGCGAAGCGGCCCATCGCGGTGAGCGGGACCGCGCCCGAGCGGTACGGGTCGGCCGGGTCCACCTCGAAGACGTAGCCGTGGTCGCGCGTGTAGCCGGAGGTGCCCGCGCGGTCCTCGGTCTCCTCGCAGCTCAGCCAGGTGTTCCAGGGCGTACGGCCGCCCGCGCAGTTGACGGCGGTGCCGGCGAGGGCGACGCGCTCGCCCGAGACCTGCCCGGCGGCGTCCAGTTCCAGGGCGGTGCAGCCGCCGAGGGCCTGGGGGTCGTAGGTCAGTCCCGGGACGGCGGGGACGCGCAGCGCCGCGGTGGTGCGGTTCTCGTGGTTGCGTACGAGACGCACGCGGCCGCCGCCGGCCTCGAAGGCGGCCATGCCGTCGCAGTTGGCGGGCACGGGCCCCTCGCCGGAGCGCAGCGGCTCGCCGGCCCGCGAGAGCACCTGGTACGTGAACCCGGCGGGCAGGTCGAGCAGCCCGCGCGGATCGGCCACGAGCGGCCCGTACCCGTGGCCGGTGCGGGGAGTCCGCGGGGCCCGGGCGGCGGCCCGGGAGCCGGCGCCGGCGAACAGCGCGCCGAGCGCCCCGCTGAAGACGATCCCGCCAGCGGCGAGCAGGCCGCGCCGGGTCACGGGCCCGCGCGGCTCCCCGGGCGGCATCAGAGCGACGGCTTGGGGCGGGTGGTGCCGGGCAGGCAGGTCACCGCCCGGTTGAAGGTCTCGAACAGGCCGCCGGGGTTCTTCTTCCAGAGCCACAGGTGCAGGGCGTAGTGCACCGGCTGACCCGGGAAGTTGCCCGGCTTGGGGCCCTTGAAGGCGGTGCCGAACATCGTGGGGCGGTCGTCGTCCGTCGTCAGCTTCTGGTCGCGGTCGTAGAGCAGCCACTGGACCGCGACGAGCCGTTTGCCGCCGCGCCCGTCGTCCTCGTAGAACAGCGCGGCGGGCTTGGCCGGGTCGAGCGAGTTGTCGTACTTGTGGTTGAAGTGCGGGTAACCGAGCGCGCCCGTGCCCGCCTTGTCGACGACGCAGTACTGGTCGGGCTTGTAGCCGTCCGCCACGGCGTTGGCGTGCACCTGATACCTGGCGGTCGCCGCGTACGTGCGGGCCAGGTCGGCCCCGGCCCGGCCGGTGCCCGTGTCCGCGGCGGCGAGGGGAGCGGTCACGGCCCCCAGGGTGAGCGAGGCGGCTGCGGTGAGGGCCAGGGCGAGACTGCGGGCCATGCGCGGGGCTCCTTGTGACGGGCTGGCTGGGGCACCTGCAGCCCTTCCCCGGGCCGCCCGGCCCGCCACACACTCGGCCCGGACGGGCGACCGCCGATCGGCTGACGGGCGGCCGGACGCGCACCCGGACGCGCACCCGGACCCGCCCCGCCCCCCGCCGCCCCCGGCTCACCCGATCGGGAGGGCGCCGTTTCGCGACGCATCCGCACGGGGAACCGGTGTTGTCCCCAGCAGGCGAGCGCGACGGAGGGTACGGACCATGGCGCAGCAGGATGCGGCACCGGACGGCGGCGGAGAGCTGCACGACATCGTGTCGGCCGTGTCCCGGGGCGCGCCCGAGTACCGGCAGTGCCCCCACCCGATGTACGCCGCCCTGCGCGAGCAGGCCCCCGTGTGCCGGCTGACCCCTCCCCACGGGATCGAGACGTACCTCATCACCCGTCACGACGACGCCCGCGAAGCGCTGTCGGACCCCCGCTTCAGCAAGAACATGCACGGCGCCATCGACACCTACCACGCCGTGTACGGCAGCTTCTTCGACGCGCTCGACGACAACGTGCTCTTCTCGGACCCGCCCCGGCACACGCGGCTGCGCCGCGTCCTGCGCAGCGCCTTCACCCCCCGCCGGGTGGAGCAGATGCGCCCGCGGATCACCGAGATCGCCGAGGACATCCTCCACGAGTGCCGGGAGGCGGGCACGGTCGACCTCATGGCCTCGTTCGCGTTCCCGCTGCCCGTCGCGGTCCTGTGCGAACTGATGGGCATTCCGCAGGAGGACCGCCCGGAGATCCTGGAGCAGTTCGCGGTCGTGACCCGCTCGCGGTTCGACCCCAGCAGGAAGGCCGAGCTGAAGGCGGCCGAGGAGCGCCTGCAGCACCGGCTGGAGCGGCTCATCGCGGACACGCGCGCACACCCGTCGGACTCCTTCCTCAGCGACCTCCTGCAGGGGGAGGAACAGCTGGACGACCCCGAGCTGGTCGCGTCGCTGTGGGTGCTGTTCTTCGCCGGCCACAAGACCACCGCCTACCAGATCGGCAATTCCGTCCTCAACCTGCTGCTCCACCCCGGTCAGGCGGCGTTGCTGCGCGAGGACCCCGCGCTCGTGCCGCGGGCGGTCGAGGAGATGCTGCGCTTCGAGGGGTCGGTGGAGACGTCGACCTTCCGGTACGCGGCGCGGGACGCCGAGATCCGGGGCACGCCGATCCCCGAGGGCTCCCTCGTGCAGATCGCGATCTCCGCGGCCAACCGGGACCCCGGGAAGTTCGACCTCCCCGACGAGCTGGACGTGACGCGCGAGGGACTCCAGGGCACCCACCTGGGCTTCGGGCACGGGACCCACTACTGCCTGGGGGCTCCCCTGGCGCGGCTCGAACTCGAGATCGCGCTCGCCACCCTGCTGCGGGAGTTCCCGGACATGGAGCTCGCGGACCCGCAGGAGACCGGCAGGGCGTGGCTCAAGGGCCCGGTGCCGGCGTTCCGGGGGCTCGAACACCTCCGGCTGGTCCTGGAGCCGTCCCGCCCCGGCGCGGATCCGGGCGAGGCGTCCCTGGCCTCCGTGGCCTCCGGCAGGTAACCCAGACCCGACGGGCGGTGGATCGGCATGACGGATTCCATGAGTACCTCCGCGCTGCGCCTCCTGGGGACGCCGGCGGACGAACTGCGCATCGCCGCGGTGGGCACCAGCGAGGTCATCCGGGTCGCGCGGGGCGCCGCCGCGCCGGGTACGGACGCGGCACGCGCGGTCCAACCGAAGATCGACGTGCACCATCACTTCTGCGCGCCGCAGTGGCGCGACTGGGCCGCGCACCACGAACTGATCCACCCGGATCGGCTGCCCCCGTGGTCCCGGCTCGGCACCGAGGCGGCGATCCGCTTCATGGACGACGTGGGCATCACGACCGCCGTCCTCAAGCCGATGCTGCCGGCGCGCTACCGGTCTTCGGCGCAGCTGCGCGAGGCGATCAACATCACGCTGCAGTCGATGATCGAGGTGGCGCAGTCGCACCCGGGACGGTTCTCGTACTACGTGCCGCTGTTCCTGGACGACCCGGACGCCTCGTCCTGGGCCGTACGCCGCGGACTCGGGCAGCTCGGGGCCGTCGGGGTGAACGTGACGGCCAACTACGGGGGCGTCTACCTCGGCGATCCGTCCTACGACCGGCTGTTCCACGAGCTGAACGAGTTCTCCGCCGTGGTGGACACCCACCCGCACAACCTTCCGGACGGCCCGTGCGGCCCACCCGCCGGGTCCGGCCCCCCGTCCGGTCCGCCCGCCGGGCCCGGTGCGTCAGGTCCGCCGTCCGGGCCCGGGGCGGCGGGTCCGCCCGGTGGGTCGACGGTCCCGGGGATCCCGAACTTCATGTGCGACTTCCTGCTGGACACGACACGCGCCGCCGTGAACATGATCAGCCACAGGACCCTGGACCGCTTCCCGGACATCTCCGTCGTCCTGCCGCACGCCGGAGGCTTCCTGCCGTACATCGCCACGCGCCTGCAGGCCCTCGGACGGTTCTGCGAACCGCGTGTCGAGCCCGCCGCCGTCCGTGACCACCTGAGCCGCTTCTACTACGACACGGCCGGCCCCATGGCGCCCGCCGCGACCTTGCTGGAGCACGTCCCGGCCGACCACGTCCTCTTCGGCACGGACTGGCCCGCGGCTCCCGCCGACACGGTCACGGACCTGGCGCTCCCCGCTCTCGAAGCCGACCCGGCCTTCACCCCGGAGCAGCTGCGGGGGATCTACCACGACAACGCGATGCGCCTGATCCCGCAGCTGGCGACCGCCTGACGGGGGCACTGCCGGTACGGGAAGGGGGCGCGGGCCGCACGTGCGGCCCGCGCCCCCTTCGCGCGGTCGGCGCCGATCAGGCGAGCTTGGCGCTCAGGGTGATCGTCGTACCGGTCAGTGCCTGGCTCACCGGGCAGTTCTTCTTGGCGTCCTCGGCGGCGGCGACGAAGCCGTCGTTGTCCAGCCCGGGGACCTCGCCCTCCACGCTGAGGTGGATGCCGGTGATGCCCTCACCGGGCTGGAAGGTGACGTCGGCCTTGGTCTCCAGCCGGGTGGGCGGGGTGCCCGCGCCCGCGAGGCCGTGGGACAGCGCCATCGAGAAGCAGCTGGAGTGGGCGGCGGCGATCAGCTCTTCCGGGCTGGTCTTGCCGTTCGCGGCCTCGGCACGGGAAGGCCAGGAGACGTCGAAGGTGCCCTTGCCGGAGGAGTCCAGGGTCACCTGCCCCTTGCCCTCCAGCAGGTTGCCTTCCCAGACGGTGTGCGCGTGACGCGTGGTGGCCATGGTGATCCCTTCGAAGATGTGGGAAACGGCCGGGTTCCCGAAGGGACCCGGCGTCCCCAAACCTACTGGGAGACCAGGGGCTTCGCGTCACGCGCCAGGGCGGTGAGCCGCGATATGGCGCGGAAGTACTTCTTCCGGTAGCCGCCGTTCAACATGTCCTCACTGAACAGCCTGTCGAAGGGGACCCCGGAGGCCAGCACCGGGATCTCGCGGTCGTACAGGCGGTCGGCCAGTACCACCAGCCGCAGCGCCGTCGACTGGTCCGGCACCGGGCCGACGTCGGTCAGGCAGACCGCCGTGAGGCCGTCGGTCAGCGCGCCGTAGCGGCTGGGGTGCACCCGGGCCAGGTGTTCGAGCAGGCCGGGGAAGTCGTCCAGGCTCGCGCCCTCGGTGGCGTACGCGGCCTTGGTGACCTGTTCGTCCGAGAACGGCGCCGGAGCTTCCGGCAGACCGCGGTGGCGGTAGTCCTGGCCGTCGATCCGCAGCGGCCGGAAGTGCGCCGACAGCCCCTGGATCTCGCGCAGGAAGTCGGCGGCGGCGAAGCGGCCCTCGCCGAGCTTGCCGGGGAGGGTGTTGGAGGTGGCGGCCAGGGCCACGCCCTGCTCGACGAGACGGCTGAGCAGCGAGGACACCAGCACGGTGTCGCCCGGGTCGTCCAGCTCGAACTCGTCGATGCACAGGAGCCGGTGTCCGCCGAGGGTCTGCACGGTCTGCTGGAAGCCCAGCGCGCCCACCAGGTTGGTCAGCTCCACGAAGGTGCCGAAGGCCTTGAGCGCGGGCTCGGCCGGGGTGGCGTGCCACAGGGAGGCCAGCAGGTGGGTCTTGCCGACGCCGTAGCCGCCGTCGAGGTAGACCCCGCGCGGGGCGGCGGGGGCGGCCGGCTTCTTCGAGAACCAGCGCTTCTTGCCGGCACCGCTGGCGTGCGCGCCGCCGAGCCCTGCGGCGAAGCCGCTCAGCACGGTGACGGCCTCGGACTGGCTGGGCTGGGTCGGGTCCGGGTTGTACGTGTCGAAGCGCACCGAGTCGAACCGCGGCGGCGGCACCATCTCGGCCACCAGCCGTTCGGCGGGCACCCGCGGCTCGCGCGCGCAGAGGGCCTGGGGCCCCGCGTCGGCTATGGGGGGCCGGCCCGAGGTGTAACCGGAGGTGGAGAGAGATGTCGACACAGCTCTCAACTCTACGGGGCGTGGCACACTGCACCGATGCGACGCCTGTTCCCTGTGACCGATCAGACATCCGCCCCGCCCCAGGACCGGGCCGACCGGGAGTGGACGCTCGACGAGCTGGCGGAGGCTTACGCGTACCCCGCGCTGAAGGCGGACGGCCACTGGCTCCGGGCCAACATGGTCTCGACCCTGGACGGGGGCGCCCAGCACGAGGGCCGCTCGCAGCCCATCTCCGGCGAGACCGACATGCGGATCTTCGGCACCCTGCGCGCCCTGGCCGACGTGGTGGTCGTCGGCGCGGAAACGGTTCGCCAGGAGGGCTACCGGCCGGCCCGCGCCCGGGAGGCCTTCGCCGCCCGCCGCGCCGCCTCCGGACAGGGCCCGGCCCCCGCCATCGCGGTGGTCACCGCCAGCCTGGACCTGGACTTCTCGCTGCCCCTGTTCACCTCCCCGCTGGTGCCCACCCTGGTGGTCACCGGGGCCGCCGCGCCCGCCGACCGGGTGGCCGAGGCCGCGCGGGCCGGGGCCGAGGTCGTGGTGGCCGGGGACGGCGCGGGCGTGGACCCCGCCCGGGTGGTGCGCGAGCTCGCCGCGCGCGGGCTGCGCCGCCAGCTCACCGAGGGCGGGCCCCGGCTCCTGGGCCAGTTCGTGGCCGCCGACGCGCTGGACGAGCTGTGCCTGACGATCTCCCCGATGCTCGTGGCGGGAGGCGCCCAGCGGATCGCAGGAGGCCCCTCCGTCACGGTTCCGCACCGGCTCGCGCCCGCCTGCGTACTGGAAGAGGCCGGGTTCCTCTTCACGAGCTACCGTCGGATCTGACAAGACGCGGAATTTGTCGTTCCGCTTTGCTTCCGCTGGGCACATAACTGGGCAGGTATGACTGCACAGGGCCCCGTGCGACAGCGGGGCAGGATGGTTTCCGCAGGGGTCGGCCGGCCGGCCTCGGCCCATGAAGGAGAGGGCGTCCGTGTTCACGAGCGTATTGATGATCGAGCAGCCGCTGACCGGAGTGGACGTGGACTTCGTCACCAACCTGCACGGGGACGACGCCGTCTCCTTCATCGTGCTCATGCAACCCCGGGGCGACCAGGACCGACTGCTGCGCGCCATCGACGACGTGGCGCTCGGCGAGCTCCCCGAGGCCATCCGGGAGGGTGACGAACCGGAGGGGGAGGACGCCCTCGGCCCCGCCGCGCACGCCCTCGCGCACTCCCTGAACGCGCTGCGGGCCAAGGGCGCCAAGGCCGTCGGGCAGATCGTCGAGGACCATCCCCTCGACAAGCTGAAGTCCGTCGTCGACGAGCACGACGCCGACGAGGTGATCGTCCTGACCGCCCCGCACTTCGTGGAGGAGTTCTTCCACCGGGACTGGGCCTCGCGCGCCCGCCACAAGGTCGGCGTTCCCGTGCTCAAGCTCTTCGCCCACAACGAATAGGCTTGGGGCCAGTCAGAGCCTCACGCGCACCCGCAAGAAACACGATCCTGGAGCGACCTGAATGAAGCCCGGCCTGCCGACCGCCATGGAACGGCCCCACTTCATCGGCATCGGCGGCGCCGGCATGTCCGGCATCGCGAAGATCCTGGCCCAGCGCGGAGCGCGGGTGGCCGGCAGCGACAGCCGCGGTGACTCCGAGACCGCCGAGGCGCTGCGCGCCCACGGCGCCACGGTCCACGGCGGGCACGCGGCCGGGAACCTCGCCGCCGAATCCACCTGCGTGGTCGTCTCCAGCGCGATCCGCGCCGACAACCCCGAGCTGGCCCGCGCCGCCGAGCTGGGCATCCCCGTCGTGCACCGTTCCGACGCGCTGGCCGCCCTGATGGACGGGCTGCGGCCGATCGCCGTCGCCGGCACCCACGGCAAGACCACCACCACCTCGATGCTGGCGGTGTCCCTCTCGGCCCTGGGCCTGGACCCCTCCTACGCCATCGGCGGCGACCTGGACGCCCCCGGCTCCAACGCCCACCACGGCGAGGGCGACATCTTCGTCGCCGAGGCGGACGAGAGCGACCGCACCTTCCACAAGTACACCCCGCAGGTCGCGATCATCCTCAACGCGGAGCTCGACCACCACGCGAACTACGCCTCCATCGAGGAGATCTACGAGTCCTTCGAGACCTTCGTCGGCAAGATCGTGCCCGGCGGCACCCTCGTCGTCGCCCACGGCCAGGAGGGCGCCGCCGAGATCGCCCGCCGGGTCGCAGGCCGGGAGGGCCTCACCGTCGTCACGTACGGCGAGGAGGAGGGCGCCGACGTCCGCATCACCAAGATCGCCCCGCGCGGTCTGACCAGCGAGGTCACCGTGGTCCTGGACGGCCGGATGCTCACCTTCACCGTCTCGGTCCCCGGCCGCCACTACGCGCACAACGCCGTCGCGGCCCTCGCCGCGGGCGTGGCGCTCGGCATCCCGGCGCACAACCTGGCGAGCGCGCTCGGCAAGTACACCGGGGTCAAGCGCCGGCTCCAGCTCAAGGGCGAGGCCGCGGGCGTCCAGGTGATCGACTCGTACGCGCACCACCCCACCGAGATGACCGCCGACCTGGAGGCCATCCGCGGAGCCGCCGGCGACTCCCGGATCCTGGTCGTCTTCCAGCCGCACCTCTTCTCCCGCACCCAGGAGCTCGGCAAGGAGATGGGCGAGTCCCTGGCCCTCGCCGACGCCTCCCTGGTCCTGGACATCTACCCGGCCCGCGAGGACCCGATCCCCGGCGTCACCAGCGAGCTGATCATCGAGGCCGCCCGGGCCGCGGGGGCCGACGTCACCGCCGAGCACGACAAGGCGGCCGTCGCCGACGCCATCGCGGGAATGGCCAAGCCCGGTGATCTCGTTCTCACCATGGGCGCGGGCGACGTCACGGACCTCGGTCCGGCCATCCTCGCCCGGCTGTCGAGCTGAAGGTACGAGGGAGCGGGAGAGTCATGTCCTACGAGGTCGAGAAGACGGACGAGCAGTGGCAGGCGGAGCTGACCCCGTCCGAGTACCAGGTACTGCGCCTGGCGGGCACCGAGCCGGCCTTCCGCGGTGAATACACGGACACCAAGACCGAGGGCGTCTACTCCTGCCGCGGCTGCGGGTCCGAGCTGTTCCGCTCGTCGGAGAAGTTCGAGTCGCACTGCGGCTGGCCGTCCTTCTTCGACCCGAAGGACACCGAAGCGGTCGAACTGATCGCGGACACCTCGCACGGGATGGTCCGCACGGAGGTCCGCTGTGCGAAGTGCGGCTCCCACCTGGGCCACGTCTTCGAGGGCGAGGGCTACCCGACCCCGACGGACCAGCGGTACTGCATCAACAGCATCTCCCTGCGCCTGACCCCGGCGGAGGGCTGACCGGCACACGCGCCGACGGGGCCCCGCGCCCCGGGAGGCCCTGGGCCCCGGACCCGGACGGGTTCCGGGGCCCTCGTGCACCCGCACCCGCACCCGTACCCGCACCCGCACGCCCGGCCCGGTGGGACCCTCACCGTGCGTGCGGGGTCAGACGACGACCCGGACTGCGTCCGGCTTGGGGAAGGGCATCCGCAGCCAGCCCGCCGGCCAGCCGCCGTCGTAGGAGTCCCCGGCTTCGACGAAGAGGAGACGGGGGAAGCGCCACAGCCACCACCGCTCCTCGCCACCACGGTCGGGCCACTCGATCGTCGCCGCGCGGAACCGCTCGTCGAGCTCGTCGAGCCTCGGCTGCCGGGCCGACCGGACGTCCGGGGGCAGCAGGGGCCAGACGCGGGCCAGGACGGTCCGGCACCAGATCTCGTAGTCGAAGTCGTCGAGGCACCATGCGTAGCCCTCCTCCACGCCCGCCACCTGCTCGCCCCAGTAGTCGAGCAGCGCGGAGAACGTGCGGGGCTGCCCGCCGTCCCAGCAGTCGGCGTCGGCCGCGACCATGGCCGCGTGCACGTCCGCCTCCTCGTGCGTGGTCATGAGCATCCCGTCCAGGCGTCCGGGCCGGTGAGGGCGGAAGGGGGAAGTGAGGGCGGCGAGGGCAGGATTCGAACCTACGTCCACCCGGAAGTCGAGCCGGGCGCTCCTCCGCAGAGCTTCCTCGCCGCCGCCCCGATCATCCGCACGCGGTGACGTCCCGGTCAACGGGATTTCGTGGCCCGTGAGTCACAGCCATTCCTCGGCGGCCGCGCGCCGGTCCCGGCCCGAGAAGAGTCCCGCCGACCGCATCGCGCTCGCCATCAACGGGTCGGCGACGGCCACGCCGTGCACCAGTTCCGGGGTGCGCCGGAAGCCGACGGCCACCGCCGCCGGCCGGGGCGCCGTCCAGCCGCCCGCCACCGGGTCCACGCCGTACCGTGCGCAGGCCGCCTCGACCTGCCGGCGCGTGCATTCCTTCTCGCCCCGCAGGACCTCCCAGGGCCGGGGCAGGTCCGCCCACACGTACGTGTCGGGGTGCAGCCCGCCGCCGCTCCTGCGGTGCCAGGCGGCCACGTCGGCCGCCATCAGCCGCGGCACCTTGCCCGGGCAGACCCGGTCCAGGACCTCCTCCTGGCCCAGCTCGGTCATCAGGGCGAACCAGTGCGCGCGGGCGGTGGCCCAGGCCTGCGCGGCCTGGTTCCACGTCGAGGAGTCGTCGCCCCGCCGCACCACCATGCTCGCGGCCTCGAAGCCGGAGCGGTTCCACGCGTCCTCCAGCAGCTCGGCCACCTCGCGCAGGAAGCGGTTCCACCGCACCAGCAGCCGGATCAGCTCCTGGTCGGACAGGTGCCCGAGCACCTCGGCGGTCGGGTGGACGTGCGCCACGGCGTACCAGTTCGTCCGCTCCGGAGCCGCCCGCAGCCGCCGCAGCAGCGCGTCGGCGACCTCGTCGTAGGGCCGGCGCTGGCTGCCGTTGGTGAAGACGCTGCGCATGTGGGCGCGGGCGGTGAGGTAGGCGATGAAGGCCGCGGTGTCGGGGTCCGCGGAGAACAGTTCGTACGGCAGCGTGCGCGCGAGCGCGCCCTTGCCGGTCATGGTGACCTCGCGGCGGCGCTGTTCGTGGAGCAGCCGGGCCAGCTTCGCCTCCATCCGCCGCAGCAGCCGGAACCGCTTGTTGTACTGACGCCCGGACAGCTCGCCGAGCCCGGCCTCGGCCCGCTCCGCCCTGTTCAGCCGGTCCAGGCCGAAGTCGTTCTCCCCGTACTGCCGGTGGATCTCCTCGCCGGCCCGGCGGACGACCGCCTCGATCGCGGCGGGATCGTCCCCGGCTTCCCGGGGCAGCCCGTCGACGGACGCGAACAGCTCCGTGGCACGGGCGAGCTGGCGCTGCGCGCCGACGGGCGCGGCGAAACCCTCCCGCATGGAGGTGTAGCCGTGCCAGAGCCTGCGGAGGGAGTGCTGTGCGGCCTTCTCCAGGGCCTCGGTGGTGGTGGGATCGAGAGCGACCTGACGGGCGTGGAACAGATCCTGGATCAGCTGGGCGATGTCCTCGGGGCGTTTGCGGAGCTCAAGCGAGGCGTGCAACTCGCGGACCAGCTGCTCGGCGTGGTGCGACGGCATGGGCCCCACCCTGCCACCGGACACCCGCGACCTCCACCGGTTAACCGGCGGCCGGAACACAACAGGGCGGCCTTGGTGTCGGGTACGTCGCGGTTCGATTCCGATCCGATCTCTGGCCTGCGATGATTTCCCGGAACTAGCACGCTTCGGGCTCGGAAGACACCTATCCGAAACTCCGCCATGTCTGGTTATGATCGGCCTCCCGCCGTCCCCCGCTCGCGAGGACCGATGTCTCCCATAGAACCCGAAGGCATACGACGGCAGTCGACGACCCGTCGGCGGCGTACCGTGCGTCTGCGCACCCTGCTGATCTGGCTGGCGGTGGTCCCCACCGTTGCGATGGGCACCCAAGTGGCGGTGACCGCGGAGCGGTTGCTGGCCCAGTCGGAGAAGCTGCGGTCCGACGTGGCGGCCGCCGAAGAGGTCGGTGCCCCGCTCTACACGCTCATGGTCGACATGCAGGCCGAGCGGACGGCGACGGCCGCCCGGTGGACGGACACCGACGGGGCGGAGGGCGAACTGCGCGTCCGCCGCGAGGCCACGGACCTGGCCGCGGCCGAGTTCCGCCGGCTGGCGGTCGATCCCTCGCGGTCCTTCGCGGAAGTGACCCGGCAACTGGAGAAGCTGGCCGACTACCGGCAGCGCGCGGACACCCGCAGTGGCGCCGCCGACAGCACCCTCGCCTACTACTCCGAGGTGATCGGCAAGGTCATCCAGGTGTACCAGCAGGAGTTCAGCCACGCCGAGGACGCCGAACTCGCCCAGGCGAGCCGTCCCGTGGTGTCGATGCTCCAGGCCACCGAGATGGTGGCGCGCGAGGACACCGTCCTGGCCCTGGCCGGGCCGTCCGGCGAGCTGAGCTTCGTCGGCTACGACCAGTTCGTCAGCGCCCTGGGCGCCCAGCGGTACCTGCACGAGGCGCTGATCGTGCCGAACCTGACGGCCCGGGACCAGCGGTTCTACGAGCGCGTCATCGGCTCCTCGGACTGGCAGACCAAGACGCGCATCGAGAGCGCCGTCCTCTCCGGGCACAAGGACATCGTCTCGGGCATCCGGCTGCCGGCCGACGTCAACGGCTGGTCCTCCGCGCACGCCAACTTCTCCGTGCAGATGACCACCCTCAACATCGACCTGGCCCGCTCGGTGCTCGCCCGCGGCGAGGCCAAGGCCGCGGAACTGCAGACCGAGGTCGCCTGGCTGATCGGGGGCAGCGCCGGAGGGCTGCTGGCCGTCGTGGTCGTGGTGGTCCTCACCACCCGGTCGGTGCTCCGCCGCCTGCACGACCTGCACGAGCGCACGGTGACCGTCGCCGAGGAGACCCTCCCGGACGTCGTCTCCCGGCTCCGGCGCGGCCAGAGCGTGGGCCCCGAGGCCCTCCCGGCCGTCACCGGGGACCGGGACGAGGTCGGGCGCATCAGCGACGCCTTCGCCCGCGCCGTCGCGGTGTCCGTCGACGGACACCGCGAGCTCGCCGCCGAGCGCCACGGCTTCGGCCTGTTCGCCTCGGGCATCGCCTCGCGCACCGGAAACCTGGTCAGCCGCCAGCTGAGCCTCACCGAGGACCTCCAGGACACCTTCGGCCACGACGAGGCGCTGCTCGCCGAGCTGATGCGGGCCGACCAGCTGACGGTCGGCATGCGGCGGCAGATCGAGAACCTCCTCATCCTCGCGGGCGGTGAGGTCCCCGACCCGCACACCGAGCCCATGCGCGTCGCCGACCTGCTGCGCGAAGCGGCCGCGGAGGTGGAGGACTTCCGGCGCATCGAGCGGCAGGCCCTGGACGAGACCAGCGTCGAACCGAGCGCGATCAGCCAGATCAGCCACCTGCTCGCGGAACTGCTGGACAACGCCACCCGGTTCTCCCCGCCGAAGTCGAAGGTCGTCATCCGCGCCGAGCTGGTGACGGACGGGCTGTCCGTCGAGATCGAGGACCGCGGGCCGCGGGTGAGCCCGGAGCGCTACGAGGAGATGAACGGGCGCCTGCACGAGGCCCCGCCGTACTCCGTGCTGGCCCAGAACGCGCACCGCCTCGGCCTCTTCGTGGTCGGGCACCTCGCCGACCAGCTCGGCGCGACGGTCACCCTGCGCCGCTCGGTGTACGGGGGCACCTCCGCGGTGGTGATCCTGCCCGGGCAGCTGCTGGTGGCGACCGGCGCGCAGGCCCCGCGCGAGATCGAGCCGCAGGCCCGGGTCCTGGAACTGCTCCCGGCCCCGGCCGTCACGGAGCCGGCCCCGCCCGCGGTGCACGAGCCCGAGCCCTCCCCGGATTCCGAGCCCGAGCCCGCCGAGGCCCCGGCCCCGGAGCCCGAGCCGGTCGTGCACACGAGCGCCGGGCTGCCGAGCCGCCGTGTGAAGGCACCCGCGGCCGTGCCCACGTCCGCGGCCGTGCCCGCGCCCGTGCCCGCACTCGTACCCGCAGGCCGCCCGGCCCTCCCGGAGCGCGTCCCGCAGACGCACATCGCCGAACAGCTGCGCGAGCCCCGCGCGCAGGAAAGCGTCGTCCGGCCCGACACCGCGACACCCGAAGAGGTGGCCGATGCCTGGGCGGACTACGAACAGGGGACCCAGACAGTGGAAGAAGAGCTCCGACGGGAACAGCCATGACCACCTCATCGAACACCGCGGCATCCAACGACGCGATCTACAGCGTCCTCGACAACAACCTGAGCAGGATCGCCGGCGTCCAGGGAGCCGTCCTGCTCTCCAACGACGGCATCAAGCTCAGCGCCTACCTGCTGGACGAGCCCCAGGCCGAGCGCATGGCGGCGGCGGCCTCCGGGATCGCCTCCACGATGAAGGCGATATCCCGGGAGATCGACGGCGGCCGTGTCATCCGGCAACTGGTCGAGATGGACGACCGGTACCTCTGCATCGTCGGATGCGGCGAGGGCAGCACGCTCATCGTGGTGACCTCCCGCAAGGCCCGCCTCGGGGAGCTGGGCGGCGAGGCCGTACGGACCGCCCAGGCCCTCGGCGAGTGGCTGGGCACCCCCGAGCGCGGCCAGCCGTCCGCGTAATGCCGCAGGACGAGCCACAGCCACGGCCACCACAGCCCGCAGGCCGCCGCCGGACGCGGCTGTACGCCCTCACCGACGGGCGTACGGCCGCCGAGCACACCGTCCTCACCATGGACACCACGATCACGGCGGCGGCCGACGGCGAGGTGGACGGGACGCTGCCCACCGAGTGGCAGGAGATCCTCGCCATGTGCGCGCCGCCGGGCGGGCGGGCGGTCGCCGAGATCGCGGCGCGGATGCACATCCGCCTCACCCCGATGACGCTGCTCCTGGGCGAACTCGCCGACCGCGGGCTGATCCACCACCGGCCGCCCCTGGCGGTCGCCGACACCACCGACGTCCATCTGCTCCAGAGAATCAGGGACAGCCTTGCCCGGATATGACACGACCGCCCCGCAGGAACCGGCCCCGGTCAAGATCCTCGTCGCCGGTGGGTTCGGGGTCGGGAAGACGACCCTCGTGGAGACGATCTCCGAGATCGAACCGCTGCGTACCGAGGAGCGGCTGACGTCCGCCGGAATCGGCGTCGACGACCTCGACGGCATCGAGTCCAAGACGGTGACCACCGTGGCGATGGACTTCGGCCGGCTCACCCTCACCGACGCCGGTGTGGTCCTCTACCTGTTCGGCACGCCCGGCCAGGAACGCTTCTGGTTCATGTGGGACGACCTGCTGAACGGGGCGCTCGGAGCGATCGTGCTGGTCGACACCCGGCGCCTCGACCGGAGCTTCCCGGCCGTGGACTTCTTCGAGAGCCGCGGACTGCCCTTCGTGGTCGGTGCGAACTGCTTCCACGGCGAACAGCCCTACACCGCCGAGGAGATCGCAGCGGCCCTGCACCTGCGCGATCCGAACACGCCCGTCCTCATGCTGGACGCCCGCTCGCGTACGGACGTCCGCGCCTCCCTGCTCGCGCTGCTCGACCTGCTCATCGTCAGGGCGCAGGCCCCGGCGGTCGCCGGCCGCTGAGCCCCGACCGGCCCAACCCCGGGACAGCCCGCATCCGTTTACATAGGGTGAGACGACACGGCCACGGGGGAGGACGCGACATGGCAGCACGCCCATTACCGGTGCTCGCGCAGTACCGGGACGACGCGGTGACCCGGCTGCTGTGCGCGGGAGCACACCTCGACGAGGGCTTCGCCCGCGAGGTGGACGTGGAACTCACGGGGGACCGGCTGCGTGCCACCGGGCTCTCGCTCGGCGTCGACCTGGTGGCCCTGGCCCGTCACGCGCGAGCCTCCGTACGGCGGATCGACCGGCGTGACCGGCGCCTGGCCGCACTTTGCGCGGCCGGCGTGTGGGTGGCGGTACCGGCCGCGCTGTACGGCCTGGTCGCGGGCCTGTCCGCCCTCTCCCTCGGAGCCGGCGCCGGGCTCGTCCTCGCGTACGCGACCGCCTGGGTCCTGGTCCGCCAGGCCGAGAACGAGGCCCGTACGGCGGCGCTCGGCGTCGAGCACGGTGCGGCGCGGCCCAAGGACCTCGCACCGGACGTCGGGGCGGAGGCGGAGGGCCGGCTGCTGGAGCAGAAGCGGGCCAACGTGGTCCCGTACGCGTCGGGGGCCGAGCGCACCAACCCGTTCGTCGGCAGCGGCTCGAAGATCAAGGAAATGGTCTGGCAGCCCATCGACGTCAGCCGGCCCGCCGAGGACCCGGCGGGCGGCGGCAAACTGGCCGTCAAACCCTTCGACGCCGTCGACCTGCACAGCTTCGTCGCCCGCGAGATGGAGCACATAGCCGGGCTGAAGGGCCTGCGGGCCCGCAACCGGCTCTACGTGATAGGCGATCACGTCCCCTACGTCGGCCCCGACCTGCTCCCCGACCGGCTGAGCCGCCCACGCGCCCACATCCCCAAGCAGCTGGTGCAGGCCGGCGTGGTGCAGCCGGGCGCCGGCATGCGCACCTATCTCAGCCTGGAACGCACCGGCGAGGGCGGCCGCGTCATCGTCTCCATGCACCTGCGGGCCCGCCTCCAGCACCCCAGCCTCACCTGGGAGGTGGCGGCGTACGGAATCCCTCCGCTCCAGTCCCGCTTCTACCGGGTGCACACCCTGCCCCTGGGGGGCTGGGAGCGCTGGTGGAGCCTGTTCTCCGTCACCACCGCCACGACCGGATCGGCGCTGCTCGGCGCCCCCGGCCGGCTGGTCCGGCGGGCCTCGGCGCGCCGCGAGTGGGCCCGGTCGCTGGAGAGACTGCGCCGTGACATCGGCCGGCGGCACCTGCGCTTCGACTACGGGGCCGTGGACAGCCTGCGCGAGCGGGTCGCCGACTGGGACCAGCTGGGCTTCTCCGAACGGACGGACTCCCAGGACTTCCTGCAGCGCCTCCAGCAGGGCGTACTGATAGCGACCGAACGGTTCCTGAAGGACCACAACGTCGACACCAGCTCCTACGACCAGGCGCAGCAGGTGATCAACACCCACACCTACACGTTCCAGGGCGACATCCACTCCAGCAACATCGGCGCGCACGGCACCGTCAACCAGGGCGGCAAGGCGCAGCCTTCGGGGAAGCCGGCCGGGCAGCCCTGAGCGACCACGAGGAGAACGCGTGAGCACCTACAACTTCCACGGGAACGTCTCCGGCACCAACAACATCGGGGACCACGGCACGATCAACGTCGGGCAGCAGGACACCGCCGGCCAGACCCTGCGGCTGGCCGCAGAACTCGCACTGTGGCTGCGGGCGCAGGGGGCCGCGCCGGAGCGGATCGACGCGGCCCAGGCCCTGCACGCCGAACTGGACCGGGCCGGGCAGGAGGGGCGCGCCGCCGAACCGGGCCTGATCCGGCGGTCGCTGGAAACCGTCACCCTCGGCCTGGGCGCGGGCACCACCGGCCTGGCCCTCGCCCAGGAGATCAGCCGGCTGCTGGGCTGACGGGCCGTCTCACCTCGCCCGTACGACGGCCCGCGCGCCGCCGAAGTCCAGTTCCAGCCCCGAACGCAGCGGCACGGTCTGCCCGGGGGCGATCTCCTGCGTGCTGCCGTCCGCGCGGGTCCCCGTCCACGCCGACGCGGAACGGTTGGCCAGCCCGAACTTCCCCGGCCGCTGCGGATGTTCGGTCAGCTGCGCCACCAGTGTGCCGTCGCCGTAGTCGTGCCGGGCCGGCTCGGGCGCCAGGTGGTGCGCCTGGACCCGCGAGGACCGGTGCAGCAGGATGTGGTGCTCGGTGCGCGGCGGAGGCGTGGTCAGCACCAGCCGGGGCGGCAGCACCAGGGCGTTCCCGCAGCTCCAGCAGGTGCCCGGAGTGGCCGACCGGGGTTCGGTCATGTTCTGCTTCCCGCAGTGGGCGCAGTCCACGACCGCGTCCAGGACCGCCCGCAGCGCGTCGCGCCACTGCGACTCCCGCACCCGGGCCGTCGGGTCGTGCAGGCCCCGTGTGAAGTTCCTGGTGAACAGGGCGCGCAGGGAGTCGGGCACCACCGCCCAGGTGGCCAGCACCGTGGCGTGCTCCACCGGGTCGGGGGCGTTGGAGCCGTCCTGCGGGTCGAAGAGGAACAGCGGGTCCTTCCCGTACAGCTTGCGCTCGGCGGCCTCGTCGAAACACCGGATGGCCAACTCCCGCCTGCCCATCAGCGGATGATGGTTCATCAGCAGCATGAACAGCAGCACGGACAGGGAGTGCAGATCGCTCTGGGTGCCCGGGGAGAACCCGGGCTCGCCGCGCACCAGCTCGGGCGCCATGAACGCCATGGTCCCCGAGATGCCCGTGCTGTCGCCCTCGACCACCGCGTTGTCGTTGTCGCAGACCAGCACCTCGCCGGTGGCCGGGTCGAAGAGCAGGTTCCCCCAGGAGATGTCCCGGTAGGCGATCCCCCGCGAGTGCAGCGCCTGGTACGCCTCCACCGTGTACAGGCAGGCGGTGAGCAGGGCGCGGACCGTGGTCCGCAGCTTACGGCGGAAGAGCAGCGGCAGGCCCTTGAACCTCTCCGGGCGGATGTCCATCAGGTAGCCGAAGCCACCGCGCCCATCGCCCACGAAGTCCCGGGGCCACAGGAAGCGGTCGTCGTCGAAGCCCCGGTCCACCAGCTGGCGGACGATGTCCTCCTGCTCCCGCGTCGCGCAGGCCGGGTAGTACCACTTGAGGGCCTGGTCGCCGGCCGGGGTGCGCACCCGGTAGACCTCCCCCTGGCCACCGGCGCCGAGCAGGTCGAAGACCTCCACCGGCAGGCCGCTCTCGGCCGTCAGCCGGGTACCGCTGTCGAGCATGCCGCTCATTCGTCACTCCTGTACGGGTCTGTCATGTCGGCCGGGTCGGCGGCGCCGACGCCGTCGGGCGGCTCCCCGCCGGTTCCGGTCAGGGCCGTGTCGGCGTGCCAGGCCGCCACCAGGGTGGTGTCGTCCCCCGAGTGCCGGGAGGCCTTGGCCAGCCATTCCGGCAGGACGGCCCGGACGCACTCCGGGCCCTCCTCCGACAGCCGGTCGTCCAGCCCGGCCATGAACTGCCGGAAGCCGGTGTCCGAGGCGAAGCTCTTGGACAGCCCGTCGGTGGAGAGCGACACCAGCCGCGGTGCCCGCGCGGGGGCGGTCACCGGCGCCCAGTGCGTACGGACCCGCAGCCAGGCCTGCGGGGAGCACAGGGACTCCGTCTCGTCGCCGAGATCCGCCTCGTCCGGCGCGAGCGGTACGGTCACCCGGCCGTCGTCGGTCACCACGGTCAGCTCACCGTCCCCGAGCTGCCAGGCCGCGAAGACCCGGGGGGTCAGCACGGCGCCGACGAGCGTGCTCCCGTACAGCACCAGCTTGTCCGCCGGGGACTGCCCCGGCTCCCCGGGCGAGCTGCTGCGCTCCCAGTGCCCGAGCGCCTTCTCCTGCCAGGCGCTGACCAGTTGGCGCGGCAGCGTGTACTGCGCGTAGTTCATCAGCCAGGCCAGGCTCGGTGGCCGCGTACCGCCCCGGGGCTCGGCGAGCGCGGCGAACAGCCGGGCCTGCTGGACGAACAGGTCCACGGCGAACCGGGACCCGAAATGACTGCGCGCGTGCACCGCCGATCCGTGGCCGTCGGCCACCGCCATGATCAGGGGCCGTGCGGCGGTGCCGAGGCCCTCCGCGTCGTGGTGGTCCTGGTTGCGTGCCTTGTTCACGCCCTGGACGCTGCCCTGGATCGTGTCCCAGAGCGGCAGCGGTCCGTGGATCATCCGCACGGGCTCGCTCACCACACGTCGTCATCGTCGTCGGCGAGCACGGGCGGGGCGTACGGAGGCTGCTTCACGGTCGCGTCCCCGAAACCCGCCACCGGCTGGGAGGCCGCCTTCACCGCGGCCGTGGAGGCCCAGCGGATCGCCGCCGCCAGCTGCTTGGGGCTGTTCGCGTCGAGCGGCTGGAGCTCGGGATTGCCCAGGAACTCCTGGAGCACGTTGCGGTCGGCGTCCGCGCCGATCGCGATGGCCACCCGGACCGCCTTGCGGCCCCAGGGGGTCGCGTCCACCGCTCGCAGCCCCGCCTTCCAGTCGTCCGTCGGCACCCCGTCGGAGACCAGGGCCAGCACCGGCTTCAGGGCCCGCTGCGGCATGGGCGGGGTGTCCAGTTCGCGCGCGACGAGCTGCAGGGCCTCGCCGAGGTTGGTCATACCGTCCACCTGTACGTCCTGCCAGGTGAACTGCTCCACCGGCACCGGGTCCTTGTGGTGCCAGCGGGCCGTCGTGGAGAACGTCATCGTGCGCAGCAGCAGCTGTGCCGCCGGGTTGTCCTGCGCGACGGACAGCATCTCCGGAACGGCTTCTCTGATCGCGTAGTTGAGCTGGCCGATCTTCTCGCCCTGCATCGAGTACGAGCAGTCGATCAGCCAGATGAAATGGACGGGCCGGTTCGCCATCGGCCCGCCGGGGATGTCACTCACCGCGTGTCTCCTTCAACTTCTCGTCCATAGCGGGATGTACCGCACCAGCGCCGCCACCGCGGCGGCCGCCGTCATCACGACCGCCGTCACGAACAGGACCGCCATCATGCGTCGGCCCCGCTTGATCTGCGGTGTCATCATGGGGTGTTGCTCCTCTCCTCGCCGGTCGCGGCCCGCGATTCCCGCGACTTCCGTGCTGCCTGCGAGTCCTGTGCTGCCTGCGGCGCCCGGGTGTCCTGACCGGTGCGCGGACCCGGCAGGTCCGGCCCGTCCGGCTGCTTCCGCCGGTCCTGCAGGAGCCCTCCGACACGCAGCCCGGTCCGCGACAGCAGCCACAGCACCGGCTCCGCCGCCCGCCGCCGCTCGCTGTCCAGGGCGCCCGCACCGGTCGCGGCGTGGGCGCTGACCACCCAGTACCGGGCCGCCGCGAAGTCGTGCCCGAGGGCCCGGACCAGTTCGTCCAGCCCGATTCCGGCCAGCCACGCCTCGACCGGTTCCGCGGGCCTGGGCAGCGAGTCCAGCTGGTCGAGGACGTCCCGTTTGGTCACCACCGCGGCCACGGGGAGGCGCCCGCGACGGCCACCGAGCCCCTGCAGCTCGCCGGTGAACCCCGCGTACGTCTCCACCGGGCCGAGGTCGGCCGGCCGGGCGGCCCGCGCCCGTTCGGTGTCGCCCGCGCGCAGGGCACGGCGTACGACGGGAGCGGCGAGCACGTCGGTCACCAGCAGGACCCCGTCGGCGTGCGCGAGGTAGCCCTGGCCGCGGGTCGTGTCGGCGTCCCTGAGGGACTCGCCCATCGGGTCGTACAGGTAGAGCAGCCGGCGCCGGCGGCCGTGCCCGACCAGCAGCATCAGGGCGCGCGGCTGCCCGCCCTGGGTCTTGAGGGTCCACCCGGTGTGGTTCAGCTGCTGCCCCAGGGTGTTGGCCTCGCGGAGGTCGTCGGGGGAGGCGTACTCGACCGTCAGCCGGGACTCGTGCGACCAGGACCGCAGCCCGTCGAGCATGGCCGCCAGCAGCATCGTCTTCCCGGCCGACGTGCCCCCGATCAGCGGCAGGTGCACGACCCGGGTGGTGCCGACGGCCGGCGGCAGGCCCCGGTCGCAGTGCGGGCACCGGGCGGAGAGTCCGCGCCGCCCGGCCAGGAGGGTGCTCGGCAGGGCCTTGCCGCAGCGGCAGACGTGCCGCAGGGCGCCGAAGGCGCCGGGCCGCAGCTCGCGGTGGGCGGCGCCGCAGCCCGGGCAGAGGTGCACGGCCAGCGGGAACGGCCGGTAGCAGCCGGGGTAGGGGCACTTCATCCGGATGCCCAGGCCCAGCTTCCACAGCCGGTCGGCGGTCCGCCCGGCCGCGACGGCCGCCAGCGCGGCGAGTGCCACCAGCAGGATCTGGACGGCGAAGAACAGCGCGACACCCGCCAGCAGGACCGACGCGAGCAGCGCGGACAGCAGAGCGGCCAGCGCCGTCCCGGGAGCGATGAGCCGCAGCAGCAGCCGGCCGAACCCGTTGTCCGCGAGCTCGCCGGTCTGCCCGTTGCGGCCGCGCAGCAGGCGGCGGCGCACCACCTCGCCCAGCCAGTGCCGGGTCAGCAGGTACCAGACGGTCAGGGCGGCGGCCTGGCCGGCGAAGGCGGCGTCCCGCCACATCTGCCCGGCCCAGTACGCCGGCCGGGCCGGTTCGGGCCCCGTGTACCGGACGATCCGCAGGTCCGGCGGGTCGGTCCGGAAAGCCGCCCAGGCGGCCGACAGCGCCAGCGCCAGGAACCGCCACAGCCCGTACCCGAGGCACACCGCGACCCCGATCGCCCCGGTGAGCGCGGCGAGGACCCGCACGATCAGCTCAGGATCCACGAGATCAGCCCCCGTTCCCGTCACCGCCGGAGCGGCGGCCCGCGAAGCGTTCGCGCAGGCGGCCGAAGGCACCCGGCCGCTGCCAGGAACGGAACTCGTCCGCCCAGCGCCCGCCCAGGCGGGCCAGCGACCGCTCCAGCCCGGCCAGCTCCTCCGCCGTGAGACTCCGTACGGCCGGCCGCAGCACCCCGTCGAGCAGGTCCGTGCGGGTCTCCTGCCATGCGGCGCCCGCCTGCGGCTGGGAGGACCACACCGTGAAGCAGTCCGCGGCATAGCCCGGATCCAGCCGCAGCCGGTCACGGACCGCCGGTGTGCGCGCCGCCGCCCGGTAGGCGGCCAGCAGCTCCGCGTCGTTGCTCTCGACCAGCGCCCGCAGCTCGCTGTCCGGCCGGTCCCCGGCCAGCAGCCGCACGCACAGGGCCGCGTACGCGCCGTCCCGCGGGCCGGGCTCGGGATCCAGCGACCCCAGGTCCAGCGCCTGGCGGACCCAGCCCCCGCCGGCCGGCCCCGACCGCAGGTTCCGGGCCAGCTCCAGCAGCAGCAGCGACGGCCGCAGCCGGGCCGGGATCTCCTCCTGGAACTGCCCGAGGAGCTCCGGAGCCAGCTCCTCGGCCCCGCCGTCCCCGGCCGGGGCCCGCACGGCCGCCTGGACGAGCAGCTCCCAGGTCCCGGCCTCCCGGTGGACCTTCGCCCCGGTCGCCATCAGCACCATCCCGGCCTCGCCCGCCTCCGGCGGGTCCCCCTCCCACACCAGCCGCATGGCGGTCCGCAGGACCAGCGGTTCCGCGTACAGCGAGACGCCCGAACGGGCCAGCAGGGCGTTCAGCGCGCCGACCCGGTCCGGTGCGGCCGCGGCCGTCGCCGCGGCCCCGGCGCACATCCGCAGGTGCGGCGTCGCGTCGGCCGCGGCCGGCCGCAGCGCGGTCCGCTCGAACAGCCGCCGTCCGGCCGCCGGATCGCCCGCCGCGAGCGAGTCCAGCCGGTCGAGTACGAGGGTACGCAGCGCGGGCAGTTCGGCCAGCGCGGCCCGCACCGCAGCCCCGTACGCCCGCTCCGGATCGGTGAGCAGCGCGAGCGCCAGCTGCCGGGCCGTACCGGGCAGCAGGTCGCCCACGTCCACCCCGAGCACCGACGCCACCCGCAACAGCCCGGCGGAGTGCCCCGGTTCGCCGGCCAGGGAGCCCAGCGCCGCCCGCAGCCCCGGTTCCAGCTCCGCCGCGAGCCGGCCGCGGACGGCCGCGCCGAGGGCGCCCGCCGTCGGCAGGGCCGCGGGCGGCGCGCCGGTCCGGACCGCCTCGGTCAGGGTCAGGGCCACCAGCGGCTCGCACGCCGCGGGCGGGGCCCAGCCGTCCAGGGCCGCGAGCAGCCGCCCGGCCGCGGCGACCTCCGCGGGGTCCCGGTCACCCGCCGGCCAGCCCAGCGCCAGGGCCAGCGCCTGCAGACGCCCGAGGTCCAGCGCGTCGCGGTGCCCGGCGGCCCAGTCGGCGGCCGCGGCCCGGCCGGGGGAGGGCAGGGCGATGTCCGCGGCCAGGGCGAGCGCGGCCAGCGGGCCCGCGTCGTAGGGCCCGGCGGCCAGCCTCCGTACCGCGGCGACCAGATCCTGGCGCTGCGCCCGCCAGACGCGTGCGGCGGTGTCCGCCCACACGTCCGGCTCCCCGGCGGCGGTGGGGGCGGCGGCCCGCGTGGCGTCGTAGACCCGGTAGCGGTGCTCCTGCCCGGCGAGGCCGGGTCCGTCCTCGGGCATCACCCCGATGATCCGCTGCCGGGCGAGCTGCGGCCGCCGGGTGTAGGTGGTGAAGGTGAGCCACTGCCCCCGCTGGTGCGGCAGCACACTGCACGCCAGCATGATCCAGCGGGCCACGGCCTCGCTGTCCGCCTCGACCAGCACGACCTGCGGGGCGTCCGGGTCCTCGGCGAGCCGGCGCACGTCGGAGAAGAACGCGGCCAGCCACGGCGCACGGTCCGCGACGAACGCGGCCAGCGCGGCCCGGTCCAGCCGTCCCGGCGCGGGTACCGCGGCCAGCGCGGGGGCGCCGCCCTCCGGGGTCGCGGCGGCCCACTGCGGCGAGCCCCAGGCGGTGATCGGCAGCTCGCCCACGGCCGGGCCGGAACCGGCGGGCTGCGGCAGGTGCACCGCGTGGGCGTGGAAGTTGCCCCAGCGGCCGCTGTAGTCGGCCCCGGTGTACACCGAGCGCGCCAGCAGCCGGCTGCCGTCGGCCAGCACGTTCAGGCTGAGCGCCTGCGGGAAGGCTGCCAGCTCCTGCGGACCCGGGCGCGGCGGCGCGTCCCGGGGCGGCTCGTAGCCGATCAGCTGCTCCGCCTCGCGCAGCAGGGCGGCCGGCACCCCGGGGCTGACGGCCGTGAACCGGAATCCGGAGCCGTCGGGGCCGGGCGGCGCCGAGGTGTAGTGCAGCTGGGCGAGATTCATGAGGTCCCCCCGGAACCGGTACGGGCACCCGGGCCGGCCGCGACACCGGTGCGCGGCAGCAGCCCGCCCAGCCCCAGCAGCCACAGCAGCGGATCCTCCACGCGCAGCGGCCGCGGACCCGACTTCGGGGCGTCGGCCGGGGCGTGCGCGGGCGGCGGCGAGCCGAGCGCCGAGAGCCCGAACAGCGACAGCCGGGCGAAGTCCCGCTCCAGCTGCCGGAGCAGCGCCCCCGAGTCCCAGCCGTCGAGCAGCGAGCGCATCTCCTCGTGCACCGCCCGCCGGTCCTCCTCGTCGAGCGCGCCGGCGTCGTGGCCCGCGTTGCGCAGCAGCGGCGAATGCGGCTCCAGCAGCGGCACCAGCGAGTCCGTCTTGGTCACGGCCACCGCCACCGGAGTGGTGACCCGGCCGCGTGAGGAACCCCGGCCGTGCGCCCGCAGCTGCGCCGCGAGGTCGGCGGCGATCTGCTGCGGCGGGGTCTCGATGACGGGCAGCGGCGGCCCGTCGTCCACCGGGAGCCGGTCGCGCACCGCCCGCATCTGCAGCGGGTCCACGAGCAGGATGATCCCGTCGGCGGCCGCCAGGTAGTGCGTGTAGCGGTCCATGGCCTCGGCGCTGCCGAGGTCCTCGCCCGCCGCGTCGAAGAACACCAGCGCGGTGTGCCGGCTGCCGTCCCCGCGCAGCCGGCGCCGCAGGGGCAGGCTCAGCCGGTACAGCAGCGGGTCGTTGAAGCCGAGGGCCGCCGGTCTGGTGGCCTCCGGCAGGCGCAGCCGGTCGTAGAGGTCCTCGGCCAGCTCGCGGTCCCGGCGCTGGGTCTCGCCGCCCATCGCGGTCACCGAGGCCCCGTACGCCCGGCCCACCCGGCCCCGCAGCTCGTTGAGCAGGACCGAGACGTAGGTGCTCTTGCCGGAGGCCTTGGGTCCGAGCAGGGCGATGATGCGGGTGTCCTGGTCGCAGTAGTCGCTCGGGAAGTCGCTGTGGCAGCGCCGGCAGACGCGGACCGGGGTGGACCCGCCGCAGGCGGGGCAGTCCGCACGGGATCCGCCCCCGTTCGGCGTCAGGCGTGGCCCGAGGCCGCGCCGGGCCGTGAAGACCGGGCCGCGCATCTTCAGTGCGGGAGGCACGCTCGGGCCCATGAAATCGGCCCACACGGTGTCGAGTTCGGCGCTGCAGGGCTTCGCGCCGCGCACGCCCGTGGCGGACATCTGGCAGCGGTAGGGCAGCCTGGCTGCCGGGGACCGGTCGAAGCAGTAGGGGCAGACGACGGAGGTCATGTCAGCGGACCACCAGGGAGAGGAGAGGGGGCTCTTCGAGCCGGACGGAGGCGGCTGCGCCGCCGATGAGGAAACCGCGCAGGGCGTACGGACGGCCGGGTGCGACGGCGGTGTCGACCGGGCGCTCCACCGTGCCCGTGCCCGTCCCGGTGCCCGCGGCCGCGGCCGCGAGTTCGGCCCCGGTCACCCGGCACACGGCCGTCCCGCCGGACGGGCCGTCCGGACGCCGGGGGTTGCGGCCGCCGTCCCCCCGGGCCACGAGGACGAAGCCGGGCAGGTCCTGGCCGGCCGCACCGCCCGGAGCCCGTACGGTGACCCGCAGCACGGCGGGCCCGCGGCGCAGGCCGCGCCGGGCGCCGGGCACCAGCTCGTAGGCGATGGCCACGTCGGCCGGCAGTGCGGCCCGTGCGTCGCCCCCGGCCGAGGCGAGCACGGAACGGACGCTGCGCGGTGCGGCGTGGGCCTCGACGGACAGTGCGGCCGGGGTGACCCGCAGCCGCAGGCCCTCGCGCAGGAACACGCTGCGGGCCACGGCGAATTCGGTGCGGCGGCCGTCCTGGGTGACGGCGCCGGTGACGGTGCCTGCGGTGCCGGGCCAGTCGAAGCCGACCTCGACCAGGTCGGGCGCGGCCCGCCGCAGCGCGAGTCCGGCCACCGGCAGGGGGGCCTCGACCAGGACGCAGGGTCCGGCGAGGGCCCGGGCGCCCAGCACGGACACGGAGCAGACGGTGGTGAGCGATCCCGGGGGCGGGTGCCCGACGGAGCCCGGCCCGCTCCCGCCCGGACCCGTCCGGCCGGGTCCTGCCCAGTCCAGCGGCGGCGGCAGTTCGGCCGCCGCCAGTTCGGCCCGCTCGGCGGGAGCGGCACCGGCGGGCCACTCCACCAGCCGCACCTCGGCCCCGTCGCCGCCGGTCGGGCGGAACTCCACGCCGCCCGCCTCCCGGGCCAGGGCCGTCAGGGTGAGTACGGGCTGCGGCCAGGCGTGCACGGTGACCGGGACGGTCACGGCCGCGGACAGCGTCCCGTGGCCGGTACGGCCCGCCGGGACGTACCGGGCCCGCACCGCCAGCTCGTACGTCCCCGGCGGCAGCCCCTCCGCGCGCAGGGTCTCCCGCCGGTCCGCCCCGTCCGCCCCGTCCGCCCGGTTCTCCCGGTCCGCCCCGTCCGCCCGCGCGGCCGGGGACACCGGTACCCGGCCCTGCGGCCCGGTCAGCGTCGCCTCGCACCGGGACGCACCCGCCGGCGCCGTCCACGAGGCCTCGATCCATCCGTTGCCGTCGACGGCGGCCGCCTGCGTCACCGCCGGGGCGACCGACAGCGGGGCCGCCACCAGCGGCGGCCCGTCGACGGTGCCGTCGGCCCGCAGCGGCAGCGCGACGTGGCGGATCTCCTCGCCGATGCCGGCGCCGCGGTCCACGAGCACGCCCCCGGCCGGCCGGCCCGGCACCTCGGCGAGCGGCGCGCCGGCCGGCTCCCCGCGGGTGAGCCGCACCACCCGCCAGCGGGTGTCCCCGAAGTCCCCGGACGGCCAGCGCAGTTCGACGCCCCCCGGGACGAGGGAGGACACCATCGGGGCGGGGTCCCCGGGATCGGGCCGGTAGGTGCGGACCAGCCCGCGCACCGCGCGCGGGCAGTCGCCCGCCAGCGCCGCGGCCTCCTCGTAGTGGAGGGCGGCCCGTTCCGGATCCTCCTGCTCCTCGGCCCGCCGGGCCACCGCGAGCTCGGTGTCGGCGGCCGTCACCCGGGCGGCCAGCCCGGCGAGGAGGTCCGCCAGCGGCCGGTCCTCACCCGCGGGCGGCAGCAGGGCGGCCCGGCGGGCGGCGGAGCGGATCCGGTGCTCCCGCACGTCGTCGAGCAGGCCCTCGGCGGCGGCCCGCTGTCCCGCGTCCAGCGGAGCCCGCCGGGCGGCCGCGCGGACCAGGGCCCCGGCCTCGGCCGGATCGACCCCCAGGCCGGCGGCGGTGGCGGGCAGCCGCCCCTCGGGATGGTCCTGGAGCAGGTGGGTGAGCTGGTAGAGCAGGATCCGGCGCAGGGCGGCCGGATCCTCCTCCTGGATCGCGGCCAGCCGTTCGAGCAGCCAGACGGCACCCGGTTCCGGCCGGTCCCGGCGCAGTGACCGCAGTACGCCGGCGCCCACGTGGCGGCGCCGGCCGGTCCCGGTGACGGCGAAGATCCCGTCGAGCACCCGTAAACGGCCGCCGGGCGGGACCCATAACTCGCCCAAGTGGCCCAATCCGACGGCCTGTTGCGCGGCGAGCAGTTCCCCGTACGCTCCCACGAGCGGCGACAGCGGCAGGCCGAGGAGCGCGTGGGGCAGCCCGATGGCATGCCCGAACTCGCTCCCGGCCATCCGCTCTGCGCCCCCCGTGCAGTGTGTGGGAGGTCATTTCAGCAGATACGCAGGCCGTTCGGGAGCTCTTTTCGTTCTCCAGGTGTACGGCGCAGTGTCACGAGGTGATCTCCGGCCGGTACCCCGGGACCGCTGTCCTTGGGGCGCCCCTCGACCCCCCCCTCACCCGCAGAGGTCGTCACCCCATGGCAGAACTCAACCGTCGCAGGTTCCTGCAGATAGCCGGTGGCACCGCCGCCCTCACGATGCTGAACGACAGCATCGCGCGGGCCGCCGCCATCCCGGCGCAAGGCGCCACCGGAACGATCCAGGACATCGAGCACGTCGTCGTCCTGATGCAGGAGAACCGGTCCTTCGACCACTACTTCGGCGCGATGAAGGGCGTACGGGGCTTCGGCGACCCGCGGCCGGTCCTCCAGGACAACGGCAAGCCGGTCTTCCACCAGTCGAACGGCACGAAGGACATCCTGCCCTTCAACCCGCAGATCCAGGACCTCGGCATGCAGTTCCTGGAGGGCCTCAACCACGACTGGGCCGGCGGCCACCAGGCGTACAACAACGGCAAGTACGACAAGTGGGTCCCGGCCAAGACGGCCACGACCATGTCCTACATGACCCGGAACGACATCCCGTTCCACTACGCCCTCGCCGACGCCTTCACGGTGTGCGACGCCTACCACTGCTCGTTCATCGGCGCCACGGACCCGAACCGCTACTACATGTGGACGGGCCACACGGGCAACGACGGGACCGGCGGCGGCCCGGTCCTCGGCAACCAGGAGGCCGGCTACGGCTGGAAGACCTACCCCGAGCGGCTGGAGTCCGCCGGGGTCTCCTGGAAGGTCTACCAGGACATCAGCGACGGCCTGAACGCGGCCGGTTCGTGGGGCTGGATCAACGACGCCTTCCGCGGCAACTACGGCGACAACTCGCTGCTGTACTTCAACACCTACCGCAACGCCCAGCCCGGCAGCGCCCTGTACGAGAAGGCCCGCACCGGCACGAACGTCAAGGCCGGCGACGGCTACTTCGACCGGCTGCGCGCGGACGTCGTGGGCGGCAGGCTGCCCCAGGTCTCCTGGATCGCCGCCCCCGAGGCGTTCAGCGAGCACTCGAACTGGCCGACGAACTTCGGCGCCTGGTACATCTCCCAGGTCCTGGACGCACTGACCGCGAACCCGGCGGTCTGGGCCAAGACCGCCCTGTTCATCACCTACGACGAGAACGACGGCTTCTTCGACCACGTGGTCCCGCCGTACCCGCCGGCCTCCTCCGCCTGGGGCCTGTCCACGGCCGACGTGTCGAAGGACCTCTACGCCGGGGGCGGCGGTTACGCGGCCGGACCGTACGGGCTCGGCCCGCGCGTCCCGATGATCGTGGTCTCCCCGTGGAGCAAGGGCGGTTACGTCTGCTCCGAGACCTTCGACCACACCTCGGTGATCCGCTTCATGGAGAAGCGCTTCGGCGTGCAGGAGCCCAACATCTCGCCCTGGCGCCGCGCCGTCTGCGGCGACCTGACCTCGGCCTTCGACTTCACCCGGGCCGACGCCGCGCCCGCCGCGCTGCCGTCCACGGCCGGGTACGTCCCGCCGGACAAGGACCGCCACCCCTCCTACCACCCGACCCCGCCGGCGACCGGCACCCTGCCCCGGCAGGAAGCCGGCTCCAAGCCGACCCGCGCACTCGGCTACAGCCCCTACGTGGACGGCGCCCGCACCACCTCCACCGGCAAGTTCACCCTCACCTTCGCCTCCGGACCGACCCTGGGCGCCCACTTCCACAGCACCTCGGGCAACCGTACGGACGGCCCCTGGCCCTACACGGTCGAGGCGGGCAAGACGCTGTCGGACACCTGGTCCACCAGCAGCTCCACCGGCAACCAGATCAACCTCACGGTGTGGGGGCCGAACGGCTTCCTGCGCACCTGGAAGGGCCCGGCGAAGAAGGCCGGCCCCGAGGTCACGGCCCGCCACCAGGCGGCCACCGGCAACCTCACGCTGACCCTGACCAACTCCGGGACGGCGGCCGTCAACCTCACGGTGACCAACACCTACGGCGGCGCCGCCCCGATCCTCAGGGTGGCGGCCGGTGCGACGGTGACCCACACGGTCGACCTCGCCGCCTCGGGCCGCTGGTACGACGTGGCGGTCGTCTCCGACGCCGACGCCACCTTCCTGCGCCGTTTCGCCGGACACGTGGAGACCGGTGCCCCGGGCATCTCGGACCCGGCTATCAAGACCGTCTGATCCGGTCCTCCGGTGCGCGCAGCAGCCGCCGTTCCAGGACCGGGAGGTCCGCCGGGCGGTGGCTGCGGGCGTACCGCAGCAGGATGTCCCGCGCGGTGTCGGGCACCCGGCGCCGCTTCGGGTGCCGGGTGGTGAACTCCTCGCTCGCGAAGAACCGCACGGCCCCTTCCAGGCCGGCCCGGTCCGTCTCCCGTACACCCCAGGCGAGTCGCTCCGTCGTGGTCCCGGCGAGCAGCCGTCCGGGGGCCCGGTCCGCGAGGAGCCACGCCGCGTCCCGGGGCTCTCGGCGTACGGCGCCCAGCCAGCCGAACACCGTGCCCGGCGGCACCCCGACCGGAGCCTGCGGCTCCGCCTCGCCCGCGGCCAGGGCCCGGGCGTACTCCCGCAGCTCCGCGGGCGCCGCGGCCACCCACCGTGCGCGGTGCCGGGCGGGGATGCCGTCGGGGGACAGCGGGTCGAGCAGGCGGCTCGCCTCCGGGCTGTGGTGATCCGCGCGCAGGCCCTCCTGGCACATGCAGTCGAAGGTGTCGTCGACGGGGTGGTCGTCGACCGGCCGCCTGGCCGCCGCCACCGCGTCGATCTCGGCCGGATCGCTGATCAGGTACGTCGTGGGGTGGTGCGGGTGGCGTGCTCCGTCGGGCCGCGAGAAGTCCCCGATGGTCAGGGGGCGCGGGCGTGATGTCGGGTTCACGGTGTGATGGTAGATCCGGTGGGCAGAACCCTCGGCGTCGGTCCTTTTCGCCACGTCACCGAGGGAGAACGCATGGCCATCGCCCACCGCAGGATCGGTACCGGACCCGTCCGCGTCATCGTGCTGCACGACTGGTTCGGCACCTCCGCGCACTGGGGTTCCGTACTGGACCACCTGGACCCGGAGGGCTTCAGCTACGTCTTCCTCGACTACCGCGGCTACGGAGACCGCCGCGACGTCCCCGGCCGCCACACCCTGGCCGAGATCGCCGACGACGTCCTCGAACTCGCCGACCAGCTCGGCTGGGACACCTTCTCCCTCCTCGGCCACTCCATGGGCGGCAAAGCCGTCCAGCAGGTCCTCGTCCGCGCCCCCGAGCGGGTGGAGAAGCTGATCGGGCTCGCTCCGGTCCCGGCCGCGCCCTACGCGATGGACGACGCGACCCACGCCCTCTTCCACGGCGCCGCCACCGACCCCGACAAGCGCCGGACCATCCTCGACCTGGTCACGGGCAACCGGGTGAGCCGCCACTGGCTCGACGGGATGGTCGCCCACTCGCTGGCCGTCTCCCGCCCCGAGGCCTTCGCCGGCTACCTCGCCAGCTGGCAGCCGCTCGACCTGTCCGCCGCGGTGAAGGGCAACACCGTCCCGGTGCTGGTCCTCGTCGGTGAGTACGACCTCGCGATCACCGCGGATGTGATGAGGGACACCTGGCAGGCCTCCTACCCGGACTGCCGGGTCGTGACGATCCCGGGCTCCGGCCACTACCCGCCGCACGAGACCCCGGTGGCCTTCGTCACCGAGGTGGAGGCCTTCCTGCGGATCTAGGGGGTGTCCGCAAAGTACCCCGGCCGGACCAGCGGGGGCCGGGCACACGAAAAATCCCGTGGGGTACGAGGAGACCTCGTACCCCACGGGATCGACAGGGTGAGTGACGGGACTTGAACCCGCGGCCACCTGGACCACAACCAGGTGCTCTACCAGCTGAGCTACACCCACCACGAAGGGCGGCGGAACCGCCCGTTCGATGTGCAAGCACAGCATAGCCGATCAGAGGGGTGGTTCCGCGACGCCTTATCGGGCGGCGGCCCCCCGGCTGGTGCACCGCAGGGAGCTCCTCTCCCCGGCCGGCCCGACCGGCGTGGCCGCTGCCCCCGCCGCGCCGTGCACGGCAGGATCACCCGTATGACACGTGAACCCGCACCCTTCACGGCCGATGACTACGCCGCCCGGATGGCCGCCGCCGCCCGGACCGCCTCCGACGCGGGACTCGCCGGACTGCTGATCGCTCCAGGGCCCGACCTCACGCACCTCACGGGCTACCGGCCCACCGCCGAGACCGAGCGGCTGACCCTGCTCGTCCTGGCCGCCGGACAGGACCCGGTGCTCATCGTGCCCGCGCTGGAGGCCCCCGACGCGCAGCAGGCCCCGGGTGCCGCCGCACTGACCCTGCGGGACTGGGCCGACGGGAAGAACCCGTACGCCGTCGCGGCCCCGCTGCTGGACTTCCGCGGGCGTTTCGGGGTGAGCGACAACACCTGGGCGCTGCACCTCCTGGGCCTCCAGCGGGAACTGCCCAACAGCTCCTACGCACCGCTCACGGACTGTCTGCCCATGCTCCGCGCGGTCAAGGACGAGCGGGAGCTGGAACGGCTGGCCGCGGCGGGGGCCGCCGCCGACGCCGCCTACGCGCAGATCCTCCACCTCCCCTTCGCCGACCGCCGGGAGACCGACGTGGCCGAGGACCTCGCCGGCCTGCTGCGCGCGCACGGCCACTCCCAGGTCGACTTCACGGTCGTCGGCTCGGGCCCCAACGGTGCCAACCCGCACCACGAGGCCGGCGAGCGCGTCATCCGCCACGGCGACATGGTGGTCCTCGACTTCGGCGGCCTGCGGCACGGCTACGGCTCCGACATCTCCCGCACCGTGCACGTCGGCGAGCCCACCGCCGAGGAGCAGCGGGTCCACGACGTCGTCCGCGAGGCCCAGCAGGCAGGCGTGGCCGCGGTCCGGCCGGGGGTCGCCTGCCAGGAGATCGACCGGGCCGCCCGCGCCGTGATCACCGAGTTCGGCTACGGAGACCGCTTCATCCACCGCACCGGCCACGGCATCGGCGTGACCACCCACGAGCCCCCGTACATGGTCGAGGGCGAGGAGCAGCCGCTGGTCCCCGGCATGTGTTTCTCGGTGGAGCCGGGCGTCTACCTGCCGGGCCGGTTCGGCGTCCGCATCGAGGACATCGTGACCGTCACCGAGGACGGCGGGCGCCGCCTGAACAACGCCCCGCGCGAGCTGGCCGTCGTGGAGTGAGCGTCACGGCGCCAGGACGACCGCCGTCTCGCCCGGTACGTGGATCCGCCCGTCGGGCCCCGGGTGGTCGACCGGCTCCCAGCAGGCGAGCACCCGTACCCCGTTGCGGCCCAGCGCGATGGTCACCGGGTCCGGGGAGAGGTTCACGGCCACCCGGACGTCGCCCCGCCGGAAGGTGAGCCAGCGGCGCTCCTCGTCGTGGGCGACCCGGACCGCAGCCAGGTCCGGGTCGCGCAGGTCGTGATGGGTGCGCCGGAGCGAGACCAGGGTGCGGTACCAGTCCAGCAGGCGGGCGTGGAGGGCCTGTTCGGGTTCAGCCCAGTCCAGGCAGGAGCGGTCCCGAGTGGCCGGGTCCTGCGGGTCCGGGACCTCCTCGGCCTTCCAGCCGTGCGCCGCGAACTCCCGACGCCGCCCGGACCGTACCGCCTCGGCGAGGCCGGGGTCCTGGTGGTCGGTGAAGTACTGCCAGGGCGTCCTGGCCCCCCACTCCTCGCCCATGAACAGCATCGGCACGAACGGACCGGTCAGGGCCACGGTCGCGGCGCACGCCAGCAGCCCGGGGGAGAGCGAGGCGGAAAGCCGGTCGCCGAGCGCCCGGTTGCCGATCTGGTCGTGGGTCTGGGTGTAGCCGAGGAACCGGTGGGCGGGGGTCCGCCGGTGGTCCACCGGGCGGCCGTGGGTGCGGCCGCGGAAGGAGGACCAGGTCCCGTCGTGGAAGAAGACCCGGGTCATGGTCTTGGCGAGGGCGGCGAGCGGGGCCGCGGCGAAGTCCGCGTAGTACGCCTGGGACTCGCCCGTCAGCGCGCAGTGCAGGGCGTGGTGGAAGTCGTCGTTCCACTGGGCGTGCAGACCCAGGCCGCCGACGGCGCGCGGGGTGGTGGTGCGCGGGTCGCAGCGGTCGGACTCGGCGATCAGGAACAGCGGGCGGCCGGTGTCCGCCGCCAGGTCGTCGACGGCCGCGGACAGTTCCTCCAGGAAGGTCAGCGCCCGGTCGTCGGCCAGCGCGTGCACGGCGTCGAGCCGCAGCCCGTCGATCCCGTAGTCGCGCAGCCAGGCCAGCGCGCTGCCGAGCAGATAGGCGCGTACCTCGTCGGAGCCGGCGGCGTCCAGGTTCACCGCGGAGCCCCACGGGGTGTGGTGGGTGTCGGTGAAGTACGGTCCGAAGGCAGGCAGATGGTTGCCGGACGGGCCGAGGTGGTTGTGGACCACGTCCAGCACCACGCCCAGCCCGGCCTCGTGCGCGGCGGCCGTGAAGCGGGCCAGGCCGGCCGGGCCGCCGTACGGCTCGTGCACCGCCCAGGGCGCGACCCCGTCGTACCCCCAGCCGTGCCGGCCGGAGAAGGAACAGACCGGCATCAGCTCGACGTGCGTGACGCCGAGGGAGGTGAGGTGCCCGAGCCGGGCGGCGGCCGCGTCGAAGGTCCCCTCGGGGGTGAAGGTGCCGATGTGCAGCTCGTACAGGACCGCGTCCTGGAGCCGGACGTGCGGCGGCCGGGCCGGCCCCCGGGCGAGGGCCTCCAGGTCGACCACCGCCGACAGGCCGTCGGGCCCGTCGGGCAGCCGGCGCCCGCGCGGGTCCGGCCGCGGGCCTTCGCCGTCGAGCAGGAACCCGTAGCGGCTCCCGTCGGCGGCCGGGGCCTCGGCGGTCCACCAGCCGTCCCGGTCCGGATCGCGCGCCAGGTCGTACGTGGCCCCGTCGAGCAGCATGGCGACGTGACCTGTCAGTGGTGCCCACACCTCGAACTGCACGGACGGTCCCCTCGTCGTCGGCGGTGTCCAGCATGCGTATCGTGCCCATCATTCCGGGCGCGGTGGGGGAGTTCTGGACACTCCGCCCCCGACGGGCCGACAATCACCCTGTGACGTCCAGTTTCGAGATTCCCGCCTTCCCCGCGCCACGGCTCTCCGACGCCGAGCGCGACCGGGCGCTGGGCCAGCTCAGGGAGGGCGCGGCCCTCGGCAAGCTGTCCCACGACACCTTCCTGCGCCGGATGGAACTCGCCCTGGTCGCCCGCCGCTCCGAGGACCTCGCCGCGCTCACGGCCGACCTCCACTCCCGGGAGCCGTCCGAAAGCCCCTGGACCCGTCGGCTCTTCGGCTGGGTCGGCCGGGCCTCGGCGGTGTCCCTCGGGGTCCGGCGGGCCTGGCACGCCGAGCGCCTGCCCAAGCTGCTGCTGCCGCATCCGAGCGCGGTGGTCCTGCGGATCGGCCGCGACCCCGGCAACGGGCTGCGGCTCAGCCACGAGACGGTCTCCCGGGCGCACGCGGAGCTCAGGCTGCAGGCCGGGGCGTGGGTGCTCAGGGACCTCGGCTCCACCAACGGGACCACGGTCAACGGGCACCGGGTGACCGGCTCCGCGGTGGTCCGTGACGGCGACCAGGTCAGCTTCGGGAACATGACCTTCCGGCTCTCGTCGAGCTGAGGACGACGCCCCGCGTCCGCCGAGGGTGCCCCGCCGGCCGGGCGCCGCGAGCGGACCCGCAGGATGACGGTCATGTGGCGAACGCTGCCGCGGCAAAGTCCAGGGTCGGACCGTCAGGGTTCTTCGAGTCCCTTACCGGGACCGTCCCTGGCGACGCTGCAGGACGGGTCGCCACCGAGGCGACATCGCCCGTCAGCTCACCTGGCTGCGAGACCAGCCCGCACCGCGTCAAGGATCGAGTGTGCGCCCCGGTCGATGAGTTCCGCGGCCAGGGCTGCACCCAGCTTGTCCGGCTCGGCAGACGGACCGGTCAGCGTCCCCGAAATCTGCTCGGTACCGTCCAGTGAACTGACCTGACCGAACAACCTGAGAGTTCCGTCCGGCAGGGTCTCGCCGTACGCGCCCACGGGGACGCTGCACCCGCCGTGCAGCTCGGCAAGCAGGGTGCGTTCCGCCCTGATCTCCGCGTCAACGGCTGCGTTGCCGACCGTGGACAGGATCTCGCGCAAGTGGGCCGAGGACTCGTCCGTCCGAACCTGAATGCCCAAAGCGCCCTGTCCGGGGCTCGGCGGAAAGAGGTCGAGCGGCAGCATCTCGCCGATCGCACCGTCGAGTCCGAGCCGGCGGAGTCCCGCAGCGGCGAGCACCACCGCGTCCAGCCCTTCCGTTTCGATCTTCCTGAGCCGGGGCGGGACGTTGCCCCGGATGGGGACGATCACAAGGTCGGGACGCACCGCGAGCAGCTGCGCGATACGCCGAGGGGAACCCGTTCCGACCTTCGCCCCCTTCCGTAGTCCGGCGAGGGTCGAGCCGCACAGTGCATCGCGCACGTCCTCGCGTCCCGGCGGGGGCAACAACGTGAGCCCGCTCGGGTTCGCCGTGGGAAGGTCCTTCAGCGAATGGACGATCACGTCCACGTCACCGCGCAGCAGTGCTGCCTCCTGCTCGGTGCTGAATGCCGACCCGCCACTGACCGCGGATACGCTCGACAGGAGCGACTTGCGGTCCTTGTCGCCCCCCTCCAGAATCACGCGGTGCGTGAACGTGGTGTCCGGGAACCGCTCGCGGAGCGGGCGCAGGTACTCACGCACTTGAGCCTTGGCAAGGTTGCTCGCGCGCGAGCCGACGAGGTACTGAACCACGGTGACCAACTCTCCCAGCCTGACAGGGTGTCATCAGGCTACGGTTCCGCGCTGCGTGCTCATGCAGACAGAGGGCCGGCTCAGCATGCCGGCACGATCCGCTTCTACGACCGTCCCGGAGCATCGGCCGGAGGCGAGGTCGCCCCCGAGGCTTCGCACCGCCCGCCGCCCGCCGCCCGCCGCTCGGCCCGCGGACCGACCCGCGTCCACACCGACATCGCACGACGCACACGTTCCGCCAGATGGGCCTCCGGTCGGCGCCTGACGCCACGTGAGGGTCAAGAGCCGCACGCGAGACGCCCCGGTGGAAGCCTCCCCGTCCGGTTCCGCTTCCCGGCGACCGGCCCGCCGGTCGGTCCGTGTCGGGCCGTCGGCGCGGGCGCGCACCGCGCACTCCTGTGCGCCCCCTCGTGCTCCTTCGGCGCGGACGGCCGCCACCGTACGGTTCCGGGCTATGAGCGGATACACGATGGAACCGGCCACGCCGATGGAAATCAGCCCCCGCGTACTGCCGCCCTCCGACCGGTGGTCCCCCGCGCTCGTGGTACCGGCGCCGGTCTGCCGTTTCGAGAACTTCCTGGGCGCGGAGCGCGCCGCCGCCCTGCTGGACTACGCGATATCCCGGGAGGAGGACTTCACGGCGGGGACCGTCCTGGACCCCCTGACCGGACAGGTGTCCCGCAAGGGGCGGGACTCGCTGGTCCTTCCCGTGACCAGCGAGGTGTTCAGCGCACACCTGGCCGACTGCCTGCCGCTCGTCCAGGAGGTCCTCGGTCACCGGGCCCCGCTCGCACAGTCGCTGACCGTCCTGACGGCACACGGTGAAGGCGGCCACTTCGGCATCCACACGGACGCCTCACGCGTCCGGGACGTGGGAACCGCGCTGTCCGCCGTGTACTACCTGCACCGCACGCCGCGCGGCTTCGGCGGCGGCCGGCTCCGCCTGTACGACACCGTGGTGGAGGACGGCAGGGCGCGGCCGGGGGAGTCCTACCGCACGATCGAGCCCGAGCACGACACCATCGCCTTCTTCCCCTCCGGCGCCTTCCACGAGGTCGTGCCGTCCACCTGCCCGAGCGGGCGGTTCCCGGACCACCGGTTCACCCTCACGACGTGGATCTCCGCCGCGGCGCCCCCCGTGGCCCCGGACGCCCGCCGGCCGTACGTCTGGCAGTGGCTGGCGGACGCGGCCGAAGGCACCCGCCCTCTCCACGACGCCGCCGAGGACCACGACGGAGCCAGGCCGGTGGCGCTGCCGCCGCCCGGCCCCGACACCCGCCTGGGGCCGACCGGGAAGCGGGCCTGACCCCGGCCCCGCCCGGCCCCGCCCGCTCAGCCCGCCCGCTGGTCCCGGCCGGCCGCGACGAGGCGGTCGTAGGCGGCCAGGACCGTGCGGGACTGGTGTTCCACCTGGGTGGCCACCGGGACCCAGCGGGCCCCGAAACACGCCGCGAAGTCCTCGCACCACCCGGTGACCAGCCGGTCCAGCCCGGGTGCCGCGGGATGCCCCTGGGCCCGCAGGACCCGCAGCAGCATCGCGGCGGCCCGCAGCGACAGCCGGCGCCCGAAGGCGTCGATGCTGGCGATGTACGCCGCCGTGGCCTCCGCGGGCGCCCCGGCCGTCCACTCGGCGGCGATCCGGGGGATCAGCGCGAGCGTCCAGTCCACCGCGCGCAGCAGGGGCGCCGCGGCCGGGTCCTCGTACGAGGACGGACCCGGCCGTGCGTCGCCGTCCTTCCGGACCGTGGCGACGAGCGCGGCGTCCGTGACGAGCCGTTCGGCCAGCATCCGCAGGGCGCCGCGCGGGTCCGGGTGCGGGGCCGGATCGTCCACCAGGTCGGAGGCCCACATGGGGACTTCGACGATGGCGGTCGTGCCGGCGTAGCGGTGGGCGTGGTACCAGGTGCTCAGCCGGGTGTCCTCCGGGTGGAAGGCCCCGGCCGCCTCGCTGCCCGGCTGCGGTATCACGAAGATCCCGGGTCCCGGGGAGGGCCAGCCGGCCGCGTCCGAGGCCCCGTTCTCCACCGGGATGCGCAGCTCGGCGGCCGATTCGGCGAACGGCTCGGCGAGGCCCGGTACGTCCCGGGTGAGCTGCACCCAGGAGCCGCCGAGGTCGGTGGCGTGCAGGGAGACCTGCAGGACGGGCCGCAGCTCGTCGATGAGCGCCAGCAGGGCCAGGGTCTCGGGCGGCAGCCGGTCCGGAGGCAGTAACGACGGGGCCCACTCGGGCTGTTCCGGGCCCGGCGGCCGGAAGAAGTTCCGGTGGTAGTCCAGCAGCGAGTACGGATGGGGAGTGCGGTGCAGGTCCGCGCCGTCCGGGTCGGCACAGAGCAGGAAGTGCCAGCCGCAGCCGGCCCGCGGCGCCGGGTCGTCCAGGACGCGCCGGGCGAGCGAGAGGGCGGTCGCGCCGCCGACGGGCTCGTTGGCGTGCGCCCCGGCGACGACGAGGACGTTGCGGTCGGTCCCGCGCGCGGCGCCGCCGGTCGCGGCGACGGACAGCACCCAGAGCGGCTGCCCGGCCCGGGAGGTGCCGGCCTGGCGGAGCCGGACCTCGCCGGGGTGTTCGTCCGCCAGAGCGCGGGCGGCGAGCCCGAGTTCCAGCGGTGTGGGGTAGCGCATGTCACGGAGGAGAGTCACAAGGGATGCCATGCCCGCAGGGCCCGCCGCCTACTGCTCCCCGGGCCCCGCAGTTGTCCGAATTCCGGATGAAACCCCTGGCCAAGGCCGGGGGCACGGTCCCGGCCGGGCCGGCCTCGGGGCGCGCCGGCACGTACGCCCCGGGGCGGCTCCTTAACCGGTCCCGCCCCGGTGAGGGCCCCGGGGGCTACTGCTGGTGCAGTCCGCGGCCCGCCAGGCTGAGGAAGGCCTCCCCGACGGCCTCCGAGAGCGTCGGATGGGGGTGGACGTGCCGTGCCACATCCGCCGGTTCCGCGTCCCAGCCCACGACGAGCTGGCTCTCCGCGATCATCTCCGACACGTGCGGCCCCACCAGGTGGACACCCAGCACCCGCCCGCCCCGCTCCGCGACCACCTTCACCGTGCCGCCCTGTCCGTGCACCATGCCCTTGGCCACGGCGGTCAGCGGCATCGTGTTCACCACCACGTCGTACGCCGCCTCGCGCGCCTGCGCCTCCGTCAGCCCGACGGCGGCGGTCTGCGGCGCCGAGTAGGTCACCCGCGGCACCGCCGCGTAGTCCACCGGCGGACTCGTCACCCCGCGAGGGTCTCCGCGACCAGCAGGCCCTCGGCGAAGGAGGCGTGCGCCAGCCCGAGCGACGGCGGCGGCAGCAGGTCGCCCACCACGTGGATCCCCGGGACGGCGCTCTCCAGCCGGGACCAGTCGGCCGGAGCCACGAACCCCCGCTCGTCGGTGGCCAGTCCGGCCGCCGCGAGGTCCAGGCCGTCGGTCACCGGCACCCGCCCGACGGCCACCAGCAGGCGCTCCGTCACGATCTCCCGCAGCTCCCCGCGCGCGGTGCGCACGGTGGCCCGCACACCGCCGGAGGGCAACCGCTCGGACCCCTCCAGCCGGGCACCGGTCTGCACGTCGATCCCGCGCTTCTTCAGGCCCCGCGCCAGATGGCGGGACACGTCCGCGTCCTCCAGCGGGACCAGCCGGTCCGCGGCCTCCACCAGCGTCACCTCGGCGCCCATGGAACGGTGGAAGGAGGCGTACTCCACCCCGATCGCCCCGCCGCCCAGCACCAGCACCGAAGCCGGCAGACCGGGCGCGAACAGCGCGTCGTCACTGGTCACCACCGTGTGGCCGTCGGGCTCCAGGCCGGGCAGGGTACGCGGCCGGGACCCGGTGGCCAGCACGATCCCCCGGGTGGCGGTGAACTCCCGGCCGTCATCGGTCCGTACGGACCGCGGTCCCGTCAACCGGGCGCCGCTGCGCACCACCCGCACCCCGGCGTGCTCCAAGTGTCCTTCCACGCCCTTGTGGTTGCGGGAGACGATGTCGTCCCGGGTGGCGGTCAGGGCCGCCCAGTCGACCGACTCCACACGGGCCCGGACCCCCCAGCGCTCACGCGCCTCGGCTATGCCGTCGACGAGTTCCGCCGCGTGCAGCATGGCCTTGCTGGGGATGCAGCCCCGGTGCAGGCAGGTTCCGCCGACCTTGTCGCGTTCCGCGAGCAGGACGCCCAGGCCCAGGGCCGAGGCGCGCAGGGCGGTGCTGTAGCCGCCCGTACCGCCGCCGATCACGATCACATCCACTGCGCTGTCGTTGGTCATGCCACCAGCGTCCACCGCCCGGTCGGGCCGAGTCCAAGGAAATGATCTTCTGAAGGTCATGCAGGATCTTTATGCTTCGAGTTCATGAGCCTGCGCCAGATGGAGTACTTCCTGGCCGTGGTGGAGGAGTCCTCCTTCACCCGCGCCGCGGACGGTCTGCACGTCACGCAGCCCGCCCTGTCCCACCAGGTCAAGGCCCTGGAACGGGCCGTGGGCGGCGCACTGCTGGAGCGGATGCCCCGCGGGGTCCGGCTCACCCCCATGGGCCGCGCCTTCCTGCCGCACGCACAACTCGCGGTCCGCAGCGCCCGGCAGGCCGAGCGGGCCGCCCGCGCCGCGGCCGGGGTGGCCGGCGGCGAACTGCACATCGCCACCGTGCACGCACTGGCCGTCGGCCTGCTGCCGGGCGTCGCCGCCCGCTGGCGGGCCCTGCATCCGGGGGTGTCCCTGGTGCTGCGGGAGTACGGCACCACGGAGGCCCTGGAGGAGCAGCTGGAACGGGGCGTCGCCGACCTCGCGGTGGGACCGGAGCCCGCGGGCTGGGCGGGGCCCCTGCTGCGGATCGACCGGGAGGAGCTCGTCATCGTCGTCCCCTTCGACGATCCGCTGGCCGGCCGGACCGCCGTCACCCTCACCGAACTAGCCCACCGCGACTGGATCCGCTGCGCGATGGAACCGCTGGTCGACGGTGTCCTCGTCCTCGACCGGGCGTGCGGGGCGCTCGGTTTCACCCCGCACACGGTGCTGCGTACGGAGCACACCTCGACGGCGGTGCGGATGGCGGCCGCCGGGGTGGGCGTCGTCATGGCCCCGGCCCACATGGTCCGCGGTGCCGTCGGCGAGGACTGCGTCCTGCTCTCCCTCGACCCGCCGTGGCACCGGCCCCTGGCGGTCTTCTCCCGGGTTCCGCTGACCGGTGCAGCGGCCGCCTTCGCGGAGCTGATCGGCGACCGGACCGCGCCGGGGCCCGGTTCCGGTCCGGGTCCTGGTTCGGGTCCGGGCCCTGGTTCAGGTCCTGGTCCGGGCTCTGGTCAAGGTCCTGGTCAAGGTCCTGGTCCTGGTCCTCGTCCTGACGGTCCGCCGCGCTGAGCGGTGGCGGCCCGGCCCGCGCGGATCACCCGCGCAGCCAGACTCCCACCGGGTGGCCGTCCAGCAGGGCGGCCACCTCGGCCGGACCGCTGTGCGACACCGCGGAGTCCGCGTGCGGGGACACGGGGGCCAGGCGGGTCCAGGTGCCGGGCGGCAGGTGCAGTCGGGTGTCCCGCCAGCCGCCGGACGCGGACAGCCGGTGGGAGAGCCGGGTGGCCGCCACCAGCAGCCCGGGGGCCCGCGTGAAGGCCAGCAGATGGCCGGCGGCCGGGCCCCGGGCGAGGACCGGCGCATAGCCCCGGAACAGCTCCGGCCGGGCCCGGCGCAGCCGCAGCAGGGTGGCCGTGAGCCCCAGCTTCTCCTCGGCCGGGTCGGCGGGGGCGGCCCCGCCGTCCAGCCGGGCCAGCGCCCGGCGGGGGAAGTGGGCGGGCCGCCGGTTGTCGGGGTCCACCAGGGCCCGGTACTCCGTCTCCGCACCCTGGTAGACCTCGGGGACCCCGGGCATCGCCAGGTGCAGCAGGGTCATGCCGAGGAGGTTCGCGCGGGCCGCCCCGGCCAGTTCCGCCGGGAGGTCGGGCGGGTCCCCGGCGTACCGGGCCACGCCCGCCTCGTACGCCTCGTCCGGCTCGGTCCAGCTGGTGTGCAGAGCGGCCTCGCGGACCGCCTTGAGCAGGGCGTCGGCCAGCCGGGGCCCGGCCTCGGGGACCCGGCCGAGCCCCAGTGCGGTCTGCCGGGCCACCCAGGCCAGCTGGGGGTCGGGCCCCTCGGGGCGTCCCATCAGCTCCGGGGCCTGGGACAGCGCCGCGATCCGGGCCCGGACGTCCGCGCTGCGCTTGGTGTCGTGCGTGGAAAGGACCGTCCCGGCCGCGGGCCATTCCCGGGCCAGGGCGGCACAGTACGCGTGGAACTCCGCCGCCGACACCGCCGGCCGGCCCGGCTCCCCGCCGACCTCGGTGGCCGACAGCAGGGGCGCGTACCGGTAGAAGGCCCGGTCCTCCAGGGACTTGGCGCGCAGGGCCGCCGAGGTCTGGGCGAAGCGGGCGGCGAAGGCCGGATCCCGCAGCAGCAGCTCCCGTACGGCGGCCACGGCGCCCTGACCGGCCACCGCGGCGGCCTGCTCCAGGGCGTGCGGCGGCAGGTCCGGCTCGCCGGGGTAGGGCCGGTAGACGGGGAAAGCGATCAGCAACTCCCTTACGGCTGAGCTCAGTTCCGGACCGGCCTGCCGTTCCAGGGCTCCCAGTTCGGCCGCCAGGTCGCCGGTCAGCACCTCCCGGGCGGACGCCCGGGCCGCCTCCGGCCAGTGGGGCAGCCCCGTGCTCTCCCCGTACCGGGCCGCCAGCTCGGCGACGCCCTCGGGGTCGGTGAACACCCCGTCCACCCGGTGCAGGGCGTCGTAGCCGGTGGTGCCCGCCACCGGCCAGCCCGACGGCAGCCGCTCCTCGCGGGCCAGGATCTTCTCGACCACCACCCAGCAGTCCTCGCCCGCGGCCGCCCGCAGCCGCCGCAGGTACTCCTCCGGGTCCGCCAGGCCGTCCACGTGGTCGATCCGCAGCCCCTGTGCGACCCCGTCCCGGACCAGCTCCAGGACCTTCGCATGGGTGGCCGTGAACACCTCGGGGTCCTCCACCCGGACCCCGATCAGCTCCGAAATCGTGAAGAAACGCCGGTAGTTGAGCGAGGTGCGCGCTTCGCGCCACCAGGCCGGCCGGTACCACTGCGCGGCGAGCAGCTCGGGCAGCGCCAGCCCCGCGGTCCCCTCCCGCAGCGGGAACTCCTGCTCCCCGTAGCGCAGCACCTCACCGTCGGCCCGCAGCTCGCACTCCTGCGCCGGCCCGGCCAGCACCGGCAGCAGCACCTGTCCGCCGCCCGCCTCCCAGTCGATGTCGAACCAGCGGGCGTACGGCGAGGCGGGGCCGTCGCGCAGCACCTCCCACAGGGGCCGGTTCAGCCGCAGCGGAGTCGGTACCGCCATGTGGTTGGGCACGATGTCGAGGACCAGCCCGAGCCCGTGCGCCCGTGCGGTCCCGGCCAGGGCCCGCAGGCCCGGCTCGCCGCCGAGCTCGGCCCGCACGCGGGAGTGGTCGGTGACGTCGTAGCCGTGCGTCGAGCCCGGCACCGCCTCCAGCACCGGGGAGAGGTGCAGGTGCGACACGCCGAGCGAGGCGATGTGGGGTACGGCCGCCCCGGCCGCCTCGAAGGTGAACTCCGGGCGCAGCTGGAGACGGTAGGTCGACGTCGGGGTGACGGGTGTCGGAACGTCAGATTCTGATTCGGGGGTCGCGTGCGGCTGGCTCATGAGAACGTACGTACCCAGCCTGCCGGATTCCGTGCCATGACCCAATGCATCCGAGTGACTGCGCCGGGTTAGTGTCGATCAAGTGGTTGGAACCGTCAGTACCTATGGAAAAGTCATCGCCCTGACCGGGCCCCTACTTCCGCTCGTCTCTTTCCTCGCCCGACTGCCCGTCGCGATGTCCCAGTTCGGCAGCTTCCTGCTGGTCGCCCGGACCAGCGGATCCCTCGCCACCGCGGGCCTGGTCGGCGGCGCCCTCTCCCTCGGGCAGGTCCTCTTCGGACCCGTCCTCGGCCGGCTCGCCGACCGCCACGGGCAGCGCCGCGTCGTCCTGGCCGCGGCCGCCGTCAACGCCGTGGCCACCGCGGCCCTGGTCGCCGGGGCGCTCACCCACCTGGCCACCGCCGCGCTCGCCGCGATCGGCGCCCTCACCGGCGCCTCCGTACCGCTGATCGGACCGCTCGCGCGCACCCGCTCGGTGGCCCTGGCGCACCGGGCCAGGTCCGACGAGAGCGTCGTCGGCGCCGTCCACGCGCTCGAAGGCACCCTCGACGAGATCTCCTTCGTCTTCGGACCCGCCCTCGTCGGACTCGCCGCCCTCCTCGCGCACCCGGCCGTCGCCCTCGCCGGAGCGGCCGCCCTCGTCGCCGTCTTCGGCACCGTCTACGCGCTGCATCCGACCGCCGCCGTCACGGCCGGGTCCCCCGCGCCGGACCGGGGCCCGGGAAGCCGGGTCAAGCCGCCCGGCGTGGTGCACGCCGTACGCGGCTCCCTCGCCCTCCAAGGGACGATGTTCGGCGCCTGCCAGGCCGGCATCACCGCGCTCACCATCGAGCTCGGCGTGCCGGACCAAGCCGCCGTCGTCTACTCCGCCATGGGCGTCGTCAGCGCGGTCGTCGGCATCTCCCTCGGCGCGCTGCCCACCCGCTTCGGGCTGCGGCTGCGCTGGCGGGTGGCGACCGGCGCGGCCCTGGTGCTCTCGGTGCCCCTGCTGTTCACGGACGGCCTGTGGCCGCTGTACGCCGTCGTCACCGTGCTGGGCGCCGCCTACGCACCCCACCTGATCACCGCGTTCGCCCTCACCGAACGGTCCGTGGAGCCGGCCGGGCTCTCCACCTCCATGGCCCTCGCCGCCAGCTGCCTGGTGGCCGGACAGGCCACCTCGCTCCTCGTCTGCGGACGCCTCGCCGAGGCGTACGGGCCCTCGGGGGCCTTCGCCGTGGCCGTCGGGGCGGCCGCGCTCTGCCTGGTCCTCGCCCTCGTCACCGAGGTGCCGGCCGCCCGGACGCACGCCGCCGCGGTGGACGTTCCGGGCCCGCGGACCGGCCCCTCCTCCCCGGCGGCGGACGAGGGCGCCCCCGCCTACGCGGAACGCTGAAGCAGCCTCCTGCGCCGGCCGCCGGCCGCCGGTCCCCGGGAGCCGGTCCCCGGGAGCCGGTCCCCGGGCGTCTGGTGCAGGAGCAGCGGCCTACGCCGGACGCTGGAGCACCACCAGGCACCGCCCCGTCAGCGCCACCCGGTCACCGGCCGCGAACTGCGGCCCGGTGCCGGGGGGCAGAACGTCCGCCCGCGCAGTGTCCACCACCAGCCGCCACTGCGCGCCGTGCCCCTCCGGAACGGTGAAGTCCTGCGACTCCGCCCCCGCGTTGAACATCAGCAGGAACGAGTCGTCGGTGATCCGCTCCCCGCGGGTGCCCGGCTCGGAGATCGCCTCCCCGTTAAGGAAGACGGTCAGCGCCTTCGCGTGCTGCGCCTGCCAGTCCCGCGCCCGCATCTCCTCCCCGTGCGGGGTGAACCACGCGATGTCGGACAGCTCGTCGTGCGTCCCCTCCACCGGCCGCCCGTGGAAGAACCGGCGCCGCCGGAAGACCGGGTGGTCGCGGCGCAGCCACACCATCCGCCGCGTGAACTCCAGCAGGGAAGGAGCCGGTTTGCCCGGCTCCGGCCAGCTCACCCAGCTCAGCTCGTTGTCCTGGCAGTAGGCGTTGTTGTTCCCCTGCTGGGTACGGCCGAACTCGTCGCCGTGGCTGAGCATCGGCACCCCCTGCGACAGCATCAGGGTGGCCGTGAAGTTGCGCATCTGGCGTTCGCGCAGCTCCAGGATCTCCGGATCCTCGGTCGGCCCCTCCACACCGCAGTTCCAGGACCGGTTGTGGGTCTCGCCGTCCCGATTGCCCTCCCGGTTGGCCTCGTTGTGCTTCTCGTCGTACGAGACCAGGTCGTTCAGGGTGAAACCGTCGTGGCAGGTGGTGAAGTTGATCGATGCCAGCGGGCGCCGGCCGTCGTCCTGGTAGAGGTCCGAGGAGCCCGTCAGCCGCCCCGCGAACTCCGCGAGCGTGCGCGGCTGCCCGCGCCACAGGTCCCGTACGGTGTCGCGGTACTTGCCGTTCCACTCGGTCCACAGCGGCGGGAAGTTGCCCACCTGGTAGCCGCCCTCGCCCAGGTCCCAGGGCTCCGCGATCAGCTTGACCTGGCTGACCACCGGATCCTGCTGGACCAGGTCGAAGAACGAGGACAGCCGGTCCACCTCGTGGAACTGGCGGGCCAGCGTCGCCGCCAGGTCGAACCGGAAGCCGTCCACGTGCATCTCGGTGACCCAGTAGCGCAGCGAGTCCATGATCAGCTGGAGCACGTGCGGGGAGCGCATCAGCAGCGAGTTGCCGGTGCCGGTGGTGTCCATGTAGTGCCGCGGATCGTCCGCCAGCCGGTAGTACGAGGCGTTGTCCAGCCCCCGGAAGGACAGCGTCGGCCCCAGGTGGTTCCCCTCGGCGGTGTGGTTGTAGACCACGTCCAGGATCACCTCGATCCCGGCCTCGTGCAGGGCCCGTACCGCCGACTTGAACTCCAGCACCTGCTGGCCGCGGTCGCCCGAAGCGTAGCCGTTGTGCGGGGCGAAGAAGCCGATGGTGTTGTAGCCCCAGTAGTTGCTCAGCCCGTCGTTGACCAGCCGGTGGTCGTTGACGAACTGGTGCACCGGCATCAGCTCCAGCGCCGTCACCCCGAGCTTGGTGAGGTGGCCGATCACCGCCGGGTGCGCCAGCGCCCCGTAGGTGCCGCGCAGCTCCTCGGGGAGGTCCGGATGGTGCATGGTCAGGCCCTTGACGTGGGCCTCGTACAGCACCGTGTGGTGGTACTCGTGGCGCGGCGGCCGGTCGTTGGCCCAGTCGAAGTACGGGTTCACCACGACCGAACTCATCGTGTGCGGGGCGGAGTCCAGGTCGTTGCGCGAGTCCGGCCGGCCGAAGTGGTAGCCGTACACCGCCTCGTTCCAGCTGACCCGGCCGCTGATGGCCCGCGCGTACGGGTCCAGCAGCAGCTTCGCCGCGTTGCAGCGCCGGCCTCGCTCGGGCTCGTACGGGCCGTGCACCCGGAACCCGTAGCGCTGGCCGGGCATGACCCCGGGCAGGTAGGCGTGGCGGACGAAGGCGTCCGTCTCACGCAGCTCCACGGCCGATTCCGACCCGTCGTCGTGGAGGAGGCACAGCTCGATGCGTCGGGCGGCCTCCGAGTAGACCGCGAAGTTGGTGCCGGCGCCGTCGTACGTGGCACCCAGCGGATACGCCTGTCCCGGCCAGACCTGCATAGATAACGACTCTTCCCTCATCGCCCGAAGATGTCCCGGCTGACCCGGCGTGGACCCAAGTCCCTGCCAGATCTTCCCCGAAAGAGGGGCCGCAAGCGCGGACTTGGCAGTGGTCCTACCGGGTGACCCGCAGAGCCGATATGCGGGTCAGCGGACTGTCTGCGCATCGGATAATGGGTCAACGGACAGCCCCCGTACGGGCCGTCGGGCTGCACCGGGCCATGCGCGCGGAGTACCCTTCCGTGATCACTGGAGACGGGCGTCCAGACGCAGAAGGCGGTGCACGGGTGAGCTCGGGAGGTCTGGAGCTGCCCCCTGGTGACAGCAGTCACGAGGGTGGCCCGGCGGACGCCCCAGGGGGTGTCCCCGGCGGGACACCCGCGGGGATCCCGGCCGGGGCGGTCTCCCTGGCGGGCGGACCGGCGGAGGCCGGGAACGCGGGGACCGGCGTGGAGCTGGACTGGGGCACGGAGGCCTGGAGCGAGGTCCGGACCCGGGCGCAGCGCGCCGGCCGTGCGTACATCTGGCTGAACCTCATCGAACAGCGGCTGCGCGCGGTGGTCGGGGCGGTGCTCCGGCCGATCTACGAACCGGTGCACGGCGCGGACGACTGGGTCGTCGCGGCCGCCGGACCCGCCGGACAGGAATGGGTGCAGCGGGCCGTGGCCGTGCGCGAGGTCAGCCGGCGCAAGGGCTACCTGCTCGACTCGGCCGACGACAACGTGCTGAGCTTCCTGACCCTGCCCCAGCTGCGGGAGCTGATGGTCCAGCACTGGCCCTGCTTCGAGCCGTACTTCGACGACCGGCGCGAGATCGAGCTGGCCCTGGACGAGCTGGAGGTCACCCGCAACGTCGTCTCCCGCAACCGGGCCCTGTCCCGGCCCGTGCTGGAGCAGGCGGAGCGGGCGTCGGCGCGCCTGCTGGAGGTACTGGGCGGGGTCTCCGGCAGCCCCTCCGCCGAACGGCTGCCGATCGACGCCGTCGAAGACCTGGTGGGGGACCGGTACGCGGACGTCATCTCGGTCCACCCCGACCGGGTGCGGCTGCAGCGCCAGCTCCCGGCCGAGGACCTCTTCGGGGGCGCGCGGCGGCTCGACGCCATCGGCATAGGGCTCAACCTGCTGGTCCAGAACTTCTCGGGCCGAAGACTCGTCCGGCTCACGGAGGCCGGCTGCCGGGTGCGGCTGCTGTTCCTGAACCCGGCGAGCAGTGCCGTCAAGCGGCGCGAGCGGGAACTGGGGCTGCGCAAGGGCGAGCTGAGCCGCTCGGTGGAGATGAACATCCTGCACGTCCGCCGGGTCCGGGCCGGTCTGCGGGATCCCTCGCGCTTCGAGATCCACGTCTTCGACGAGACCCCGCGCTTCACCGCCTACCTGGTGGAGGGCCAGTCCTCGGGCATCGCGGTGGTCCAGTCCTACCTGCGGCGGGCGCGCGGCATGGAGTCGCCCGTCCTGGTGCTGCGGGGCGGTGGACGGGGCGTACCGAAGGACGCGGAGCACGGGCTGTTCACGACGTACCGGGAAGAGTTCGAGTCGATGTGGGAGGACTCGCGGCCGGTGTCCTGACTCCGGGCCGGGCGGCCCCCGGCGCGCCCCGGCGGCCTGGCTGTCAGTGCCCCGTGGCAGGCTGAAACCCGTTGACCGAAGGTGTACGGGGGAGGGGCACGGGGTGGAGGACTGGCGCGGTATGGGGGACTGGCACGGCATGGCGGACTGGTACGGCGGCGTGCTGATCGGGTTCGACCTGGAGACGACCGGCACGGAGCCGGGGGAATCGCGGATCGTGACCGCGGCCCTGGTCGAGGTGCGGGCCGGGGCGGTACGAGAGCGACGCGGCTGGCTCGCGGACCCGGGGATACCGATCCCGGAGGAAGCCGCGGCGATCCACGGGATCAGCACGGAGCGCGCGGTCGCCGAGGGCCGCCCGGTGCGGGAGGTCGCGGACGAGGTCGCGGAGGCCCTGGTCGGCCACTGGCGCGCCGGCGCGGTGGTGGTCGCGTACAACGCGGCCTTCGACCTGACCCTGCTGACGGCCGAGTTGGCCCGGCACGGGCTGCCCTCCCTCGCCGACCGGCTCGGCGGGGCACAGACCGGGCCGGTGGTGGACCCGCTGACCATCGACCGGGCCGTGGACCGCTACCGGCGGGGCAAGCGGACCCTGGAGGCCGTCTGCGGGGTGTACGGGGTCACCCTCGACGACGCGCACGACGCCGGGGCGGACGCGCTGGCCGCGGTCCAGGTGGCCCGGGCGATAGCCGAGCGGCATCCGGAGGTGGCCGCGCTCACCCCGGCCGACCTGCACGCGCGGCAGAGCACCTGGCACGCGCGCTGGGCCCGGGACTTCCAGTCGTACCTGCGCCGCCAGGGCACCCCGGACGCGGTGATCGACGAGGCCTGGCCGCTGCGGGGCCTGGTCCCGGCCTACTAGGGGTTTCCGCAAAGTACCGCCTGCCCCGCGACGCCCGGCACCGCACCTCGCCGCGGCACCGCACCCGGCCGCGGCACCGCACCCGGCCGTGCGGCCGCCCGCATACGCGCCGCGCACGAACGCGCTTCCGCCCGGCCGGGCTCGGCCGGCAGGATCGCGAGGGGGACGGCCCGCGCCGTCCGGAGGCTGCGGGGCTGCGGGCGTGCCCGGGGCTCGCGACGGCCCTGCACTGCGCCCTGCCCCCGTGCACGAACGCGCCTCCGCCCTGCCCTGGCACGGCACCGGAGGCCGCGGGCTCCGCCGACACGATCCGGAGGAGACGGCCCGGGCGTGCCTAGAAGGCGTGCCACCGCGTTTCCCGGTCGCCCTCTCTGAGGGAGGCCACGCGGCGGCGGAACTCGGCCAGCGCCCTCGGGTTGACCGGGGCGTGCTGAGCGACCCAGGCACAGCTGGCCGTCTCCCGGGCGCCGCGCAGGACCGCGCAGCCCTCCCAATCGCGCACGTCCCACCCGTACGCCGTCACGAACGCCTCGTACTCCTCGGCGGACACGCCGTACCGGTCGCGGGAGAGCGCCATCACCACCAGGTCGTGCTCGCGCAGATCGGCCGACACGGTCTCCAGGTCGACCAGTGCCGGGCCGTCGGGGCCCACGTGGACGTTGCGCGGCAGGGCGTCGCCGTGTACCGGGCCCGGGGACAGCCGTGGGGTCAGGGCCGCCAGCTCAGCGGCGTAGGCGTCCCGGCGGGCCCGCAGATACTCCGCGTCGGCCGGGTCCACGGCATCCTGCGCCAGCCGCAGCCAGCGTTCGACCCCGCCCAGCAGGTCCCGCGCGGGCAGCGGGAACGGAGGAGCGGGCAGGGCGTGCACGAGGCGCAGCAGCGCCGCCAGATCCGCGGGCCCCGCGGGCCGCACCGCGTCCGGGAGCCGGTGCCACAGGGTCAGCGGGTGCCCGTCCACCAGCCGGGGCTTCGGCTCGGCCGCGCGGACCGCGGGAATCCCGGACGCGGCGAACCAGCCGGACACCGCGAGTTCCCGTTCGGCCCGCTCCAGCAGCGCCGCCTCCCGGCCCACCTTCACCACCAGGTCCCCGATGGCGAAGACCGCGTTCTCGCCGAGGGCGAGGAGGACCGCCGCCCCGGGCGCCGCCCCGGTCAGACCCGCCGCCACCAGTACGTTCCGCGCCCGTGCTTCGTCCATACCGCCGCTTTCGCCCTTCGCCGTGGATCCGCTGCCGCCCGTCAGTATGTGGTGGCTTCCGGCAGGTGGCCCGATCCTGGAGTCATGTGCGCCGAACATGACGGACGCGCCGACCGGGGCCAGGGCCCCTCGGTCGTGACGCGGCGCGCCCTGCGCACCACCCTGTCCGCGTGCGTCTCGTTCTTCGTCTGCCTGTACGCGCTGGACCGGCCGGTGGCCGCGACGTACGCGCTCTTCGCGGCCGTGTCGATGGCCGCCCTCTCCCACATCCCCGGCACCGGGCGCCAGCGGGCGGTCGTCATGGTCAAGGCGACCCCGGTGGCCTGGGTGCTGCTGACGATCGGCACCTACCTCGCGATCCGGACCTGGAGCGCCGTGGCCGGCATGCTCCTGATCGGCTTCGCCCTGGCCTTCGTGGCCGCGGCCGGTCCTCGCGCGGCGGGCGCGGCCCCGGGGTTGCAGCTGCTCTACATCCTGCCGTGCTTCCCGCCCTACGCGCCGGACACCCTGTGGGAACGGCTCGCGGGGGCCACCTTCGGCCTGCTTCTGCTGATCCTCGCCGAGCTCTTCCTGCTGCCCGAGGCACGCGGGCCGACCTACCGCCACCTGGCCGCCAGCGCGGCCGACACCGCCGCCCGGTGCGTCGCCGAGCTGGGCCGTGCCCCGTACACACTGTCCGCGGCCTCCGCGGAGACGGCCAGGGCGGCGGGCGAGTCGCTGCGGCCGTTCCGGATCGACGAGGCCGACCGGCCCGCCGGGCCTGGCCTGCGCGACCGCGCCCTGTCCCACATGGGCCTGGCCGCCCGCACGCTCCTCGCCCGCCTGGTGAACCTGCCCCCGGCGCCCCCGCCCCCGAGCCCGGTGCCGATGGAGCAGGAGACCGAGGTGCTGACCGCGGTCGGCCGGACCGTCACCGAGACCGCGGACCTGCTGGACGGCAGGTCCGACACGACCGAAGCGGCCGACGGCCTGCGGCGCGTACGGGAGCGGGTCACCGCCTCGGCGGCGCGGGAGGCGCCCACGACCGCACCGCGGGGCCGTCGGCGGGCGGCGGTGTTGGAGGTGGCGGACGCGGCCGTGGCCCTGGCGACGGCCGCCGAGCTGGCGGTACGGGGCCGGCACGCGCGGCTGCCCGAAGACGTCGACTCGGGCCGGTTCTGGTACGCGGGCAAGCGCGCGCCGCGTCTGTGGTGGCACCGGCTGGCGGGACACGCCGGGCCGCGTTCCGTGTACTTCCAGAACGCCGTCCGGATCAGCCTCGCGCTGGCGGCCGCCCGTACGGTCGCGGGTGTGGACTCCTTGCCCCACGGATTCTGGGCGATGCTGGCCGTTCTCAGCCTGACACGGACCACCGCCGCCCAGACCCGGGCGACCGTACGCGTGGCGATCACCGGCACCATGCTCGGCGCCCTGGCCACGGGGCTGCTGCTGGCTCTGATCGGCGGCCACACCACCGTCTACGCGATCGCCCTGCCGTTCGTGATGTTCACCGCGTTCCAGGTGGGGCCGGTCCGGGGCGTGGGCTGGGCCCAGGGCCTGTTCACCCTCACGGTGGCCTTCGTCTTCGCCCAGTTGGCGCCCGTGACCTGGCAGCTGGCCGAGGTCAGGATCCTGGACGTGATCATCGGCAGCCTGATCGGTGTGGTGTTCGGCGTGCTCGCCTGGCCGCGGGGGGCGCAGCGGGAGCTGCACCGGGCGGTCGCCCTGCTGCTGACGACGGAGGCCGAGACGGTCGAGCGCACGACGGCCGCCGTGTTGGAGGGAGGGCCGGGGCACGTCCCGGACGACCGACCGCTGCAGCACGCCCTGACCATGGCGGAGACCGCGTTCGCACAGCACCAGAGCGAGCCACGGACGACCGGGGAACCGACCACGGACTGGCAGGCGGCCATGATGTCGGGCCACCACGTGCTGTGGGGCTCCCGGCGGCTGTTCGTCCGCGGCGGCCCGGCCGTCGGGCCGGCGAACAGCGCCCGGCTGGACCACCGGGCGGCCGGGCTGGCCACTCGGATGCGCGAGGCGGCCGCGTGGGCGGGGGCGGGGGCCGGCGAGGACCCGGTAGCCGGGGATCCGCGGAGCGCGCCGCCCATGCCCGCCGGGCCCGCCGTGGACGGTCCGCCGGGGCTTTCCTCGCCGCGGTTCTTCGCCGCGCTCGCCTGGCTCAACTCCCTTGACGTCGACGTCGACCGGATGACGGCGGCGGACCACCCACCCGGCACTTCCGGCCCGGCCGGCTCGGCCGGTCGCTCCTGAGGCCACCGGGACGAATACGGCGGTGCCGGGGCCTTCGAGCCGCTCCACGGGAGTCGTTCCCCCGTCGCAGGCGAACGCGCGCATGCCTGCGGCTCGGGCTGCCTGAAGACCGCACCGGCCGTCCTCGGCCACGGAGCACGCCTCGGGCGCAGGCGGGGACGTGCGCGAGCGCGTCCAGGGCATCGGCGACGCCCTGGACGGGAGTGAGACGGCCGGCCCGGCTGACCGGGCCGGCCGTCTCACTCCTTGCGGGGGTCGTCGCCGCGGCCGGCTCGGTCGGCCTCGCGGCGGGCGCGCCGGACCTCGACCGCGATGGCCAGCGAGGCGCTGACGACGGTGAGGAAGTCGGCGGCGGCGGAGAGGAATTCGTTCATGTTCTGCCCTTCGGTCGGGTGGTTCGGCCACCGGGTGTCGCGGCCGATGGGCAGACGATGGACGGAAGTTGCTTTGTACGGACCTCTCGGGGCGGACAACGCAGGTAAGTTCCGGATGAACGGGCTGTTGTCCAGGACGGACCGGCCGAACAAGCTGGGCACCACGGGGGCGGATCGATGGCGGAGACGAACAAGCGCGGCCGCAAGTGGGCCCCCATCCGCCCCGTCAACACCCAGGCCGGCCAACTCGCGCAGTTCCTGCGCCACCACGTGGACGCCTCCGGCAAGACCCTCGCCGTGCTGGCAGGGGAGGTCGGGTACTCGAAGAGCCAGGTCAGCGCTCTGCTGGGCGGCCGGATCCCGCCCCGGCACTTCGTCATCGCGCTCATCTCCGCAACCGTGCCGGACCCGCTGAGTGAGCGCCGGCGGGCAGATGCCCTCCAGCTGTTGCACGATGCCGAGCACCCGCCCCGCACGTCCGCCCCCACGGTGCCGGCACGGACCGGCGCCGTTGCCCTCGCGCAGACGCAGGCCGATCAGATCCAGGTGTACGAGCGGCTCACGCGCGCGCTGGAACAGGAGGGCGAGCTGCGGCAGGCTGCGGAGAACTCGGCCCGCTTGATCTGGGTGCTGCTGGGCATGGTCCACCGGCTCGACGACCGGGTGCGCGTCCTGTCCGTGGAGCGCGACCGGCTCGCCGGACAGGTGGCGGGCGGGGTCGTGGAAGCCGCCGAGAAGAGGCTGGCGCGGGCGGAGGAGCAGAAGGCCAGGGCGGAGTCGGAGCTGGCGCGGGCGGAGGAGAAGAAGAAGCAGGCCGAAAGTCTCGCCGACCGGCTCCGGGACGAGATCGAGGCGCTCACCGACGAACTCGACCGGCTCCGCGGTGACGGACCCTCACCCCACGACGACCTCCCCCGCCAGGACGTCCGCTTGCACGAAAGGCCGACGGGCGATGCGGAGGCCGACGACATCGACACGGCCCTCGCCAGGGCCGCGGCGGTCAACGACGAGGACTCCGACACCATCGACCGGATCAGCACCGAGATCACCGGCGGTCCCGCCCTGGTCGAGACGGAGCTCCCCGGTGTCCCGGACAATCCCCCGACCAGCTCGGACGCGGCGAACAAACCGGCCGCACAGCTCAGGCAGGAGGCAGAAGCAGCCGCCGATCGCGGTGACGCCGCCGAAGCCGCGTCCCTCTACGGCGCCCTCGCCGCGATCACATCCGCCTACCTCGGTGCCCGGCACCCCGATACCCTCAAGCTTCGCGACGCCCACGCGCGCTGGACGGGTCAGAACGGCGATCCGGCCACTGCACGCGACCTCCACGCCGTACTCGTCACCGATCACACGCGCGTCCTCGGGCCCGATCACGAGCACACCCTGACCAGTCGCAACAACCACGCCCACTGGACGGGTGAGGCAGGTGACGCCACCACGGCACGCGACCTCCACGCCGCACTCGTTGGCGACCGCACGCGCGTCCTCGGGCCCGACCACCAGTACACGCTGATCAGCCGCAACGAGCATGCAGGCTGGACGGGTGATGCAGGCGATCCGGCCACTGCGCGCGACCTCTACGTCTTGCTCGTCGCCGACTGTGCCCGCGCCCTGGGGACCGATCATGAAGAAACCCTGGTCTGCCGCCACAACCGCGCCAGCTGGACGGGTAAGGCTGGCGATCCGGCCGGGGCCCGTGACCTCTTCGGCGTGGTCGTCGCCGACCGTGCCCGCGTCCTGGGGCCCGATCACGAAAGCACCCGGATCAGTCGCCACAACCACGCCTACTGGACGGGCAGGGCGCGCGATCCGGCCGGGGCGCGTGACCTCTGCAGCGCGCTGGTCGCTGACCGCATCCGTGTCCTGGGGTCTGACCACGAGGACACCCTGGACAGCCGCCACGACCATGCCTACTGGACGGGTGAGGCCGGTGATCCGGCCGGGGCGCGTGACCTCTTCAGCGCGCTGGTCGCCGACCGCATCCGTGTCCTGGGGCCTGACCACGAGGACACCCTGTACAGCCGCCACGAGCACGCCATCTGGACGGGTGAGGCCGGCGATCCGGCCGGGGCGCGTGACCTCTTCGGCGTGCTCGTCGCCGACCGTGTCCGTGTCCTGGGGCCCGGCCACGAGGACACCCTGAACAGCCGCTACAAGCACGTCCGGTGGGCAGACGAAGCGGACGGGACGGCCTGACCGCCCCCGCCGGCCGACGAGCTCGTCAGGCCCGGTTTCGATCGGGGGAGCAGGGACGGACCGGACGACGCGATGTCCGCGTCCGGTCCGTCCGGCCGCTGCTGGGCCGTCTCTTCCGGATCTTGCCGGGCCCGCGACGCCCGGCACCGCACCCAGCCGCGTTGTCGGGGCCGCCCGGGTACGTCCAGTACTCGGGCGGCCCTCCGCCTTGCCGGCCACGGCACCGGACGCCGCGGGCTCGGCCGACACGATCCGAAAGAGACGGCCTAGAGGTCGAGTTGGTACTGGTGTGTCGTGTGCGTCGGCGTGTATCCGAGACTCTCGTTGATCCGTCTCATGTGCGTGTTGCCGTCGGCGGTGTCGGTCAGGAGCCCGCCGAGGTTCGGGTAGTGCTCACGGGCGTGTCGGATCGACTCGGCCTTCATCCATCGGCCGAGGCCGTGACCGCGGTGTCCGGGCAGCACGCCGGTGCCGTAGTGCTGGCCCTCACCCCTGCCGTCGCCTGGGACGACCAGCTCGGTGAACCCGGCGATCGAGCCGTCCGAGGCGTCGACGGCAACGACGGTGTGCAGGTGGTCGCCGCGCTGTCCGACGGCCTTCGCCGCGGCGCGGACACGGTCCACGTCCCAGGTCACCGTGCCGTAGTCGGTGCCGTCCATGGGCATGTCGTCCATGGCGTGACGCGAGGCGGCGTACGTCTCGGCGAGGCCGTCGGGCACGGTTCCGTGCCATGACATCAGCCGGTAGCCGGCATGCGGACGACCGATGATGCGGGCGAGGGCGGTGGTGTCCGTGTCGGCCAGCGACAAGCGGCAGAACCTCAGCGTGAGGACCTTCCTGAAACCGCGTACCGGCAGGAACCGGTCACCTGGCGATCCGGCCTCGGCCTGCGCGATGACGCAGCGTCGGGCATCGGCTCGGGCGGCGGCCAGGGCGGCGTCGAGGAGCTGCGAGCCGACGTGCCGGCGTCGCTCCGCCGGGTGGACCTGGAGGGTCAGTTCGGCCAGGTGCTCCTGTCCGGGACTGTTGAACAGGCGCAGGAAGGCGGTTCCGACGGGGAGGGAACCGGCGTCGGACGCCAGCCATGCAAGACGCCGGCTGTTCGGGCCGTGAACGGGGTCGGTCAGTGGGGTGATGCGAGACGACAAGGTGTCTCCGTCGTGAGGAGGTGGCAAGGGTCAGTACGCGGACTCGACTGCTGGACGCTCCTGCGCATGTGCTCCACACCTCCTCGTCGACGGCGCCGGTCCCGAACCACATCGGACGGCGGTGAGAACGTAGCCGCTTCGCCGGTTCCTCGGCAAAGGGTTTCCGCAGCCACTCCTCGGCGGCCGCCCGGCCGGCGGGTCGGCCGGTCGGTCCCGCACTCAAAGCTAGTTGCACGAGACGTATCGTCTCGTTATGGTTCGAGCATGACCGCAGCCAAGCCCGCCCACATCGCCATGTTCTCCATCGCCGCCCACGGGCACGTCAACCCGAGCATCGAGGTGATCCGCGAACTCGTGGCCCGGGGCCACCGCGTCAGTTACGCCATCCCCGCCTCCTTCGCCGAGAAGGTCGCGGAGACCGGCGCCACGCCCGTGATCTACACCTCCACCCTCCCGACCGACGACGAGCCGGAAGCCTGGGGCACCGAGCTCATCGAAAACCTGGAGCCGTTCCTGAAGGACGCCGTCCAGGCGCTCCCGCAGCTCGCCGCCGCCTTCGAGGGCGACGAGCCGGACCTCGTACTCCACGACATCACCTCCTACCCGGCGCCCGTGCTCGCCCACCGCTGGGGCGTCCCGGCCGTGTCCCTCTCCCCGAACCTGGTCGCCTGGGACGGGTACGAGGAGGAAGTGGCCGAGCCGATGTTCGCCGAGCTGAAGGCCTCCGAGCGCGGCCAGGCGTACTACGCGGCCTTCGCGGCCTGGCTCACCGAGAACGGCCTCGGCCAGGACGTCGACCGCTTCCAGGGCCGCCCGCGGCGCAGCATCGTCCTCATTCCCCGGGCGCTCCAGCCGCACGCCGACCGGGTCGACGGCTCCGTGTACACCTTCGTCGGAGCCTGCCAGGGCGACCGCAGCGCCACCCAGGGCACCTGGCACCGCCCCCCGGCCGCCGAGGGCAGGAAGATCGTGCTCGTCTCGCTCGGATCCGCCTTCACCAAACAGCCGGCCTTCTACCGTTCCTGCATCGAGGCCTTCGCGGACCTGCCCGACTGGTATCTCGTCCTCCAGATCGGCAAGTTCACCGACGAGGCCGACCTGGGGCCGGTCCCCGCCAACGTCGAGGTACACCGCTGGGTTCCCCAGCTGGACATCCTGAGCCGGGCCGACGCCTTCATCACCCACGCGGGCGCCGGCGGCAGCCAGGAGGGGCTCGCCACCGCCACCCCGATGGTCGCCGTCCCGCAGGCCGTCGACCAGTTCGGCAACGCCGACATGCTCGTCTCGCTCGGCGTGGCCCGCCACGTCCCGATGGCGGAGGCCGACGCCGCGACCCTGCGCGAGGCGGTCCTCCAGCTGGTCGCCGACCCCGAGGTCGCCGCCCGGGCCCAGGCCGTCCGTGCGCAGATGGCGGCCGAGGGCGGCACGCGGCAGGCGGCCGACCTCATCGAGGCCGAATTGTCGTAGGCGGGTTCTAGGGTGCGCCCATGACGAACAGGGCGATGACGAAGAAGGCGATGGCGCAGCAGGCGACGACCGGGAAGTACGCGGCCCTGCTGCGCGGGATCAATGTCGGCGGGAACAAGAAGGTCCCGATGGCGGAGCTGCGGTCGCTGCTGGAAGGGCTCGGCCACGGCGACGTGCAGACGTATCTGCAGAGCGGCAACGCCGTCTTCAGCAGTACGCGGCAGGACCCGGCGGCCCTCGCCCGTGAGCTGGAGGCGGCCATCGAGGCCCACTTCGGCTTCCGCGTGGCGTGCCTGGTGCTGGGCGGCGCGTACCTGCGCGCAGTCGCCGAGGCCTGCCCGTTCCCGGCCGCGGAGCTGGCGGGCAAGCAGCTGCACGTCACCTTCTGCTCCGAACAGCCCGGCCCGGAGCGGTTCGCCGCGATCGACGGGGCGGCGTACCTCCCCGAGGAGTACCGGATCGGCGAGCGCGTCCTCTACCTCTACGTCCCCGAGGGCCTGGGCCGCTCCAAGCTCGCGGAGGCCCTGGCCAGGCCCGCCGTCGTCAAGGGCATCGACGTGACCACCCGCAACTGGAACACCGTCGTCAAGCTCGTGGAGCTGACCTCGGGCTGACCCCGGCCCGGCCTCGGCACTCGCGCACCTAAACAGGTGTGCGACTCGGGTCCGTGAACGTCTACAGTCCGGCTTGTTCGTCGGGAGGGGAAAGATGCGGAGCAGGACAGTCGGACGGATGACCGCCGCGGTCGCGTGGGGAGCGCTGGCGGTGGTCACGACCGGATGCGGGCAAGGGTCGTACGGGACCTCGTCGACCGGGGCCGCCGGGCCCGCGACGTACGCGGGGATCACGGATCTGCCGGAGGCCCTGGCGGCCGACGGCACGACGATCACGGTGGGGGACCCGCGCGCGAAGACGGTCGTCCGGCTCTACGAGGACCCCCGGTGCCCGGTCGTGGCCGACTTCGAGTCGACCGGCGCCAGGGCGATCCGTGCGCAGACCTTCAAACGCCAGGTGCGGACGGAGTACACCTTCGCCTCCTTCAAGGACGAGCGGCTCGGTGGTGACGGCTCCAAGCGTGCCGTCAACGCCCTGCGCGCCGCGCTGGACGGGCAGAAGTTCGCCGAGTACCACGCCGTGCTGATCGACAACCAGACGGCGGTCGAGGAGTCGGGCGGCTTCACCACGGAGCGTCTGCTCGCACTCGCCGAGCAGGTGCCCGGTCTGCGCGGCGAGGCCTTCGACACCGCGGTGTCCACGATGCGGTACCAGGGCTTCGTCACCGCGTCGCAGGCGGCGTACGAGCACACGGGTGACGATCCGGTCGGACCGGGTACCCCCTCCTTCGCGATCGACTCCAAGCTGGTCTCCGAGGAACTCCGGGGACTCTTCTTCGAGGAGCAACTCGCCGGGGACCTCCTGACCATGGTCCGGATGGATCCCGTCGGCTGGAAGAACCACCGCTCGTAGGGCGCGCCCCGCACGCACGGCAGTTCGCCTCGCCCCGACGGCGCCCCCGCGGGCCGGATGTGCCAGGCTCGTGGCATGCGTTACATCATCATCGGCGCCGGCGCGGTCGGCGCCACCATCGGCGGACGGCTCGCGGAGGCGGGCGGCGAGGTCGTACTCGTCGCCCGCGGCGCCCACGCGCAGGCCCTGCGGGCCGACGGACTGCGGCTCACGACGGCCGACGGGACCCGGGTGCACCGGCTGCCCGTCGTCACAGGACCGGACGAGTTGGGTGAACTGCGCCCCGACGACGTCCTGTTGCTGTCCGTGAAGACCCAGGACGCCGTCGCCGCGCTCGAAGTCTGGGGAGACGCGGAGGTCGCGGGCGGCGGAACGGCCGCGCAGCGGCTGCCCGTGCTGTGCGCGCAGAACGGCGTGGAGAGCGAGCGGCTGGCGCTACGGCGCTTCGCGCGCGTGTACGGGGTGTGCGTATGGCTGCCCGCCACCTTCCTGGAGCCGGGCGTGGTCTCGGCGCTGTGCGCGCCGCTGACCGGCGTCCTGCACGTGGGCCGGGCGGCGGGCGGCACGGACGCCGTGTCCCGGGCCATCGCGGCGGACCTCGGCAAGGCGGGCTTCGGGGCGCCGCCGACCGAGGACGTGATGCGGTGGAAGTACGCGAAGCTGCTGGGGAACCTGGGCAACGCGATCCAGGCGACGACCGGACCGGAGCCGGACCCGGCGAAGGCGGCGCTGCTCCTGCGGGCCGTCCGCGAGGGCAAGGCCGCCTTCGTCGCGGCGGGCATCCCCTACGCCTCGGACGCCGAGCAGGCGCTGGCGCGCGAGGACAAGGTGAACCAGCCGGCAGGCGTGCGCGGCGGCTCGTCCTGGCAGAGCCTCGCGCGGGGCACGGGCTCGGTGGAGGCGGACTACCTCAACGGGGAGATCTCCCTGCTGGGCCGACTGCACGGGGTGCCGACCCCGGTCAACGACGTCCTGCGGCAGGCGGCGAACATCTTCGCCCGGGAAGGCCTGCCGCCCGGCGCGATGTCCATCGAGGACCTGACGGCCCTCGCCGACGAGGCAACAGCCCGCGCCTGACGACCACCCCCGATGCCCACGCTGCCTGCGGCACCCACGGTGCCTGCGGCACCCGCTGTGCCTGCGGCACCCGCTGTGCCTGCGGCACCCGCTGTGCCTGCGGCACCCGCTGTGCCTGCGGCACCCGCTGTGCCTGCGGCACCCGCTGTGCCTGCGGCACCCGCTGTGCCTGCGGCACCCGCTGTGCCTGCGGCACCCGCTGTGCCTGCGGCACCCGCTGTGCCTGCGGCACCCGCTGTGCCTGCGGCACCCGCTGTGCGTGGGGCGCCCATCGCATCTGCCGCGCCCACGGAGGCCGTAGCACCTGCCCGCCCACCGCATCTACCGTGCCTGCGGTGTCCCGGCGCGCCCGCGGCGCCCGCCGCACCCACCGCGCCTGCGGCGCCCACGGCGACCGTGGAGCCCACCGGCATCTACCGTGCCTGCGGCGGCCACCGGCACCTACCGCCTCCACCGCACCCACCGCGCCTGCGGCGCCCACGGCGACCGTGGAGCCCACCGGCATCTACCGTGCCTGCGGCGGCCACCGGCACCTACCGCCTCCACCGCGCCCACCGCGCCTGCGGCGCCCACCGTGCCTGCGGCGCCCACCGCGCCCGCGGCGCCCACCGTGCCTGCGGCGCCCACCGCGCCCGCGGCGCCCACCGTGCCTGCGGCGCCCACCGTGCCTGCGGCGCCCACCGTGCCTGCGGCGCCCACCGTGCCTGCGGCGCCCACCGTGCCTGCGGCGCCCACCGTGCCTGCGGCGCCCACCGTGCCTGCGGCGCCCACCGTGCCTGCGGCGCCCACCGTGCCTGCGGCGCCCACCGTGCCTGCGGCGCCCACCGCGCGGCGCCCGCCGCACCCACCGCGCCTGCGGCGCCCACGGCGACCGTGGAGCCCACCGGCATCTACCGTGCCTGCGGCGCCCACGGCGACCGTGGAGCCCACCGGCATCTACCGTGCCTGCGGCGGCCACGGTGACCGTGGAGCCCACCGCGCCCGCGGCGCCCACCGGCATCTACCGCGCCCGCGGCGCCCACCGGCACCTGCCGCGCCCGCGGTGGCCGCGGTGGCCGTGGAGCCCACCGCGCCTGCAGTGCCGGCCGAGTCCGCCGCGCCGCGACCACGGCGGGCGGGGCCGGGGTGGTCGGGGATACGCTGAAAAGGAGTCTCTCCGTCCGCCGGTCCTCGTCGAAGTGCTCCGACCGCAGCGGCCGCACCGGACCCGGGCCCGGCCCGGCCCCGGGATCCGCCCCGGGTCACCGCGCCCCGCGCCCCGCGCGTACCGCGCACCGGTTCCCGGCGGGCGGTCCGTGACACGACCGCCGTCGTGAGGGAGATCGATCCCCGTGGACCTCAACACGATCACCGAAGTCGTCCGGCGCCCGCCGGCGGGCCGGCCGGGCGCGGACTGGCGCGAGGGCGACGCGTGGCTCGCGGGCGGGACCTGGCTGTTCTCCGCCGAGCAGCCGGACCTGCGCCGCCTCCTCGACCTCACCTCCCTGCGCTGGGCCCCCCTCGTGCCGAGCGACAAGGGCCTGGAGATCGGCGCGACCTGCACCGTCCGCGACCTGTACGCCTTCACGCCCCCGGCCGACTGGACCGCGGGCCCGCTCATCGCGACGGGCTGCGAGGCGTTCCTGTCCTCGTTCAAGGTCTGGAACGCGGCGACCGTCGGCGGCAACATCTGCATGTCGCTGCCGGCCGGCCCCATGATCACGATGACGGTCGCGCTGGAGGCCCGGTACGAGCTGTGGGCACCCGACGGGACCACGCGCACCGTCGACGCCCTCGACTTCGTGACCGGCGACCACCGGAACATCCTCACGCCAGGGGAACTCCTGCGGCGGGTCGAGATCCCGGCGCGCGCCCTGCGCAAACACGCCACACACCGCCGGTTCACGCTCACCCGCCTCGGCCGCTCGACGGTGTTCCTCATCGGCACGCGTACCCCCGGGCGCAGCGACCTCCTGCTCACCGTCACCGCCGGCACCACCCGGCCCGTGCGCATGGTGTTCGACACCATGCCCGACGCCCGGACCCTCCAGCAGAGCATCGACGTCATCCCGGCCGACGTCTGGTTCGACGATCCCAACGGAACCCCCGGATACCGCCGCCATCTCACGCGGCACTACGCCGAGGAGATCCGCCGTGAACTCTCCGCAGGGGGCACGTCATGACGTACCGGGTGAACGGTCGCACCTTCCACGAGGAACCGGCCCCCGGCCAGTGCCTGCGCACCTTCCTCCGCTCGCTCGGCCACCACGGCGTCAAGAAGGGCTGCGACGCGGGAGACTGCGGAGCGTGCACGGTGTGGCTGGACGGCAGCCCCGTGCACAGCTGCATCACCCCCGCCTTCCGCGCGGACGGCCGTGAGGTGACGACCATCGAGGGGCTGGGCTCACCCGGCGGTCTGCACCCGATGCAGCGGCAGTTCCGCGACGCCCCGGGGTTCCAGTGCGGCTTCTGCACCGCAGGAATGATCATGACTTCGGCCACCTTCACCGAGGCCCAGAAGGCAGACCTGCCCCGTGCGCTGAAGGGCAACCTCTGCCGCTGCACGGGCTACCGGGGGATCGAGGACGCCGTGCGGGGCGTCGTCGGCGTGGAGAGGGCCGCGCCGGGGAGAGCGGTCGGAGTGAGCGTCGGAGCACCCGCGGCCGACGACGTGGTGACCGGTCGCGCCGAGTTCACCATGGACACCCGCATGGACGGCATGCTGCACATCAAGGTGCTGCACTCGCCGCACGCCCACGCCCGGATCCTCTCGGTCGACAAGAGCGCCGCCCTCGCCGTTCCCGGGGTGCGACGGGTCTACACCTGGGAGGACGTCCCGCGCAGGGCCTTCACCACCGCGATCCACACCGACCACCTCGTCGACCCCGACGACACCTACATCCTCGACCACACCGTGCGCTTTGCCGGCCAGCGCGTCGTCGCCGTCCTGGCCGACACGCCCGGGGCCGCGGAGGAGGGCTGCCGGAAGGTCGTCGTCGAGTACGAGGTGCTGCCCGCGGTGTTCGACCCCGAAGAGGCCATGGCCGACGGGGCCCCGCAGATCCACGGCGCGGACGACCCCTTCGTCCGCGACCCCGTCCGCAACATCCTCCTCGAAATCCACTCGCACGTCGGCGACGTCGACGCCGGGTTCGCCGAGGCCGACGTGATCCACGAGGCGACGTACTCCTCCCCGCGCGTGCAGCACGCGCATCTGGAGACCCACGGCTCGATCGCCTGGATGGAGGACGGACGCCTCAACGTCCGCACCAGCTCGCAGTCGCCCTCCATCGCCAAGGTCAAGCTCGCCCACCTGTTCGCGCTGCGCCCCGACCAGCTCCGGGTGTTCTGCAAGCGCGTGGGCGGCGGCTTCGGCGGCAAACAGGAGGTCATCTCGGAGGACCTGGCCGCCCTGGGCGCGCTGGACACCGGGCAGCCCGTGTGCTTCGAGTACACCCGCGAGGAGGAGTTCACCACGGCCTCGCCACGGCATCCGATGACGCTCACCGTCAAACTCGGCGCGAAGGCGGACGGCACGCTCACGGCGTTCCAGGTCCGCAACGTGTCCAACACGGGCGCCTACGGCAACCACGGCGGCGAGACCCTGTTCGCGGGCGGCGCGGCCGTCATGATCTACCGCTGCCCCAACAAGAAGTACGACGCCTACTCCGTCTACACCAACACCGTTCCGAGCGGTGCGCTGCGCGGGTACGGGATGACGCAGCCGGCCTTCGCCGTGGAATCGGCCATGCACGAATTGGCCCTCGCCCTGCACATGGATCCGTTCGAACTGCGCCGCCGCAACATCGTGCGGCCGGGAGACCCGCTCGTCGCCATGCACGACGGTCCCGACGACGTGTTGTTCACCGAGGACGGCCTCGCGCACTGCATCGACCTGGTGGAACGTGCCCTGGCCCGGACGGCCGGCCAGGACCCGCACCTCGGCCCGGACTGGCTCGTCGGCGCGGGCGCCGCCGCCTCCCTGCACGAGACCGCGCCCCCGACCGAACACATCTCGGAGGCCTGGGTGACGCTCGGCGACGACCTCGTCTACGAGGTGGCCGTCGGCACGGTCGAGTTCGGCGAGGGCACCTCGACCGCCCACGTCCAGATCGCGGCGCAGCAGTTGGGCACCACCACGTCGAGGATCCGCCTGGTGCAGTCCGACACCGACCGCACCGGATTCGACACCGGGGCCTTCGCGAGCGCGGGTCTCTTCGTGGCGGGCAACGCGGTCCTGCGGGCGGCGGGAGCCGTGCGCGACCGCATCGTCGAATTCGCCGCCGCCCGGACGGGCATCCACCCCGTGATGTGCTCGATGGACGACGACGGCGTCATCTGCGGCGACCAGCGCGTGTCACTGGCCGAACTCGTCGCGACGGCGCGGTCCCGCGGCATCCGGTTCACCGCCGCCCGCAAGGCCTACGGATCGCCCCGCAGCGCCGTCTCCAACGCGCACGGGTTCCGGATAGCGGTCCACCGGATCACCGGTGAGATCCGTGTCCTGCACAGCGTCCAGGCGGTCGACGCGGGCGTCGTCATCAACCCCGCCCAGGTGCGGGGACAGGTGGAGGGTGCCGTCGCCCAGGGCATCGGCTTCGTCCTGACCGAGGTCTTCCGGCTCGACGCGCACGGCGTCATGGTCAACCCGAACCTCCGCAACTACCGCATTCCCACCTACGCCGACGTGCCGCGCACCGAGGTCCTCCTGGTGGACTCCGCGGACTCGGTCGGGCCGATGCGCTCGAAGGGGATGGCCGAATGCAGCATCAACCCGGTGGCCCCCGCCCTCGCCAACGCCCTCCAGGCCGCCACGGGGATCCGCTACCGGACGCTGCCGCTGACCCCGGACCGGATCTACAGCCGGCTCGGCGAGAAGCAGCCGCTCTCGAAGGCCTGAGCACATGAACACCGAGAACGATCACGCAGCGGACGCCGAGGCCACGGCGATCATCGCGCAGAAGGTGCTGCCCGGCCGGGAGCACGACTACGAGGAGTGGCAGCAGGGCGTCAACGCCGCCGCCTCCGCCTACGACGGGTACCTCGGCGTCGAGGTCTCCCCGCCGACGGCCCTCCAGCCCGAGTGGGTCATCGTCTACCGCTTCGACTCCGTACCCCACCTGCAGGCGTGGATCAACAGCTCCACCCGGCAGCAGCTCCTGGAAGTCGGTGACCGCTACCTCGACGGACCCGGAACCCAGCAGGTGGTCAGCGGCCACACCCCGGCGCACGACGCCTCGGTGACCGTGGTCATCACCCACCGCGTGCACCCGCAGCACGTCGAGGACTTCCTGGCGTGGCAACGCCGGATGACCGAAGAGGAGAGCCGGTTCGAAGGCTTTCGCGGAAGCGAGTTCTTCCCGCCCGTCGACGGCCTCCAGGAGGAGTGGACCACGCTGTACCGCTTCGACAACGCCCAGCACCTCGACGCCTGGCTGACGTCGGACCGCAGACGCAAGGTCCTCGCCGAGGGCAAGGACTTCGAGTTCGACCTCCGCACCGTCGACAACTCCTTCGGCAGCTGGTTCGCCTTCGAGGAGAACGGCCGGGAAGGCCCACCGCCCTCGGTCACCAAGACCGCGATCGCGGTCTGGGTCGGCCTCTACCCGACCGTCGTCCTGCTCGCGCTCGCCACGTCCCCGCTGAAGATGCCGCTGTGGCTCGGTCTGCTGGTCGGCAACCTGCTGTCGAGCTTCGTCATGAGCTTCGTGACCATGCCCTACTACGTGAACCCGCTGCTCAAACGGTGGTTGCGCCCGACGCCGGACGAACCGGCCACCAGGACCAACCTCATCGGCATCGGCATCGTCGTCGCCCTGCTCGCCTTCTGGGTGCTGGTCTTCTACCTGGTGACCACCCAGATCTGGAGCCTGCCCTGACCCCGGCGCCGAGGGCTACGCGGTCAGCGCCGGCCGCCGCGCGGGCGCCGTCGCGGCCGCGTCGAAGCGGCGCAGCAGCAGCCGGGCCAGTTCCGGGGCCGCGCCCAGGACGCCGGCGACGAGGTCCGCGCCCGCGGCCTGCGCGCCGGCCGCGATGCGGTCCGGGAGGCGGCCGGGGGCGATGACGTACGGGGCCACCGCCACCCGCTCGAAGCCCTCGGCGCGCAGGGCCCGTACGGCGTCCTCCGTACGGGGCAGAGCAGCGGAGGCGAACGCAGGCCGCACGGCACACCAACCGGTGCGCCGCCACTCCCGCGCGGTTTCAGCGATCACTGCGATCGCCTCCGGGTCCGTGGAGCCGGCGGACGCGAGCACCACGGCGGTGGTGGCGCGGTCCGCCGGGGTGAGGCCGGCCTCGGTGAGCCGGCGGTCCAGGGCCGTCAGCAGGAGCGGGGACGGTCCGAGGACGTCCGCCACCCGTACCGACAGCCCCGGCAGACGCGAGGCCGACTCGGCGAGCGCCGCCGGGATGTCGGACTTCGCGTGGAAGGCGCGGGTCAGCAGCAGCGGGAGCGCCACCACCTCCCGTGCGCCGGACAGGTAGAGCGAGGACAGGGCCTGCCCCACCGACGGGGTGTTGAAGTCCAGGAAGGCCGTCTCCACGCGCAGCCCGGGACGCAGCGCCCGTACGCGTCCCGTGAGGGCGTGCACGGTCGCCGCGTGCCGCGGATCGCGGCTGCCGTGGGCGATGACCAGGAGTGCGGGGGACACGGCGATCAGCTCTTCGCCAGCAGGCCGCGGCTGCGCAGCACCCACCGCTCGACCGGGCTGAAGATCAGCAGGTCGATGGCGATGCCGACCACCAGGATCAGGATGATCGCGAGGAACACGCCCGGCAGGTCGATGTTGTTGCGGCCGTTCTCCAGCAGCTGGCCCAGGCCCAGGCCCAGGTCGGGGGAGGAGGCGATGATCTCGGCGGCCATCAGCGAGCGCCAGGAGAAGGCCCAGCCCTGCTTGAGACCGGCCAGGTAGCCGGGCAGCGCGGCCGGCATGACGATGTGCCGGGCCCCGCGCAGGCCCGTGGCCCCCAGGGTGCGGCCGGCCCGCAGGTACAGCGGCGGGATCTGGTCGATGCCGGAGACGAGGCCGTTGGCGATGGACGGGACGGCGCCCAGGAGGATCACCGTGTACATCATCGCGTCGTTCAGGCCGAACCACAGGACGGCCGGCGGCACCCAGGCCACCGACGGCAGCGACTGCAGGCCCTGCAGGATCGGGCCGATCGCGGCGCGGACGAACTTCACCCGGGCGACCAGCAGTCCGAGCGGCGTACCGATGGCCAGGGCCAGCAGGAAGCCGAGCAGACCACGGGAGACGCTGGTCCAGATGACCTCCAGCAGCGTGCCCTTGAGCCACATGTCGGACAGGCTGTTCCACACCGCGGACGGCGCGGGCAGCTTGGTCTCCTCGGTGACGTGCGCCGCGACGAGGACCTGCCAGACCACGAGCACCAGGCTCACGGCCAGGACCGGCGGGAGGACCTTCTTGACGAGGATCTCGCGGACCGGGGTGCGGTGGGTCTGCACGGCGTCCAGGGCGTCGAGACCCGCCTCCAGACCGGCCAGGTCGTCGCTCCTGCCCGTGGCCTTCGAAGTGATGTCAGTGCTGGCCATGGCGGCGGATCTCCCCACGCAGGTGTTCAGTGATCTCCAGGGACAGCTCGGCGACGTCCGCGTCCTCGATGCGGCGCGGCTGCGGGATGTCCACGGTCCATTCCTTCGCGACCCGGCCGGGCCGGGAGGAGAGCAGGACCACGCGCTGGGCGAGGCGGACGGCCTCGCGCACGTTGTGGGTGACGAACAGGACGGACAGTCCCGTCTCCGCCCAGATGCGGGTGAGCTCGCCGTGCAGCACGTCCCGGGTGATGGCGTCGAGCGCGGCGAACGGCTCGTCCATCAGCAGCAGCCGGCTGTCCTGGGCCAGCGCCCGGGCCAGGGCCACGCGCTGGCGCATGCCGCCGGACAGTTCGTGCACGCGCTTGCCGTACGCGCCGCCCAGGCGGACCAGCTCCAGCAGCCGCTCGGCCTCCGGACGGCGGTCGGCCTTGGCCACCCCGCGCAGGCGCAGGGCGAGTTCGATGTTCTTGCCCGCGGTCAGCCACGGGAAGAGGGCGTGCTCCTGGAACATGAGCGCCGGACGGCCGCCGGGGGTCTCGATGGACCCCGCGGACGGCTTGTCCAGACCCGCGACCAGGTTCAGCAGCGTGGACTTGCCACACCCCGAGGCACCCAGGATGGTGACGAACTCGCCGGGAGCGACATCGAGGCTGACGTCGTCCAGGACGAGCTGCGATCCGGCCGGGCCGGAGAAGGACTTCGAGACGTGCTCGATGCGGGCGGCGTGCGTGCGCTCCAGGGCGGAGCCCTCGGCAGCCTTGGCAAGCGTGGTGGCCATGGTCGTCACCTCCTGGGATTGCTGGATTGCGGGATTACTTGACGCCGAGACCGGCGTCGGAGACCTCGGGCTTGCCGGCGGCCTTCAGCACCTTGTTCAGGAGCGTCAGGTCGTAGATGCCGGCCAGGTCGGGCTCCTCGATGAGCTTGGCCTTGACCGCCCACTCCGACTGCGTCTTCAGCGTCCCGGCCAGCGGGTCGTCGGTGATCGCGATGCTCGGCCACGCCGGGTCGATGATCTTGGCGTCGAGCGGCTTGCCGCTGTCCGCCTCCAGCTTGGCGTTGGCGGAGGCCTTCGCCTTGTCCTGGTTGGCGTGGATCCACTCGTTGGTCTTCACCGTGCCGCGCAGTACGGCCTCGACCACGTCCGGGTGCTCCTTGAGGAACTTCTGCGACACGACGATGTTCGTGATCACGAACTTCTTGTCGGGCCACAGGGCGGTCTCGTCGAGGAGGACGGAACCGCCGTCGGAGACGAGCTTGGACGCCGTGGGCTCCGGCACCCAGGCGCCGTCGATCGAGCCCTGCTTGAAGGCGTCTGGGGTCACCTTGTTGTCCGTACGGACGACGGAGACGTCACCCTTGCCGGACTCCGGGTCGACCTTCCAGCCCTTCTCGGAGATCCAGTTGAGGAACGCGACGTCCTGCGTGTTCCCCTTCTGCGGGGTGGCGATCTTCTTGCCCTTGAGGTCGTCCAGGGTCTTGATCTTGTCCGGGTTCACGACGAGCTTGACGCCGCCGGAGGCGGAACCGGAGATGATGCGGAGGTTCGAGCCCTTGGACTTCACGTAGCCGTTGATCGACGGCGAGGGGCCGATGAAACCGATGTCGAGAGAGCCGCCGTTGAGGGCTTCGATCTCGGACGGGCCGGCGTTGAAGGACTGCGGCTTGATCTTGGTGCCGTTCAGTTCCTTCTCGATCAGGCCTTCCTGGAGCCCGACCAGCGCGGTGGCGTGCGTCAGGTTCGGGAAGTACCCGATGCGGACCTCGGAGGCGGAGAGCTTCTTGCCGGCGTCCGCCGCGTCGGCGGCCTTCGGCTGGTCCTTCGCGGCTTCCGAGCCGTAGCCGCAGGAAGCGAGCGCACCGATCAGGAGCGGCAGGGCGGCGGCGGCGACGATGCCGCGGCGGAGGGTGGTGCTGGCGGTGGCAGGCACGGGAGGGCTTCCTCTCGTGACGGCGTCATCTCATGACGCGCGTCTTCGTTTGCGTGGCGATGGCGGGTACGGCTGGTGGGGGGTGTGGGCGCGCATGCGGTGCGCGTACGTCATCGCGCACATCGCGCCACCCCTCCCTGGCCGCTGCCGAGGACGCCGCTGCCTACGCGGCCGCCCTCCTTCGCGAAGGTGGAGTAGATGTCGAGGAGCATAATCAGAAGTCCCAGCCTTCCTCGTCGGCCTGGGCGGTCGTCTCGGCCTTGGAGGCGAAGGACTCGCCCGCCATGCCCGCCGCCAGGGTGGTTCCGTCGGCCGGGTCGATCAGCAGGAAGGACCCGGTGCGGCGCGAGTCGGCGTACGCGTCGAGCGCGAGCGGCTCGGCGGTTCGGACGACGACGCGGCCGATGTCGTTGGCCACCAGCTGCCCGGGGCTCGGGTGCTGGGACAGGTCGTCCAGGGTCAGCCGCGAGGGGATCTCCTTGACGATCGCCTTGACCGTGCGCGTCGTGTGCTTGATCAGCACCCGGGCGCCGACGGCCAGCGGCTGGTCGGCCACGTGGCAGACCGTCGCCTCGACGTCCTGAGTGGTGGCCGGCGCGTTCGCGGACGGCGCGATCAGGTCGCCGCGCGAGATGTCGATGTCGTCCTTCAGACGCAGCGTCACCGACTGCGGGGCCCAGGCGATGTCGACGCTCTCGCCGAGCGCGTCGATGCCCTCGATGACCGAGGTCCGGCCGGACGGCAGGACGGTCACCGCCTCGCCGACGCGCAGGACGCCGGAGGCGATCTGGCCCGCGTAGCCGCGGTAGTCGGGGTGCTCGGCGGACTGCGGACGGATCACGTACTGCACCGGGAAACGCGCCGGGCAGGCCGTGAGGTCGTGGCTGACCGGGACGTTCTCCAGGTGCTCCAGCACGGTGGGGCCGCCGTACCAGTCCATGTTCGCGGACGGCTCCACCACGTTGTCACCGGCCAGGGCCGAGATCGGGATCGCGGTGATCTCCGGGACGCCCAGGTCGGAGGCGTACGCGGTGAACTCCTCGGCGATGGCGGCGAAGACGGATTCCTGGTAGCCGACGAGGTCCATCTTGTTGACGGCGAGGACCACGTGCGGGACGCGCAGGAGTGCGGCGACGGCCGCGTGCCGGCGGGTCTGTTCGATGACGCCGTTGCGGGCGTCGACGAGGACCACGGCCAGGTCGGCGGTGGAGGCGCCGGTGACCATGTTCCGGGTGTACTGCACGTGCCCGGGGGTGTCGGCGAGGATGAACCGGCGGCGTGCGGTGGCGAAGTAGCGGTAGGCGACGTCGATGGTGATGCCCTGTTCCCGCTCGGCCCGCAGGCCGTCGGTGAGCAGTGCGAGGTCGGGGGCGTCCTGGCCGCGCTGGGCGGAGACGGCCTCGACGGCCTCCATCTGGTCGGTCAGGACCGACTTGGAGTCGTGGAGCAGGCGGCCCACCAGGGTGGACTTGCCGTCGTCGACGGAGCCGGCGGTCGCGAAGCGCAGCAGGGTGGTGGCCGCGAGGTCGTCGAGTCCGGCGACCTGTTCGGTGGTGCTGGTCATGTCTAGAAGTACCCTTCGCGCTTGCGGTCTTCCATCGCGGCTTCGGACATCTTGTCGTCGGCGCGGGTCGCGCCCCGTTCGGTGAGGCGGGAGACGGCGATCTCGGCGATCACGGCGTCGAGTGTGGTGGCGTCGGAGTCGACGGCGCCGGTGCAGGACATGTCGCCGACGGTGCGGTAGCGGATGAGACGTGTTTCGGGTGTCTCGTTCTCCTTGGGGCCGCCCCATTCGCCGGCTGTGAGCCACATGCCGTTGCGCTGGAAGACCTCGCGCTGGTGGGCGAAGTAGATCTCCGGGAGTTCGATGCCCTCGCGGGCGATGTACTGCCAGACGTCCAGTTCGGTCCAGTTGGAGAGGGGGAAGACGCGGACGTGTTCGCCGGGGGCGTGGCGGCCGTTGTAGAGCTGCCAGAGTTCGGGGCGCTGGCGGCGCGGGTCCCACTGGGAGAACTCGTCGCGGAGGGAGAACACGCGTTCCTTGGCGCGGGCCTTCTCCTCGTCGCGGCGGCCGCCGCCGAAGACGGCGTCGAACTTCAGCTGCTGGATCGCCTCCGTGAGGGGGACGGTCTGCAGGGGGTTGCGGGTGCCGTCGGGGCGCTCGCGCAGCTTGCCGGCGTCGATGTAGTCCTGGACGGAGGCCACGTGCAGGCGCAGCCCGTGCTGGGCGACGGTGCGGTCGCGGTAGTCGAGGACTTCGGGGAAGTTGTGCCCGGTGTCGACGTGCAGCAGCGTGAACGGCACCGGCGCCGGCGCGAACGCCTTGAGCGCCAGGTGCAGCATGACGATGGAGTCCTTGCCGCCGGAGAACAGGATCACCGGCTTCTCGAACTCGCCCGCCACCTCACGGAAGATGTGCACGGCCTCCGACTCAAGGGCGTCGAGGTGCGACAGCGCGTACGGCGCGTCCGTCTCGTCGTGGACGTGTGCGACGGTCGTCGTCATGCCAGACCCCTCTCGGTGAGCAGCGCGTGCAGGGCCGAGGCCGACTCCTGCACGGTCTGCGTGTGCGACTCGATGCGGAGGTCCGGGGACTCCGGTGCCTCGTACGGGTCGTCGACCCCGGTCAGACCGGAGATCTCGCCCGCCGCCTGCTTGGCGTACAGGCCCTTGACGTCACGTTCCGAGCAGACCTCGACCGGGGTGGCCACGTGGACCTCCAGGTACGAGGTGCCCTCGGCGGCGTGCCGCTTGCGGACGGCCTCCCGGCTGTCCGCGAACGGTGCGATCACCGGCACCAGCGCCTTGACCCCGTTGCTCGCGAGGAGCTCGGCGACGAAGCCGATCCGCTGCACGTTGGTGTGGCGGTCCTCGCGGGTGAAGCCCAGCCCCGCGGAGAGGAACTCGCGGATCTCGTCCCCGTCGAGCACCTCCACCCGGTGGCCCTCGCCGCGCAGCCGCTCGGCCAGCGCGTAGGCGATGGTGGTCTTGCCCGCGCTCGGCAGCCCGGTCAGCCACACGGTGGCGCCCTGGTCGCTCACGCTCATCTGCTCTGTCTCCGTAAGTTCTTCGCCGGTCGTCGTCATCAGCCGTGCAGTCCGCACTCGGTCTTGCCCGACCCGGCCCACCGGCCGGCCCGCGCGTCCTCGCCCTCGGCGACGCGCCGGGTGCACGGGGCGCAGCCGACGGAGGTGTAACCGTCCATCAGCAGCGGGTTGGTCAGTACGCCGAACTCCGCGGCGTACGCCTCCACGTCGTCCTGGGTCCAGCGGGCGATCGGGGAGACCTTGACCTTCTGCCGCTTCTCGTCCCAGCCGACCACCGGGGTGTTCGCCCGGGTCGGGGACTCGTCGCGGCGCAGGCCCGTCGCCCACGCGGTGTACGCCGTCAGGCCCTCTTCCAGCGGCTTGACCTTGCGCAGCGCGCAGCACAGGTCCGGGTCGCGGTCGTGCAGCTTCGGCCCGTACTCGGCGTCCTGCTCGGCGACGCTCTGACGCGGGGTCAGCGTGATGACGTTGACGTCCATCACGGCCTCGACCGCGTCACGGGTGCCGATGGTCTCCTCGAAGTGGTAACCCGTGTCGAGGAAGACCACGTCCACGCCGGGCCGGACCCGCGAGGCGAGGTGGGCGACGACCGCGTCCTCCATGGAGGAGGTCACGGCGAACGACGTGCCGAAGGTGTCGACCGCCCAGCGCAGGATGTCCAGCGCGGAGGCGTCCTCCAGGTCCCGGCCCGCCTGCTCGGCCAGCGCCTTGAGTTCTTCGGCCGTGAGACGCGCGTCTTGAGTGGTGGTCATATACCGTCCCCTCCCGCTGATCCCGCTGATCCCGCTGAATCCGACTGGACGCCCCGGGACAGCAGCCCGAGGTACTTCAGCTGGAAGGCCCGGTTGCAGGCCCTGCATTCCCACGCGCCGTGACCCGTCTCGTTGGGAAACAGGTCCTCGTCGCCGCAGTAGGGGCAGTAGAACGGTGCGGCGCGCTCGCTCACGAGAGGCTCTTCTCGTCCGCCCGGGCGACCCACGCCGCGAAGCGCTCGCCGTCCTCGCGCTGCTCCTCGTAGTGCCTGACGACCCGCTCGACGTAGTCGGGCAGACCGGCCGAGGTGACCTTCAGACCGCGGACCTTGCGGCCGAAGCCGGCCTCCAGGCCCAGGGCGCCGCCCAGGTGGACCTGGTACCCCTCGACCTGGTTGCCGTCGTCGTCCAGGACCAGCTGCCCCTTGAGACCGATGTCCGCCACCTGGATACGGGCGCAGGCGTTCGGGCAGCCGTTGATGTTGATGGTGAGCGGCTCGGCGAAGTCCGGCAGGCGGCGCTCCAACTCGTCGATCAGCGAGGCGCCGCGCGCCTTGGTCTCGACGATGGCCAGCTTGCAGAACTCGATGCCGGTGCAGGCCATCGTGCCGCGGCGGAACGGGGACGGCTTGACCCGCAGGTCCAGCGCCTCCAGGGCCTCGACCACCGAGTCGACCTGGTCGGCCTCGATGTCGAGCACGATCATCTTCTGCTCGGCGGTGGTGCGCAGCCGGCCCGAGCCGTGCTGTGCGGCCACGTCCGCGATCTTGGTCAGGGTGGCACCGTCCACGCGGCCCACGCGGGGCGCGAAGCCGACGTAGAACCTGCCGTCCTGCTGCTGGTGGACGCCGACGTGGTCGCGCCACTGGCCGGTGGGCTGCTCGGGCGCCGGGCCGTCGGTCAGCTTCCGGTTCAGGTACTCGTCCTCCAGGACCTGGCGGAACTTGGCCGGACCCCAGTCGGCGACGAGGAACTTCAGACGGGCGCGGTTGCGCAGCCGGCGGTAGCCGTAGTCGCGGAAGATCGAGATGACGCCCTCGTAGACGTCCGGGACCTCGTCGAGCGAGACCCAGGTGCCCAGGCGCACACCCAGCTTGGGGTTGGTGGACAGACCGCCGCCGACCCAGACGTCGAAGCCGGGACCGTGCTCGGGGTGGTTCACGCCCACGAACGCGATGTCGTTGATCTCGTGCGCCACGTCGAGCAGCGGCGAGCCGGAGACCGCGGACTTGAACTTGCGGGGCAGGTTCGAGAAGTCCTTGTTGCCGACGATCCGGCGGTAGATCTCGTCGATGGCGGGGGTGCCGTCGATGATCTCGTCCAGGGCGATGCCGGCGACGGGCGAACCGAGGATGACGCGGGGCGTGTCACCGCAGGCCTCGGTGGTGGACAGGCCCACGGCCTCCAGCCGGCGCCAGATCTCCGGGACGTCCTCGATCCGGATCCAGTGGTACTGCACGTTCTGGCGGTCGGTGAGGTCGGCGGTGCCGCGCGCGAACTCCTCCGAGATCTCGCCGATCACGCGGAGCTGCTCGGTGGTCAGCCGGCCGCCGTCGATACGGACGCGCAGCATGAAGTACTCGTCGTCCAGCTCCTCCGGCTCCAGGATCGCGGTCTTGCCGCCGTCGATCCCGGGCTTGCGCTGGGTGTAGAGGCCCCACCAGCGCATCCGGCCACGGAGGTCGTTGGGGTCGATCGAGTCGAAGCCACGCTTGGAGTAGATCGTCTCAATGCGTGTCCGCACGTTGAGACCGTCGTCGTCCTTCTTGAACTGCTCGTTGCCGTTGAGGGGCGTGTGGTGCCCGACGGCCCACTGGCCCTCGCCGCGGTGACGGCCGGTCTTGCGGCGCGCGGCGGCTGCGGGTGCGGCTGCGGGCGTTTCGGGGGTGGCGGCCATGGCGGTACGTCCTTCTTCGGCGGCTCGATGCGAGGGCAGGGGGAGGCTTCGGCGCTCCCCTGCGGGCTCGGCGACTCCGAGCGCGGGTGTGGCTGATTCCCGCTCCGCGCCGGGGTTGCCGGCGGGCAGGGCGGTACTACGGCCTCAGGGGGCTAGCGGGTGGTCGGCGCGTCCGCGGCGGCGGGGACGACGGCGACGTGCGGCGTGGCTGGTTCCGTCAGCGCGCCGGACAGATGGCGCTGGACATGCGGCCGAGGTCGACGTGCCGCCGACTCACCAAGGCAATTCCAGCTCCATTCATGGCGGAAGCGTGTCATGTGCCGATTGGAGGAGTCCACTAGTGTCCGCGATTCGGACGAACTCGTCTCGAATGGCGGGATGAAGTGACGGGGGTCACCTCATGAGGCCGGCTCCGCGGGCCCGGAGGGGCTGGAATCAGGCCCCTCCGGCGTTCGAGAGCGGGGGTGCGGGGGCGCCGCCCCGGCGGCGGCGCCGCCCCGGCGGGCTCGGCTCTGTCGTCCGGCGGGCTCGGCCGGTCGTCCGGCGGGCTCGGCCGGCCCCGGAGGGGTTACGCGCCGGGCCAGGGGCCGGGGGTCGGGGTCTCCACCTTGGACTCCGTCTCCGTCTTGAAGACCTTGAAGCCGCGCCGCTCGTAGTTGCTCATCGCCGTCGGGCCGTCCTGGCTGCAGGTGTGCACCCACACCCGCCGGGTCGGCTCACGTTCCGGCCAGCGCTCCGCGAGGGACCACGCGCGGGCGACGCCCACCGACAGCAGGTGACCGCCGATGCGGCGGCCGCGGAAGTCGGGGAGGAGACCGAAGTACATGATCTCCACCACGCCGTCGTCCTGCGGGTCGAGCTCCACGTACCCGGCCGGCGTGCCCCGGTCGTACGCGACCCAGGTCTCCACTCCCGGCCGGTCCAGCTGCTCCACCCACTGCGCGCGGGTCAGGGAGAGCCGGTCCGTCCAGTGGATGTCGCCGCCCACGGAGGCGTACAGGAAGCGGCTGAACTCGGGTGAGGGGACCTCCGCCCGTGCGACGGATATCTCCGGACCCGCCGGAGCCGCCGGGACGAGGTCCGCCGGAGAGGTCATCTCCAGCGACCAGGTGGTGAGAGTGATGGTGCTCATGCAGCTCAGGGAACCATGCCGGACCCCGTCCGGCCCAGGCGGGCCCGGACCACCACGGGCGCGGTCGAGTGCGGGAGCAGCGCGGCCGGGTCCCCGGGGCGGACCACCTCCACCTCCACGTCCTCCGTGAACCGGTACGGCCGGTGGGTCAGCAGACCCCCGAGGTGGCGGCGTACCCGGGAGAGCTCCGCGCGGACCGTCACCGTGCGCGTCGGATCCCCGAACAGCTCCCCGGCCAGCTCCGCCGCCGAGCGCCCCCGCGGGCTCTCCGCCAGCAGGAACAGCAGCTCCGCGTGGCGCGGGCTCAGCTCCTGCGACCAGCTCCCGGACGGCCCGTACACCGTCGCCGACCCGTGTCCCGTCCGGCTGAGGTCCAGGACGATCCGGGTCGCCGGCGCGCCGGGCCGGTCCTCGGCGACCCGCAGCAGCCAGCCCCCGGGCAGCGGCTCCACCACGCACTCCCCGAGCCGCGGCACCCACACCCGGCCCGGCCCGAAGGCCTTCGGCAGCGGGATCCGTTCCGCCGGGGCCAGGCCCGTCACTGCCGCCGTCCAGCCGTTCGGGTCCACGGCCAGCGCCCGCCCCGGCAGCCGGGCCAGCAGCGGGGCCGCCACCATCCGCAGCCGCTCCAGCGACTCCAGGTGCCGCAGCCGCAGCTCCCGCTCCGCGAGCCGGGCCACCGAGCTGACCCACGCCAGCGTCGCCGGGTGCATGGTGGCCAGCGGGCCGCTGACGTCGACGACGCCCAGCAGCCGCCCGTCGCGCGGGTCCCGTACGGGCGCCCCGGCGCAGGTCCAGTCGTGGTGGCTGGAGACGAAGTGCTCGGCGGAGAACACCTGCACCGGCCGCCGGGCCACCAGGGCGGTGCCCACCCCGTTCGTGCCGACCACGGCCTCGTCCCAGTCGGCCCCGACCGCGAAACCGAGCCGGTCCGCCTTGCGCAGGATCGAGGAGTGCCCCTCCCGCCACAGCAGCCGTCCGTCCGCGTCGGCGACGACCATGATGTGCAGGGCCTCGTCCAGGGCGGGCAGCAGCCCCTCGCGCAGCACCGGCAGGACCTCCCGCAGCGGCGACACGTGCCGCCGCTCCTCGGTCTCGGCGGGCGACAGCATCCGCGAGCGGGCGTCCCGGTCCGGGTGCACCCCGCCGGCCAGCATCCGGCGCCAGGACTCCGCGATCTCCGGCCGGGGGGCGGCCGGCGGCCGGTCCCCGGCCAGCGCCGCCGCCCGCACGCCCTTGAGCAGCCGGGCCGCGGCCCGCGCGTCCATGGCCGAGATGCGGGCCACATCGACCGTGCTGCCTGTGGTGTCGGCCACCGGAACCTCCCCGAACGAACAGGACGTACGACGCGAGCCGCCCGGGCGGCACGCACGCGCCGCTTCCCCGGGCACCCCGGGGGACGGCTGCCGACTCAAAGGTTGCAACGGTATGCAACCCTCGCCAAGTCCCGGTCGGCCGACCGAAACTGTCCGGACGCCGCCGAGCGGCGTGCCGGCTCCTCCTCGGGGCTTCGGATCAGGGGTGGTGTCGAGTCGGCGCGGCGCCACCCCTGTACCCGGTGATGGGCCCGGATCGCGGCAGGGAGCGGTTTGGGGACCGCCATGGAGCCCGACGGGGGCTCTGTCCTAGCCCGCGATCCGCGCCCGTTCCACCACCGCCCGCAGGTCCAGGCTGTGCGGCAGCGTGCCGAAGGCCGTGCCCCAGTCACCGCCCAGCCGCGAGGCGCAGAAGGCGTCCGCGACCTCCGGCGGAGCCCACCGGACCAGCAGCGATCCCTGGAGCACCAGCGCCATGCGCTCGACGACCCGGCGGGCCCGTGCCTCGATCCCCTCCAGATCGGCGAGATCCGTCAGCAGGTCCTTGATGGCCGAATCCAGCCGGTGGTCCGCGCCCCGGGCCAGACCGACCTCCTGGAGGAAGGCGTTCAGGGCCTGCGGCTCGCGCTGGAGGGCCCGCAGTACGTCCAGAGCCTGCACGTTGCCCGAGCCCTCCCAGATGGAGTTCAGCGGGGATTCCCGCAGCAGTCTGGGCAGCCCCGACTCCTCTACGTAGCCGTTGCCCCCCAGACATTCCAGGGCCTCCGCCACCATCGGCGTACAGCGCTTGGTCACCCAGTACTTGGCGGCGGGCACGGCGAGGCGCAGGAAGGCCTTCTCCTGCTCCGTACCGGCGTCGTTGGCGGCCGCGAGGCGCAGGGTCAAGGTAGTGGCGGCCTCCGACTCCAGGGCGAGGTCGGCAAGCACGTTGCGCATCAGCGGCTGGTCGATGAGCGGTGCTCCGAAAGCAGAGCGGTGCTCCGCGTGGTGCACGGCCTGCGTCAGGGCCTGCCGCATCAGCGAAGCCGAGCCGATGACGCAGTCCAGCCGGGTCGCCGCGACCATCTCGATGATGGTCCGCACCCCGCGGCCCTCCTCGCCGACCCGCCGCGCCCAGGTCCCGTCGAACTCCACCTCGCTCGACGCGTTCGACTTGTTGCCCAGCTTGTCCTTCAGCCGCTGGATCGCGAACACGTTGCGCGTCCCGTCCGGCAGCACCCGCGGCACCAGGAAGCACGTCAGCCCGCCCGGAGCCTGTGCCAGCACCAGGAAGCCGTCGCACATCGGCGCCGAGCAGAACCACTTGTGCCCGGTCAGCAGGTACTCGCCGGACGCGTCCAGCGGCACCGCGGCCGTCGTGTTCGCCCGTACGTCGCTGCCGCCCTGCTTCTCCGTCATCCCCATGCCGAAGAGCACACCCCGCTTCTCGGCGGCCGGCCGCAGCCCCTGCTCGTACACGTGCGAGGTCAGCCGCGGCTCCCATTCGGCGGCGAGCACCGGATCGGTGCGCAGCGCAGGCACGGCGGCGTGGGTCATCGAGATCGGGCAACCGTGCCCCGCCTCGGCCTGCGACCAGACGAAGAAACCGGCGGCCCGGCGCAGATGCCCGGCCGGGCGCCCCCAGGCGTCGGTGAGCCCGGAGGTCACGGCGTGCCCGAGCAGCCGGTGCCAGGCCGGGTGGAAGTCGACCTCGTCGATCCGGTTCCCGTACCGGTCGTGCGTCCGCAGCCTGGGCGGATTCTCGTTCGACTGTGCACCCCATTCCTGGGCCTGCGCGGAACCGGCCGCCCGCCCGAGGTCCGTGAGCTCCTGCCTTACCTCGCCGAGGAGTTCGGGATCCGCGGACGCGAGGTGACGCTCGACGCCCTCGGTGAGGGCCCGATCGCCGCCGTAGACGTCGTACCCCACCAGGGGCGGGGCCTGGTTGCTGACTGTGTGGGTGGTGGCTGCCATGCGGATACCGTAAGGACGTGCAGCCAGCAAAAGAAACACCCGAGCGGATCCCAGGACGGCTCCACCGGGCCCGCGCCCTCTACCGCAACGTCTCGATGCGGAAGATGGGCTGGCTGCTGCTGAAAGACACCGTCAACTCGTGCATCGAGTACCGGATCCTCGGGCTCGCGGCCGAGGCGGCGTTCTTCACGCTGCTGTCGCTGCCCCCGCTCTTCCTGGGCCTGCTGGGTCTGCTCGGCTACGTGGACGGCTGGACGGACACCCGCACGGTCGAAAGCATCGAGGAGAACATCCTGGCGGCGGTCGGCACGGTCCTGTCCGACCGGGGCGTCAACGACATCGCCAGACCCCTGCTGGACGACGTCACGCGCAGTGGCCGCCCCGACCTGATCTCGCTCGGTTTCGCCTTCGCCCTCTGGTCGGGATCGCGCGCCGTCAACGTCTTCATCGACACCATCACCGTGATGTACGGGCTCGACGGCCAGCGCGGCATCGTCAAGACCCGGCTGCTGGCCTTCCTGCTCTACGTCATCGCCCTGCTGATCGGCGCGATCGTGCTGCCGCTGATGGTGGTCGGGCCCGACGCGGTCGTCCGGCTGGTGCCCTGGGGCACCGAAGTGATCGCCGTCCTGTACTGGCCGACCGTGACCCTGCTGTCCATCGCCTTCCTCACGACGCTCTACCACGTGTCCGTGCCCGTGCGCTCGCCGTGGATCGAGGACGTGCCCGGGGCGCTGGTGGCCCTCGCCATGTGGGTGCTGGGCTCGTTCCTGCTGCGGATCTACCTCACCAACACGGTGGAGGGGCCGACGATCTACGGATCACTGGCCGCCCCCGTGGCCGTGCTCCTGTGGATCGGCATCTCGGCCTTCGCGGTGCTGGTCGGGGCCGCCGTCAACGCCGCGATCGACCGGGTCTGGCCTTCCGTGGCCACGGCGGCGGCGCGCGAGGCGAACGAGCGGGCCCGGGAGGCGGAGGCCGCCCAGCTGATCGCGCGGGCCGCCGCCTGGCGGGCGATGGCGGAGGGCGAGTCGGAGGACGACGAGGACGACGGGATGCCGTCGGAGTTCCCGGAGCGGTGGTCGAAGTTCCTGCCGCCCGAGGACTACCACTCCCGGCTGCGCAAGCACTGACGGGCCGGACGGCGGCGGGGAAACGCTACGCCGGGCCCTTCACCCCCCAGGCGGTGAGCAGGCCGGGGGAGAGCGCGGCGCAGTCCGGCGAGTCGAGATAGCGGATCGCGGCGTCGATCGTCGCGTCGTCGACCAGCCCGGTTGCCGTCATCGGCCCCCGCGCGCGTTCCCACGTACCGGCCCAGAACCGGCTGATGGGGCTGCCGGGCAGCAGCGGGGGGACCAGGATCTCGGCCCCCACGGACCGCAGACCGGCCTCCCGCAGGTGCCCGGGATAGTCCGGCACCCAGGAGACGTCGGTGCCCAGGGTCTCCCCGAGCCCCTGCCACATCGCCCGCATCACCCGGCCGTACGTGGTGTCCGGCTTCGCGGGGGTGGTCAGGTCGACGGCGTCGCCGAGGACCAGGACACCGCCCGGGGCGACCAGGGAGGCGAGCTTGCCGATCATCCGCGGCCAGTTCCGCAGGTGCATCAGCACGAACCGGGCGTGCACCAGCTGGAAGCGGCCCGGGCTGAAGTCCAGGGCCGTGACGTCCGCCTCCAGCGGGGTGAGCCCGGGCGCCGGGTGCGCGCGCAGGAAGGCCGTGTCCCGGTCGACGGCGAGCACCTCCGAGACGCCGGCCCGGTCCAGGAGGAGCCGGGCGACCGTACCCGTTCCCGCGCCGACGTCCAGACAGCGCCAGCCGGGACCTGCGCCCAGCGCGCGCAGCCGGGCCAGGGTGAAGTCGTCGTAGGCGAGCGCGCCGAGGTCGATGCGGTCGTCCTCGCCCGCCAGCTCGGGGCGGAACACCGCCTCGCCGTAGCGGCCGCCGGCCGTCCCGTCGGGGCGCGGCGGCGGGTCGTCGTCGGGCAGATTCACGTCCGGACCTCTTCACGGGGCGGGAAAGGGGATGCCGCGCATGCGTCGGATGCGGCGGGGGTGGCGCGGATGCGTCGGGGGTGGCAGATGCGTCGGGGGTGGCGGATGTGGCCCGCATCGGCCGCATCCGCCACCCCACCGATCCTCCACCGGCTCCCTCCCGCCCCACCGAGGCGCGCCGGGCCTGATCCGAAAGAGACGCCCGGTCCCTAACCTGGAGTGGTGTACGAGGAAGCGGTGTCCGCGGCCGTCCCCGGAGCCGTGCTGTGGCGCGCCACCGCGAGCGGCCAGGTGGTGCTGCCCGACGGCTGCATGGACCTGCTGTGGGCCGACGGGCGGCTGCTGGTGGCCGGACCCGACACCGGGCCGCATCCGGCCGGGGAGGTCCCGGGCGGCGCCTTCGCCGGGATCCGGCTCGCGCCCGGCACCGCGCCCGCGCTGATCGGCGTACCCGCGCACGCCCTGCGGGACCGGCGCGTCGAGCTCGCCGACCTGTGGCCCGCCCGCACGGTGCGCCGGGCGTCCGGGCTGGTCGAGGCGTACGGGGACGCGCGCGCGGGACTCGAAGCACTGGCCCGCACCCGCGCCGCCGAGGCCGGGGCGCCCGACCCGCTGGCCGCAGAGGTCGTGGCCCGCCTCCGGGCGGGGGAGGCGGTGGCCGCGATCGCCCGCGCGGCCGGCATCGGGGAGCGGCAGCTGCACCGGCGCTCGCTCGACGCCTTCGGGTACGGCCCCCGCACGCTCGGCCGCATCCTGCGGCTGCGCCGCGCCCTGGCGCTGGCCCGCGCGGGCCGGCCGTTCGCCGAGGTGGCCTGCCTCGCCGGGTACGCCGACCAGGCGCATCTCTCCCGCGAGGTGCGGACGCTGGCCGGGACGACCCTGCGGGCCTACGCCGCCGGGGCCGACGGGGCGAAGAGCGAGACCCCGCAGCCGTCCGGGTCCAGGACGACGGCGTAGCGCTGCCCCCAGAAGGCGTCCCAGGGCTTCAGGTGCCCGGTGTGCCCGGCGGCGGTCAGCTCCGCGTACAGCGCGTCCACCTCGGCGGGGGAGTCGCACCGGAAGGCGAGGTCCCGGCGGCCGTCGCCGGTGGGCGGGGTCCACGACGGGTCGAAGGAGCGGACGGTGTCCTCCGTGTCCCACGCGATCCGCAGGCCGCCGGGCAGGACGGCTTCCACATGCGGCTCGGAGTCCGCCCCGGCCGGGACGTCCAGGCCCAGACGGCGGTAGAAGGCGAGCGAGGCGGCCATGTCGGAGACCACCATGCCGATCAGGTCGAGTCGAGGAGTCATACCGGCAGGCTAGGCGCGCTCCGGGCGCCCGTCTTGAACGCATCGGACACCGGCCGGGCCGTGTCCCACGCCGGCATCAGCGCGGCCGGCGCGCCGCCACCACCGCGCAGGCGGCCGCCAACGGCAGCTCCGCGCCCACCGCCAGCAGGAGCGCCGTCCCCTGACCGCCGGTCCCGGCCGAGGTCGTGACGTCGAACCAGGCGTCCATCACCAGCAGTGCGGCCGTCGCCGCCGCGACCGGGGACGCCCGCGGATCGTGTCTGCGCAGCAGCGCCCCGGTGCCGGTCAGCCCGGCGGCCAGCATCAGGTCGAGGCCGATCCACGCCGTGGACCAGTGGGAGACCTCGGCGGTCCGCGGCATCGTCTTCGCCAGCACCACCACCCACGGCAGCGACACCAGTCCGGCGCCGGTCAGTACGGTGGCCGTCCGCGGAGCGCGGGGCGTGCGGCCGGTGCGGGACGTGCCGGCGCTGCGTGCGATGCGCCAGGCACGGGCCTGAGGGGCGACGAAGGCCATGACGAGGGTCTCCTTCCGGCCCGGCGGTCCGTCCCCCGGGCACCCCACCAGCCTCGTCGGTCGGGCCCCCGGGATCAGTAGCCCCTTGATCCGGATCGGGGGTGGCACCAGGTACACCCCGGTACGGGTGCCCGCGTGATGGCAGGTCCCTGACCAGGGCGATTACCGTACGGGCATGGCAATTCGCGGGGGAGCGCCGAGGCATGCGTACACCTGGATCACGGCGCACGCGCCGTGGTCGGCATGGGCCTGGCGCAACACGACCTTCACCGCGGCCGCGATCCCGGCCGCCCTGCCCGTGCTGCTCGGCCTCACCGCCACCGTCACGGCGCCCGGCCCCGGCAGGCTCCCGCCACTCCTGGTCCTGCTGCTCGGCCCGCTCCTGACCCGGCTCCAACGCAGCCGGTTCCGGACCCTGCTCGGCCTCGACGTGCCCCGGGCCGAACGGGAGGGAGGCCGGTTCAGTCCGCTCGCGGCGGCGCGGTGGCTGCGCTCCGAGGCGGCCTGGCGCCAGTACGGCTACCACCTGCTGGTCAGCCCGCTCGCCGCCGTCGCCGGCGCGCTGGTGGTGCTCGCCTGGGCCTTCGGGGCCGCCGCCACATGCGTCTACGGCTGGATCTGGATCCTGCCCACCGACACCCGAACTCCCGCCTGGAGCACGGACTGTGACGCCGTCACCGTCGGCGGCGTCCTGCTGCTGCTCCTCGCGCCCTGGCTCGCCGCGCTCATCGCCCGGCTGGACTCCGTCGCCGCGGCCTCCCTCCTCGGCCCCAACCGGGCCCGCGAACTGGAGCGGCGGGTCGAGGACCTCGCGGAGAGCCGCGCCGGGGTGTTGGACGCCGCCGACCTCGAACGCCGCCGGATCGAACGGGACCTGCACGACGGAGCCCAGCAGCGCCTGGTCGCCCTCGCCATGAACCTCGGCATCGCCCGCGCCACCCTCACCGACCTGCCGGCCGAGGCCAAGGCCGTCATCGACGAGGCGCACCGCGGGGCGAAGGAAGCCATCGAGGAACTGAACAACCTGGTACGGGGCCTGCATCCGGCCGTACTGGAGGACCGCGGGCTCGACGCCGCGCTCTCCGGGATCGCGGCCCGGGCCCCGTTCCCCGTCGAACTGACCGTGGACATCGCGCAGCGGCCCGGGGCCACCGTCGAGGCCGTCGCCTACTTCGTGGTCTCCGAGACCCTGGCCAACGTCGCCAAGCACGCCCGGGCGGCACACTGCCGGGTGCACGCCGAACGAGTCCCGGCGGCCGGCGGGCCCGCCCACGGCGAGGCGCTGCTGCGGATCACCGTCACCGACGACGGGGTGGGCGGCGCCGATCCCGCCCGCGGTACCGGCCTGGTGGGGCTGCGCAAACGCGTGGGGTCCGTCGACGGGACCATCATGATCGAAAGCCCCCTCGGGGGTCCGACCGTCATCACCGTGGAGCTGCCGTGCGGGCTGTGATCGCCGAGGACTCCGTCCTGCTGCGCATAGGACTCGTCAAAGTACTCGAAATGGCCGGATTCGAGGTGGTCGCCGAGACCAGCGACGCCGAAGGGCTGCTCGCCGCCGTCGAGGCACACCGCCCCGAACTGGCCCTGGTGGACGTGCGGATGCCGCCCGGATTCACCGACGAGGGCGTCCGGGCCGCCCTGATGATCCGCCAGGAGAGCCCCGGCACGGCCGTGCTGCTGCTCTCGCAGTACGTGGAGGAACGCTACGCCGCCGATCTGCTCGCCACCCAGACCCGCGCCGGCGTCGGATACCTGCTCAAGCAACGGGTCGCCGATGTGGAGGAGTTCATCGACGCCCTGCGCCGCGTCGCCTCGGGCGGCACCGCGCTCGACCCGCAGGTCGTCGCCCAGCTCCTGCTGCGCCGCGGCGGCGGCCCCGACCCCTTGGCCCGGCTCACCCCGCGCGAGCGGGAGGTGCTGGCCCTGATGGCCGAGGGCCGCTCCAACGCCGGGATCGCCGCCGAACTCGTCGTGAGCGAGAGCGCGGTGGCCAAACACATCAACAGCATCTTCGCCAAGCTCGACCTGCCGCAGGCCGACGGGGACCACCGCCGCGTCCTCGCGGTCCTGCGCTTCCTGGACGGCACGCCGTGACCCCGGCCGACGGGCCCCGCCGCGGACACCGCCAGGCCTGGATCACCGCCACCCTGCTCAGCGCCGTCCTCGTGGTGGTGCCGGCCACCTGGCTGGTGTGGTCCTGGGGGAACGGCAGCGCCCGGAGCGGGACCCTGAGCGGCGGCAGCGACGGCCGCCCGGTGACCGCGCTGGAGATCGTGGGCGGCGACGCGGACGTCACCGTCACCCCCCGGGCGGACCACGAGGTCGGCTACCGGGCCACGGCCGACGGGTCCTTCAAGGCTCCCACCATCGAACAGAGCCGGCTCGGCGACACCCTGCGGCTGACCCCGCACTGCCCCGGCGAGGGCTTCTGGCGGGCCGTCGGATCCGGCTGCTCGGTCCGGCTGGCGGTGACCGTACCCGTGGACGTTCCGGTCAAGGTGACGACCCGTTCCGGCCGGATCGCGCTCAGCGGACTCGGCGGCACCGTCGACACGGAGGCCGACTCCGGCCGGATCGAGATCGTCGGGCTGCGCGGCACCCTGCGCGCCAAGGTCGGCTCGGGCTACCTGCACGCCACCGGACTCGCCTCGGCCCGGGCCGAGATCCGGGTCGGCTCGGGCCGGGCCGTCGCCACCTTCCTCACCCCGCCCGAGGAGGTGACGGCCCGCGTCGGCTCCGGCCGCCTGGCCCTCACCGTGCCCGAGGCCACCCGCTTCCAGGTCCGCTGCCAGGCCGGAGCCGGCCGCTGCGAGGTGCCGGACGCCCTGCGCGACGCCACGTCGCCCCGCAGCCTGGACATCGAGGCGGGCGTCGGGCGCGCCCGGGCGGCGTACCCGGACGGACCCTGGTCGGCCCCGGGCGACTCGTAGCCCCGCCGCGCGGCTCCCCGTGTTCCCGCAGCCGGGGCGGCGCGTTTAATCGCTGGCGCCGTCCCAGGGGCAGGGCTATGGTTTCCCTTGTTCCGGGCGCGGCCGTGTGTCGTTCCCGGGTGAACGGTGTTGGTACGTAGAGAAGAAGCAGGAGGTGAGGACATTGATGACTGTCACGGTGACGGGCGCTGCCCGCATTCAGGAGTTCATCATCGATTCCACCCCTGTGGCCTCCGGCTGACACCCACACGTCTTCCACGCTCGCCGGGGCCGCCCTTCGAAGGGTTTCCCTTGTTCCACGCTTCGCTCAACCTGTCCTCCACCACCGCTGCCCCGATCCTCGCCTCCTACGGGTGGGACGAGGGCTGGGAGGCCGAGTTCGCCCCGTACGCCGAACAGGGCCTCCTGCCCGGTCGCGTCGTACGCGTCGACCGGGGCCAGTGCGATGTCCTGACCGCGGACGGCATCGTCCGTGCCGACACCGCCTTCGTCACCCCGCACGACCCGCTCCGGGTCATCTGCACAGGGGACTGGGCCGCCGTCGAGGCGGCCGGCACTCCCCGCTACGTGAAGGCGTACCTGCCGCGCCGGACCGCCTTCGTACGGTCCACCTCCTCCCAGCGGTCCGAGGGGCAGATCCTCGCCGCCAACGTCGACCACGCCATCATCGCGGTCTCCCTCGCCGTCGAGCTGGACCTCGGGCGCATCGAGCGCTTCCTGGCCCTGGCCTGGGAGTCGGGGGCGCAGCCGCTGGTCGTCCTCACCAAGGCGGACCTGGTCCCGGACGCGGCGACGCTCGGGCACCTCGTCCAGGACGTGGAGGCCACCGCGCCGGGCGTCCAGGTGCTGACCGTCTCCTCCCTCACGGGGGAGGGCACGGACGTGCTCGCCGCGATCGTCGGCGACGGCACCAGCGTGCTGCTCGGCATCTCGGGTGCCGGCAAGTCCACCCTGGCCAACGCGCTGCTCGGCGCCGAGGTCATGGAGGTGCAGGCGGCCCGGGAGGTAGACGGCAAGGGCCGGCACACCACCACCACGCGCAACCTGCTCGCCCTGCCGGGCGGTGGCGTCCTGATCGACACCCCCGGACTGCGCGGGGTCGGGCTCTGGGACGCCGAGACCGGTGTCGGCCAGGTCTTCTCGGAGATCGAGGAGTACGCGGAGCAGTGCCGCTTCCACGACTGCGCGCACGTGGCGGAGCCGGGGTGCGCGGTGCTGGCCGCACTGGACTCCGGTGAGCTGACGGACCGCCGTCTGGAGAGCTACCGCAAGCTCCTGAGGGAGAACCAGCGGATCGTCGCCAAGACGGACGCCCGGCTGCGGTCGGAGATCCGCCGCGACTGGCGCCTGAAGTCGGCGGAGGGCCGGAGCAATTACGCCGCGAAGCGGGGCGGCCGGATCTGAGGCGCGGCCGGGGCGAGCCGCCGGCAGCCGGGCCCCCGGACCCGCCCCGCCGCTCCCGGGACGGCCCTCATCGTGCGCCGTGGGTGATCCGCCGGAGCGGCGACAGGGCGTACCCGGCCGTCACGTACCCCACGGCTGCCGACAGCGGGACGAGAGCGGCCAGGACGAGCGCGGTGGACGCCACCAGCGAGTCCTGGGGCTGCTGCCGCGAGGGGGCCGGACAGGTCGCCGGCGCCGGGCCTCTGTCCGGCGTCGGCCCGTTGTCCGGCGTCGGCGACCTGTCCTGCGTCGTCCCGCTGCCCGGCGACTCGGTGCAGCCGGCGGGCGCGAGGACGATCGCGGACTCCGAGCGCAGTTCGAGGACCGGATCGTTGCCCCTGCCGACGGCCTGCACCGCGAGCAGGTGGACCGTGGCCAGCAGAGCCGTCCCGGTCACCATGAACACCCCGCCGTAGAGGCAGCTGAGACGCAGGCGGGTCACGGATCGCCGCCGCGGCGCCCCGGCCTGCGCGGCCGCGGAATCGGAACGTCCCGCGGCATCCGCGACGACGCGGCCCCTGGTCCGGATCGGCACCGGTACTACTCCCCCTTCACGGCGTCACGAGCCCCGAACCCCCACTGTCGCCCCCTCGCCCCTAAGCAGAGCGTCAGCAACGGGCCCGTACGGGGGACACACGGCCACCCGCGCACCACAGACACACGCTCCCGGGGCGGTCAGAGCCCCCACGTGTGGACACGTTCCGGGTGGATCCGGATCACCTCCGGGCTGAAGTGGGGGCCCAGCTCGTGCGGGCCCGTCTCCAGCGTGGCGCGGCCCCGGATCTCGATGCCGCGCACCCGCCAGGGGCGGGTGCTCACCAGGTCGTCCACGACCAGGGAGAGCCGGGGGTTTCCGTGCAGGTTGCGCCACTTCTTCGTGGTGCCCATCGCCATTCCGCCCACCAGGATCGTTCCGTCCTCCTGCGGGAAGAAGCCCACCGGGTTCGCCTGCGGCTGCCCGGAGGCGTCCACCGTGGCCAGGCGGCCCAGGTGCTGGGAACGCAGATACGCCAGTTCAGCCGCGCTGAACCCCTTGAAGTCCGTCATGCCGTCCAGCCTCGCAGCCGCTGCCGGGCCCCGCATCGGGCCGCGGACCTAGGACGTGTCCGGCTGTGGCGCCGGGCCCGGGGGTCCGGTACGGGGCCTTCGGCGGCTATCGTCCGTCCCGTGTGGCCAGGCCGGGGCATGCGTTCCGCTGAACGGATGCTGTCGTCAGGCAGCAGGGCATCCGCAGGGATCACAGCGGGCCCGTCCTGCGTTGAACCGTCGTGCGGTGCGCTCTGCGCAAGCGCACCGCACTGTCCATGGGATGAGGAGGATCCGATGCACGCCGCCGAGGAGCATCGACAGGAGCTGGACTCGGTCAGCATCCTGAACGCGAAGAGGACGCTGCTCCAGCTGCTCGGGCGGGCGGGGGTCCGCGCCGACGATGCGGAGGGCCTGATCGCCCTGGTCGAGGCGGGCGCCCTCGCCGAAGCGTGCGAGGAGCTCGGCACGCTCGGGGAGTCCGTACCGGGGGACAAGGGCGAACCGTACGAGTCGGGCTGGCTGGACGGTGCCAAGGCCGTCACCGACGAGCTCGGCGGCATCGCCGCACGGGCGCTGCGGCACACCGTGGACCCGGGCGGAACGACCGCCGCCGCGGACCCCCGTCCGCCGGTCCGGCGGATGGAGGTGGAGCGGGCCAAGGTCGCCGTCACCCCCCTCTACCTCGCTTTCACCGACGCCTCCGACCTCGACCCCGAGGTCACCGAGGAGGTGCTCAGCGCCGTCCTCGGCACGATGACCCCCTGGCAGCGGGCCGGGTACGCCGCGCGGCTGGCGGGTTTCGCCACGGAGCACCGGGCCCGCCTGGAGCGGCTGTACGCGCAGTACGGGCCCGGCAGCGCCACCGCCATCCACGGCCGCTACTCCCTGCTGCACTCCGCGACCAGCGTCGCCGTGCTGGAGCGGCTCGCCACGTCGGCGGCAGCGCTGCGCGAGGAGTGGGACTCCGCCGAGCTGCCACCTGCCTGGCTGGACGGTCCGACGGCCGCCTGGGACGCGGCGGGCTGACCCGCCGCACACGCCGTCAGCGGGCACGGCCCCGGCCGTGCCCGACCTTCCCCCGGGCCCCGCGGGCCCGGCAGGATCCGGAAGGGACGGTCGAGGGACGGCCTGGGCCGTCTCTTTCGGATCTTGTCGGCCGAGCCCGCGGCGTCCGGTGCCGTGCATGGCAAGGCGGAGGAGCGCGCCGTGTACTGGACGTACTCGGGCGCCCCGACAACGCGGCCAGGTGCGGTGCCGGGCGTCGCGGGCCCGGCAAGATCCGAAAGAGGCGGCCTAGTCGCGCGGGCTCCCGCAGCCGGTGCAGCACTCGCCGGGCCCGTCGGTGGCCAGGCGACCGCACGCGTCGCAGACGAGGTGCAGGAGGCAGGCCGGCTCACCGGCGTCCGGCGGCTGCGGGGCGGGGGAGGCCGGCTCCTCCGGAACGGACGTACCCATGGCGGCTCCACGACCGGTCGGGTCGGTCAGGGGCTGAGAGCGTATCCCCCGACCGCGCGGGCCGCACCCGGGACCTCGTGCCCGTCCCGCGGGCGCCTACTGCGCCAGCACCATTCCCAGCCACGCCCCCACCACCATCAGGCAGGCGAACAGCTCCACCAGCACGCTCGTCCCCACCGCCCGCATCACCGCCCGTACCGACGCCAGAGCCTCGCCGTGGGTGCCCAGGCGGAGCCGCTCGCACAGGTAGATGCCGCCGACGAAACCCGGTACGGCCCCCACCACCGGGATCAGGACGAAGCCCAGGACCGCTCCGGCCCCCGCGAGCACCACCATCCGCGTCGTGATGCCCAGCCCCCGCACATGCCGGGGCGGCAGCAGCCACTTCACCACCTGCACCACCAGCAGCAGGGCCGTCGCCGCGACCAGCAGGGACCAGGCCGACGCCGAGCGCACGTGCAGCGCCCACCACAGCAGCCCCGCCCACACCAGCCAGGTGCCCGGCACACCCGGGATCAGCACACCGACCACCCCGAGCAGCAGCACCAGCCCCACCAGCAGCAGCTGAGGCAGATCCATGCGCTCAGCCTGACCGACCAGCGGCTATCGGGCCACCCAGCCCCGCTCGTACGCGTGCCAGCCCAGCTGCAGCCGTGTCGTCACCCCGGACAGCTCCATCAGCCCCTTGACCCGCCGCTGCACCGTCCGCAGCCCCAGCTCCAGGTGCTTGGCCACGCTCGCGTCGGTCATGCCCGCCAGCAGCAGCGACAGGATCTCCAGGTCCGTGGCGTCGGGGCCGCCGCCGGCCTCCTCCGCCGAACCGGCCGCCCCCAGCCGCAGCGGCAGCGACTCCCGCCACACCGCCTCGAACAGGCCGGTCAGGGACTCCAGCAGCCCCGACGCGTGCACCACCAGCGCCGCCGGCTCGGCCCCCCGGGCCGTCAGCGGGACCATGGCCAGCGTCCGGTCCGCGATCACCAGCTTCGTCGGGACCTGCGCCGTCACCCGGATCCGCTCGCCGCGCGCCAGCGCCGTCGACGCCTCCCGGATCCCGCTCGGCAGGGTCAGCACCTCCCGCTCGATGACCACCCGGTAGTCGACCCCGCGTACGGAGGCCCGGTCCTCCGCCTCGTTGTCCGTCCCCGTCACCACCTGCGGCCGGCCGGTGACCAGCGCGCAGACCTCCTTCTCCGCGCCCAGCTGGATCTGGTGGAAGCGGTGCGCCACCGCGCTCGCGCCCTGCACCACCTCCACCAGGTCGTGCACCGCGGGCTCGGTCGCCTCCGCCCGGTACTCCTCGGCCAGCAGCGCCGCCGCCAGCTCGGCCTGCTCCAGCTCGTGCCGCTGCTGGGTCAGCAGCGCGCCGAGGGCCACCCCCGGCGGGGCCGCCACCCAGCGTCCGGGCCGCGCCGACGACTGAGCCGCCAGCCCGTGCCGCTCCAGGTGGCGCAGCGCCCGTTCGGTGTGCGGCACCGGCAGCGTGAGCCGGTGCGCGAGGTCGGGTACCTCCGCGGCCCCCAGCGCGACCAGTGCGCGGTACGCCGACTCCTGGCCCTCGTCCAGGCCTATGGCACCCAGCAACCCGTCCACCCACCTCTCGACACGCGCCTGGCGGGAAGCGGCCACGGCGCGAACCCGCCGCGGACATCATCGCCGCACCCGGTGCCACTCTGCCAAGGTGACGCCACCGCAGCACCAACATCCGCCGGTCAGAAGCCATTTACGCGGCGCTTTCGCCGTGCAACGCGGCAGTTGGCCGGAATTCACCTGGGGAGAGCGATGCGTCCGATATCGCGTACGGCACTCGGAGCGGCCGCCGCGGCCGTCCTGGCCGCCACCGCCATCGGCCCGACGGCGGCACAGCCGTCCGACGGAGCGCCCGGAGCGGGGAAGAGACCGCTCGTCGGCGGCCAGGCGGCCGGAGAGCAGCCCACGGCCCCCGTCACGGTGACCCTGGTCACCGGCGACCGGATCCTGGTGTCCACCGACACGGCCGGCCGCACCGCCGCCACCGCGATGCCGCGCGCGGACGGCTCGCAGCCGCTCGTACAGACCCGGCAGTCGGGCAAGGACCTGTACGTGTACCCCGAGGGCGCGGTCAAGGCCCTCGCCGAAGGCAAGGCCGACCCCGAACTCTTCAACGTCACCGGCCTCGTCCGGCAGGGCTACGACGACGCGCACACTCGGAAGCTGCCGCTCATCGCGGTTTACGACGGATCCGTGAACGTGGCGCGCAGCGCCCCGCCCACGCCCCGCGGCGCCGACCGCTCCCGCGTCCTCGGCTCCATCGGCGCCGTCGCCCTCGCCGCCGACAAGGAGCAGGCCGCCGCCTTCTGGTCGGACGTCACCGGTACGGATCCCCGCGCCCGCTCCGTGGCGGGCGGGCTGAAGAAGCTGTGGCTGGACGGCAAGGTCCAGGCGAACCTGGAGCGTTCGACGAAGCAGGTGGCCGCCACCGCCGCCTGGGCCGCCGGATACGACGGCAAGGGCACCAAGGTCGCCGTCCTGGACACCGGAACGGACCTGGACCACCCCGACCTCCGGGGCCGGGTCCTTGCCTCGGAGAACTTCACCGACTCCGACACCGACGCCGACCGGCAGGGCCACGGCACCCACACCATCTCCACCGTCGGAGGTTCCGGCGCCGAGAGCGGCGGCGCCAGGAAGGGCGTTGCCCCCGCCGCCGGACTGCTCAGCGGCAAGGTCCTGAACGACGGCGGCTACGGCCTCGATTCATGGATCATCGCGGGCATGGAATGGGCCGTCGAGTCCAGGGCCGACGTGGTCTCCATGAGTCTCGGCGACCCCTCGCGGACCGCCTGCGACGATCCGCTCGCCGCCGCCGCCGAACGGCTCTCCCGGCAGGGCCCGCTCTTCGTCGTCGCCGCGGGCAACTCCGGCCCCGGCAACAACACGGTCTCCTCGCCCGGTTGCGCCGCCTCCGTCCTGACCGTCGGCGCCGTCGACCGTGACGACACCACCGCCGCCTTCTCCAGCCGCGGACCGGCCGGACTCCAGCACACCCTCAAGCCCGAGATCGCCGCCCCCGGCGTCGGGATCTCCGCAGCCGCCGCGGGCGGCCGGGGCGTGTACGCCTACCAGTCCATGTCCGGCACCTCGATGGCCACCCCGCACGTCGCGGGCGCCGCCGCCATCGTCAAGCAGCGCCACCCCGACTGGACCGGGCAGCAGATCAAGGCCGCCCTCGTCGGCTCGGCCGCCACCGCCGTCCCAGGGGACGTACGGGAGACCGGCGGCGGCCGCCTGGACGTGAAAGCGGCGATCGACACCACCGTCACCGGTGCGCCCGCCGTCCAGGGCGGCACCTACAGCTGGCCGCAGGACCGGAGCGACCGCACCGCCGTCGAGGTCCCGTACACCAACCTCGGCAAGAGCCCCGTCACCCTGAGCCTGGCCGTGGAGAAGGTCACCGGCAACGACGGCTCGCCCGTCCGCAGCCGGGTGGCCCGCCTGGAGCGGCGTACGGTGACCGTCCCGGCCGGCGCCACCACCAGGGTGCCGCTCGCCCTCGATCCGGCGGCGGAACTGGAACGCTCCCAGTACGGGGACGTCACCGGCCGCGTCGTCGCCACCGCCGACGGCGTGCACGTCTCCACCCCGTTCTCGCTCTACGTCGAGCCGGAGACGGTGACCCTGCGCGTCAAGCTCGTCGACCGTGCGGGCGAGCCGGCCTCCGGTCCCTCCTCGCTGGACGTGATCGGCACCGACGACGCCACCGGCGAGCGCCGGTTCAACGAAGGCGCCACGGACCAGGTCTACCGGGTGCGTCCGGGCGCGTACTTCCTCTCCGCCTTCGTGGCCACCCCCGACGGGGGCGAGGGCGCCGGGCTGACCGACTCCCTCACCTACCTCGGCCGCCCCCAGGTCGAACTGAAGAAGGACACCACCGTCGTCCTGGACGCCCGTAGGGCCGGACGCCTGGACATCGCCACCGACCGGCCGGCCGAGGCCCGCAACACCACCCTCGGATTCGCCCGCAGCTGGGACGACGTCTGGCTGCACGCGGGCACCGCCACGGGCGGCCGGACCATCCGCGGCTTCTACGCCTCCGTCGAAGGCCGCGCGAAGGACGGCGACTTCGAGTTCGCGTCCTACTGGCGGGCGGCCGCGCCGCTCGTCTCGGAGCTGAAGGCCGTCGGCGGTCCGGTCCTGCACCCGATCACCGCGTCCACCGGCAGCGACAACCTGGACGGAACGGGCAGCGCGCCCCTCGTCGACGCCGGCTCGGGAAGCCCCGGGGAACTCGCCGCGGCGGGTGCCAGGGGCGCGGTCGTCCTCGTGAAGACCGCAGACGGCGCACTGTACGAGGTCGCGCAGAACGCGCGGGCCGCCGGAGCCACGGCCGTCCTCGCCCACCGCGACGCCCCCGGCCGCTGGACGGGTTTCACCGGGTACACGGGCGGCGCGCTGCCCGCGCTGACCATCGAGGCCGCCGAGGCGCGGGCGCTGCTGGCCAGGCTCGCGACCGGCAAGGTCACGCTGTCCTGGAAGGCCGAGTCGCAGAGCCCGTACGTCTACTCCCTCGCCCTCCCCGCGACCGGTGAGGTCAAGAGCGGCGGCCGCACCCACCGGGTGCGGGACCGCGACCTCGGACAGACCGTGTCCACCTACAACTCCATGGGAGTGGCGGCCGACTTCATTGACATAGCCGGGGCCTACCGGCCGATCGGATCCGCCGTGTACTTCGGCGGGATCGAGACCGTCGCGGCTCCGGGCACGCGCACCGAGTACCACTCCGCCGGGGACACCGCCTGGGACCAGCTGCTCTCCTCCAGCTTCCCCTGGGGCGAGTTCATGGTCGGTGAGCAGCGCACCTACGCCAAGGGGCAGCGCGACGGCGCCACTTGGTACGACGGCGTCATCGGCCCGGTCGCACCGCGCGACCTCACGGGCAGGGAGACCCTGGCCGCCGAACGGCAGGGCGGCCTGATCGGATTCGCCCCCGCCATGTGGGGCGACAGCCGCCACGCGGCGCAGCCGGGCTCCTTCGGCGACGTCGGCTCGCTCGTGCTCCGGCGGGACGGCGAGGTCCTCGGGGAGAGCGGGTACCCGTTCGGGGTCTTCGAGGTGCCCGCCGAGAAGGGCCGTTACGAACTCACCCAGTCCATCGAGAAGATCGGCTCGCCCGCCCGGGTCTGGCAGCGTTCCACCGCCGTACGGACCACCTGGGGCTTCTCCTCCGAGCTCGACGCGTCGGCGTACTCGCAGGGGCTGGCGATCCTCTTCCCGCGGTACACGGCCCCACTCGACGGGATGAAGACGATCGCGGCTGCGGACGGCCAGAGCATCGCGCTGGCCGTCACCGGGCACGCCGGGTACACGCCCGGGGCACTGAAGTCGGCGCAGCTGTCGTACTCCTACGACGGCGAGAACTGGACGCAGGCGAAGGTGACCGAGCGGGGCGGCCGGTGGAGCGCGGTCGTCGACCACGCCGGGGCCTCCGGCAAGGCCGTGTCGCTGAAGGCCGAACTGACCGACGCGAAGGGCGCCACGGTCACCCAGACCGTCGTACGGGCATACGACATGCGCTGATGCGTACGGCCTGAACGGGAGGGGCTCACCGGACGGCGGTCCGGTGAGCCCTTTTCGCGCATTCGGCGTTTTCCGTCCCCATGGGGGGCCGAGAATGAAGCCATGAGTCAGCAGGGCGCGGACGACTGGTGGCAGAAGCTCTACGAGGGCCCCGACGCGGGAGCCGAACCCGACCCGGGGGACACCCTGGACAACCGGTTCCGCTCGGCGGCGGGCGTGACGGCGGACCCGGCCCCGGGCGTCCCGGCACCGGCCCCCGGCGTCCCGACCCCGGGCCCGGCCAAGGGCGTTGAGGGTCCGGCACCGGCCACGGGCCCGCCATCGGCACCGGCCACGAGCCCGGCATCGGCACCGGCCCCGGGTCTCGCACCGGATCCGGGCCCGCCGGAGCCCCCGCGCGCACCGGAGCCACTGCTCCCCGGCCCCCGGCAGGGGGAGCCGGTGCCGACCCCTACCCTGCCCACCCTCCCCCCGCCGCGGGATCCCCGGGCGGGGGACGCCACCGGGTACGCGCTCGGGGGCGTGGACGTACCACCGGTGCGCGGGCCCGAGCTGCCGGTGCGGCACCCGCAGACGCCGGGCCCGGAGGCCTGGTCCGACCCCGCCCGACAGCCGCAGCCGACGCCTCCGGCCGGAGCCGCCCCCGAAACCGCGCCGGAACCCGCGCCCGCGCCCGAGCGGGGCCCCGGGCCCGTGGCGGCCGGACCGGAGACCACCCGGCCCGAGGTCTCCCACCTGGGAGATCGCGCCCCCACCTACGCCGCCGAACCGGGCGCCCTCCCACCCGCCGACCCGGCCGCGGTCGACGGGCTGACCCCGGACACGGTCCTGGAAGGGGCCCGCTACGGCACCTACACCCTGCGCGCCGCCTCGCTGCGCGGGGACTCCGCCCGCTACCGCGGCGAGGCCCGCCGCGACTTCCTGCTCACCGCCCGCTTCGGCAGCGGCGACGACGCGCTGGTCCTGGTGGCCCTCGCGGGCGGCGACCGGGCCGCCCCCGGGGCCGCCGAGGCCGCCGCCGAACTGTGCCGCACCGTCGCGGCCGCCGTCGGGCGCAGCCAGGAGCGGCTGGCCGAGGACATCCGCGCCGGACGCCGCGACGCCCTGCGCTCGGGCCTGCAGCGACTCACCGACCGGGGCTACGGGCGACTGCGGGCCCGCGCCGCCGAACGGGGGCTCGACGAGCCCGCGTACACCGCCGGGCTGCGCGGGCTGCTGCTCCCCGTGGACCCGCAGTGCCGGACCCGGGTGTGCTTCGGCGCCGGTGCGGGCGGGCTGTTCCGCCTCCGCTCGGGGCAGTGGCAGGACCTGGAACCCGCCGGCCCGGCCGAGGAGGCGGAGGGCGGGTTCCGCTTCCGTGCGGCCGTGGCCCGGCCGGGGGACACCCTGCTCCTGTGCTCCGGAGGCCTGGCGGATCCGATGCGGGAGGAGGCCGCCCTGCCGGCGGAGCTCGCCGCCCGCTGGGCCGGTCAGGAGCCGCCGGGCCTCGCGGCCTTCCTCGCGGACACCCAGCTCCGCCTCAAGGGGTACGCCGATGACCGCACCGCCGCCGCGGTCTGGGAGGCGTGACCGGCGCGGCCGTGGTCGGATGGGAGACGTACGTGTCCCGGTGCCACCTCGGAGACGTACGTGTCCCGGTGCCACCGTGACGGTGCGGCGTGCCCGCGCGGGAGCGCCCCGCGGCGCGTGGCCGCGGGGCACCCCGTCGGGTGTGGCGCGATGGCGTTCAGTCGACCATCTGCCCGTCCTTCGTGCCGCCCTGGCAGTACATTCCCACGACCTTTCCGCCGGCGTCCGTGCACTCACCAGGGGTGAGGCTCTCGGTGACGGCGGTGTTGGGGGCGGCCACGGCGGCGGCCGCACCGGTGAGGCCGAGTCCGGCGAGGGCTGCCGTGGCGATGACGGCGGCGAGAATTCGTCGCATGCGCATGTGCTTTCCCTTTCACGATCAACTCGGATGGGGCACTACTCAGCTTGATCTTCACCCATGTGGGTGGCGCGCTGGATTACTCCATTCGGGTGGCATCCGGAGCTGGCCCGAGGGCCGTGCTCGCATGCATGTGCGCAGGTGGGAGCGGTACGACGACCTGCCCGGCACGGACTTCCCGTACGACGCCTCCCTGCCCGGCGAGGACGCCGTTTTCACCGCCGGCACCGGCATGTGCAATGCGGGGGTCGCGCGCTATCTTTCCCGAACGGTGAAGAGCGCCCCCGGCCGCTCCGGGCTCCGCCGGCCGACGGCGCCCGCTTCACCGGCCGTGACCGTCAAGTGCCGACGACGCCGGGCGACGGCGGCCTCTCGGTGGCGAGGGGAGATTCCCTCACCCTGGTGCAGTACGGCCTGCCCGTCAAAGTGGTCCTCTTCGACAACTCATGCCTCACCATGGCCGAGTGGAGGCGGTCGGTTTCCGGCCGCTTGTCCACGGGGCGGCGGACCAGGACCTGGGATGCGCCGTCACCGTGCGCGTGGTGCCGTGGGTTCGGGGTACGCGCGCCGACGCTCCAGCAGCTCACAGGGGTTGTGGAGAACGCTTCGCGGCATCGGGCGACCGCTCCGGCGGGCGGGGAGACGGCCCCCGGCGCCTTGTCGGTTCCTCCGAAGGCCGGTGCCGTGACGGTGACCGGTTTTGCACGGCCCGCCGACAGGACCGGGCGGGGCACAGGGGCGGCCCCGTATACGAATGGCTCGATCCGGCCTCCGTGGCGCGCCGGCCCGCAACCCCGCAGGAGTGCGGAACCGCCCGGAGGGCATGCATCCCGTAGACCTGTTCGAGAGCAAGGACACGGGAGGGACATCGCCGTGCGGGTGGGGGCGAAGAACGGGAAGCTGTGGGGGAGAGGGAGGCCGGTTCCACGTGAGCCGTCCACGGGCGAGGACGCGGAAGCGGTGGACACGCTCCGGATCACCCGGAGCCTGCGCCGGGCCGACCTGAAGGCCGTGGGCGAAGTCCGCAAGGCGCTCAGGGAGTTGATGCGCCACCGGTGCCATACCGACGCCGCGGAGGTGGCCGAGCTCCTGATCACCGAGCTCGTCACCAACGCGCTCGTCCACACCGACCGGGGGGCCGAGGTGCACGCCAGTCTCGCCGCCGCCCGCTTACGGGTGGAGGTCCGGGACTACGCCGCACGCCGTCCCCGGCCGTACGTACCGACCGCCGACGACGGTACGCATGGCCGGGGACTCGTGCTGGTACAGGCGCTCGCCGACGACTGGGGCGTGGACGCGCTCGCCCTGGGCAGCGGCAAGGTGGTGTGGTTCGAGCTCGACGCACGACGTGACGCAGGGCCCGCCTGAACAGGCGGGCCCCACGGGGTTCCCCGTGTCCCACGGACCCGGTCGGTCAGCCGAACTGCTGCTCCAGGTCCTTCAGTTTGCGCTCCAGCGAGTCCAACCGGGGAATGGTCTGGGTGTCGTCCTCGGCGGTGAGGTCCACCGTCCGGGGGCCGGTCACGTCAAGGGATTCGGTGGGGTTGACGGCCTGCAGGGAGGGCCGGCGTCGCAAGGGCAGCTGTCCTTCCGGTATGGCCGGCTCCGCGCCGACCGGCGCGGAGCCCGCTCCCTGCGTCAGTTCCGGGAGCTCGACCTGACGGCCGCGTGAACGCCCGAACGCCCGGTTCTGGCGGCCCAGCGCCTTGATGCGCGCCCGGTCCAGCCGGTTCTGATCGCGCCTGCGGTGCCGGTCCTGCTCCCGCTCCTTCTTGTCCTCGCGCACCTCGTCCACGGCCTCGTCGAGGGTGCGTACCCCCTCCAGCAGCATGAGCGACCAGGCGCCGAAGGTCTCCCGGGGGGCCCGCAGCCAGCGGACCATCCGGATCTGGGGCAACGGCCGCGGGATCAGGCCCTGTTCGCGCAGCGCCGCCCGGCGGGTCTGCTTGAGGGCGCGGTCGAAGAGCACGGCCGCCGAGAGCGACATCCCCGCGAAGAACTGCGGGGCCCCGTCGTGGCCCAGACCCCGGGGGGCGTGCACCCAGTTGAACCACGCGGCCGCACCCGCGAACAGCCAGACGAGCATGCGTGAGCCGAGGGCCGCGTCACCGTGGCTGGCCTCGCGCACGGCGAGCACCGAGCAGAACATCGCGGCGCCGTCGAGCCCGAAGGGGACCAGGTACTCCCAGCCTCCGGAGAGGTTGAGGTTCTGCCGGCCGAAGCCGACCAGCCCGTGGAAGGAGAGTGCGGCGGCGACCGCCGCGCAGCAGAAGAGCAGAACGTACGAAGCGGTCCCGTAGACGGCTTCCTTGCGCCGCCGCCGTTCCTCGCTGCGCTCCCAGCTGTCGTCGGCCGCGGCCTTCTCGCTCTCGCGCTTGCCACGGGCCAGTACCGCAACTGCCGCAAGTACGCCCAGGATCAGCAGGCTGCCGGGCAGCAGCCAGTCCAGCGATATGTCGGTCAGTCTCATGCGGATGTCCCTTGCCTCGCGTATGCGGCCATGCGGCCGTACGGCTTTCCGGGCGCCATAGTGGCGTAGCGGGTGAGCCGTGCACGCGGGTTTCGGGGCAAGTGGACGCCATCGGGGGGCGGGGCCCGCCGGATAGGGTGTTGTGAGTCGAACTGGAGCCCGTGTGGCCTGAGTTGCGTTCGAATACAGTCAGTCGTACGGGGTGGGTTCAGGCGGCGGTCGCCACGAGGCGGGTGATGCGGTCGGCGTCACAGGTCCGGGGGCAGGTGACACAGGTGTCCTCGGGGCGGATGGTGTAGAAGAAGCAGCACCCGGCCCGGTCCCGGGTGGGCAGCTCCTCGCCGGCGGGTCCGGTGAGCGTACGGAACCCGGCGCCCCCGGTGTAGGGGGCCGTGGATCCCGGCAGGAGGGCCTCCAGCTCGGCCATGGCCCGCTCCTCCTCGCCGAGCAGGTTGCCGAGGTACCAGAGGCTCTCGACGACCTCGTCGGTCACCATGCCCCACAGGGCGCGGCGGCCGCGCCGCATGCGCGGGCCGAAACCTTCCAGCAGCGGTCCGAGGTGCTGGGCCACCGCAGCCCGCACCTCCGCGCGCAGCGCCTCCTCGTCGGGCACGACACGGGCCCCCGGGAGTGCGGCCGCCGGATCGTCCGGCAGGCAGGCGAACTCCCCGACGCGCACGCTGAGACGGCCGAGGGTCCGGTGGAAGGCCACGTCGGCGACCGGGAACCGCGGGACCCGCCGGTGCAGGAACCACGGGAGGGTGATCAGCAGGCAGGCCGGCCACGCGTACCGGTGCAGCCCGAAGCCCGCGATCACATCGGGCCGGGCCTGGGTTCCGTAGTCCCTCAGGACCTGGGCGTTGTCCCAGGCGAGGAAGGCGTCCAGGGCCGGTCCGCCGGCGGCGAGCTCGTCCGCGCCGACCCATCCCGCACCGCGGGGGAGGGGCTCGTCAGCGGTTCGCTCGATCACCCGCAGTCCGCCGTACGCCTCGGCCAGCCTGGCGTACGCATCCGTCACCGCAGAGCCGGGCGGGGCGGATGTGACGGCCGGGAAGGTCGTGACGGTCATGGCGGGCCACCGAATCACAGAATCACACGATCGTTAACAGGTAAGCCTTACCTTACTCGATCTGGAGCGATCCGTACCCTACCGACGCGTACGACGTCACTTATTCTCGGGAGAGGTCGAAATCCGGAGGAGGACCGAGTGCACGAGACGGCCCGCGCCCGGGTACCGGCACAAAGGCGGAAGGTGTTGCGCCATTCGGTGCGAGGCCAGGTGCTCGACGCGCTGCGCGCGGCCCTGATCGACGGGGACCTGGTGCCGGGGGAGATCTACTCGGGTCCGGCCCTGGGGGAGCGCTTCGGTGTCTCCGCGACCCCCGTGCGCGAGGCGATGCAGCAGCTGGCCGTGGAAGGCGCGGTGGAGTGCCTGCCCAACCGGGGCTTCCGGGTGCTCGCCCGCACGCCCCGGGAGAGCGCCGAGCTGGCCGAGGTACGCGCACTGCTGGAGGTCCCGGTGATGCTCCGGCTGGCCCGTACGGAGCCCCCGGAGGCCTGGGAGGCCCTGCGCCCGGCCGCGGAGGCGACGGTCGAGGCCGCGGCCGCCGGTGACCTGCCCGGGTACGCGGAGGCGGACCGGGACTTCCACCGGGCGGTGCTGCGGCTGGCCGGCAACGACCAGCTGGTGCAGGTCGCGGAGGAGCTCCACCGCCGGGCGCAGTGGCCCCTGCCGGGCGCTCCGCGGGTCCGGCGGGCCGACCTCGTCGCCGATGCGGCGGAGCACTCGGCGCTGCTGGAAGCGCTGATCGCGCGGGACCTGCCGGTGGTGGAAGCCCTGGTCCGCGAACACTTCGCAGGCTCCCCCGCCTGACCGGGGCGCCGCCCCGGCCCCCGCGCCTCAAACGCCGGCGGGGCTGGAGGCGGGGGTGCCGCCCCGGGCCCCGTGCCTCACGCGCCGGCGGGGGTGGAGGCCGCGGTGCCGCCTGGGCCCCGCACCTCACGCGTCGGCGGGGCTGGAGCTGCCGTCGGCGCGGGGGGCCGGAAGCTACGCCGCTGGCGAAGGGGTCGGGTCCGCGTGGTGGAGCTGGTCCGCCAGCCAGGTGGGGATGCCGCCCAGCAGATGGAACAGGCGGCGGGCCTCGGCGCGGAGCCGGGTGGCCTCCGGTTCCGGTTCTGCCTCGGCCAGCGCCGCCAGCGCCGGGGCCGTGCCGATCAGGAACCCCAGGTCCTCCCGGATGCGCAGGGACTCCGCGAAGCCCTTGCGGGCCTCGGCCACCTCCCCGTCCCGCAGGGCCAGCGCGGCCAGATGCCGCCAGGTGAAGGACAGCAGCAGGGTGTCCCCGTGCGCCTGGGCCCCCTCGTGGGCCCGGTGGTACGCCGGCCGGGCCGACTGCGGGGCGTCCGCCAGGTGCTCCGCGACGAGCCCGCGCCGGAAGTCCAGCAGCGGGCGGGTCCGGGACTCCGGGGACAGCAGGGCCGCGGCCCGGCCCAGCGCGGAGCGGGCCTCGTCGGCCCGGTCGCGTACGCCGAGCACGGTGGCGGCGTACGCCAGCTGGCCCCGTTCGCACGCGGCCGCGCCCCGGTCGTCGTCGTCCTGGGACACCGCCTCGGCGACCCGCAGCGCGTCCTCGGCCTCGGCCCAGCCCTGCCCGGTGAACAGGCACCGCTCCACCAGCAGTGCGGTCCGCTGCACGGCGGCTCCGGCGCTGCCGGCCCTGCCGATGTGCGGCGTCAGCAGCGCTGCCGCATCGGTCCAACAGCCGCGCGAGCGCAGCCGCCATATCGCCCGCTGGAGGGGGTCGTCTCCTCCGCTTGTTCCGGCACCCGACATGGCGGTGTCCGCCACATTGCCCTCCCCAAAGCAAGCAAGCAGCACATCATTGAGCCCTGGGGCGAAATGAGAGCACGGATGCACGGCATCGGCCAAGGGGTTGGGTGAAGCTTTTCACAAAGTCCGGACGGATCATCAGCCGCCCCGTGGCCGAACCCCTGCGGCCGCGGGGCGGATCTTCTCAGCTCATCCGCAGTGCCAGGAAGAAGTCGAGCTTGTCCTCCAGCCGGGACAGGTCCCGCGCCGTCAACTGCTCGATCCGTCCGACGCGGTAGCGCAGCGTGTTGACGTGCAGGTGCAGCCGCGTCGCGCAGCGGGTCCACGAACCGTCGCAGTCCAGGAACGCCTCCAGCGTCGGGATCAGCTCCGCGCGGTGGCGCCGGTCGTAGTCCCGCAGCGGGTCCAGCAGCCGGGCCGTGAAGGCGCGGCGGACGTCGTCCGGGACGAACGGCAGCAGCAGCACGTGCGAGGCCAGCTCGTGATGGCCCGCCGCACAGACCCGGCCCGGGCGTGCCGCGGCCACCCGGCGGGCGTGCCGGGCCTCCTCCAGTGCCCCGCGCAGCCCCTCGGCGGAGTGCACGGCCGCGCTGACGCCCAGCGTGAGCCGGCCGTCGTCGGCCAGACCGGCGGCCAGCGGGTCCCGTACGGCCGCGAGCAGCTCGTCGGCGTGCAGGGCCGAATCCGGACCCTTGTCCTCCCCGGCGTCCCCGGCGAGCGAGGGCAGCGGGACCAGGGCGATGGCCTCGTCACCCGCATGGGCCACCGCGATCCGGTCCGAGGGTTCGGGCCCCGAGACGGACGGGTCGACGAGGATCTCCTCCAGCAGCGACTGGGCCACCGGGCCGCCGGGGATGTCCATGCCCTCCCAGTCCACCCGGGCCACGACGACCTGCCAGTGCGGGGCGGCGCCCAGCCCGGGCAGCAGCACCGGGGCCGCGACCCGCAGGCGGGCGGCGATCTCGGCGGGCGGGGCACCCGTCTGGACCAGTTCGAGGACCTCCTGTGCGAGACGGCGCCGCACGGTGCGGGCCGCGTCGCGCCGGTCCCGCTCCACCGCGATCAGCTGGGTGACGCCCTGGAGCAGGTCCAGGCGCTCGGCGGGCCAGTCGCCGGCGTCCGCCTCGACGGCCAGCAGCCAGTCCGAGAGCACGGTCTCGCGCACGTCACGGGCCCCGGGACCGGCGACCCCGCGCCCGTGTCCCCTGATCGGGAAGAGCGAGTAGGTAATACCCTGGATGGAGATCCGATGCGGCCCCCTGCGGCCCGTCCGGACCGCCGCAAGGTGCTCGCCCGCCAGTGCTGCGCACACGCCCGGCGCCAGCGGCTCACCCGCCCCGGCGATCTGCCGGCCGGTGGGGGACAGCACCCAGGCCCGGAGGTCGAGGTCGGTGGTGAGCAGATCGAGCACCACGTCGGGGCCGCCGCCGGCCGGACCCGAGGTCATCAGCCGGCGGTGGCGGTCCACGACGGCCGCGAGGTCTCCCGCGCGCTCGCCCGAGACCTGCCTGACGACGTACTCGGTGATCGTGGCGAATGCAACGTCCTCGTTCACGGCGAACAGCGGCAGCCGGTTGCGCACACAGGCCGAAACAAGATCATCGGGAATGGCCTGCAGCTCCGCCTCGCCCGCGGCGAGCCCGGCGACGCCCGCGCTCGCCAGGATTCGTACGAATGGCTCGGAGTCGGCTGAATTTCGTCTCCAGGCCAGGCCGGTCAGGACGAGTTCACCCCCCGACAGGTACCGGCTGGGATCCCTCAGGTCGGTCGTCATGACCCCGCGGACCGTCCGGTCGAGTTCACCCTCGCCGCCGAGCAGCCGCAGCCCCAGCGCCTCGGTTTCCAGCAGTGCGCGCAGCCGCATGATGTCGCCGCCGATCTGTCTCGAATGTTGCCGTTGGAAATCGGGCAGGTCGTCGCATCCTGCCTTTCATACGAATCTACAAGACGGGGGAGGTCGTCAGCCAACTCCTTCATGGTTTCAGTGACTGCACCGGGGGGCGAGCGGCTTGTGTACTGGGTCCACACCGCGTTAACAGCACGTGAACGACCAGTCGAGGACTCTCGGGCCTCCTGGCTTGAAGTAAACGACACGATGAAGAAGAAGAGAGCCGCTCATGGACTTCCTTCGCCCCGCCAGCTGGGAGGAGGCGCTCGCCGCCAAGGCGGCGTTCCCCTCGGCCGTGCCGATCGCCGGTGGCACCGACGTGATGGTCGAGATCAACTTCGACCACCGCCGGCCGGAATACCTCCTGGACCTGAACCGCATCGGTCTGCTGCGGGAGTGGGAGGTCGGCGAGGACGTGGTCCGTCTGGGCGCCTCCGTCCCCTACACCCAGATCATGGAGAACCTCCGCACGGAGCTCCCGGGTCTCGCGCTCGCCTCGCACACGGTCGCGTCCCCGCAGATCCGCAACCGCGGCGGTGTCGGCGGCAACCTCGGTTGTGCCTCGCCGGCCGGCGACTCCCACCCCGCACTGCTCGCGGCGGGTGCCGAGGTCGAAGTCGAGTCCGTACGCGGCTCCCGTCTCATCCCGATCGACGCGTTCTACACGGGTGTGAAGCGCAACGCGCTCGCCGCGGACGAGCTCATCAAGTCCGTTCACATCAAGAAGGCGGACGGCCCCCAGCAGTACTCCAAGGTCGGTTCCCGCAACGCGATGGTCATCGCGGTGTGCGCGTTCGGTCTGGCGCTGCACCCGCAGACCCGCACGGTCCGTACCGGCATCGGTTCGGCCGCGCCGACCCCGATCCGGGCGAAGGCCGCCGAGGAGTTCCTGAACGCCGCGCTCGAAGAGGGCGGCTTCTGGGAGTCCGGCAAGGTCATCACCCCGTCGATCGCCAAGCAGTTCGGTGACCTCGCCTCCGGCGCGGCCAACCCGATCGACGACGTCCGCGGCACGGCGAAGTACCGCCGTCACGCGGTCGGCATCATGGCTCGCCGCCAGCTCGTCTGGACCTGGGAGCAGTACCGCGGTACCGGCAACGGCCGCTCGCTTGAAGGGGCTGCGTAATCATGCGCGTCAATTTCACGGTCAACGGCCGTCAGCAGGAAGCCGACGACGTGTGGGAGGGCGAGTCCCTTCTCTACGTCCTGCGTGAGCGCCTGGGCCTGCCGGGTTCCAAGAACGCCTGTGAGCAGGGCGAGTGCGGTTCCTGCACCGTCCGCCTCGACGGTGTGCCGGTCTGTTCGTGCCTGGTGGCCGCCGGTCAGGTCGAGGGCCGCGACGTCGTGACCGTCGAGGGTCTGGCGGAGTTCGCCAAGCAGCGCGACGAGCACGGGCACGGCGGTGCCTGCGGCACCGGCGGCGGCTGCGGCAGCAAGGGCGTGTCCCTGGACGTCGCCAAGCAGTGGCAGGCCAGGCCCGCCGACTCGCAGACCGGTGAGGGTGCTCCGCTCTCCACCGTCCAGCAGGCGTTCATCGATGCCGGCGCCGTCCAGTGCGGTTTCTGCACCCCGGGCCTGCTGATCCAGGCGGACGCGCTCCTGGAGGAGAACTCCTCCCCCTCCGACCAGGACATCCGTGAGGCCCTGTCCGGCAATCTCTGCCGCTGCACGGGCTACGAGAAGATCCTCGACGCGGTCCGCCTCGCGGCCGCCCGTCAGGGAGAGGCGGTCTGACCATGGCGCACAACACCCGCACCGTGCCGGCCGGTACGCCGACCAACGTCACCCAGAAGCACACCAAGGGCGGCATCGGCGAATCGATTCTCCGCCCGGACGGCACCCTCAAGGTCACCGGCGAGTTCGCGTACTCCTCGGACATGTGGCACGAGGACATGCTCTGGGGCCAGACGCTGCGCAGCACCGTCGCCCACGCCGAGATCGTCTCCATCGACGTCTCCGAGGCCCTCGCCATGCCCGGCGTCTACTCGGTGCTGACGTACGACGACCTGCCGGCCGAGATGAAGAACTACGGCCTGGAGATCCAGGACACCCCGGTGCTCGCCGACGGCCGGGTGCGTCACCACGGTGAGCCGGTCGCCCTCGTGGCCGCCGACCACCCCGAGACCGCCCGCCGCGCGGCCGCCAAGATCAAGATCGACTACCGCGAGCTGCCGCTCGTCACCGACGAGGCCTCCGCCCTCGCCGCGGACGCGCCGCTGATCCACGAGGGCCGTACCGACCACCACATCGGCCACGTCCCGCACCCGAACATCGTGCACCGCCAGCCGATCATCCGCGGCAACGTGGAAGAGGCCCGCAAGCGCGCCGACGTCATCGTCGAGGGCGAGTACACCTTCGGCATGCAGGACCAGGCCTTCCTCGGCCCGGAGTCCGGTCTGGCCGTGCCCTCCGAGGACGGCGGCGTCGAGCTGTACGTCGCCACCCAGTGGCTGCACTCGGACCTCAAGCAGATCGCCCCGGTCCTCGGTCTCCCCGAGGAGAAGGTCCGCATGACGCTGTCGGGCGTCGGCGGTGCCTTCGGCGGCCGCGAGGACATCTCGATGCAGATCCACGCCTGCCTGCTGGCCCTGGCCACGAACAAGCCGGTGAAGATCGTCTACAACCGGTTCGAGTCCTTCTTCGGCCACGTGCACCGCCACCCGGCGAAGCTCTACTACGAGCACGGCGCCACCAAGGACGGCAAGCTCACGCACATGAAGTGCAAGATCGTCCTGGACGGCGGCGCGTACGCGTCCGCCTCCCCGGCGGTCGTGGGCAACGCCTCCTCCCTCTCGGTGGGTCCCTACGTCCTGGAGGACGTGGACATCGAGGCGATCGCGCTCTACACGAACAACCCGCCCTGCGGCGCGATGCGCGGCTTCGGCGCCGTCCAGGCCTGCTTCGCCTACGAGGCCCAGATGGACAAGCTCGCGGCGAAGCTGGGCATGGACCCGGTCGAGTTCCGCCAGCTGAACGCCATGGAGCAGGGCACGGTCATGCCCACCGGCCAGGTCGTGGACGCCCCGGCGCCGGTCGCCGAGCTGCTGCGCCGGGTCAAGGCCCGCCCGCTGCCGCCGGAGCGCCAGTGGGAGTCCGCCGGCGAGGGCGCGGACGTCCGCGCGCTGCCGGGCGGCCTCTCCAACACCACCCACGGTGAGGGCGTCGTCCGCGGCGTCGGCTACGCGGTCGGCATCAAGAACGTCGGCTTCTCCGAGGGCTTCGACGACTACTCCACCGCCCGCGTGCGCCTGGAGGTCATCAACGGCGAGCCCGTCGCGATGGTCCACACGGCCATGGCGGAGGTCGGCCAGGGCGGTATCACCGTCCACACGCAGATCGCCCGTACCGAGCTGGGCGTCACGCAGGTGACCATCCACCCGGCCGACACGCAGGTCGGCTCCGCCGGTTCCACGTCCGCCTCCCGGCAGACGTACATGACCGGCGGCGCGGTGAAGAACACCTGCGAGGCCGTCCGCGAGGCCCTGCTGGAGATCGGCCGACGCAAGAACGGCTCGTACCATCCGGCGTGGGCCACGGCCGAGCTGCTCCTCGAAGGCGGCAAGGTCGTCACCGACGGCGGCGAGGTCCTCGCGGACATCGCCGACATCCTGGGCGACGAGGCCATCGACCTCGAACTCGAGTTCCGGCACGCGCCGACCGAGCCCTTCGACCTGGTCACCGGCCAGGGCAACGGCCACGTCCAGTACACCTTCGCCGCGCACCGAGCGGTCGTCGAGGTGGACACCGAGCTCGGCCTGGTCAAGGTCGTCGAGCTGGCGACCGCGCAGGACGTCGGCAAGGCCCTCAACATGCTTTCCGTGGTCGGCCAGATCCAGGGTGGTACCACCCAGGGCCTGGGCGTCGCGATCATGGAAGAGATCATCGTGGACCCGAAGACCGCGAAGGTGCGCAACCCCTCCTTCACGGACTACCTGATCCCGACCATCCTCGACACCCCGACCATCCCGGTCGACGTCCTGGAGCTCGCCGACCCGAAGGCCCCCTACGGCCTGCGCGGTATGGGCGAGGCCCCGACCCTCTCGTCCACGCCGGCCGTCATCGCGGCGATCCGGCAGGCGACGGGTCTTGAGATCAACAAGACGCCGATCCGTCCGGAAGCCCTTACCGGGACCCTCTAGGACGGCGTGGTCCGGGGGCCGCGAGGCTCCCGGACCCCCTCAGACTCTCCGGGCGGTGTGCGTGGGAACGTCACACTTCACCGCATACCGCCCGGAGGAACCACGAAGCACCGCACCGCTCGCGGTCCCTTCACCTGGCAGTACCCCTGCAAGAACCCCCGTAGTACCAGCGGTCACCCCCGCACTACCCGCAGTACACGCAGTGAACATTCGCGTCGCCTCGGGCCGTCACCCCGGGTCGTGCAGCCAACGCAGCATCCCAAATCCCGCGTCTCCAATCTCCAAGCGGGTGCCCCTTTGAACCTTGGGAGTTAGGCACCATGACCCAGTCGTCAGTAGAGCCCAAGACCACCGCGGAGGAGGCCGGCGACGGCTCTCAGCCGCCCGCCGGACGGTCCTGGCTCGACCGCTATTTCCACATAACGCACAGAGGGTCCAACGTCGGCAACGAGGTCCGTGGCGGTATCACGACCTTCATGGCCATGGCGTACATCCTGCTGCTCAACCCCCTGCTCCTGTCGGGCAAGGACGTCGCCGGCACGGTGATGGACGGGTCGGCGATCATCACCGCCACCGCGTTCGCCGCCGCCGTCACGACGCTCCTCATGGGCTTCGTCGGCAAGGTGCCGCTCGCCCTCGCCGCCGGTCTCTCCGTGTCCGGCGTGCTGGCCTCGCAGGTGGCCCCCCAGATGACCTGGCCGCAGGCCATGGGCATGTGTGTGGTCTACGGTGTCGTGATCTGTCTCCTGGTCGTCACCGGCCTCCGAGAGATGATCATGAACGCGATCCCCCTCGCGCTCAAGCACGCCATCACCATGGGCATCGGTCTCTTCGTCGCCCTGATCGGCTTCGTCAAGGCCGGCTTCGTCGGCAAGGGCCCGGAGTTCGGTCCCCCCGTCCAGCTGGGTGCGGTCGGTGAGCTGTCCGGCTGGCCCGTGCTGCTCTTCTGCATCACCCTGGTCGCCATCTTCATGCTCCAGGCCCGCAAGGTGCCCGGCGCGATCCTGATCGGCATCGTCGGCGGTACCGTCCTGGCCGCGATCCTCAACGCCATCGTGGACATCGACCCGAAGGCCTGGAAGAACGGCCCGCCGGAGCTGGACGGCTCCGCGGTCTCGATGCCGAACTTCTCGCTCTTCGGTGACGTCTCCTTCGGCGGCTGGGGCGACGTCGGCTACATGACGGTCGGCATGATCGTCTTCACGCTGGTGCTCGCCGGCTTCTTCGACGCCATGGCCACCATCATCGGTGTCGGTACCGAGGCCAAGCTGGCCGACGACAAGGGCCGCATGCCGGGCCTGTCCAAGGCGCTCTTCATCGACGGCGCCGGTGGCGCCATCGGTGGCGTCGCGGGCGGCTCCGGCCAGACCGTGTTCGTCGAGTCCGCGACCGGCGTCGGCGAGGGTGCCCGTACGGGCCTCGCCTCCGTGGTCACCGGCCTGTTCTTCGCCGCCTGCCTCTTCTTCACCCCGCTCACGCAGATCGTCCCGGGTGAGGTCGCCTCCGCGGCCCTGGTCGTCATCGGCGCGATGATGATGCAGAACGCCCGCCACGTGGACTGGGCGGACAGCGCGACCGCGATCCCGGTCTTCCTGACCGTCGTGATCATGCCCTTCACGTACTCGATCACGGCCGGTGTCGCCGCCGGTGTGATCTCCTACGTCGCCATCAAGATCGCTCAGGGCAAGGCCCGGGAGATCGGCGGCTTCATGTGGGCACTGACCGCGATCTTCCTGGTGTTCTTCGCCCTGAACCCGATCGAGCACTGGCTCGGGGTCGGCTGACCCGGAACCATCTGATCAACACGTGACCGCACCTCCACGCATCCGATCCGCGCAACCGACGCGCGTATCCGATACTGGAACCGAACCTCCGAGGAGGCCTCCCATGCTGGACATCGCCGAAGAGCTGAACCGGTGGGTCGAGCAGGGGCGTGACTTCGCCGTCGCCACCGTCGTGGCGGTCGGCGGCAGCGCGCCCCGGCAGCCCGGGGCCGCTCTCGCCGTCGACAGCGAGGGCACGGCCATCGGCTCGGTCTCCGGCGGATGCGTGGAAGGTGCGGTGTACGAGCTGTGCCGGCAGGCGCTCGTGGACGGCGAGACCGTCCACGAGCGCTTCGGGTACAGCGACGACGATGCCTTCGCCGTAGGCCTGACCTGCGGCGGAATCATCGACATCCTGGTCACCCCGGTCCGCGTGGGTTCTCCCGTACGGGAGGTCTTCGCGGCCGGCCTGGCCGCCGCCGCCCGTGGCGAGGCCGGGGCGGTGGCCCGGATCGCGCAGGGCCCGGCCGAGCTCATGGGCCGCGCCGTGTTCGTCCGTACCGAAGGCGCCCACCAGGGCGGCTTCGGCGGGCACCCCGAGCTGGACCGCACCATCGCCGAGGAGGCCCGCGCCATGCTCGACGCCGGCCGGACCGGCGTGCTGGAGATCGGCGCCGACGGAAGGCTCTGCGGAGAGCCGCTGAGGGTGCTCGTCGAATCCAGCGTCCCGCCCCCGCGGATGATCGTCTTCGGCGCCATCGACTTCGCCTCCGCCCTCGTGCGGATCGGCAAGTTCCTCGGCTACCGGGTGACCGTGGCCGACGCGCGGCCCGTCTTCGCCACGAAGACCCGCTTCCCGGAAGCCGACGAGATCATCGTCGGCTGGCCCCACCGCTACCTGGAGGAGCAGTCCTCGGCGGGCCTCGTCGACAGCCGGACCGTCCTGTGCGTGCTCACCCACGACGCCAAGTTCGACGTCCCGCTCCTCGAACTGGCCCTCAGGCTGCCCGTCGCCTACGTCGGAGCCATGGGCTCGCGCCGCACCCACGAGGACCGCAACGAGCGGTTGCGCGAGGTCGGCGTGACCGAGCTCGAACTGGCCCGGCTGCGCTCCCCGATCGGCCTGGACCTCGGCGCCCGCTCCCCGGAGGAGACCGCGCTGTCCATCGCCGCCGAGATCGTCGCGAACCGCCGCGGCGGCACCGGCGCGGCCCTGACCGGCGCGCACATCCCGATCCACCCGGACGTCTCGCACACGATCCTCGACCGGATCGGTTCCGTCGCCTGAAGGCGTGACGGCCGAACGTGAAAAAAGGGCGTGCCCCGTAGGGGTTGCGCCCTTTCGCCGTTCCCCCTAGCTTACCCGCCGGTAATCGGAGGCACCCTCTCCATCCCTTCCCCGTACCGGAGTTGAGCGGATGTTGCGTACCGTGCGAACCCTGGGCCTGCTGGCCGCGGCCACCCTGCTCACCGCCTTCACCCCGCCCCCGGCCGGGCCCGCGTCCCCGGCCGCTTCGGCCGCTCCGGCCGGGGAACTGCGCGAGGTCCTCTTCGTCGGGAACAACTGGGAGGGGACCGCCGACGTCCTCGTCTCCACCGGCGATCTCGCCGCGGTCGGCCGGATCAACGTGGTCCCCGACAAGGCGGAGCGGCTGCGCGAGATCTACCTCAACCCCGTCAAGCTCGCCTTCTTCCTCGGCATCCGGGAGAGCGCGGGCGAGGGGCACGACCAGTTCGTCGACGACATGTACACCACCCCGGACGGCTCCGCGGTCGTCGTCTCCCGCCCCAGCTTCGCCGACGTCGTGTCCATCGACCTGGCCTCCGGACGCGTCAACTGGCGCTTCCCGGTGTCCGGGTACCGCTCCGACCACATGGCGGTCTCGCCGGACGGGACCCGCGTCGCCGTCTCGGCCTCCACCTCCAACACCGTGCACGTCCTGGACATCACCACCGGGCGGCAGGTCGGCTCCTTCGGCACCGGGGACAAACCGCACGAGAACACCTTCACCCGCGACGGCCGCTTCCTGTGGAACAGCTCCATCGGCGAGGTGAACACCGCCCTGGACGCGCCCTGGCTGGACTGGACCAAGGGCGACCGCAAGATCACCGTGGTCGACGCGCAGACCTTCCGCACGGTCCGGGTGATCGACATGCGGGAGCGGCTGGACGCCTTCGGCCGCCGCGACCTGTCCGACGCCGTACGCCCGGTGTCCTTCAGCCCCGACGAGTCGAAGCTCTACTTCCAGGTGTCCTTCTTCAACGGCTTCCTGGAGTACGACGTCCCCTCCGACCGGATCACCCGCCTCAAGACCCTCCCGATGAACCCGGCGACCAGCACCGACCGCACCACCTGGGTCAACGACTCGCGCCACCACGGGATGTCGATGAGCCCCGACGGAGCCAAGCTCTGCATCGCGGGAACTATGGACGACTACGCGACCGTCGTGGACCGGGCCACTCTCGCCGAAGGCCCGCTCGTGCCCGCCGCCAAGCCGTACTGGGCCACGGTCTCCGGCGACGGCAGCGCCTGCGTGATCTCCGAGAGCGGCGCCGACCGGGTCACGGCCATCGACTTCGCCACCGGCGCCAAGCGGGTGTCGGTCCCCGTCGGGGACCATCCGCAGCGCGTCCGGCTCGGCCACGTCCCGGCCGGCTGGAGCGGTCCCGCCGCCCGGTAGTCCATGTCGACCGGGTGCCCTGACCGACCGACCGGCCGGGGCGGGGAGCGGCGGGACCGGGTCGGCCCGGACGCTCAGCCCACCGTCACGGTCGGCTCGTACCGGACGGGGAAGTTCACCGAATTGGCGATGAAGCAGGCCCGGTGGGCCTCCTCGTGCAGTGCGATCGCCGCGTCCACCATCGACGCGTCGCCGACGGTGATCCGGGGGCGCACCACGGCCTCCGTGAACTGCCCGCTGTCCCCGGCCGTGCCCATCGTCCCGGCCGCCTCGTCGACGTACGAGGTGACCACCACGCCGCCCAGCGTGCAGAAGTGCAGGTAGGAGAGCATGTGGCACTGGGACAGGGCGGCGAGCAGCAGTTGCTCGGGGTTCCAGCGGGAGGCGTCTCCGTGGAAGGTCGGGTCGGAGCTGCCGAGAATCACCGGCAGTTCCCCGGCGGCCACCTCGTGGGCCCGCGAGTAGGCGCGGTAGTGACTCGTGCCGGTGCCGAGGTTTCCGGTCCAGGTCACGCGGGTGGTGTAGGAGTGCAGTCGGGCCATGGCGGCTGCTCCCTCTCTCGGGCACGGGGCGGGGCGGACGCGGGTGGGCGGACGCCCGGGACACGGCGGCGGCGTGGCCGGACCGTGCCGCGCGTCGACCTGGATCGTACGGCCCGCCGCTCCTGCCGGGCCGTCCCGCACCGCAGCCCGTCGTACCACTCGCCCGCCGGAGCGACCGGAAACCCATGACCGGCGGCCACTATGGGATGACCGGTCCGCGATGACCGATTAATCTCGCGATCATGGTGGACATCCGCGAGGTACCCGAGTCCGACATCGACCGCGCTCTGGAGCTCGCGTACCTGGTCTTCCACGACCGGCCCGAGAAGGAGGCCCGGGAGAGACACCACGCCCTGCTCGCGCGGTGCGACCGGATCGGCGCCTACGACGGCACGGTCCTGGCCGGCTTCATGGCCGCCTACGACTTCCGGCTTTCGGTGCCCGGGGCGGACCTGCCCTGCCCCGGGCTCACCTTCGTCGGCGTCGCCCCCACCCACCGCCGGCGCGGCGTGCTCACGGCCCTGATGGACGAGATGCTGCGGCGGACCGCCGCCGCGGGCAGCCCGCTCGCCGCCCTCTGGGCCTCCGAGGCCGCGATCTACGGCCGCTTCGGCTACGGCAGCGCCACCACCGCCGTCACCATCGAGATCGACTCCACCCGCCCGCTGGCCCTGCGCATCGACCCGGACCGGCGCCCGCTGAGGCTCGTCGACCCCGAGGAGGCCGTCGCCGTCGTCGGCCCCTTCCACGAGGCGGCCCGGGCCGCACGGGCCGGCCGCCCCACCCGCAGCGCGGAGCGCTGGTCCGAGGAGTGGCTGACCGAACAGGACGAGGAGGACGAGGAACTGAGCCCGCCGCGGATCATCGTCCTCGGAGAGCCGGACCAGCCGATCGCCGGGTACGTGCTCTACCGGACGAAGCCGGAGGGCGGCGCCGGTACCGCCCGGGTGCCGGGCGCGCCGGGCCTGGTCCGGGTCGACGAGCTGGAGGCCGACACCCCGGCGGTCGCCGCCGCGCTGTGGGAGTGCGTGGCCTCCCTGGACCTGACCGGAAGGGTCAGCGCGTGGGGCCGTCCGGTCGACGACCCGCTGCTGCACTTCGCCGCGGACCGGGACCAGGTGCGGATCACCGCCCAGTTCCCCGCGCTCTGGCTGCGCCTGGTCGACGTGGGCACCGCGCTGACGCGGCGGTCCTGGGCGGCGCCGGTGGAAGTGGTGCTGGAGGTGCACGACGTGCGGATGCCCGCCAACGCCGGGCGGTTCCGGCTGCGGGCCGGGCCGGGCGGCGCCACGTACGAGCACGCGGACTCCGCCGCCGACCTGGCCCTGGACGTGACCGAACTGGCGGCCTGCTACCTCGGCGGGACCCGGGTCGCGGAACTCGTCGCCGCCGGGCTCGTACGGGAGCACACGCCCGGCGCGGCGGCGGCGCTGGACGCGGCCCTGCGGACGCCGCTGCTGCCGCACACGGGCGACGAGTTCTGACGGCACGGCACGGCACGGCCGCGGCTGCGGCGGGGGCGGGCGGGCCGTCCGCCCCCGCCGACGCGATCAGGCGGGCAGTGAGATCCGGGCGGCGGACATGCCGAAGCCGGGCCCCAGGACGGCCGTGGACAGCCGGTCGGGCGGCGCCTGCAGGTCCTCCGGGCGGTAACGGCGGATCTGCTGATGCCAGTTGAGGATGCCCGCGTGCCAGTCCTTCAGCTCGCCCACGTACGCGTCCAGGGCCTGCCGGGCCTGCCGGCCGAGCTTCCAGTCGTCGTACAGCAGCGGCAGCTGGCTCGCCACGATGTGCTCGAACTCCTCGGTCCGCCGCGTCATCAGCTCGTGGCAGATGTGCAGGGCCTGCGGGTATCCGATGTCGAAGAAGTTCCGGGTGACCAGGATGTAGTTGTGGACCTCGCCCTCGACCTGCACCTCCTTCTGGTAGGAGTAGATGTCGTTGATCAGGCAGGCGGCGTCCGCGACCGCGTTCTCCAGGGAACGGATGGTCCCGGAGGCGTAGATCTCCTCGGGGATGCCGCGGCCCTGGTGCCCGAGCCTGCACAGGTACATCGTGAGGTGGCTGCCGAAGGTGCGGCGGCGCATCTCGGCGTAGTCCACCGGGTCCGGGATGCGGTTCTGGATCTGGTTGGCCACCTCCCACAGCCAGCTCTCCAGCATGCTCACCACGGTCGCCCGGAACTCGGCGCGCTGCGCGGCGGACATGGTGGCGGTGGTGCGCACCCACAGGTCGCCGAGCGCGCGCTCCATCGCGGTCACCGGCTCGGGCTGTCCGGCGTGGTCGTCCGTGAGCACGGCGATCAGGCGGGCGGTGGTCGCCTTGGCTGCCGGAAGGTTCCTGCCCTGGGCGAAGACCACCGGGTAGTAGTCGTCCCCGTACGTCCCCCAGGTCAGCCAGCAGGCGTTGAGGGCCAGCTGCTCCGGCGTCGCGTCGGGGTCGATCCCGGCCGAGCAGAGCGCGAAGTCGAAGCCCCGCAGCCGTTCCTCGGTCCAGATCGCCGAACCGGGGTCGCCGGGCTGCGGGTCGAGCAGACCCATCCGGCGGGACCAGGCCACGGACTCCTCGCGCGCGTGGGCCAGATGCGGGCTGAGGGCCAGCCGGTGCGGCATGTAGATGTCCGGGACGACGGACGGGCCGGTGTGCTCGAAGGGCACGTGGGTGAAGGAACGGCGTCGCAGCTCCAACGAGCGCCGGGTGAACACGGACCGCAGGTCGAGCGAGCCGGTGCCCGGGCCGGACGGCATGAAGGGCAGGGTCGCCGGGGCGGTGGGCCTGGCCTCCTTGTTCATGTAGCGGCTGGAGACCATGTGCCACTCGTGGCCGCCCGACTGCCAGTCCTGCAGGCCCTTCGTGTAGGCGAGGACGGCCGCGATCTCCGCCGGATCCAGCGCGTGGTCCGCGAAGAGCTGCGGGAGCTCGACGAGCGCGGTCTGCTCGAACTGCTGGAGGCGGGAGGTGAGCAGGTCGTTGGAGGCCTCGGCTGCCTCCTGGGTGGTGCAGCCCAGGAAGGTCTCCAACACCAGCACGGCATTGGAGAGTTCGCCCTCGTCGGCGACCTCGCGCTGGTAGGAGAAGATGTCGTTCCTGATGTGCACGGCGTCGGCGAAGGCGTCACGCAGCACGGCGAGCGGGCGCGAGTGCGCGACGCGCGCGGGGACCTCGGCGCAGACGTACTCGATCAGGCCGGCCGACCAGGGGGCGCCGCCCACCTTGCGCCGCATCTCGATGTACTCCAGCGGGTTCGCCACGCGCCCGATGTTGATGTTGGCGAGCTCCCACATGGACTCGTCGAGGAGGTTCTTCGTGGACAAGGCGAACCGTTCCCGCCAGTCCGCGGACATCGCGGGGACGGTCCGCGCCCAGAGGTCCGCGAGCCCGGCCTCCACCGGGTTGGTGGGCTCGGGGAAGCCGGCGGACAGGTCCATGGGCATGAAGGCGGCGAGCCGGTCGAGATACCGCTTGGCGCCGTCGCGGTCCTGCGAGCGCTTGAACATCTCCAGGAAGTGGTCGTCGAAGAAGAACACCCACACGTACCAGTCGGTGACCAGCGCCAGCGCGTCCCGGTCGCAGTCGGGGTGGGTGTACGAGCAGAGCAGCGCGTAGTCGTGCGAGTCGAGGTCGCTCTCCTCCCAGACACCGGAACCCTCCAGCATCCCGAAGGCGCGCGCCCACCGCTTGGTGTGGGCCCGCGCGTCCTCCAGGTGGGGGTTCAGTCGTGCCGGATAGGGCACGTAGAAATCCGGCAGTTGAAACGGCTGCGTCACGACGGGCTCGGCCTTTCGTCCATGGGTACGGGGACCCGGTTCCGGCCCGGCCCCCGCACGAGATCAGCAGTGCCCTACCCCTGGTGCTGGTGGGACAAGGGTGATTTCACTGCTTCAGGTGACGAACCGCCGCTTCCGGGACACGGCACCCCGCCGGGAGCTAGGGGGTGTCCACGACGGAGGCCGCCTCCCCGAACGGAAAGACGGCCTCTGCGCGGTGCGACGGGTGACTACGGAGCGGGAACGGGGAGGGGCGCCGTACCGAGGATCGGAACGGTCCAGCGCTGAGCCGGACTGGGATTGCAGTCCCAGAGCGCGAGCCGGGTGCCGGGGGTGGTGTTCAAGTTGGCGAGGTCGAGGCAGCGGCCGGAGGCGGGGTGGTAGATGCCGCCGTCGGCCCGGGGCAGGAACTGCTGGCTCCCGGCGCTGCCGTCACAGGTGCGGAGCTCGATGGGAGTGCTGTTGACGACACCGCCGTTGGCCGCGTTCAGGCACATGCCCTGGTTGCGGATGGTGCCGTCGTTGTGGATCTGGAACTGCTGGGCGGGAGTGCCGTTGCAGCCCGCGATCTGGATCTTGTTGCCGTCCTCCAGGCGGTTGTAGTCGTTGTCCACGCAGTTGGCGGCGGACTGGGTCAGCTGGATCGGCCCGGCCACCTGCGGGGCGGTGACGGGAGCGGCGTAGGGATAGACGGCCAGGTTGCTGATGCCGCCCTTGAAGTGGGCGGAGTAGGCCCCTTCATACTTGTAGCGGCCCAGCTGGAAGGCGCCGATCGGCGCCGGGCTGGTGGACGCTTTGTGGTGACCGGTGGCTGCCAGGGTGCCGTTGACGTACAGGCGCATCAGGCCCGTGGTGTGGTCGTAGACGGCGGTGAGCTGGGTCCAGGTGTTCAGGGAGACGGCGCCGAGGCTGCCTTCGTCGTTGGTCTCGTCGTACGGCCAGGCGTCCGCGTCGGCGTTGGCCAGCGCGAACTTCCACACCTTCTTCTGATGGTTGGCGAACAGGAGCAGCGAGCTGCTGCGATTGAGGTCCTGGCTGAGGACGACCCTGCCGAGCTCGTTGGCCTTCGCCCACGTGCTGATCGTGAAGCTCTTGCGGGTGTCGATCACAGAGCCGGTGGTACTGGCGTACGCGTCGCCCGCGTCACGGAAGGCGGCGTAGGTCGAGCTGCGGCCGCCGATGTTCTCCGGGGTGCCGGGGAAAGTGACGTTGGTCGTCGTGGCAGGGAAGTTGCCGACGGCGCTGGGAGTGGTGGTGCCGGTCTGTCCGGTCAGCTTCCACTGGGCCTTGGGCATGTTGAGGTTGCCCAGGACGATCGGCGTCGTGCCGACCCCGGTGACGGACGGGAACGGGGTGGCGTTGCCCGCGCCGTTGAAGCCGACCAGCTGCTGGTTGGTGTCGACGGTCCACAGGTCGGGGATGCCGTCACCGGTCAGGTCGCCGTCGGAGCCGACGCGGGGGTAGGTCTTCGGATCGATCTTGCCGGAGATCAGGCCGGCCGCCGGGTCGGTGAAGCCGGTGAGGTCCGGGGCCTGCGCGGTGCCCTTGACCGAGAAGGCGTGGAGAGTGCCGTCGGCCTTGGAACGGGCCCACAGGGTCGGGAAGTCGGTCCCCTGGGCGCGGCCGGGCGTGATGAGCTCGTAGCCGGCCCACTTGGTGTCGTTGGCGGACAGGAGGATCGCCTGCGGGGAGAGCGCGTTGGTGGTACCCGCGGTGCTCAGCCACAGCCGTCCGTTCTCGACGAACAGCAGGGACGTACGGGGCAGGCTCTGCGGGACGGGACCCGAGTCACCAGTGGTCGAACCGAACGCCGCGATCTGGGTCACCTGGGCCCAGTTGGTGGTTCCGTAGCCGTGTGCCGCGCAGTCGATCGTGGCACCGGCGGGGGTGGTACAGGTGGCCGGCTTCGCGACCGGGTTGGGCGCCTGTCCGTCGAACCGGCCGCTGTTGTCGTTGGTGTAGAGGTAGAGGTTCGCCTTGCCGGGCTCATGGGCGAAGAGGTCGTCGACGACCTTGCTGCCCAGGCTGCCCCGGTGGCTGATCTGGATGTTGTTCCAGTTGGCGGAGTTGCCGGGGGCCGCGTTGATGACCGCGTTGGGCGCGGCGTAGGGGTCCTGGCCGCCCGCGATCGTGCGGAGGTTCCCGGCGGTGTCGGGGAGCAGGACGTCGGGCTTGCGGTCGTTGTTGACGTCGCCGAACGCGGGCTTGCTCCCGTCGGGGTTCGACGGCGCGTAGAAGCTGTAGACGAACGGCTGGGACATGTTGCCCGCGTTGTCCTGCGTCTGGAGGTAGACGTAGTTGGTGCCCCACTGCGGCGGTGTGATCTTCACGGAGGCGCTGCCGCCGGTCATCTTGATCACGCCGGGGTCGGTGCACTTCCAGCCGGTGGCGGCCGCCTTGACGGGGTCCGTCGTCCAGCGGGCGCAGGCCAGACCGGAGGTCCGGGTGCCGGTCGCCGGGGCCGGGTCGGTACCGGTGAGGGTGAAGGTGCCCTCCTCGCCGGCGCGCTTGGGGTGGGCTCCGATGGTGCCGGAGGCGGGGAAGTCCGCGGAGGTGACGGCCGCGGTCGGCGGGGTGCGGTCGACGCGGAAGAAGCACATGTCGGTCGGGTTGCTGGTGAGCGTGCCGTCCGTGGCACGGGCCACCCAGCCGTACTGGTGGCCGTCGGTCAGCGCGCCGATGTCGACGGTGGCATCACCGTAGCTGCCGTTCCAGCCCGTGTCGCCGTAGTAGGTCTTGCCCCCGTCGTCGTCGTCCCAGTACTGGAAGCCTCCCCAGAGCTGCTGCCCGGTGGCCGAGTAGGTGGCCGTGGTCAGGGTGACGTTGTTGTTCGCGCCCACCCAACCCGGGTTGTCCCAGGGGTTGGTGGTGCCGGGAGTGCTGCAGTCGGCGTAGGAAGCGGTGTCCGCGAAACCGGGGGTGGGCCGGGTGCGAGGCCACCAGACCGTGGGCTGGATGTCGTACTCGACGACGATGCGCGGGGTGTTGTCGAACCGCTGGCGGTACAGCTTCTCGGTCTCGTTGTTGGGAGCGAGACCCACCGTGATGGTGGGCCACTTGTACTGGGCGGCGTTCTTCACCAGGTTCTTGACGTCGAAGGCGACGCCGCCTGACCCGGACATGGTGATCTCGGCGACCTTCTCACAGCCGCCCATGTGCGAGTCCTTGTCGCACGGCTGCTCCTTCCAGCTGGTCGGGTTGCCGATCGCCCTGGTGGAGTACAGACCCATCGGGGTCGGCGTGCTCGGGCTTGAGGAGGAGACCACATTCGCCTCGAACCGCGCGCTGAGGATCTCGGCGCCGTGGAGCCGCGTGTCGACGCCGATCTGGAAGTAGGCGCGGGTCCTGCCGATGCCCTCGCACCGGGGGTTGCCCACGAAGTAGCCGCAGTAGCCGGCCGCGGGCTTGTCCTGCCCGTACTGCGTCCCGTTGAACTCGTTCGTGTCCGGGTACGCCTCCTGGACCTGGGCCCAGGCCTGGTTGGCGTTGTTGAGGGTCGGGTTCCAGCCCGGATCGATGTACCACGGGCCGGTGCCCTGACCGAGCAGGGTGGTGTCGGGCACGAGCTGAATGCCGCCGCCGTCGACGGCCGTGGCGATCGGCTTCACCGCGGCGCCCTGGCCGGGGCCGTCGGGGCTCGACACGACCGAGGGGGCCAGCGGAATCTCCCCGGCCGGCGCGGACTGCTTGGCGAAGGCGCTCACCGGCTTCGCGCCCGAGCGGGCCGAGTCCCACATGACCGGGGTCGGGGCGCTGAAGCGGGCGTTGCCCTGGGCGTCCGCAGCCTTGAGGTTGCCGGCTCCGTCGGCGCTCACCGTCAGACCGTCGGCCTCGACGGGGAACCGCAGCTTCTTGAGGGCGGGATCGGCGGCGGCCTCGGGGGTACGGACGATCAGTACCTGGCGCCAGCCGCCGACGGGGGTGGCGGTGAGTTCGAGGTCCACGCCCGGCAGGACGGACGGGTACAGGGCGCTGTCACCGTCGAGGGCGGGCTTGGGCAGCGGGAAGGGTGCCTTGAGGGCGAGCTTCTTGCCGTCGGCGCTCGTCATGGTCGCCATCGGACCGGTTCCGCCGCCGGAGAAGCTGAGCCGTGAGGGGACCGCTGTCGGAGCCACGGTGCCGTCGGCCTCGGTCCGAAGGGTGGCGTCGACCTTCTGCCAGGCCCCGGAAGAGTTCTTCACTCTCTCCGGTTCCAGCGCGGTCTCCGTGGTGAACGTCCCGTCGGGAGTGGCGAACGTCTGAGAACTGGCGGTCGTCAGGGAGTCGATGAGGACCCGCTTGCCGCTGCTCTTGGCCTTGGCCTTGGCGGTGTCGATCGCGGTGTTCTGCGCGGAGGCGGGGCGGGTCGGCGGGGCGGGCCATGACGTATCGGCAGGTCCATGGCCACGGGCTTCGGCGGCGAACGCGGGAGGGGCGGTCAACAGACCTGCCCCCAGGGCGAATACGGCGGCGCCGGCCAGCGGAACGGTGAGCGCGCCCAGGGTTCGGCGTCTGCCGGACCCCCCTGGTCCGAAGTGACGTGAATGCAATGCAGGCCTCAAGGCGGAGGTCCTCGCTGTGAGCGGTTGATGAACAGAAGTCAGGGGGCACAGTTCCTTCTAATCTGCAAATTTGTCAACGGCTTGTGAGAGGAATGTGAAGGCCAGATGCCCGATTGGCGGCATGAAACGCCGTCTTGTTCATGGGTGACATTGGCCATGAGGAGAGATTCTTAAAATCTCCTTAGACTTCCAACGCCCGCGTCATGCCGTGGGCTTGAGCCGGGCCCCGTCGGGCCGGCCTTCTCCTGTACCAGTTTCCTGGGGGGATCCTGTTGTCTCATCGGAGTCGCTTTGCCATGCGCGGAACGCGTGGCAGAGCGCGGGTCGCGGCGGTCGCCGCGCTCGCAATTCTCTTCTCGGGCGCGGGACTTCCCGCCGTCCAGGCGGCTGACAAACCGCCGAAGGTGTGGGTGCCACCGAAGACGGCGCTACCCGGCACGAAGCCGGTCAAGGGGACTGACGCCAAGCCCGGCAAGGCCAAGGCGCCGGCCGGCAAGGCGTGGAAGCCCGCCCCGAAGTCGAAGGCCCCGGCCGGTACCAGCCGGATCGAGGTCGGCCCGAACTCCGCGTCGAAGCCCGCCGCCGGTGCCGGTGCGGTGAAGGCGGGCGACCTGCCCGTCTGGGTCGCACCCGGAAAGGACGCAAAGGCGAAGGCCTCGCTGTCCGCGGCGGCCGGTTCCGCATCCGCGCCCGCCACCGGTGCGGGCAGCCTCAGCGTCGAGGTCAAGGACGGCGCCAAGTCGCGCGCGGCCGGCGTGAACGGTGCGCTGATCACCCTCACCGAGCCTGCGGGCGTCGCCGCGACGGGCACGGTCGAGGTCGGCCTGGACGTGTCGGCCTGGGCCGCCAACGCCGGTGCCAACTGGGGCGACCGCGCCCGGCTGGTGCAGCTGCCCACCTGCGCCCTGACGACTCCGGGCGCCGCGGGCTGTACGACGCGTACCCCGGTCGCCTCGCACCGGGACGCCTCCGGGCGTCTGGTCGCCGAGGTCCAGGTCGCGAAGAGCGGCGCCGCTCCCTCCGTCCTGATGAAGCCGAAGCAGGGCACGCAGTCCGGGTCCTCCGCCGCAGCCCCGCAAGTGCTGGCCCCTCAGGGCGTGGCCCTTGCCGTGGAGCCGGGCCCGTCCGGCAACCTCGGTGACTATTCGGCGACTCCGCTCCTGCCGTCCGCCTCCTGGCAGGCCGGGGCGAACTCGGCGAACTTCACCTACGGCTACACGGCGGAGATCCCGTCGACGATCGCCGGCGCGGCACCGAGCGTCGTGCTCGGCTACGACTCCTCCTCGGTCGACGGCCGTACCGCGTCGACCAACGCCCAGTCGGGTCTCTTCGGCGAGGGCTGGGACTGGCACCCCGGCTCGATCTCGCGCTCGTACAAGGGCTGCAAGGACGCCGGAATCAAGGACTCGGGTGACGAGTGCTGGGCCGGAGACATCCTCTCGCTGTCGATGGCAGGCCACGCCGGGCAGATCGTCCGCGACGACAACACCTGCGTCTACCGCCTGCAGGGTGACGACGGCACGAAGATCGAACGGCTGACCGGCCAGCGCAACTCGGCCTGGAAGGGCGAGAGTTTCCGCGTCACCACGACCGACGGTACGCAGTACTACTTCGGTTCCAACCGCCTCCCGGGCGGTGACGGCACCGACCCGGAGGCCAAGTCGGTCTCCACGGTGCCGGTCTACTTCAACAGCGGCCAGGACAAGTGCCTCGGCGCCGACACTCCGGCCAACGGCACCCACCAGCAGCTGGGCTGGCAGTGGAACCTCGACTACGTCGTGGACCCGCACCAGAACCTGACCTCCTACCGCTACGAGCAGGAGGACAACTACTACGGGCGTGGCGGCGGCCAGAACAACGGCAACGGCACCCCGACCCTCTATCAGCGTGCCTCCTACCCGACCTGGATCGGATACGGCCAGCGCCTGCCCGACCAGATCGCGGCCAAGGGCAAGGCCAACACCGCCGCCCAGATCTGGTTCCGCCCTGCGGACCGCTGCTTCGAAACGGGCGACGCCTGTGACCCGACGAAGCGCAAGACCAATGCCACGGCCTGGGGCGACACCCCGGTCGACCAGGAGTGCGCGGCCACCGGCCAGTGCCTGAACCTGTCGCCGACCTTCTTCACCACCAAGCGGCTGAGGAAGATCGACACGGAGGTCCTGGGCACCGGCGGCTACCGCCCCATCGACTCCTACACGCTGAAGCAGCGCTTCGAGGCCCCGGGGGACGGAACCTCCCCGAGCCTGTGGCTGGAGTCCATCCAGCGGTCCGCCGTCAACTCGCGCACCCCGCTGACCGTTCCGCCGGTGCTGTTCGAGCCGCTGCAGATACCCAACCGCGTCGACGGCGTGGTCAAGCGCCCCGACGGCACGGAGGCCAGCACCTCCCGCTACAACCGGCCGCGCATCCAGACGATCACCACCGAGACCGGTGGCCGCATCAACGTGGTCTACAAGGCACCCGAGTGCTCGCGGATCAAGGGCACCATGCCCGCGGCCGACGACACCAACACCATGGCCTGCATGCCGGTCAAGTGGTACCTGCCCGGTCAGTCCTACCCGGACCCGGTCAACGACTGGTTCCACAAGGTCGTCGTCGAGTCCGTCACCCAGCAGGACATGGTCGCCGGCCAGGTCAGCACGGTGACCAACTACGAGTACGGCGGCGGTATCGCCTGGCACCGCAACGACTCCGAGTTCGCCGACCCCAAGACCCGTACGTGGGACCAGTTCCGCGGCTTCGCCACGGTCACCACCCGTACCGGTAACGGCAACGCGGCCGAGGCCCCGCGCACCAAGTCGGTGGCGACCTTCCTGCGCGGCATGGACGGCGACGTCCTCGCCAACGGCACCAAGCGCAGCGTGAACGTCCCGGACAGCCAGGGCGGCACCATCAAGGACGAGGACGTCCTGTCGGGCTTCGTCCGCCAGACCGAGACCTACGACCGCGACGGCGGCACCGTCGTCGGCGACGAGGTCTCCACCCCCTGGCTCGGCGCCGTCACCGCCACCCGTGCCCAGTCCGGCGGCATGCCCGCCATCACCGCCCGCGCACTGAACACCGGCAAGGTCGTCAGCCGGGCCAAGCTCGCGAGCGGTGCCTGGCGCACCACCGAGCGGACCTCCACCTACGACGACACGCTCTTCTCGCGGCCGCTCCAGGTCGACGACAAGGGCGACGTCTCCCGCACCGACCAGCGCATGTGCACCACCTTCGAGTACGCCACCGGCCCCGGCGGCGCACTCACGCAGCTCGCCTCCCGCACCCTGCTCCTGACGGGAGCGTGCGGCCAGACCCCGACCGCGGCCAACACGGTCGGCGACACCCGGACGTACTACGACGGCAAGCCGCTCGGCCAGACCGGGACGACCGCCGACCAGTCCGGCACGGAGGTGCTGGAGAAGTACGACGGCGCGGGCAAGCCGGTCTACCGGCTCAACATGACGGCGACGTACGACGCGTACGGCCGTCTCACCACCAGCACCAACAAGGTACGCAAGGACGGGGCCCACCCGGACGGCGCGGTCACCAAGACCGAGTACAAGGCGCTGCCCAACGCGCTGCCCTACGAGGTCACCCACACCAACCCGCTGGGCTGGAAGACCACCACCACGCTCGACACCGGCCGCTCGCTGCCGATGAAGACCACCGACGAGAACGGCCACGTTGCCGAGCGCGGCTACGACGCCCTCGGACGTGTCACCGTCATCTGGCAGCCCGGCCAGGACCGCAACGTCGACCCGGCGGTCCGCAAGTTCTCGTACTCCATGAACGGGACGAACGCGCCGACCACCGTTCTGAGCCAGGCGCTCATGAACGACGGCAAGTACATCAACAGCTACACGATCTACGACGGCCTCGGCCGCGTCCGTCAGACCCAGGCGCACACCCCGTCGGGCGCGGACGGGCGCATGATCACCGACGCGCTGTTCGACTCGCACGGCTGGCAGGTCAAGACCAGCGCGCCGTACTACAACAACGAGAAGCCTCCCGGCGGGGCGCTCTTCCTGCCCAACGGCGGGGTCAACCCGGACAGCAAGGTCCCGGCCCAGTCGGTCTCGGTCTTCGACGGCCTCGGTCGTACCACCGCCTCCGTGTTCCAGTCCTACGGGATCGAGCAGTGGCGCTCGAAGACCGAGTACCCGGGCGCGGACGAGGTCCGGAACATCCCGCCGGCCGGAGGCTACGCCACGGCGACGATCACCAACGGCCTGACGTCGGTGGTGCGCCAGTACAAGGGCAGCACGCCCACGGGTGACTACGACGCGACCACGTACGTCAGGAATACCCAGGGCCAGGAGCTGTCCCGCAAGGACTCCGCCGGCAACGAGTGGACCTTCGCGTACGACCTCCTGGGCCGCACGGTGAAGGCCACCGACCCCGATGCGGGTGTCGCCACCACTGTTTACGACGACAGCAAGAACCTCGTTTCCATCACTGACGCACGTGGAAAGAGCGCCACCACGGTCAGCGACCTTCTCGGCCGCACCACTGCGGTCTACGAGGGCACGGTCGTGGACCCGGCCAAGCAGGTCGGTGCCTTCACCTACGACACCAAGGCGCTCGGCAAGCCGGCGGCGAGCACCCGCTACACGGGCGGATCCGGTGGCGACGCGTACGTCACGGAGGTCACCGGCTACGACAGCGGCTACCGTCCCTCCGGCACCAGGGTCACGATTCCCGCCGTCGAGAAGGAGCTGCAGGGCACCTACGAGTCCAAGAACACCTACGACAAGTTCGGGAACCTCAAGACCACGAGCCTGCCGGCCATCACGAAGGCAGGCCTGGACGCGGAAACCCTGACCTACGGGATCAACTCCGTCGGCGGTTTCACCTCGCTCGACGGCGTCATCGGCTCCGTACGGACGCCGTACGTCGTGGACATGCGCTACGACCCCTATGGCATGGCCATCCGCACCACTCTCGGTGACACCGGGCGGCAGATCGTCTCGACCGTCGACTACGACGAGGCAACAGGCCGTCCCATCCGGACCACGTTGGACAAGCAGACCGCGGCCACGGCGAGCGTCGATGTCCTCGACTACACCTACAACCGGGTCGGCCAGCTGACCTCGATCAGCAACACGCAGGACGGCGCTGCCCGTGACCTGCAGTGCTTCACGACCGACTACCTCGGCCGGCTGACCCAGGCGTGGACCGACACCGGCACCACCACGACGGCTCCCCAACCGAGCGTGCGCGGTATCGGCGGCTGCTCCAACGCCACCGGGCCGAAGGCCGACGGGACGGGCAAGCCCAGCGTGGGCGGGCCCGCGCCGTACTGGCAGCAGTACGAGTACGACAAGATCGGTAACCGCACCAAGCTGGTGAAGAAGGACGTCACCGGCAACGCGGCCAAGGACACGACGGTCACCCAGACCTTCGGCGCCGGTCCCAACACCCCCTCCTCCGACCCGAAGACGGGCGGCGGCACGGGTGGTCCGCACGCGCTGATGACCTCCACGGAAACCACCGGCGCGGGCTCCAAGGTCACCTCGTACACGTACGACGCGACCGGTAACACCGCGTCCATCACCAGCACCCCGGGCACCAAGACCCTGACCTGGAACGACCAGGGCAAGCTCGACAAGATCACCGGAACCGGCGAGAGCGGTGGTACCAGCTACCTCTACGACACCGGCGGCAACCAGCTCATCCGGCGCGAGCCCGGAAAGACCACGTTCAACCTGGGCACCGACCAGATCACTCTGGACACCGCCACGAGCAAGGTCTCCAACGTCCGTACCTACGGTGCGCCCGGCGGCCTGTCGGTCACCCGCACCACCACGGCCGGCGCATCCACGCTCGCCTACCAGTCCTCGGACCACCACGGCACCAACGGCGTGCAGTTCGACGCCACGGACCTCACCCAGGTCCGCCGCCCCGCCGACCCGTTCGGCAACGAGCGTGGCACCCAGCCGACGCCGGGCACCTGGGCGGGAGACAAGGGCTTCGTCGGCGGCACCAAGGAGAAGTCGACCGGGCTCACCCTCCTGGGCGCCCGCGAGTACGACCCCACAACGGGCCGGTTCATCAGCCCGGACCCGATCATCGACGCGGGCGACCCACAACAGTGGAACGCGTACGCCTACTCCAACAACGACCCGTTCAACAAGTCCGACGCGACCGGCCTCAAGGTCTTCTGCGACAACTACTCCTCCTGCAGCGCCAATACCCACACCGGCAGAATCAACGATGAGGGCGCGACGGTAGGCAGTGGCAGTAACAGCAGTTCTGGCGGTGGTGGCAGTGGTAACGGTGGCAGCCCCAGTGGCCCACGTGGGGACATGGATGAGGCCAACCACGAGCTCAACAAGGCCAAGAAGAAGCGCGATGAACTGAAGCACGCTGTGATCGACCTGGTCCTCGACCTGATCGGTTACAACGACGCCCGTGACTGCTTCACCAAGGGCGACGTCATGGCGTGCATCAACACGGCACTCAACGCGGTCCCCTGGGGCAAGCTGGCCAAGGCCATCAAGATCGGCATCAAGGCCTTCAAGATCTACAAGGAGCTGAACAAGGCCTACGACGCGGTCAATGCCGCCGAACGCAAAGCCTCCAAGGCCATGGAGGCTTTCACGAGAGCCAAGAAGGCCGACGACGAAGCGGCGGCTGCAGCGGCCCAGGCGCGAAAGGCCGGGGACGAAAAGGCAGCGACCGAGACAGCATCCGACAGCGCAGGCACAGAGTCCAAGGCCGGCAGAGGCGATGCCGACGCCGAGACGGGCGGCGGAGGAGCGGAATCCCGCGCAGCCGACTCCGAGGCCGGAGCGTCCTGCCCCATCAAGCGCAACAGCTTCCCCACGGGTGCACATGTCCAGATGGCCGATGGCACGAGCAAGGCCATCGAGGATGTCCAGGTAGGCGACAAGGTCCTGGCCACGGATCCGCAGACCGGTGAGACCGAAGCAAAGACGGTCACGGCCACCATCACCACCCCCGACGACAAGGAGTTCACGGACCTCACCCTCACCGACGACGCGAACCCCCGCGGCCCGCCGGTCACCCTCACCTCCACCTCCCACCACCCGCACTGGAGCGAAACCCGCCGCCAGTGGCTCGACGCCGACGACTTCGCCGAGGGTGAGCAGCTCCGCCGGCCCGACGGCTCAACCCTGACGGTCCAGGCCACTCGGAATTACCCGCTCGCCGTCACCACGCACAACCTCACGGTCAACGACTTCCACACGTACTATGTGCTGGCAGGCGCTACACCGGTCCTCGTCCACAACTGTGGCGACGCTCCCGACGCCCCTGGGCATACCGCTGATGTCACTATCGAGGATGTGGATGGCAACGTCCGGTTGTCGTACTCCGTGCGCAGCGGGAACGCCTCTGGCCCGGAGAAGGCTCTGGGTGGCGGCTACAACACCGAAGCGGCGACACACACCGAGAATCGTGTTGGTCGAATGTCAGGAGCCTCTGCGGGTCGAAACCCCATACCGGGAGATCCGTACGCTGGAATCGTTCCGGTGGATAAGGGCGAGACTGTTCGACTGATGGGTCAGCGTTCCCCGTGCCCCCGATGCAAGGGGGCAATGAATCGAATGGTGAAGGAGCTAGAAGTCACCGTGGTCTATTCATGGGCAAGTCCATTGGGTGCTGGCGATTGGGTCGCCACCGGGGGCAAAAAAGGTAAATGATAGTGGAAATGATTTCCCGATCTTTCGGGTATGAAGAGGATGACGTCGACGAAGTCGTCGAGGCGGGATTCTCGGAAGGCGCCGATGGGGCCGGCTTCGTGTTGTCGGTTCAGCGGACCGCGTATGAGCCGGATGACCAGGATGTGGCGCTGGGTATGGATACGTACTGTCTCGTCAGCGGCGGCAGGTCTCACTACGGAGGGATGCTTCGCGCACGGCGCGACGGAGACTCGCTCCAGCTGAATTTCTCGCCAGCGGCATCTTCATCGCTTGGTATTCCAGCAGAGATCAGAGTCATTTTCGAAGGGCCCGTGGATAGCATTGCCGAGTTCTTCTCTGGGCTGCCGGGTATCTTGGCATGGGGGCGACCGGAAGAACGTCCGGAGCTTATAGGGTTCTAGGCTGACAAGGTTCCATGGATGAGAACCCTCCGCCGGTTCGGTAGTATTTCTGGCCGGAGATTCGGTTGGTTCTTTATGGGTGCGTATCCCCTCTGGCCGTGGGGTGTGCTCCAAGTCCACCCGGTTGGTCTTTGGGAAGCGTGCGCGCCCGTAATCCGGATAGTTGGTATTTCGTCTGAAGCCCCACCGAAAATTACTCTGGTGGGGCTTCACGCGTCTTGGCGGCAGTAGCTGAAGGAAACGTCAGCGGATGGACACTGCGAAGGGTGGGGGTTCGTCGTCGACGTCGGTCCGGCGGGGCAGCGCTTTACTGTTGTTGGCCCATTGTGGCGCGTAGTGAGTTGCGTCAACTGTGAGCACCTCGGTGATTTCGAGCGAGCAGTGAGAGGCCTCATTGGACAGGACTCCGGTGTGGCCTCTGGCCTTTTGGTGGTGGGGCGGACCGGGGCGCGGTGTGGGGCGGTCCGATGGAGGCCGCAGTCGCGGTGGCATGGAATCAGTGCGGCAACAGGCATCGGCATCGCACCGCGACGTCCTCCAGTGCTGGGCCGTCCTCGGGCTGGTAGCCACGGTCATCAAAGCGCTCGAAGACCCCAAGGTCGTTGGGAACCCCGCGTCGTGGTGCCGAGGCGGGAGAAGTGGGCGGGGCCTGTCATCGGAAGGGTGGAAGCGCCCGATAGGCCCCAGCATCCACGACGGGAACCGCTACACCTTGGACATGGGGTGCGCCCACATGCGAGCAGGGGACTTAACGGCTTGCCGAGGGCAAGCTGACCGGCTCGTGAAGTCGTCTCCCAGCGGCTGATGCTAGTGCTCAGCCGCCGAGACGATGCGGGGGCGGAGGTTTCTCGTTGGTCAATGCAGGCTCGCGGTGCAGCGTCGAATCTGACGTGCAGGCGGCGCGTCATCCAAGGAGTGTCCCGTAGGAGAAGCTGCCTTTGGGTGTTGCAGCGGTTGACGGTATGGAGCCTGGGGTGCCGTAGGGGCAGCTCAGTGTTGGCGGGATCGATGGCTGAGAGGTCGGGGTGTCGAGAGTGGATGAAATGTCCGATTAGGTTAGGTTTGCCCCGATATTCGTTTCGGGATTCCGAGAGGGACGCTCATGGCGATCGATCTGGACAAGGTGCTCGACAAGGCGTGGGCCGACAAGCCGCTCGCCGAGGTGCTCGCGGCTCCCGTCGCCGCGCTCAAGGGTGTCAGCGACGAGGACGGCAAGCTGCTGCACCAGGCGTTCGGGGTCAAGACCGTCGCCGACTTCGGGCAGCTGAAGTACGTGCGCTGGGCCCAGGCCCTCGTCGCGCTGAACCAGACCGTCAAGGCGTAGTCGTCCGACGGGTCCGCGTGCTCGGGGTGCGCGGGCCTGAACGAGGGAGGCCGTCCCCCTCACCCGGTGGCTGGGTGAGGGGGACGGCCTGTGTGCCGTTGCCGGAGGACTACTCCGACTCGCCCTCCAGGTTGCCCTCCGTGTCCAGGTAGACCTGGCGCAGGGATTCGAGGATCTGCGGGTCCGGCTTCTCCCACATGCCGCGCGACTCGGCCTCCAGCAGGCGCTCCGCGATGCCGTGCAGGGCCCAGGGGTTGGCCTCCTCCAGGAAGGCGCGGTTCGTCGGGTCCAGGACGTACGTCTCGGTGAGCTTGTCGTACATCCAGTCCGCGACCACGCCCGTCGTGGCGTCGTACCCGAAGAGGTAGTCCACCGTCGCCGCGAGCTCGAAGGCGCCCTTGTAGCCGTGGCGGCGCATCGCCTCGATCCACTTCGGGTTCACGACGCGGGCACGGAAGACACGGCTGGTCTCCTCGACCAGGGTGCGGGTCTTGACCGTCTCCGGGCGGGTGGAGTCACCGATGTACGCCTCGGGGGCGGTGCCGCGCAGCGCGCGGACCGTGGCCACCATGCCGCCGTGGTACTGGAAGTAGTCGTCCGAGTCCGCGATGTCGTGCTCGCGGGTGTCCGTGTTCTTCGCCGCGACCGTGATGCGCTTGTAGGCCGTCTCCATCTCGTCCCGGGCGGGGCGGCCCTCCAGGCCCCGGCCGTACGCGTAGCCGCCCCACACCGTGTAGACCTCCGCGAGGTCGGCGTCCGTACGCCAGTCGCGGGAGTCGATCAGCTGCAGGATGCCGGCCCCGTACGTGCCCGGGCGCGAGCCGAAGATACGGGTCGTCGCGCGCCGCTCGTCGCCGTGCTCGGCCAGGTCCGCCTGGGCGTGCGCCCGGACGTAGTTGTCCGCCGCGGGCTCGTCCAGCGAGGCCGCGAGGCGCACCGCGTCGTCCAGCAGGCCGATGACGTGCGGGAACGCGTCGCGGAAGAAGCCCGAGATGCGCAGCGTGACGTCGATGCGGGGGCGGCCCAGCTCGTCGAGCGGGATCGGCTCCAGGCCGGTGACGCGGCGCGAGGCCTCGTCCCAGACCGGGCGGACGCCCAGCAGGGAGAGGGCCTCCGCCACGTCGTCGCCCGACGTGCGCATCGCGCTCGTGCCCCACAGGGACAGACCGACCGAGGCCGGCCACTCGCCGTTGTCCGTGCGGTAGCGGGTGAGGAGGGACTCGGCCAGCGCCTGGCCCGTCTCCCACGCCAGGCGGGAGGGGACGGCCTTCGGGTCGACCGAATAGAAGTTGCGGCCCGTCGGCAGGACGTTGACCAGGCCGCGCAGCGGCGAGCCGGAGGGGCCCGCCGGGATGAAACGGCCGTCCAGGGCCGCGACCACGTGCGCGATCTCGTCCGTGGTGCCGGCCAGCCGCGGGACCACCTCGCGAGCGGCGAAGGACAGGACCGCCGCGACGTCCGCGGGGTGTTCGGCCGCGACCGAGGACACGGCGTCCAGGGACCAGTTCGCGTCCTCCATCGCCTGGACCAGGGCGCGCGCCTGGGCCTCGACCTCGTCCGCCGAGGTACGGGTGGCCTTCGACTCGTCCAGGCCGAGCGCCTCGCGCAGACCCGGCAGGGCCGTCGTACCGCCCCAGATCTGGCGGGCGCGCAGGATCGCGAGGACCAGGTTGACCCGGGACTCGCCGGTCGGCGCGCCGCCCAGGACGTGCAGACCGTCGCGGATCTGGGCGTCCTTGACCTCGCACAGCCAGCCGTCGACGTGCAGCAGGAAGTCGTCGAAGCCCTCGTCGTCGGGGCGCTCCTCCAGACCCAGGTCGTGGTGGAGCTTCGCGGCCTGGATCAGGGTCCAGATCTGGGCGCGGATGGCCGGCAGCTTCGCCGGGTCCATCGCGGAGATCTGGGCGTACTCGTCCAGGTGCTGCTCCAGGCGCGCGATGTCGCCGTACGACTCCGCGCGCGCCATCGGCGGCACCAGGTGGTCGACCAGGGTGGCGTGCACGCGGCGCTTGGCCTGCGTGCCCTCGCCCGGGTCGTTGACCAGGAACGGGTAGATGAGGGGCAGGTCGCCGAGGGCGGCGTCCGGCGCGCACGCCGCGGACAGGCCGGCGTTCTTGCCGGGCAGCCACTCCAGGTTGCCGTGCTTGCCCAGGTGGATCATCGCGTCGGCGCCGAAGCCGCCGTCCTCGGCGCGCGCCTGGATCCACCGGTACGCGGCCAGGTAGTGGTGCGACGGCGGCAGGTCCGGGTCGTGGTAGATCGCGATCGGGTTCTCGCCGAAACCACGCGGCGGCTGGATCAGGATCAGGAGGTTCCCGCGGCGGAGGGCCGCGAGCACGATGTCGCCCTCCGGGTTCGCGGAGCGGTCCACGAACATGTTGCCCGGGGCCTCGCCCCAGTGCTCGTTGACGCTGTCGCGCAGCTCGGCCGGAAGCTCGGCGAACCACCGCTTGTAGTCGGCGGCCGGGATCCGGACCGGGTTGCGGGCCAGCTGCTCCTCGGTCAGCCAGTCCTGGTCGTGGCCGCCGGCCTCGATCAGGGCGCGGATCAGCTCGTCGCCGTCGCCCGAGACCAGACCGGGGATCTCCTCGGCCGGCCCGAAGTCGTAGCCGCCGGCGACCAGGGTGCGCAGCAGCTCCACGGCGCTGGCCGGGGTGTCCAGGCCGACCGCGTTGCCGATGCGGGAGTGCTTGGTGGGGTACGCGGAGAGGACCAGCGCCACCTTCTTGTCGCGGCGGTCGATGTGCCGCAGCCGGGCGTGGCGTACGGCGATGCCCGCGACCCGGGCGGCCCGCTCGGGGTCGGCCACGTAGGCGGGCAGGCCGTCCTCGTCGAGCTCCTTGAAGGAGAACGGGACGGTGATCAGACGGCCGTCGAACTCGGGCACCGCGACCTGCGTGGCGGCGTCCAGCGGGGAGAGGCCCTCGTCGTTCTCCTCCCAGGCGGAGCGCGAACCGGTCAGGCACAGGGCCTGCAGGATCGGCACGCCGAGGCCGGCGAGCGCGCCCGCGTCCCAGGACTCGTCGTCACCGCCCGCCGAGGCGGTGGCGGGCTTGGTGCCGCCCGCCGCGAGGACGGTGGTGACGACCGCGTCGGCCGACTCCAGCGCGGCGATCAGCTCCGGCTCGGGGGTGCGCAGCGAGGAGACGAAGAGCGGGACCGCCTGGGCGTCGTGGGCCTCGATCGCGTCGCACAGGGCGTGGACGAAGGAGGTGTTCCCGCTCATCTGGTGGGCGCGGTAGTACAGCACGGCGACCCGGGGGCCCGTGGCGGTCCCGGGCGTGCGCTCCAGCGGGCCCCAGGTGGGGGCGGCGGCCGGGGGCTCGAAGCCGTGGCCGGTGAGGAGCACGGTGTCGGAGAGGAACCGGGCGAGCTGGTCCAGGTTGGCCGGTCCGCCGTGGGCGAGGTAGCCGTGTGCCTCGGCGGCGATGCCGATGGGGACCGTGGAGGCCTCCATGAGCTGGGCGTCCGGAGCCTGCTCGCCGGTCAGTACCACGACCGGGCGGGTCTGGCCCGGGGCCAGGAGCAGGTCGAGGCCGTCCTGCCAGGCGCGGAGGCCGCCGAGGAGGCGTACGACGACCAGGTCGGCCCCGTCGAGGAGGCCGGGGAGGTCGTCGAGGGGGAGACGGGAGGGGTTCGCGAACCGGTACGGGACGGGGCCGTCCGCCGTGTTCGCTGCGCGGGCGCTGAGCAGATCGGTGTCGGACGTCGACAGCAGCAGGATCATGCGGCGGCAGGCCTTCCTCGGGGTTTCCGCGCCCCGGGCAGTGTGAGGACAGCGGGAGTTCCTGACTCACCCCGGGCGCGGGATCGCTCCGCGGGGTTCACAGTGGCGGGACCGCGCCGGAATCGCACCGGGCTTCCTCCCATGTCGCCGTCCTCGGCGACGGCGGGCCGTGTGGTCCGCCGGAAGGTCATCTTAGGGGCGAGTGGCTCCCGCCGGGGTGGGCGGGGTGGCTCCGGCCGGGTGGCTCCCGCCGGGTGCTCCCGTGGGGGTGGGTGGGGTGGAGCGGGTGGCGTGCCGGTGCGGCGCCGCTGCCGGGGCTCTGCCCCGGGCCCCGCGCCTCAAACGCCGGCGAGGCTGCAGGGGCCGGGCGGGGCTGGAGGGGCGGGGCGGGGCTGGAGGGGCAGGGCCGGGTGGAGGGGTAGGGCGGGCTGCAGCGGCCGGGCGGGGCTGCAGGGGCGGGGCGGGGCCGAATGGGGGTGCTGGGTGGTGGCGGGGGCGAATGTCGCTGGTCGGGGTGGTGACGGACACAGGTCCGGGGGGCGCAATCGTGGGTATGCTCGCGGCCATGCCCCAGCCCCCTTCAGCCGCATCGCGGGACGAACCCGTCATACGGGACCGCGGTGACGCCTGCCCCGGCGCGCTGCGGCTGCACGCGGCGGACGACGGGTTTCTGGCGCGGGTCCGGCTGCCGGGCGGGCTGCTCACCGTACGGCAGGCCTCGGCGCTGGCACGCGCCGCCGACCGGTTCGGGGACGGACACCTGGAGCTGACCTCGCGCGGCAACGTGCAGCTGCGCGGACTGGCCGACGGGTGCGGCGCCGGGCTCGCGGAACTGCTCGACGGGGCCGGGCTGCTCCCCGCGCCGAGCCATGAGCGGGTGCGGAACATCGTGGCCACGCCGATGTCCGGCCTGGACGGACCGGGCCGGCCCGACGCGCTCGCCCGGGCCCTGGAGTTCGACCGGCTGCTGTGCGCGAGCCCCTGGGCGGCCGCGCTGTCCGGGCGGTTCCTGTTCGCATTCGACGACGGGCGCGGCGACGTGGCCGCGCTCGGCCCCGACGTGACCGTGCTCGGCCGTCCCGACGGCCGGGCGCTCGTCCGGCTCGGCCGGGCCGCCGACGCCGTGGAGCTGGCCGCGCCGGACGCCCCCCGGGCGGCGCTGCTGGCCGCCCGGTACTTCCTCGACGCCGCCGCCGAAGCCGGTACGCAGGCCTGGCGGGTGGCCGAACTTCCCGCCGAACACATCCTGGACGCGCGCGAGTTCGCTCGGCGGCTCGATGCCGCCGGCATCGCCTGCGTGACCGTCGGCGCCGTCGCATGGCCGTCCGCGGCTCCGCCCCGGCCGGGGCGGTCGGGCGGGTCCGACGGCCACGCCACCCTGTGCGTGCTGCCCCCGCTCGGCCGGCTCGACACCGCGCAGTGGCGGCTCCTGGCGCAGGCCGCGGACGAGGGGAACGGCGGGCTGCGGATCACCCCGTGGCGCAGCGTCGTCCTGCCCTCGGTGCCCCTGGACGCGCCTGCCCGCATCGAGGACGCCGGGCTGGTCGTCACCCCCGACGGCCCCTGGCAGTCCGTCACCGCCTGTACCGGGCGCCCGGGTTGCGCGAAGTCCCTCGCCGACGTACGCGCCGACGCGCGGGCCGTCGCCGACCGGGCGCGCGGTCCGCTGCCCGTGCACTGGTCCGGCTGCGAGCGCCGCTGCGGGCATCCGCGCGGCACCGCCTGGGTGGACCTGGTCGCCACCGGCTCCGGATACCGCCTCGCCGCGCCCGGCCGCCCCGTACGTGACGACGTACGGCCCTCCGAACTTGCCGCGGCACTCGCGGACGCCCGCACCGACCCCGACGTAGTGAAGAAATGAGCGAGTACACCGTGTTTGAGTACGAGAAGGACGGCGCGGCCATCTACCGCCAGTCCTTTGCCACGATCCGCGCCGAGGCGGACCTCTCCGGGCTGCCCGACACGGTCGCCCAGGTCGCGGTGCGCATGATCCACGCCTGCGGAATGACCGACCTCCCGCAGGACCTCGGGTACACCCCCGAGGTCGTGCTGCGCGCCCGCGCGGCGCTGGAGGCGGGCGCGCCGATCCTGTGCGACGTGCAGATGGTCGCCAGCGGTGTCACCCGTAAGCGGCTGCCCGCCGACAACGACGTGATCTGCACGCTCTCCGACCCGGCCGTACCGGAGCTCGCCGCGAAGATGGGCACCACGCGCAGCGCCGCCGCACTGGAGGTCTGGCGCGACCGCGGTCTGCTGGAAGGCTCGGTCATCGCCGTCGGCAACGCGCCGACCGCGCTGTTCCGGCTGCTGGAGATGATCGAGGAGGGTGCCCCGCGCCCCGCCGCCGTCATCGGGGTCCCGGTCGGCTTCATCGGCGCCGCCGAGTCCAAGGACGCCCTCGCCGCCCACCCCTCGGCGCTCGACCACCTGATCGTGCGCGGCCGGCGCGGCGGCAGCGCGATGGCCGCCGCCGCCCTCAACGCCATCGCGAGCGTGGCCGAATGAGCGCCGCGAGCGGCATCGCCAAGGGCCGGCTGTACGGGGTCGGGCTCGGCCCCGGCGACCCGTCGCTGATGACCCTGCGCGCCGTCGAGGTGATCGCCGAGGCCGATGTCGTGGCCTACCACAGTGCCCGCCACGGCCGTTCCATCGCCCGCTCGATCGCGGCGAAGCACCTGCGCGCCGACCACGTCGAGGAGCCGCTGGTCTACCCGGTCACCACCGAGACCACCGATCACCCCGGTGGCTACCAGGGGGCGATGGAGGAGTTCTACGAGGCCGCCGCCGCCCGGCTCGCCGCGCACCTGGACGCCGGCCGGACCGTCGCCGTGCTCGCGGAGGGCGACCCGCTCTTCTACGGCTCGTACATGCACATGCACAAGCGGCTCGCCGACCGGTACGAGGCCGAGGTCATTCCCGGCGTCACCTCCGTCAGCGCCGCCGCCGCCCGGCTCGGCACCCCGCTCGTCGAGGGCGAGGAGGTGCTGACGATCCTCCCCGGCACCCTGCCCGAGGAGGAGCTCACCGCCCGCCTCGCCGCCACCGACTCGGCGGTCGTGATGAAGCTCGGCCGGACCTTCCCGGCCGTGCGCGCCGCGATGGAGAACAGCGGCCGCCTCGCCGAGGCCCGCTACGTCGAGCGCGCCACGATGGAGGGCGAGCGCACCGGCCTGCTCGCCGACACCGCCGCCGACACCGTGCCGTACTTCGCCGTCGCCGTGGTCCCCAGCCGCATCGGCAACCCGGGCAGCGTGCCGTCGGGCCCCGGCGAGGTCGTCGTCGTGGGCACCGGCCCGGCCGGCCCGCTGTGGCTCACCCCCGAGACCCGGCGCGCGCTGGCCGACGCCGAGGTGCTGGTCGGCTACACCACCTACCTGGACCGGGTGCCCGTCAAGCCGGGCCAGATCCGGCACGGCTCCGACAACAAGGTGGAGTCGGAGCGCGCCGAGTTCGCCCTCGACCTCGCCCGGCGCGGCAAGCGCGTGGCCGTGGTCTCCGGCGGCGACCCCGGTGTCTTCGCGATGGCCACGGCGGTCCTGGAGGTGGCCGGGCAGGCGGAGTACAAGGACGTGCCCGTACGGGTCCTGCCGGGGGTGACCGCGGCCAACGCGGCGGCCGCCGCGGCCGGTGCCCCGCTCGGCCACGACTACGCCACCATCTCGCTCTCGGACCGGCTCAAGCCCTGGGAGGTCATCGCGGAGCGGCTGCGCGCGGCCGCCGCCGCCGACCTGGTCCTCGCCCTCTACAACCCCGGCTCGCGCAGCCGGACCTGGCAGGTGGCCCAGGCCCGGGAGCTGCTGCTGGAACTGCGCGCGCCCCAGACCCCGGTGGTCGTCGCGCGCGACGTGGGCGGCCCCGAGCAGTCGGTACGGATCGTCACGCTCGCCGAACTGGAGCCGTCCGAGGTCGACATGCGCACGATCCTGCTGGTCGGCTCCTCGCAGACGCAGGTCACGGAGCGGGCCGACGGCTCGCGGATCACCTGGACGCCGCGCCGCTACCCGTGACCGGGTGAGGCGAGGCGCAGCGGTACCCGGCGAAGGCCCGGTGCGACGAGCGCACCGGGCCTTCGCCCGTCCGGTTCCGCCTCAGCCGGTTCCGGCCGCCCCGCCTGCCGTTGCCGTGGCCGCTGCGGTCTCCGCGCCACGCTCCAGCCGGAAGAGCACGTTCGGACGCAGCGGTCCCTCGGGCGCGTCGGGGTCGTCGAAGTCGTCGGCCGGGTTCCGGGTCATCCCGATCTTCCGCATCACCGCCTGGGAGCGGTGGTTGCCGGCCGTGGTCACGGCGAGGATCTCGGGGAGCCCGAGCGTGTCGAAGCCGTGGGCCACCACCGCCCGCGCGGCCTCGGTGGCGTACCCCACCCCCCAGGAGGCCCGGGCGAGCCGCCAGCCGATCTCCACCCCGGTGAACGGCATGCCGTCGTCCACGTCGTCCATGCCCGCGAAGCCGATGAACTCACCCGTGGCCCGCACCTCCACGGCCCACCAGCCGTAGCCGCGCCGGTCGAAGGCGGCCCGGAACCGCACCATCGAGGCCTCGCTCTGCTCACGGGTGAGCGGGTCGCCGAGGTGCTCCCGCACCTCGGGATCGGCGTTCATCGCCGCCCAGGGATCGAGGTCGGAGTCCCGCCAGGGGCGCAGGACGAGGCGTTCGGTGTGCAGTACGGTCATGCCCTCCACCCAACGCGACCCCTCCCCGGCGGGCAACGCCTTTTCCCCGGGGCGGAACCGGAGCCCGCTACGGGCTCACACCCAGCCACCCAGCCAGTCCTGGACGGTCTCGACGGAGCCCGTCTCCGGTACGCCCTCCGGCATCGCCGGGCGGCGTACGACGAGCACCGGGATCCCGGCCTCGCGGGCCGCGGCGAGCTTGGGGGCGGTGGCCGAGCCGCCGCTGTCCTTGGTGACCAGGACGTCGATCCGGTGCCGGGCGATCAGCTCCCGCTCGCCGTCCAGGGTGAACGGGCCCCGGTCCAGGAGTACTTCGAGGAGCGGCGGGACCGGCGCGGCCGGCGGGTCCACCGAACGCACCAGGAACCAGGTGCCGGTCAGATGCGCGAAGGTGTGCAGGCCCATCCGGCCGGTGGTCAGGAACGCGCGGGAGCCGAGGCCCGGCAGCCGCTCGGCCGCCTCTTCGAGGGAGTCCACGAAGGTCCAGTCGTCGCCCGGCTGCGGCGTCCAGCCCGGGCGCCGCAGTGCCAGCAGCGGGACGCCCGTGAGGGCCGCCGCCCCGGCCGCGTGGAAGCTCATCCGCCCGGCGAAGGGATGGGTGGCGTCCACGACGTGCGTGACGTCGTGGACGACGATCCACGCCGCGAGCCCCTCGACGCCGCCGAACCCGCCGATACGGGTCTCGCCGGGCGGCAGCACGGGCGAGGCCACCCGGCCCGCGAGCGAGGTCGTCACACGGCACGAGGGGTCGGGAGCCAGCGCCTCCGCGAGCCGCCGGGCCTCCGTCGTGCCGCCCAGGACCAGGACGTGACGGGCCGGGCGGGGGCCCGGTCCGGCGGACGGTTCAGCAGACATGCCGGTCGCGCTCGGGCGAGTACAGGTGGCTGTCGCGGAACTGCTCGGCGCCGAGCGTGCGGCCCACCACGATGACGGCGGTGCGCACCAGTCCGTGCTCCTTCACCTGCGGGGCGATGTCGGCCAGCGTGCCGCGCAGGATCAGCTCGTCGGGGCGGGAGGCCATCGCCACGACCGCCACCGGGCACTCGGCCCCGTAGTGCGGCAGCAGCTCGTCGACGACCCGGTCCACGTAGCGGGTGGCCAGGTGCAGCACCAGCAGCGCGCCGCTCGCGCCCAGCGTGGCCAGGTCCTCGCCGGGCGGCATCGGGGTGGCCTGCTGGGCGATCCGGGTCAGGATCACCGTCTGCCCGACGGTGGGGACGGTCAGCTCCCGCTTGAGGGCGGCGGCGGCCGCGGCGAAGGCCGGGACGCCCGGGACGACCTCGTAGGGGATGCCGGCCGCGTCGAGGCGCCGCATCTGCTCCGCGACCGCGCTGAAGATCGACGGGTCGCCGGAGTGCAGCCGTGCCACGTCCTGGCCCGCCTCGTGGGCCCGTACGCACTCGGCGACGATCTCGTTCAGGTCGAGCTGCGAGGTGTCGACCAGGCGGGCGTCCGCCGGGCACTCGGCCAGGAGTTCGCGCGGGACGAGGCTGCCCGCGTACAGGCAGACGGGGGCGGCGGCCAGGGTCCGGGCACCGCGCACCGTGATCAGGTCGGCGGCGCCGGGGCCCGCACCGATGAAGTACACGGTCATGTTCGATCCTTCTCCTCGGTCCGCCCGGTCGGCCCGGTGGCCGTCCCGTCCGGCTTCGTCACTGACCACTGGGTGACCGGCATCGCCTGCCGCCAGCCCGTGAAACCCCCGACCGGCACGGCGTGCGCGACGGCGAGCTTCACCAGTTCGCCGCCGTGGCGCCGGTAGCGCTCGGCGAGCACCGCCTCCGACTCCAGGGTGACGGTGTTGACCACCAGTCGGCCGCCGGGGGCCAGCACGTCCCAGACCGCGTCCAGCAGCCCGGGCGCCGTCAGCCCGCCGCCGATGAAGACGGCGTCGGGGGCCGGCAGCCCGGCCAGGGCCTGCGGTGCGGCGCCGACTACCACGCGCAGGCCGGGCACACCGAGCGCCGCCGCGTTCCGGGCGATGCGCGCGGCCCGCTCCGGGACGCGCTCCACGGCCACCGCCCGGCACGAGGGGTGCGTACGCATCCACTCGATGCCGATGGAGCCGGAGCCGCCGCCGATGTCCCACAGCAGCTCGCCGGGGGCCGGGGCCAGCGCGCACAGGGTCGCGGCCCGCACGTGGCGCTTGGTGAGCTGCCCGTCGTGTTCGTACGCGGTGTCCGGGAGGCCCGGGGTCGCGCCGAGGCGCGGCGCGGCGTGGGCCGGGTCCCGGCGGCAGTCGAGCGCGACCACGTTCAGGGGGTCGCCGGGCGCGTGGTCCCAGCCGTCGGCCGTGCCCTCGTACGCGTCCTCGCGCTCGGACCCGAGCTGTTCCAGCACCCGAATCCGGCTCGGGCCGAAGCCCCGCTCCCGCAGCAGGGCGGCGATCTCGCCCGGGGACCCCGCTCCGGCGCTCAGCACCAGCACCCGGCGGCCTTCGTGGAGCGCGGCCGCCAGCCGGGCCACCGGGCGGCCCACCACCGTGACCACCTCGGTGTCCTCCACCGGCCAGCCGAGGCGGGCGCAGGCGTAGGAGACCGAGGAGGGGTGCGGGTGGACCCGCAGGGACCGCGGCCCGAGCTCCTCGGCGAGGGCGCGGCCGATCCCGTAGAACATCGGGTCACCGCTGGCCAGCACCGCGATCCGGCGGCCGGCGTGCTCGGCCATCAGCTTCGGCACGGCGGGCCGCAGCGGGCTCGGCCAGGCCACCCGCTCACCGGCGCACTCGGCGGCCGGCAGCAGGTCCAGCTGGCGCGGCCCGCCGATCAGCACCTCGGCCGAGGACAGGGCCGAGCGGCCGGCGGCGGTGAGCCCGGCCCAGCCGTCCGCGCCGAGGCCGACGACCGTCACGGGCATGGGGGGCGGCGGGGAGCTCACTGCGCGGTTCCTCGGGGACGGGAGGGGAAGGAGGGCGGACCCGCAGCCTACTGGCCTGCGGATCCGCGCCCCGCGCCGCCCTGCCGCCCCGCTGCCCCGGCCCGGCCCAGCCCCCGTACGGTGACGCCCACGGACCCCTCCTTCGGTAACCCTTGGCAACACGCCGTCCCGCGGGGGAGCCGCCCCGCCGGTGCCGGTGCCGGCGCCGGCGCCTGCGAGCGGTTCACGGGAGTCCCGTACGCGGCCCCGCGGCCCGGACGCCGCCAGCCTGCCGCCCCGCCGCCCCGCCGTCCCGCCCGCGCTGAGCGGATCGCGCGGGGCGCTCCCAAGTGGGCCCGCCCGCCCCCGGGTTGCCTCCGGGCGCCCCGGCGCGGGCCTGCCCCGAGCGCCCCCCGCGCAGCAGAATGTGCGGCATGAACGACGACGAGCCGGACAACCACCCAGAAACCCCCTGCCGTCACGACCGTTTCGACCGTCACGGCCGGGGACCGGTCCGGTCCGGGCGGCCTCTCAGGCGGGCTCGGGGCGCGGGGAGCGCCAGATGTGGCCGGGGAGCGGGCGGGCGGCCTCGGTGAGGTCGATCCCGCAGGTGCCGGACGGCCGGCGCCGGGCGGCCTCCGCGTGCGGGCCCATGACCAGGACTTCGACCACGGGCGCCGGGAGCGGAGCGGTCCCTCCGCGCTCCCGGCGCACCCCCAGCCGCCGCATGACGGCCCCGGACTTCTCCGCCCCGGCCGCGCCGATCTCCTCGGCGTGGGCCACCGGACACCCGGAAGAGACGGCCTGACGGCCTGACGCCGTGACCGGCGGGGCCCGCCAGGTGGCGAAGCCCGCCGCCCGGGAGCCCCCGAGCGACGGACCGGTCAGGACGCGACGGAGCGCTCGTACAGGGCGCGGACGCCGTCGCCGAAGCGGACGCAGTACGTGGTCTCCTCGTCCCCGCCCCCGTCGCGGCCGCCGATCACCCCGATCAGGGTGCTGCGGCCGGTCGTCACCGGGCCGCCGCTGGTGCCGTTGGGCACGTCCGCGCAGTCCAGGCGCACCTGTGTCGGTCCGGCGGGGACGGCGGTGTTCCGGCACTCCAGCGGCTGCTCGGCGTCGTTCGGATAGCCCATGAGCCGGGCCGGCGCCGGCAGTTCCGTACCGTAGTCCATGGTCAGGGCCCCGGTGACGTCCTCCAGCCGCTGCCCCGGATAGCCCGGCCGGCGCAGCCGCAGCAGGGCGACGTCGTGGTCGGGGTCCTGGTCCTGGGCCCAGCGGGGGTCCACGTCGATGCGGGTCGGTACCCAGATGCCGTACGGGGCCACACCGTCCCGGTAGCCGGGCGCGAAGGCGAGGTTGGTGCGGAAGCCGCCGCCGTACACGCAGTGTGCGGCGGTGGCGACGAGGTCGCCCCGCGGCGAGTGGACCACGACGGCCGAGCAGTGGTGGTCGGGGTCGCCGTCGCCGCCGGGGGAGAACAGCGCGCCGACGGCGGGCTCGGCCGGGGCGGGCCGGGCCTCCAGCGGATCGGAGGGCTGCCACCCGGCGTACCGCCAGTCCGCCGAGCTGCCGCCGCCGAAGGCCCTGCCGTCGGTCGGCGGCTCCGGGTCCTCCCGCACGATCCCGTCCAGCACCGCCGCCGCCGTCCGGTCGGCCCGCTCGGGGTCCTGCTGGTAGACGCCTCGCGCCGGATCGCCGTCCGAGCGGTTCGCCGCGATGCCGCGCAGCTCCCAGGCGACGTATCCGACGCCCGCGAGGACCACGGTGCACAGGAGGCCGACGACCATGGAGCCCCGCGGGGCGGCCCCGCCCCGCTGCCGTTCCCGTTCGCCGACCCTGCCCACCATGTGGTTCTCCCGCTCCAGACCCGTTCAGACTCTTCGTTCGATGGGGGAGTGGCGGCCCGGGTTCCGACGGGCGGACGTGTCCGTTCTCACAGCCCCGGCCCCGGTACCCCCGCCGACGGTGCCGAAATGGCCGTCGTGCGCCGAACTCGCCTTTCCATGGCCCCTGTTACCCCCGCCGGGCTATGGTGCCGGGTCGGGGGACGACTGCGCGAGGGGGCCGGGCTGCGATGCGTTTTGTCTTTGTCCACGGTACGGGGGTACGACGCGAGCGGCACGAGCGGCTGTTCGCCCTGGTCCGCGAGCGGCTGACGGGCAGATTCCACGGAGCGGCCGTCGAATCCTGCTACTGGGGCGACCGGTTCGGCGCGAGCCTCGGCGCGGGCGGCCGTTCGGTGCCGGGACGGCGCCCCGGTCCGCAGGGCGCACCCGACCCCGTGGACGCGGAGACGGCCGAGTGGGCGCTGCTGCTCGCCGACCCGCTGTGCGAGCTGCGGGTCCTGGCCGAGACGGGCTGGGCGGGCCCCGGCGGCCGGGGTGACTCCGACGACACGTACGACCAGGGCGACACGTACGACCAGGACGCCGGGTACGGCGACGCCTTCGCCATGCCCGGCGTACAGGCCGCCGGGAACCGGGTGCTCGCCCTGCTCGAAGGCCTGCCGCCCGCACCGCCGCCGACCGGGGACGAGCTCGGCGCCCTGCTGCACGGCACCGGCCTCGCCGCGGGCTTCGCCACCGCCCTGGACGCCGCCGCCGGTTCCGCCGAAGCGTCCCGGGCCGCGTCCCGCGCCGCCGGCGAGCCGCAGGCCCGCGAGCTGGCCACCACCCTCGCCCGGGCCGTGACCGCGGCGGCCCTCGCCGGCGCCGCCGACGAGGCCGACTGCACCGGCGCCGAACGCGACCGCCTCGTCGAACTGCTGACCGCCCGCCTCGGCGGCGACGGCCGGGTTCCCGGAGCCCGCGTGGCCGCCGTCCTCGGCCGGCTCGCCCTCCGGGTCACCACCCAGCCCCTCCTCGACGCCCGGCGCGGCTCCCTCACGGCCGGCGCCACCCCGGGGCTCGGCGACATCCTGCGCTACCAGGCCCGCGGCCACGAGCTGCGGGACTTCCTGCACGCCCGGATCACCGCCGGACCGGGTCCGACCGTCCTCATCGGCCACAGCCTCGGCGGGATCGCCCTGGTGGACCTCCTCTCCTTCGCCGCCGCCCGGGGCGAGGCCGTCCCCGGGGTCGAGCTGCTGGTCACCGTCGGCTCCCAGGCCCCGTTCCTCTACGAACTGGGCGCGCTCACCGCTCTGGAAACCGGCGCGAAACTCCCCTACGGCTTCCCGCGCTGGCTGAACGTCTACGACCGGCACGACGTGCTCTCCTATCTCGCCGCACCGGTCTTCCCCGGCGACGCACGCGTCAGCGACCACGAGGTCCGCAGCCGCCAGCCGTTCCCGGCCTGCCACAGCGCCTACTGGAAACAGGACTCCCTCTACGAGCGCATCGAACAGGCGGTGACCGGGGCGGAGACCGGGTGACTCCCGCCGACTTCCTGCCTGCGGCCCTGGGACCGCAGCGCACGTACGCGCTCGTCGCCGGGGTCGAGCGCTACGACATCAGCCACCGCTGGAACCTGCGCGGCCCGGCCCGCGACGCCCTGCGTTTCGCCCGGTGGCTGACCGGCCCCGCCGAGGTGCCGCCCGGCAACGTCCGGCTGCTGCTGTCCCCGCTCGACGATCCGGGCGCACTCGACTGGACGGACTCCCCGGCGATGACCGCCCTGCGCACCGCCTGCCGGCCGGCGACCGAGGAGAACGTGAAGTCGGCGCTGCTCGACGAACTCCCGCAGTGCGACGGCGACCTGCTCTGGATTTTCTGGGCCGGACACGGCTACCTGGGGCCGCGCCAGGAGCTGATGCTGCCCTGCTCCGACGCCCGCCCCAGCCAGATCAGGCACCTCAACCTCGACTCGGCGCTGCGCTGGTGGCGGACCGATCTCGTCAAGCAGCGCCGCTTCCCGCTCCAGGCCGCACTCGTGGACTCCTGCCGGGTCGACGCTCCCCGGGACACCCGCTGGAACTTCGGCAACACCGACTACGGCGGCGGCAGTTCGGTGCCGGGCCGGCGTCAGTTCCGGCTCTACGCCTCCCGGGAGGGCGAGGTCGCGCAGAACGACCCCGAGCGCGGAGCCGGCCGCTTCACCGAAGCCCTGCTCGGCGAACTGGGCGGACGCTCCGTACGGGAGAGCGTCAGCGGGCTGCCGGAAGCAGCCCTCAGCATCCACCGCGCCTTCCAGGAGCTGCGTGCGCGCGGTGAGGGCTGGCAGCTGCCGCAGTTCATCGTCGACCGGGACTGGGACGCCTGCTCGTTCCTCGACGACGGCCTGTCCCCGGCCGCCCTGCCCCGGGCCGCCAAGCTCGACCAGGCGGCCTGGGACGGGCTGGGCGAGCTCTTCGAGGGCCGCGAGCTGCCACGCTGCGCCTACGAGGCCTACGCCTGGGCGTTCAAGGCGGCCGGCTGCACCACCCCGGCGCACGGCGGCCTGCCGGGAGACGGCCTGCTGGAGGTGGTGCAGGACCTGGACGAGCGGCAGGGCGGGCCCGGAGGAATGCCCCTGGCGGTGCCCTTCGTACGGTTCCTCGCGGACCGGGCCGGTGCCGCGGGAGACGCACCGTGGGCGGCCCGGCTCGGAGACTGGGTACGGGCCACCCGCGAGCGGCTCGCCCTGCCGGTGCTGCCACCGCCGCCGCCTCCGGTGCGCCAGGTGGTCGTCCACGTCCGGCTGGAGACACCGCCGGGCGGGGAGCCGGGCTACCTGGCCCGGATGTGGCTGCGCGGCGAACGGACCCGGCACATATGGGAGTCGGAGGACGCTCCGCTCGCCCTGGACGGGGTACGGGAGGAGCTCGTGCGGCAACTCGCCCTGATCGGGGCCGCGTCGGAGGGCGGCGGCGAGGACGGCGGGACCGGCGGCGAGAGCGGCGGCGGGGCCGGACGGCGGGCGTACGCCGCGGTGGACCGCATCGACTTCCACGTGCCGTACGAGCTGCTCGACGCCGGCTTCGACCAGTGGCCGGTGCCCCGCGGCCCGGCCGGCCGGCACCGCGCCCTCGGCCTGCTCCACCAGGTGGTGGTGCGCTGCCCGCAGGAGCGGGCGGACACCCGGGCCGAGTGGCACGGCACCTGGCGCTGGCTGCACGCCCAGGGAGGTCGGCACGCCGACGCGGTCCGGGTGGTCACGGACGAGGAGGTCACCGACGCGCTCGGGATGGAGCTGGCCGCCCAGCCGCCGCCCGCCTGCGTCCTCGCGCACACCACGGCGGCCCCGCACGCCGGGCTGCTGGAGGCCGTCGTCGAAGGCGGGCTCCCGGTGGCGGTGTGGCGGCGCGGGGGCGGCCTGCCCGTGCCCGCCCTCCTCGACCTGCTGGCTCCGGCCGGGCCGGACGGCCGCCCCGATCCCGGCGCACTGGACGTACTGGCCCTGCCCGCACGCGTACGGGAGGTACGCCGGGCGGCCGCCGCAGCCGTCGCGGCCGCGGGTGCCGCCGGGGGAGCCGGTCGCGCCGGTCAACCCTCCACAGAGGGAGACCAGTTGGTGCTGCTGTGGGACGATCCCGACGACATGCCGGGCCTCCGGTCCCTGGCCTGACCCCGACCACCGACCGACGGCGGAACCGAAGATGGAGGCAGAGGCAGTGGCGAAGGACTGGTGGCTGTACCACGGGACCGGCGAGGGCGCGGACCGGCGTGCCCGCCTGGAGGCCGGAGTCCCGCCACCCTGGCGGGACTTCACCGGCACCCCCGACCCCGGATACGCTCCGCCCGGGTGCGCGGGAGCGGCCTGGGAGCGCACCTGGCGGCGCGGCGAGGGCTACGTACCCGACGAGCCGGAGAAGGACGTCGTCAACACGGCCCTGCACCTGCGCAGGCCGCTGCTCGTCACCGGTAAGCCGGGCGTCGGCAAGTCCACGCTCGCCCACAGCATCGCCGCCGACCTGAACCTGGGGCCCGTACTGCACTGGCCGATCACCAGCCGGACCGTACTGCGGGACGGGCTGTACCTGTACGACGCCATCGGCCGCCTCCAGGAGGCCGGGCTGGAGCAGCTGCGCACACCGGGCGCACGGCCCGACGCGGCCGTCCCCGTACCCGTACCCTCGCAGGACCCGCCCTCCGCCCCCTCGATCTCCCGCTATCTGCGCCTCGGGCCCCTCGGTACCGCCCTGCTCCCCCAGGACCGCCCCCGCGTGCTGCTCGTCGACGAGATCGACAAGAGCGACATCGACCTCCCCGGCGACCTCCTCACCGTCTTCGAGGACGGCGGCTTCCTGATCCCCGAACTCGCCCGCCTCGCCCAGGAGGACCCCACCGTCGCCATCGGCACCGACGACGACCCCGACGCGGCCGTCCGGATCACGCAGGGCCGCGTCCAGTGCCGCTACTTCCCCGTCGTCGTCCTCACCAGCAACGGCGAACGCGACTTCCCGCCCGCCTTCCTGCGCCGCTGCGTCCGCCTCCACCTGGAGCCGCCCGGGCCGGACAAGCTCGCCCGCATCGTGCGCCGCCGGCTCGGCGTCGACATCGAATCCGGAGAGGAGTACCAGGACCTCGTCCAGGCCTTCCTCGACCGTGGCGAGGACGGCGACCTGGCCACCGACCAGCTCCTCAACGCCATCCAGCTGCGCCTCGCCGGCGCCTGGTCCGCGCCCGCGGACCGCGAACGCTTCCTCGCCACCGTCATGCAGCACCTGACCGGGCCCACGGCGTGATCGAGAAGCTGCTCGCGGCCCTCGCCGACGGCGCCGACGGCAGCGCCCCGAACACCGGCATCGGGGCGGAGGAGATCGCCGACATCCTGTGGCTGGCGGCCCGGGTGGACCCGGGCCGCGCGGCCCGCCCGCCCGGTGCGCCCGGCGCGTTTGGCGCGGAGCCGCCGGGAGGGCAGCCTCCCCCCTCCGCCGCCCGTCCGCCCGGGCCCGGCCCGGCGCCGGAGACGGACGCCCGCGGCGGCGAACCGGCCGTCCAGCTCTTCCCGGCCGCCCGGCGCGACCCCGCCGGGAAGCCGGACGACGGCGGCGCCGAACGCCGGGGCTCACCCCTGCGACTGCCGCGCGCCGCCTCCCTCGACGACCCGCTCGCCCTGATGCGCTCCATGCGGCCCGTCGGGAGGCGCTCCATCGGCGGCCCGGGAGAGGAACTGGACGAGCAGCTCACCGTGGAACGCAGCATCGAACGGATGGTGACGACCCCGGTCCTGCGCCCCGCCGAGAGCCGCTGGCTGGACCTGGCCCTGGTCGTCGACACCCACCGCTCCATGCTGCTCTGGTCCGACCACGTGGACGAGCTCCGCCGCGTCCTGACCCGCAGCGGGGTCTTCCGCGACGTGCGTACCTGGCAGCTGACCGGCACCGGTCCCGGCGGCACCCCGAGGGTCACCCGCGGCCACGGCGGCCCGCCCCGCAACCCCCTGGAACTGGCCGACCCGGCGGGCCGCCGCCTGATCCTCGTACTCTCCGACACCGTGGCGGGCGGCTGGCGCGAGGCCCCGGTGCAGGGCATGCTCCGCCACTGGTGCGCGCACAACGCCGTCGCCGTACTGAACGTCCTGCCCGAACGGCTCTGGACGCGCGGCGCCGTCCGGCCCGTCCCCTACGCCGTCCGCGCCGACCGGCCGGCCGCCGCCACGCGTTCCTGGCAGCGGATCCCGGCGGCCCGCCGCGCCCGCGCCGGCCGCCGGGCCGCCGCACCGGCCGTCGTCCCGGTGGTCGGTGTCGCCTCCGGCAGCCTGGCCCGGCTGGTCCGGGTGGTCTCCGGGGACGGCCGGTGGCGGCGCCTCGCCTGCCTGCGCCTGGACCCGGAACCCGCCGCCGCGGGTGCCGCGGAGGATCAGGCCCCCGGTGGCCGCAGCGCCCTGGAGGTGGTGGAGGACTTCCGCGCGCACGCCTCCCCGACGGCCCAGCAGCTCGCCGCCCACCTGGCCGCCGTACCGCTGACCCTGCCGGTGATGACCCTGGTCCGGCGCTCCCTGCTGCGCGACTCGGAACACGGCCACCTCGCCGAAGTCGCCCTCGGCGGCCTCTTCGAGGCCTGGGAGGACGAACAGGACCCGGAGGAGACCGAGTTCGAGTTCCTGCCCGGGGTACGGGAGGTGCTGCTCGGCTCGCAGCTGCGCGGGGACGTGGCCGCCGTACGGGAGCTGGTGCGCCGCCGCGTCTGGGAGTTCGTGTCCCGCAACCGGCGTACCGGCCCGGACTTCTCCGCGACCCGGGTCACCACGGGAGGCGCGGGCCGCCGCCGCGTGGCGGAAGGAGCCCTGCCGTTCGCGACGCGGCCGCCCGCGGACCCGGGCCTGGCCGCCCGGGTCGTCCGGGTCCGCCACGACACGATGCCGGAGCCGCAGGAGGTCGGCACGCTGCTGACGCCGAGGCTGGTCCTGACGGTCGGGGACACGCTGCTGCCCGCGGGCGCGTCGGCCTGGGCACGCCCCGGTGACCGGGAGGTGCCCTGCCGCACGGTCTGGTGGGACGACGCGGTGCCCCGGATGCTGCTGCTGGAGGCCGACGAGGACCTGGTGGATCCGGCCGTCTGCGCCGAGCCGCTTTCCTGGCTGCCCGCGGACCACCCGTTGGCCCGGGTCCGGATCGACGGCCGCACGGATCAGGGGGACCCCGCCGCCCTGACGGGCGAAGTGGTCCCGCACGACGGTGACCTCAACGGCGAGATCGTGCGGCTGTCCACGGAGCCGGAGAGCTGGACGCACTACCGGGGCGGCCCGGTCTCCCGGGACGGCGCACTGGTCGGTGTGGTCCACACGGTCGCGCCCAACCGCCTGGTGTTCCTGCTGACGGACGCCCTGATGGAACAGCCGGGCTTCCGCGCCGTGCTGGAGGGCTCCCGGCGGGCGCAGGGGCCCGCCGCCGAGGCGGACGCGGTGGCCCGGGTGTGTCTGGCCGTACGGCCCGGAGCAGACGGCGCGTACCCGATCGGGAGCTCGCCCTACGCCGAGACGCGCGACATGCTCGTCGAGCTCATGTCGCGCGCCGGTGTCGGGGGGCGGCTGACCGGCGGCGAGGGGGACACGCCGTTCCTCGTCGCGCTGGACGCTCCGGGCGCCCACGCCCGGGCCGGCCGGCTCCTGTCCGCGCTGCGCGCCGTCATGACCGGCTACGGGGACCGGCGGACGGACGGTCTCCACCCCTCCCTGGCCGTGGCCGTGGGGACCGGGACGGCGGAGAGCGAGCGCCTGGTACGGCACCCGGTGATCGCCGATCTGCTGCGGCTGACCGTGCCCTCCGGGTCGCTCGTCCTCGCGCTCTCCCGCCGGCTCCACGATGATCTGGGCGGCCTGTTCGGCTTTCCCGCCCGGCTGCGGCTGGAGCGGGTGGGCGCCCCGGACGAGGGCTGGGTCTGCGCCGACGACCATCCCCCGACGGAAGTCCTCGGGCAGGTACTGACGGAGGCCGACGCGCTCCTGGACACGGCCGTCGGCTGGCCGACCTGCGGGCTCGATGCCTCGGAGGCCGAGCCGTGGACCTGCATCGGGATTCGGCTGCCCGGGTACGAACGGTGCCTGGCGCATCTGGGGGCCGAGGAACAGCGGGAGTACCTCGCCACCCTGGAGCCGGGTGCGCCGCTGGACTTCCGGGGCACCACCTTCGACCACGGTCTGCTCCCGCGCCTGCTCACGGCGCTGGAGTCCGGGACCCGGGGATCCGTGCGGCTCGGCCCGGCGTCCTTCGAGCGGGCGTACTTCGTGGACTCCTGGAACAGGGCGGACATCGAGTTCGTGGACCGTGCCTCCTTCGTCCGGACCGTTTTCGGGGGCCGGGCCGGTTTCACGGGAGCCACCTTCGGCGGGACGGTCTCCCTCGACGGCGCCGTGTTCCAGCACGTCGGTGACTTCGACCGGAGCCGCTTCCACCGCACCGCGACCTTCCGCCGGACGCGATTTCGCGGTGCGGCGGGATTCAAGGACGCGGAGTTCCTCGCCGACGTCTCCTTCGGCCGGGCCGTGCTGCAGGCCTCCGCGGACCTGAACGGGATGCGGGTGGCCGGGACGGCGGACTTCTCCCACGCCGTCTTCCGCGGCCTCGCCGGGATGAGCGCGACCGGTTTCGCGGGAGCCGTCTCCTTCGCGTCGGCGGTGTGGGAGCGCGGTCTCCTCTCCACCGGGGCGGTGTTCGAAGGCCCCGCTGACTTCGCGCATGCCGCGTTCCGCGGCCGGGTCCGTTTCGAGGGCGTCCTCTTCGAAGCGGACTCGATCGTCGGGCAGCTCTCCTCGGTCGCCCCGCCGGACCGCTGGGCCTGCGTCCGGCGCTCGGACGGGACCTGGGACATCCGGCTGCTCGACGCCGGGGACGGCTGAGGGTGCTCCCGAGCCTCAGGACCCGGTGTGCGAGGCCTCCAGCTGTCGTTCCGGCCTGCCGGCCGCGGCCGGCAGGCTCGCTTCGATCTCGTCCAGGGCCCGGCGGGCGGTGGCGATCCGTGCCCGGACGTCGGTGTCCGTGCCCGGCGCCGGGGCACGCTTCGCCTCGTCCTCCATCTCCCGTGCCTCGTCGAGGGAGTTGAGGACGACACCGATGAGTACGTTCACCAGTACGAAGGAGGCGAGCAGCGCGTAGGAGGCGTAGTAGACGATGCTCAGCCGGGAGATCTGCAGGCCCGCGCGGACCGCGTCGGTCAGACCGTCGAGCGTGGTCAGCAGGAACAGGGTGAGCATGGCCCGGCCCACCGAGCCGTAGTGCCCGGGGTCCGACTTCGCGAAGCACACCCATCCGACCATGGCGTACACGTACAGGACCAGCGCGCCGACGAACAGGAAGCTGGCGGTACCCGGCAGGCTGCGGCCGACGGCGATCAGCAGGATGCGCAGGTGGGGCAGGAAGCGGGCGGTGCGCAGGACCCGGGCCAGCCGCAGCAGCCGCAGCAGGGTGGTGTTCTCGCGGACGAGGGGGACGAAGGCGGACGCCACGACGGCGAGGTCGAAGAGGTTCCACGGGTCGCGGAAGAATGCTTTCGGCCGGTCGGCGCACGCGCCCACGCGCAGCAGCATCTCCAGGGTGAACAGGGCCAGGCAGCAGTTCTCCGCCGCCTGCAGCACGAGCCGGTGCTCCGCGGCGAGCCCGCTGTACGTCTCCACCCCCATCAACGCGGCGTTGAAGAGGATCGCGCAGAAGACGACCATCCCGAAGGCGGGGGCCTCCGTGGCCACCCGGCACCGGGCGGCCAGCTTCATCCGGCCGCGTCCGGCCGGCCTCGGGTCTGTCATCGTGCTCCTCGTACTCTCGTCTGCGCCGCGGGCGAAACGGCGGGCCACCCCTCTAACGCCGCAAGCCCGATCGGGTTTCACCCCTTTACGCCCTCCGGTGCACCCGGGCGTGGGCGGGAGCGCGCTTGCGCGCCCGAAGCGCCGCCTCGACCCCTCGCCCCGGGCGGCGGGGTCAAATGCGTTGCGTGAACAGTCGGTTGATCTGCGGGTGGGGCGACGCGTCGGCGCATATGCTCGCCTCGTACACCAGCACCTCGTACATCCGTACATCGTGCATCCGTGCACCCGTGCTTCCGCATGCCTCGCAGCCGATAGGGGACCGCGCCGTGAGTGTCCGAATCCAACCCTCCTCCCAGGTCGACGAGAGCGCCGAACTGGGCGAGGGGACCACGATCTGGGATCTGGCGCAGATCCGCGAGGAAGCCCGGCTCGGACGCGGGTGCATCGTGGGGCGCGGGGCGTACGTAGGGCCCGGTGTACGGATCGGCGACCATGTGAAGCTGCAGAACTACGCACTCGTCTACGAGCCCGCGGTCCTCGGCGACGGGGTCTTCATCGGTCCCGCGGCGGTGCTCACCAACGACTTCTACCCGCGCGCGGTCGACCCCGAGGGCCGGATCAAGCGCGACGGCGACTGGGAGGCCGCCGGGGTCGTGGTCGCCGAGGGGGCCTCGCTCGGGGCCCGTTCGGTGTGCGTGGCCGGGGTGCGCGTCGGACGCTGGGCGCTCGTCGCGGCCGGCGCCGTGGTCTCCAAGGACGTGCCGGACTTCGCGCTCGTCGCGGGCGTGCCGGCCCGGCGCATCGGCTGGGTGGGCCGGGCCGGGGTCCGCCTGGTGGAGCGCGAGGGGGAGCCGGGCACGTGGGAGTGTCCGCGCACCGGAGCGTTGCACGACGAGAAGGACGGCGCGCTCACCGAGCGGAGCTGACGGAATGTCGGCAATTTAGAGAACCGGCATTTCCTCAAAACCGCAATCAATGAACATCCGTGGGCATAACGTGTCCCTGCACACGGGATCTGAGCAGGCAACAGGCCATGTTCAGTGGGGGGTTGTGTACGACGAGGGCACCGGGGCAGTGCCATGGCCGGCGCGGGCACACCCGCACCTGCCGGCACTGCCGATCACGCGTGTCCCGGTCCGAGGCATCGCTGGGGGGATCCAGACGCGGCCTCAGGACGGTTCGTGCCGTCGGCGTGACATCGCCGCGGCACGGACGCCGTCATGCGCATTCCCCCTCCACGGAGTGACGACCGCCAGGTCCGTCCGAGGAGAAGATCAGAGGGGGTAGGTGTGTTGGAGCCGAACAGCTCGGACATACGGGGTGCGGGGAGCACCAGGGGATTCGGGGTGGGGACCCGATGAACACCACACGATTAGGAGCACTGGCCCAGGAGGACGGGGCGCTGCACGCCCTCGCCGAGCGGCTGCTCGCGCTGGCCGAGGCCGGACTTCCGCAGATGTACCTGCCGGAGGCCGAGACCTTCGTGTTCACCCGGGCCGGGGTCGTCTCGCCCGGGGGAACTCCCGTCCTGGAACAGCGCGGTACGAGCACCCGGTACGCGGCGATCACCGCGCTGGGAGCCCGCTTCCTGCCCGAGGACCGGCAGCGCCCGCTCTTCGGCGGACGCACCGCCGAGGAGTTCACGGGCGTGCTCGTGGAGCGGCTGCCCGGGGTGACCAACCTCGGCGACGCGGCACTCGTCGCCTGGGCCGCGGCGGACACCGGGCATCCCAAACTGTCCGACGCCCTCGACCGGGTGGCCGCGCTGGACGTGCCGGGGCGCCCGCAGTACACGGTCGAGGCGGCATGGGTGCTCTCCGCGCTCACCGCCGCGCGCGCCGTGCTCGACGTGGAGGAGCCGCTCGCCGCGGCCCGCGCAAGGCTGCTCGCGGCAAGGGTCGGCGACAGCCCGCTCTTCCCGCACGCCACCGGGCCCGGGCTGGTCCCCGGCTACCGGTCCCACGTGGCCTGTTTCGCCGACCAGACCTACCCGCTGCAGGCACTGGCCCGCCTGCACGCGAGCGGGGACGACCCGGAGGCCCTCGCGGCCGCCGACGCCTGTGCCGCCCGTATCTGCGCACTGCAGGGCGACGGCGGACAGTGGTGGTGGCACTACGACGCCCGCGAAGGCAGTGTGATCGAGGGCTACCCGGTCTACAGCGTGCACCAGCACGCGATGGCCCCGACCGCGCTGTTCGACCTGGCCGAGGCGGGAGGCACGGACTTCGGCGCGGCCATCCGCCGCGGCCTGCGCTGGATGGCCGACGTGCCCGAACTCGCGGACCCCACCGGGAACCCGCGGGAGCAGATGATCCGCGAGGACTTCGGCGTCACCTGGCGCAAGGTCTACCGCGGCGACCCGAAGAAGGCCGTCCGGGCCGCCCGCGGACTCACCACCCGGGTGGCCCCGCACGCACGGCTCGCCCCGCTCGACCGGATCTTCCGGCCCGGTGCGGTGGACCGCGAGTGCCGCCCGTACGAGTTCGGCTGGATGCTCTTCGCCTGGCTCGGAGGGACCCAGAGATGACACGACGACAGTCCCTCTTCGGCGTCCCGCTCGACCCGCTGACCATGGACGAGACCGTGCAGCGCTGCCTCGACGCGGTGCGGCGCGGAGAACAGATCGAGATCGGCATGGTCAACGCGGCCAAGCTGGTCAACATGCGGCGCGACCCCCTCCTCGCCGAGGCGGTCGCCGGCTGCGACCTGGTCCTGGCCGACGGCCAGGCCGTGGTCTGGGCCGGCCGGGTCCTGGGCGTCCGGCTGCCCGAACGGGTCGCGGGCATCGACCTGTTCATGCGCCTGCTGGCCGCCGCCGAGGTCGCGGACATCCCCGTCTACCTGCTCGGAGCCCAGGAGGAGGTCCTGGAGATGATGCTCGGGCAGATCTCCGCGCGCTTCCCGAAGCTGCGGGTGGCCGGCAGCCGCAACGGCTACTTCGGCGACGGCGACCAGGAGGCGATCGCCGACGCCATCGCCGACAGCCGCGCGCGGCTGCTGTTCCTCGGCATGACCTCGCCCAAGAAGGAGATCTTCACCGCCGGCTACGGCAAGCGCACCGGCGCGCACGTCGTCCACGGCGTCGGCGGCTCCTTCGACATCCTCGCCGGCATCACCAAACGGGCTCCCGTCGTCTGGCAGCGGATGGGACTCGAATGGTTCTACCGCACCCTCCAGGAACCGCGCCGCCTGGGCAAGCGCTACCTCACCACCAACGCTGCCTTCCTCCTCATGACGGTCCGGGAACTCATCCACCGCACACCGTCCACCGCTTCCGCGAACAGGAGTCACTGATGCGCGTCGTCGTCGTGGGACAGGGATACGTCGGACTGCCGCTGGCCATCCGCGCCGCCGAGGTCGGACACCAGGTGATCGGGTACGACGTCGACACCCGGCGGGTCAAGAGCCTCGCCGCCGGCGAGTCGTACGTGGAGGACGTCTCCTCCGAACGGCTGGCCCGCGCGCTGGCGCGCGGCACCTACCGGCCCAGCGAACTGGCCCGGGACTGCGGCGGCTTCGACGTCGCCGTCGTCACGGTCCCGACCCCCTTACAGGACGGAGCCCCCGACCTGCGCTACATCGAGGAGTCGGCGCACACCCTGGCCCGCTTCCTGCGGCCGGGTGCCACCGTCGTCCTGGAGTCCACCACCTACCCGGGCACCACCGAGGAGCTGTTCGCGCCGATCCTGGAGGACGGCTCCGGGCTCACCGCGGGCGAGGACTTCCACCTGGGCTACAGCCCCGAGCGCATCGACCCCGGCAACACCGTGTGGGGCTTCCAGCAGACCCCCAAGGTGGTCTCCGGAGTCGACGCCCGCTCACTGAAGGCCGTCGAGGCCTTCTACGGGGACCTCGTCGACACCACCGTGCCGGTGCGCTCCCCCAAGGAGGCCGAGCTGGCCAAACTGCTGGAGAACACCTTCCGCCACGTGAACATCGCCCTCGTCAACGAGATCGCGATGTTCGCCAAGCACCTGGACATCGACGTCTGGCAGGCCATCGAAGCGGCGTCCAGCAAGCCCTTCGGCTTCATGAAGTTCACCCCCGGACCGGGCGTCGGCGGACACTGCCTGCCCATCGACCCCTCGTACCTCAACTGGCGGGTGCAGCGCGAACTCGGCCAGAACTTCCGCTTCGTCGAACTCGCCAACGACATCAACAACCACATGCCCGAATACGTGACGCGCCGGGTGATCGACGCGCTCAACGCCAAGCGCCGCTCGGTCAACGGCTCCAAGATCCTGCTGCTGGGGCTCGCGTACAAGAAGAACACCGGCGACGCCCGCGAGTCGCCCGCCGTCCGCATCGCCCAGCTGCTCCTCGACATGGGAGCCAAGGTCCGCGCGGCCGACCCCCACGTCGTGGAGAGCATCAAGGTCGACGCCCGCCTGGTGCGGGTCGAACCGACCCGCAAGGAGCTGGCCGCCGCCGACGTGGTGGTCCTGCTCACCGACCACGACTCCTTCGACTACCAGCTGGTCACCGAGCACGCCTCCTACGTCCTCGACTGCCGCAACCGGGTCTCCGGACCCACCGTGGAGGTGCTCTGACCCCGTGACCAGGATCGTCTGCGTGGCCGGGGCCCGGCCCAACTACATGAAGATCAAACCGGTGATGGACGCACTGGAGCGCCGCGGCGCCGAGGTGATCCTCGTCCACACCGGGCAGCACTACGACGAGTCGATGAACGACGTCTTCTTCCGCGACCTCGGCATCCGCCCGCCCGACCGCTACCTGGGCGCCGGATCCGGCAGCCACGCCCAGCAGACCGGGCGGGTGATGGCCGCCTTCGAGCCGCTGATCGAAGAACTCCGACCGGACGCCGTCGTGGTGGTCGGGGACATCAACTCCACCCTGGCCTGCGCGCTGGTCACCGCGAAGGCCGGCCCCCTGCTGGCCCACGTGGAGGCCGGGCTGCGCAGCCGGGACTGGAGCATGCCCGAGGAGGTCAACCGGGTCGCCACCGACCGGCTCAGCGACTACCTGCTGGCCCCCTCGCCCGACGCCGCCGTGAACCTGCGGGCGGAGGGCTACCGGGAGGACCAGATACACGTCGTCGGCAACGTCATGATCGACACCCTGCTCGCCAACCTGGACCGGGCCCGCGAGTCGGACGTCCTGGACCGGTACGGGCTGATCCGCGGCGGATACGGCCTGGTCACCCTGCACCGGCCGGCCAACGTGGACGACTCCGGGGCGCTGCGCGGCCTGCTCAAGGCGCTGGGCGAGATCGCCGACCGCTGTCCGCTGCTGCTGCCCGTGCACCCGCGGGCCGCCGAGCGGCTGGCCGCACTGGGCGTGCCCGGAGGCATCCGGCTGGTCCCGGCCGCCGGGTACCTCGACTTCATCGCCCTGCAGGACTCCGCCCGCGTGGTCCTCACCGACTCCGGGGGCGTCCAGGAGGAGACCACCGCACTCGGGGTGCCCTGCGTGACCCTGCGGGAGAACACCGAACGGCCGATCACCGTGGAGGAGGGCACGAACGTGCTGGCGGGCACGGACCCGGAGCGCATCACGGCCACCGTGCACCGGGTCCTCGACGATCCGCCCGCACCGCGCTGCCCCGCTCTCTGGGACGGCCGGGCCAGCGAGCGCATCGCGGCGGTCCTGCTCGACGGACCGCCCGCGCACACCCGGCCGCGCCCCACCGACCTCGTGGCGGGCGGGGCGGCCACCGGACGACAGCACGCGCTGTAAACGCAATTCGAAGGGGAAGACCATGGATCTCGCGGAGATCTGGCGGGTCATGCGCAGACGCTGGTACGTCCTGCTGCCCGGGCTGCTGATCACGGCGGCACTCACCGCCGCCGTGTACCTGCTGGTCCCGGTGGAGTACCGGTCGCAGAGCACGGTGACCCTGCTGAACTCGAAGAAGGCCACGGTGGCCTTCGACGGCAACCCCTTCCTGAGCACCCAGGCCTCGCTCACCGGGATGGCCGACGGCCTGGCCCGCAACCTCAACTCCGACGACGCCAAGAAGGACCTCAAGTCCCTGGGCGTCACCGGAGTCCACGAGGCGAAGATCGCCGACAACGCGCTCGGCCCCTACATGTGGCTGAGCGTCGTCGGGACCGACCAGGCCGCCGTGCTGAAGTCGGACGAGATCCTCACGAAGTACGCCGAGAAGCGGCTGCTGGAGTTCCAGACCCAGCAGTCGGTGACCCCGGACGCCATGATCCGGATGGCCACGATCGTGCCTCCCCAGAAACCGGAGGCGCAGACCAAGGCCAGGCTCCAGTTCCTGATCATGGCGGGCGCGCTGGGCTTCGTACTCAGCCTGGTGGCCACCTTCTTCGTGGAGGCCCGGGGGCGCCGGGGAGCATCGCCCGGCAAGCACCGGCCCGCCCCCGGCGAGAGCGGTGACGGCGGCCGCAGCGGTGACGGCGCCGAAGCCGCAGACCCGACGGCCACCCTGCGCATGACCGTCGCCCACCCGGCCGGCTCCGGCGCGGCCGGCTCCCGTACGACGGGGTCACCGTGACCGGCCCCGCGGCGGACACCGCGAGCACCACCCCGGCGGCGGCGCCCTCACTCGGGCGCAAGGTCGGCTCCGCCGCCAAGTGGAGCCTGATCAACACCGTCGTCATGCGCCTCGGCAACTTCGCCACCGGCATCATCCTGGCCCGCTTCTTCCTGGGCCCCGAGGCCTGGGGCGTGTACGGGATCGCCCAGACCGTCCTGCTGGTCCTCCTATCCGCCAACGAACTCGGCGTCTCACTGGCGATCGTGCGCTGGGAGGGCGACCCGCGCCGCTTCGCCCCGACCGTCCTCACCCTCAGCGCCGCCTCCAGCTGCCTGCTGTACGCCGTGCTCTTCGCGGCCGCCCCCGCGGTGGCCGGGGTGCTCGGCTCGCCCGAGGCCTCCGGCGTGCTGCGGGTGATGTGCCTGTGCGTGGTCCTCGACGGACTCTCCCAGGTCCCCGCCGGCTTCCTCACCCGGGAGTTCGCGCAGGGCCGCCGGATGGCCGTCGACGCCCTCAACTTCGTCCTCAGCACCGCGGTGACCCTGCTGCTCGCCGTCGAAGGCTGGGGCGCCATGAGCTTCGCCTGGGGATCCGTCGTGGGCAACGTGGCCGCGCTCGTCGGGTGCTGCCTCGCCGCACCCGGCACCCTGAAGTTCGGCTGGGATCGGGAACAGGCCCGGGCGCTGCTGAAGTTCGGACTGCCGCTCGCCGGCGCCAGCATGCTGGCCCTCGGCGTGGTCAACGTGGACACCATGGTGGTGGGCTCGGCCCTCGACCCGCTGGCCCTCGGCTTCTACGTACTCGCCTTCAACATCTCCGGCTGGCCCGTGCGCATCATCTCCGAAGCCGCCCGCCGCGTCTCCTTCGCCGGCTTCTCCCGGCTGGCCGACTCGCCGCAGGCACTGGCCGCCGGCTTCGCCCGGGCCCTCGGCGTCGTGATGGCCGGCACCGTACCGATCTGCGTGCTGCTCGCCGCCCTCGCCGCCCCCGTCGTGGAGCTCGTCTACGGCGAACGCTGGCTGCCCGCCGCCCGGGCCCTGCCCTGGCTGATGGCGCTCGGCCTGGTCCGCATCGGCTGCGAACTCGCCTACGACTGCCTGGTGGCCATCGGCCGGCGCCGCTCGCTCATCGGCGTCCAGGGACTCTGGCTGATCATCCTGATCCCGGCCCTCGTGATCGGGGCCCACACCGGCGGGATCGTCGGTGTCGCCCAGGGCCACGTCCTGGTCGCCGGAGCCGTCGTGGTCCCGGTCTTCCTGCTCGCCCTGCACCGCGGCGGCATCCGGCTGGGCACCGTCGCCCGGTCCTGCGCCTGGCCGCTGCTCGGCGGCACGGTGATGGCCGCCGTACTCCTCCTGCTGGAGCGGTACCTGGGTGACGGCGTGCTCGCGCTCCTGGCGACCGGAGCAGCCGGCACCGCGAGCTACGTCCTGTGCGTCCTGCCCGGCCGCGCCTTACTCAAAGGGTAGAGCCGTGACACAGCACCGAAGGCGCCTGACGGCATGGCTGCTCGCCGGAGTGGTCCTCGCCGTCGTCCTGACCCTCTACCAGGCCGACCGGGCCGGCGTGAACGAGCACACGGCCGCTCCCGCCGCCACCGGGCCCGGGACCCCCTCCGCCCCGGCCCCGCCCACGCCCTCCGGCTCGCCGGCCACCTCCGGCACGCCCTCGCCGAGCGCCTCGCCGAGCCCCTCGCCGACCGTGAGCGAACCGCCGCCCACGACTCCCGCCTGCACCTCGCCCGGCACCTGCGGATTCCCCGACGCGCACACCACCGGCCCGCGGATCGAGCTGGAGCGGCACGACACCGGGAACATGTCCGTCAAGAAGGACGGCACGGTCATCAAGGGCTGGGACATCCGCGGGTCCCTCGACATCTACGCCAACGACGTCACCGTCATCGACAGCAGGATCACCTCGACCAACTGGTGGGGGATCAACCTGCGGCCCGGCTACAGCGGACTCAAGGTGCTGCACACCACGATCACCGCCGTGCCCGGCAAGGGTCCCGACAACGGAGGGGTCAACTACGCGGTCTCCAACATGGGCGGCAGCTCCATCGAGGTCGGCTGGTGCGACATCTCGGTGTTCGGCAACGCCCTGTCCATGGGGCAGGGCGACCTGCACGACAACTACGTCCACGACATCGTCGCCTTCCGCAACCAGGGCGGCGAATGGCAGCACACCGACGCCGTCATCAGCGGCGGCGGCAACAAGGGCCGGCTGACCATCCGCCGCAACACCCTGCTCAACTCCACCTCGGTGGACAAGGGCGCCACCGCGGCCGTGGGTCTGTTCGCCGACACCGGAGTGGTCTCCTCCGTCGTCGTCGACGGCAACTGGCTGGCCGGGGGAGCGTACGCCCTCTACGGAGGCGGCCCGGGTGCCACCGGCATCCAGGTCACGAACAACGTCTTCTCCACCCAGTACCACCCGGCCGCCGGGGCCTACGGCGCCGCCACCGCCTGGAACGCGGGCGGCGCGGGGAACGTGTGGAAGGGCAACCGCATGTCCGACGGCAGGCCCGTCGAACCCCCGCCCGCCTCCTGATCGCCCCTGGCCACCCCGACCACCGAGAGGACCGACGGGACATGATGCGCCGGATCGCCCGCGCCCCCTGGGAACTGCTCAAGCGCACCTTCGGCTGGCTGGTGCTCTTCGAAACCAGGAACAAGGTCCTCCTGGCCCCCTCCGCCCTGCGGCTGCGCCGCTTCGAGGACGCCGAGACCCAGCGCCTCGCCGCGGACCTGGGCGAGCCCCCGACCGCCCTGGTCGCCACCGTCATCCCCACCCACCGGCGCCCCGGGGCACTGCGCGCGGCGGTCCGCTCCGCGCTCGCCCAGACGGTCACCGACCAGGTGGTCGTCGTCGTCGACGACGGCGCGGGCGTGCCCGAACTGCCGTCGGACCCCCGCCTGTTCGCGGTGTCCCTGGCCCGCAACACGGCGACCGCCGGAGTCGTGCGCAACGTCGGGATCCGGCTGACCCGCTCGCGCTACGTGGCCTTCCTCGACGACGACAACCTCTGGGAGCCCGACCACCTGGAGCAGGCCCTGGCCGCGCTGGAGGCACCCGGCGGGCCCGACGCCGTCTACACCGCACTGCGCAGGGTGCTGCCCGACGGCACCGACCGGGACGTCCTGTCCGTGCCCTTCGACCGCCGCCGCGCCGCCCACGAGGCCTTCCTGGACACCAACGCCTTCGTGGCACGGCGCAACCGGTCCCTGTACTTCAGCCGGCTGCACCGCACCCCCGAGGTACTGCCCCGCGAGGACTGGGAACTGATCCGCCGCTACGGCCGCCGGCACGCGGTACGCCACCTGCCCCGCGCGACCGTCCGCTACCTGGTCAACCCGGAGAGCTTCTGGACCGCCTGGGACGGCTCGTAGGCCCCCGCGGCGGTGTGGAAACCCGCTGGTGGGCGCGGATTCGGGCCCCGTAGACTCCGGTGCTCGTGACCGAGACCAGCATCGCCGTGAACACCGTCCCCGCCCCGCCCGGCCCGTCCGCCCTCGCCGCGGACAGCGAGGTGGTCGGCGCAGCCGTGGCCGCCGCCGGCCGGGGCCTGATCGACCGCGAGACGGTCGCCGAGGTGGTCACGCTCTGCGCGGTCGCCGGTGAGCACCTCCTGGTCGTCGGCGCGCCGGGCACCGGCAAGTCCGAGGCCGTACGCCGTGTGGCCGGTCAGCTCGGTGGCCGCTACTTCGAGTACCTGCTCGGCCGGTTCACCGAACCGAACGAGCTGTTCGGCCCCGTCGACCTGCGCGGCCTGCGCGAGGGCCGGGTCGAGTTCGAGACCGCTGGGATGCTGCCCGAGGCCGAGATCGCCTTCCTGGACGAGGTGTTCCTCGGATCCACGGCCGTGCTCAACACCCTGCTCGGCCTGCTCAACGAACGGGTCTTCCGCCGCGGCCGCACCGTCCTCGACAGCCCGCTGCGGGTGTGCGTCGGCGCCGCCAACCACCTGCCCGACGACCCCGCCCTCGCGGCCTTCGCGGACCGCTTCCTCGCCCGCGTCTTCGTCGAACCGGTGGCCGACGCCCGGCTGGAGGAGCTGCTGGAGGCCGGCCGCCGCCCCGCGGACACCTCCGCGGGTCCGGGCGGCCCCGGCGGCCTGCTCGCCGCCGTCGACCGGCTCGCCGACGCCGCCCGCGCCTGCGACCTCGACGAGGTCACCCCGCTGCTCGGTACCGCGCTGCGCCGGCTGCGGGGTGCCGGAGTACCGGTCAGCGACCGCCGGGCGGTGCGCTCGCAGAAACTGGTCGCGGCCGCCGCCGTGCTGGACGGCCGGACCACCGCGTCCGCGCGCGACCTGTGGGTGCTGCCGCTGATCGCCCCCACCGCGGACACCCAGGCGCTGGCCCGCGACATCCTCGCCGACCTGGTCGACAAGGCCGCCAACCGCAGCCTCGCGCACGCCGCCGAAGAGCTGTCCCGCAGCACCGCCGCGCGTGCCGAGCGGCTGGTCCGCGCCGGCACGGCCCTGCTCGCGGAGCACCGTACCCTCCCCGAGGGACGTGACTCGCGCCTGCGGCTGGAAGCCGCGCTGCGGGAGATCGACGCGGGCTTCGAACCGGCCGACCTGCCGGTCGCGCTGGCCGGGATACGGGCCGAGCTGGTCGCGGCGGTCGTCCCCTCGTGACCGCCGCCCAGCCTGCCCCGCCCGCCCCCGCGCCGTCCTTCCCGCTCCGGTGGGAGCGCCGCGAGCCCCCGCTCGCGGCCGCCGCCGTCCTCGCGGTCGGCGACGCGGTGCCGGGCCTCGCCGCAGCCGCCCTGGAACGGATCCGTGACGGCGCCCGGCTCGGCGTGCTCGCCGACGACGGTCCGCGCCTGCCGGCCGCCGACCGCGCGCTGCTCGTCCTCGGCACGGAAGACGACCTGCCGTGGGCCGAAGGCGCCCGCTACCTGGGCCGCGACGCCGGCCTGCTGGTCCCCACCACCGCCCGGCCCGCGCCCGCCGCCGCACTCTGGCGCCAGGCCCTCGGCGCGACCGAGGGCCGGCTCTGCGTCCTCGTCCCGGGCCGTGCGCTGGTCGCCGATCCGCCCGCGCCGGTCACCTCCCCGGCCGCGCTGGACGCCTTCATCCGGCCGGAGGGCCCCGGCCCGAACGGAGCCGGGGGCGACACCCGATGACGACCACCCGCCTGCCCGCCGCCCTCGCCCCGTGGGCCGGCACCCTCTCGGCCGTCACCCCCCAACTCGCCGTCGCCTTCGGCCCGTTGCTGCGCCGCCTGGACGCCATGGTCGGCGAGCGCGAGCCCGTCGCCGACGTGCTCGGCGACCCCGACGGCCTCGGCGGCCTCGCCCGCTCCGGCCGCCCGGACCGGCTGCTGCCGTCCGAATGGCTGCTCGCCGACGAGCACCCGGAGGAGTTCCTGCGCCGCTACGTCGACGGCGAACTGCTCCACCTGGCCCCTGAGTTCCATACCCCGGCGGTCCGCGGCAGGATCGCCGCCCTGGTCGACACCGGCCCCACCCAGGCCGGCGCGGGCCGGCTGGTCCAGCTCGCCGCGCTCCTCGTCCTGCACCGGCGCGCGGCCGCGCGCGGCACCGAACTGGTCGTCGTCGTCCTCGGCGACCCGACCGGATGCCGGCTCACAGGAGACCTCACCGAGCTGCTGCCGGCCTGGCTGGCCGCACGGCGGCCGGCCGACCCGACGCCCTCGGACGTCCAGGACGCCCTGGCCGGCCTGGACGCCGCCGACCAGGCCTGGCTGCTGACCTCGCCACGCCTCGCCGACCAGCTCCCCGCGCGTACCGGAGTCCTGACGAGCGAACCCGCCCGCTGGTCCGCCGACGGCGCCGGGCACGTCGTCGTCCGGCTCGACGGAACGACCGCCGAACTCCCGCTGCCCGCGAGCGAGATCGCCGTACGAACGCTGCGCGGAGCGGAGTTCCGCCGGGCCGACCGCGGCACCGTCGCACAGCAGGCCGCAGACGCGGGGGAATCGGCCGGCTGGGCGCTGCCCGCCTTCACCACCGACGCCCGCACCCTGCTCGCCCGGGGCCGGCGGGCCACCACCCTGTTCGCCGCCAACCTGCCGAACAGCGACGCCCGCATCACCACCACCGTCCGGGCGCGCCGCCACGACCTGCCCGGGCCGGTGGTCGCCGCCGGCCGGATCGGCCGTCGCCTGATCGCCCTGTACGTCCGGGGCGGCGCGCTCGTCCCGTACGTCAGCGGCCGGCCGTTCGGCGAGCGCGGCGGGTACACCGCCGACCTCGCCGCCTTCGGGGCCGGCCCCGGAGGCGCCGTGCCGGAGGAACTGTTCGCCCGCCCGGTGCTGCCGCTGCTGCGCGACGGCACCGGCCTGCTGCTGCCGCTGGCCGGCCGCTGGTGGCGGATCGCCCCCGACGGCAGCGTCAGCGACGGCGGCGAGCTCGGCCGCGGAGCGCACGAGCGGCCGCACTTCAACCGGTTCCGCGAACCGCGGCTGCTCGACGGCCGACCGCTTCACGAGGCGGCCCGCGACGCCCGCCACTTCCTGCACGGCGGTGGTTCCCAGGCCTGGTCGCAGGACGGCCGGACCTGGCGGGTGCGGACCGGGCAGGGGGAGGAGAGCCGCATCTCCTTCCGCGAGAACGCCGACGTGATCGGCCTCGTCCACGACGAGAAGCAGCCCGTCCTGATCACCGTCAGCCGCAGCGGCCTCGTGGTGCGCGGCGTGCGCGCCGACGGGGTGCGGACCCTGACCCGCCTCTCCGGTGGCTCCGCCCCGCCGGCCGTGCACCCCTCCATGCCGCTGATCGCCGCCGAGACCCGGCCGGGCCGGATCGTGGTCGGCGACGCCAACACCGGCGGCATCCACTTCCTGATCGGGGGCACCGAGTGAGCGCCACCCAGGGCGCGGCGTTCCGCGCCACCGTCACGGCCACCGCGTTCGTCCTCGACGTGCCCGTGATCGGCCCGGCCGAGGCCGCCGAACGTGCCCTCGCCTCCTGGCAGGACGGCGCGGAACTGCGCCGGCTGCCCGACGGACGCTGGCTGTACATGCTGGCCGCACCCGTGGAGATCCGTGCCGACCGAGCCCCCGGACTGCCCGTCGTCCGGACGGACCGTGGCGCACACGCCGCCGTCGGAGCCGACGCCGGCGCCGCGGCTGCCGGACAGCTCGCGTTGGGCGCGGGCGGCGTGACGGCCGTCCACCGCATCGCCTCGCTCACCGACCTGGACCCGGCCGGGTGGCTCGACCTGTCCGGACTCACGCTCCACCGCCCGCGACCGGTCGGAGCCGCCGAGCCCGAGGCCGAACCCGTCGTGGAGTCCCTGCCGCAGCGACCGAGGACCGACCTGCGCGCGGCCGCGGGCATCCCGCCCAGGACGGAGCGGGCCCGCCGGCTCACCGAGGACGCCCCGGCCGGCCGCCGTAACCGGCCGGCGCCGTTCGCGGGGTGGCAGTGGCCGCGTACGCCGTCCGGGTCCGGCCCGCTCGCCTTCGCCGCCGTCGTCCTCCTGGTGGTGCTGCCCCTCCTCCTCGTCGTCGCGTCACAGGGCAGCGCCCTCCATGTCGGCGTGCTGCTGCTCGCGTTCGTCGTCGGCCCCGCGGTCGCCCGCTTCCGCACGGCCCACGGAGGTGCCGCGGCGGGCCCGGAAGGCTCCGCCACCGGAGCCGGTACCGGCGCTTCCGCCGCGCGACCGGAGCCCGGCCGGTCGCGCTCCCGCGCCCGCCGCCCGGTGTTCAAGGCTCTCCTGGCCCGTCTGACGATGCGTACGGCCGGCCCGCTGGTGCAGGGCCGGCACGCCCGCTACCTGCGTGAACTGACCACGGCGTTCGAGCAGCGCCGCTGGGAGGACGCCCTGCGCGACGCGATCCGGCTGACCGGCGGCCGGCCGTCCGAGCAGAAACCCTGGCTCGCCCTCGGCCTGCCCCGCCGCTACCAGGGCGCCCTGCGCCCCACGCCCGAGGCCGGGGGTTCCGGCGCCGCCTCCCCCCTCTCCGGCGCCACCGTCCACCAACACCTCACCGCGCTCTACCAGCGGGCCGCCGAGAGCCTGGAGCGCGAGGGCCGAATCGACGAGGCCGCGTTCGTCCTCGCCGACCTGCGTGACGCCCCGGCCGAGGCGGTCGCGCTGCTGCTCCGGCACCGCCGCATCCGACAGGCGGCCGAGCTGGCGGAGGGCCGCGACCTCGCCGCGGACCTCGTGGTCCGGCTCTGGTGGCAGGCCGGCGAACGCGAACGGGCCGTCCGGACGGCCTACCGGCGGGCCGCGTTCGCCCCTGCCGTGGAGCGCCTCGCGGCCGACGACCAGGCGTCCGCCCGTGAACTGCGCGCCGCCTGGGCCGAGCACCGCAGGGAGGCCGGCGACCGTCTGGGCGCCGCCGAGGTGCTCTGGGCGGACGAGGCGCTGCGCCCCTCGGCCGTCGCCGACCTGCGTGACGCGGTCGCGCTCGGCGGGCCGACCCGGAGCCGGGCGCTGCCGTACCTGCTGGCGCTCGGCGCCGGGGAGTCGACCAGGGCGCTCGCCCTGGCCGTCCTCGACAGCGACGGGGACCCGGCCACCACCGGACGGTCGGCGCTGGCCGCGGCACTGGCCGAACTCCCGGCCGCCGACCCGGCGGCGGACCGTGAACTCGCCACCGCGGCGGCCCGCGCGGTCGTCCGGGACGGCGGCTTCGGCGGCGCCCTCGCCGACCGCGAAGCGGGGGCCCGACACCAGAAGCTGCTGAAGCGGGCCGACCCGCTGGTCGCCGCCGACCTGGCCAAGCCGCACCGCGCGGCCCCCGTCGCGCACACCGCGGCGCACACCTCCGCAGACCGGCCCGGCACGCTGCCGGTGCTGGACGCGGCGCTGCTCGGCTCCGGCGCCGTCCTGGTCGCCTGCGGCCAGGCGGGCGTCCGGCTGCTCACCGCCGACGGCCGCACCAAGGCCCGCTGGGACGTGCCCGCCGCCCAGCTGGTACTCGCCGACCACGGCGGCGCGGCGCTGCTCTTGGCCGACTACGGCCAGGTCCGGGAGGTCTCCCGGCTCGACCTCGCCACCCGCTCGGTCCGGCCCTGGACGACGCTGAGCGCACAGCAGATCGTCCCGTCCTTCGACGGACGGCACCTGATCACGGCCGACGCCGACGGCATCACGGTGCTGGACACCCTCGCGCCCCGGCCCACCGTGGTCTGGCGCGAACTCGGCGGCGGCGAGCGGCTCATCGGACGGCTCGCCCGAACGCCCGCCGGATGCACGGGCGTCGTGGCGTCGCCGCTCCCCGACGGCACCTCGGTCATCGAGCTCTGGCGCTGGGACCTGCCCGGCTGGGAGCTGCGCTCCCGCACCCGGCAGGAGGCCTTCCACCCCGGCCGCTTCGCCGTGCTCGCCTCCGGCAGCCTGCTCGCCGTCGACCCGCAACCGGCGGACGGGCCGGAAGACGGGCCCGGGGCCGGGCGCCCGGGCCGGACCGATCTGCACTGGATCACCGAGCGCCCGATCGCCCGGACCGGTGCTGCTCCGAGCGTCGAGGGTCTCGCGCCGGCGGGGCCGATCGCCGACGGCGACCACTGGGCGCTCGCGGTGCCCGGCCCGGACGGCACGGGAGTCCTCCTCCACACCGGCGCGGGCGCGGCCTCCGCGCCCACCGCCACCGTGTTCCACCCGCAGGCCGACGCACACCCCCCGGGCATCCGCCGGCACGCCGGCGCGGTCACCCACTGGCACCGCTCAGGCCGGATCCTGGCCACCACCCCCGACGGCGCCACCCTGCTGGCCAACCTGCGCGTCACGGTCGACTGAGGCCGGGGACACGGCGTTCCGTACGCCCGGGGCGCGTCACCCCGGGCGTACGGAACGCCGTGTCACGGCCCCGGCGTGGCCCGCAGGGCGGAAGGGCTGGCCAGGGCCTTCGCGGCCGCCAGGCTCGCGGGCCGGCCCAGCACCGCACGGGAGGTCTCCCGAAGGAGCACGGCCGCCCGGAACGCGGCGGTCGCCGCCGCCCCGTGCCGGCGCCCGTAGAGCCGGACCCGGTTGAGCGTCAGCAGGGTCCACAGCCGGGGCGACACCTGCGAGTCCCCGCCGAGATGGGTGGCCGTGGCCGCGGGCTCCAGGCGGGTGACGAAGCCGAGGTCCCGGGCCCGCAGGCAGTACTCGGTCTCCTCCGAGTACAGGAAGAAGGACTCGTCCCAGTCCCCGCACGCCTCCAGGCACTCCCCGGACAGGGCCATCAGCGCGCCCGTCGCCCAGTCCGCGACCGTGGCCCGCCCGTACGCGGACGGGTCGGTCACCAGTTCGCTCCAGCGCGGGAACCGCCCCGCCCGGCGGTTGCCCAGCACCGCCTCGCCGAGTGCCCGGGTCACCTGCGACTCCCGGCGCAGCGAGAGCAGCAGCGTACGGCCGTCCTCCTCGTACAGCAGCGGGACGCTGATCCCGACCCGGCCGCCGCCGGGCGCTGCGCTGCCCAGCGCGTCGACGAGCACCTTGGCGCAGCCCCGGCGCATCCGGACGTCCGGATTGCAGACCAGGGCCGCCCGGAAGCCGCCCTCCCCTGCGGCGGCGGCCGCCAGCGCGGCGTTCACCCCGGCCGCGTATCCGGCGTTGCGGCCGGTCTGGACGACCGTCGCGTCCGGCGCCAGGGACCGGACCAGCTCCACGGTGCCGTCGGCCGAGTCGTTGTCGGCGACGACCAGGCGCCAGTCGAGCCCCGCCATGCCCTCGGGCAGCGAGGCCAGGAACTCCGGGAGCACCCCGGCACTGTTCCAGGTGACGACGAGGACCGCTACAGGGCCGGCACCCGGCTCCGGTCGGCGGGCTGCGGGCTGGATGGACTGCATGGGGACTCCACGGTTGCGGGCTCCGGCGCCGTACGCCGGATGAACCCGAGGTAGCTGCCTCCGGCGGCGATCGTCAGGAAGAACACCCCGGCGAACATCGGGAAGCTGAGGGCGTCGAAGGTGGCGGCGATGACCAGGGAGACCAGCGCGGAGGCGAAGAAGGCCTGCCCCAGCTCCCGGTCGGACTCGGTACGGGCCAGCCGGCGGATGGCACCGCCCTGGTGGATCCCGGTGAAGAGCAGGACCAGCAGGGCGAGCAGCCCCACGAGGCCCATCTCCGCCAGGGTGAGCATGTACTGGTTGTCGGTGAAGAAGAACAGTTCGGGCAGGAAGGTTCCGAAGCCCCTTCCGAACAGGGGCCGTTCGCTGAGGTAGGGGACGATCGCGCTGTACTTGACAGTGCGGGCCTGGGTGCTGCTGTCGGAGTTCGACACGAAGGAGGCGAAGAGCGCCGTGATGGTGCCGATCAACCCCGGGATGACCACCTTGAAGCAGGCCACCGAGCCCATCAGCAGACCGATCGCGGCCCACCGGCGCTCCGGCTTCCAGCGCAGCACCATCACCAGGATCACGATGAGCGCCCCGATGATGGAGGTGCGCGACACCGTCAGCGGCAGCGCCCCGCCCATCAGCACCACCGGCCCCCAGCGGCGCCACGCGCGCAGGTGCCGGCGTACCGGATCGAAGGCCTGCTGCACGGCGAAGGGCAGCATGATGGCGAGCATTCCGCCGAACTCCAGTGGCTGCGCCGTCGTGGACCGCGGCCGGGTGAAGGAACCCCGGTCCAGGGTGGTGATCTGGGCGACGCTGGACTGCAGGCCGGGGATGGTGATGCTGTCGGCGACGTTCGTCGCGGTGAAGAAGTCGTAGAAGCCGATGGCGGCCACCACCGACCCCATCACCACGGCCCGGCGCAGCAGCACGTCCAGGCGCTCACGGTCCTGGATCCCCGCGGACACCAGCACCACGAGGGACACCCAGACGAGCAGCCCGATCAGCCCGCGGTCCGCCGCCAGCACCTCCTTGTGCGAGCTGCCGCGCATCGCGTTCGCGAGGTACGAGGCCAGCACCGAGAAGGCCAGCAGGCACATCACCACCCGCGGCAGCCGGGTGCCCGGGGCGGGCCGGATCCGCCCGGTGATCCACGCGGCCAGGTACCAGAACAGGCACAGCAGCGCGAACACGTTGGCCGGCGTGCCCACCCCGCCCATCCCCGGCAGGGTCAGGTTCGAGGGGATGAAGAAGGCCAGCGCCAGATAGCCGCTCAGCAGGGCGGTCGCGTCCAGCTGTCGCCCCCACGGCTTGCGGCGCCCGCGCCCCCGGGCCGGCGCGGCCCCGGCCGCGCGCCTGCGGCGGAGCGCCGCCAGCAGGCTGTCCGTCAGGAAGGACAGCACGAACGCGGAGGTGGTGCCCACGATGACGACGCCCAGCACCTGCTGGTAGCGGCTCTTCATCTGCGGCACCGGGGTCTGCGGCAGCACCACGGGAGCCGTCTGCACCATGTACGCGGGCTTCACCTTGGCCGCCGCCTGGAGCGCGTTGAGCGTCTCCCCGGCGAAGGCGGTCAGCTTGTTGGTCTCCTCCAGCACGTTCGCCCGGTCGGTCCCCGTGACGGTCAGCGTCAGCATCGGGCCCGAGGTGTTCGCGGCGAACCCGACCGTGTAGGGATCGGTCACCCCGATGCCCTGCAGGTCCCGCGCCGCGTCCGTCCCCGACAGCGTCCTGATCAGCACGTCCGCGGTGACCACCAGCGAACCGCCGGCGTTCGAGATGGGATTGCCGAAGGCCGGCGCCAGTTCCGCCACCGCCGTCGAGTCGAGCAGCGCCACCGAGCTCTGCGACTGGTAGGCCACCGGCACCGAACGGTACAGGTGCGCCCCCGCGAGCAGACTGATCAGCGTCAGCGGCACCATCACGTACCAGCGGCGCCGGAGCACCGCGAGGATCTCACCGATACTCACGAACACCCCCCGAGCAAGCGGCAATTGATGGCGGACCTACCCGTGTCCTGGAAAGATCGGTCACAACGGAAGGAATCCCTGTGTCGCCTGGTGAGTTGATCCGTGCGCTGCGTCGGCGCTGGTACGTCCTGATCGTGGCCGCGGTGCTCGCGGCCGCCGGAGCCGTGCAGGTGCTGCACCCCACGCAGACGTACCTGAGCACGGCGATCGTCGTGCTCAAGCCGCCGGTGACGGACAACCAGCCCAACCAGCTGGCCAATCTGCAGCCGCCGCTCGCCGCCGTCTCCTACGCCGCCGTGCAGCAGCTGGCCTCGCCCGAGGGGGCCGGGGAACTGCGCGCCGCGGGGGTGCGAGGCACCTACCGGCTGATCCCGCGGAACAGCGGCACCAGCGTCACCCCCCGCTTCCTGATCCCCTCGCTCCAGATCCAGGCGGAGCAGGCCGAACCGGGTGCCGCCGACGCGGCGGTCCGCAAGATCATCGAGATCTACACGAAGCACCTGACGGACATGCAGACACAGCAGGGCGTCCCGGACTCCGCGCGGATGAGCGTGACGCTCCTGGTGCCGCCCACCTCGGCGGTGCAGACCGGCAACAAGAGCCGGGGCCTCGCCGGGGCGGCCCTGCTGGGCGGGGTCGGCGGCGTGGTGGCGGCGCTGTGGACCGACCGGATCCTGACACGCCGGAGCCGGCGCCGGCAGCGGCACGAGGCCGCCCCCGGCGCCGGTCCGGTGGTCCGGGCCGAGGAGCCCGAGCGGGCCGCCCTCGCCGGGGCGACCCGCTGAACACGGCGTTCGCGCCATCAGATCCCTCGACGCTTCCAGGACCGCCACCACAGCCACTCGCGCCCCCGGTCGGCCACGGCCGAGAGCACGAGCGGCTGGAGGTACGGCATGGCGCGCGCCCCGATGCGGCGGCGCCGCATCAGCGCCCGGTACTCGCCCAGCCTCGTGTAGTCCCCGGGCAGGCACTCGGCCGCGAACTCCACGAGCTCGTCGACCGGTACCACCGCGGTGCGTCCCCGGTCGTACGCCCGGTAGGCGCGCCGCAGCGCGTACCGGGCGAGCCGGGTGCGCGCCGCCAGCGCCAGCCGGTCGGCCCCGGGCAGCAGCCCGGAGCACTTGTCGAGCACCGAGTCGAAGGCGACGAGGCGCTGGCGCAGGTCGTCGAGCTGGCCGCCGAAGTCCGTGGTGGACATGTTGTCGCCGTGGACCCGGTAGAAGGCCTGGTCGGCCCCCTGGACGTAGCCCACGTCGGCGTGCGCCGCGAGCCGCATCCACATCTCGATGTCGCCGGCGTGCGGCAGCTGCGGATCGTAGCCCCCGACCTTGCGCTGGAGGCTGGTGCGGACCACCACCTCGGGTGAGGTGATGCATCCGGTGCCCTCCCGGAACCGCCGGTCCAGCCACCACCGTCCGGGGTAGACGACCGACCCCGTGCTGTGGGTGCGGGCCGCGGGAAGCGGCCCGCCGTGCCGGAAGCGCAACGGCCTGCCGTAGGCGAAACCCGCCTCCGGATGCGCGTCGAGCAGGGCCGCCGCCCGCACCAGGGCCCCGGGCACCAGCCGGTCGTCGGCCGACAGCAGGGCCACGTAGTCCCCGTCGGCCCACTCCAGCAGGCCCTCGTTGTAGGTGGCGATGTGCCCCTTGTTGGTCTCGTGGACCCGTACCTCGATCCGCGGGTCGGCGGCCGCCAGCGCGCGGGCGACGTCCGCGGAGTCGTCGGGCGAGGCGTCGTCGATGATCAGTACCCGTACGTCGACGCCCTCCTGCTCGTCCAGCACGCTCTTGACGCAGTCCGCCAGGAAGTGGCCGTACTTGTAGCAGGGGATCACCACGCTGACCGTGCTCACTGCCCGCTCACCTCCGTGGACAGCCCCTCCTGCAGGGCGGGCGGCGCGGTGGTGGTGAAGATCGGCCCGACCCAGTAGTTCACCGAGCCGAAGGTGTTCGCCGGGAAGGCGGTGGCCGCCCCGTACTTGTAGAGCCCGTTGGCGCTGCCCGCCGTGTCGGCCGGGGCCACCAGCGGATACGAGCGGTGCGCGCCGGTGAAGTACCCGCCGTCCACCGAGTAGTTGCCGTTCGGCGCGTGGTAGGACGCCACGTACGTGGTGCCCGCCGTGATCGGCACCGGCGTGGCGAACTGCAGCTGCTGCCAGCCCGTCACCGTCTCGCTGCCGAAGGTGCCGGTGGCCAGCAGGGTGCCGGAGGCGGACCACAGGCTGCCGGTGTGCGTACCGGTGTTGCCGGGGCCCTTGTAGAAGGTGACACCGGTGATGTAGCCGTTCACCGCGGACTGGAAACGGGTGCCCAGCTCGACGGAGTTGGCGTCGTCACCCACGTTGGCGGTGCTCGGTGTCGTGGTGCCGTTCCACAGCGTGCACGGGCAGTTGACGGTCGGCGGGCTCGCGCTGGTGGTGAAGTTCCACGTGACCGGCGCGGCCATGGTGTTGCCCCACAGGTCGGAGGCCTGGACGGATGCCGTGTAGGTCGAGTTCAGGGCCAGTTCGGAGGACGGGGTGAAGGTCGCGCTGTTCGACGCGCTCAGCACCTTGGTGCCCGGGACGGTGGCGCCGCCGGAGTCCTTCACGGAGAACACCAGGGTGTCCGCGTCGACGGCGTTGCTGAAGGTGGCCGACACGGCGGCCGTGATCTGGGTGCCGGTCGCCGCGGACTGCGGCGAGGTCGCGGTGACGGTGGGCGGGGTCGTGCTCGCGGTGGAGGTGTCCAGGACCGCGTCCACCCAGTAGTTGCTGCCGGACGAGGCGGTGGACGGGAACCCGCCCGTGGCGCTGTAGCGGTAGACGCCGTTGCCGCCGTCGGTGCCGCTCTTGAGCGCGGTGAGCGGAGCCAGGCCCGCCTCGCCGGAGGCGAAGGTGGTGTCGAAGGAGTAGCCGCCGTGCGGGGCGAAGTAGGAGGCGACGTAGGTGGTGTTCGCCTTCACCGGGACCGGGGTGGCGAAGTTCAGCTGCTGCCAGCCCGAGGCCGTCTCGTTGGTGAAGGTGCCGGTGGCCAGACGCTGGCCGGTGCTGCTCCAGAGGCTGCCGGTGTGGGTGCCGGTGTTGGCGGGGGACTTGTAGAACCGGACACCGGTGATCGAACCGGCCGCCGAGGAGCGGATCTTCACACCGAGTTCGACGGCGCTGCCGTCACCGGCGTTGACGGTGCCCGGCACGGCCGCGGCGGGCCAGACGGTGCAGGGGCACTGCTGGGGCCCCACCGTCAGCGCCACCGTGGTGGTCGCGCCGATGTTGACGCTGTCGTCCACCGCGCGCACCTTGATCTGCGCGGCGCCCGGAGCGGTCGGGGTCCACTTGTAGCTCCAGGAGCCGAGGCCGGTGGTGGCCTTCCAGGTCGTACCGCCGTCGGTGGAGACCTCCGTACGGGCGACCACGCCGCCGCCGGTGTCGGTGGCCGTGCCCGTGATGGTCACGGGCCGCAGGGCCGGCACGGTGGCGTTGGCCGCCGGGCTGGTCACCGTCACGCCCGGGCCCACGGTGTCCGTGGAGGCGCTGGCGGCGACCAGGTCGCTCTGCAGGGACTTGGGCTGGACGCCCATGTCGGCGAAGACGTTCACCGTGGCCTGCTGCATCCGCTTGTCCGCGGTGACCACGGCGTCGTCCGGGTTGCCCGTGGGCATGTTGGTCAGGCCCCAGGACCACTGCACGGTGCCCGCGCCGAAGACCAGCGCGTGCGAGGTCTGGTCGCGGAAGGCCACCAGGCTGTGGGTCGCGGTGCCGTTCCCGTAGGTGTTGCCGTAGTCCTTGAGGAGCTTGCCGTCCTCGATGTCCACCGTGGTGGAGGACATGGTGATCTGCCCGGCCGGCCGGCTGGCGTTCTCCACGTCGCTGTCCCACTCGTAGCCGAGCGTGCCCTGCGGGAAGGTGGCCGTCTGCGAGGGGGTGAGGTTCGCGACCGAGGTGCCCCGCCACAGCCGCTGCTTGGCGAAGGTGCCGGGCACCGTGATCGCGTCGCTGCGGTAGCCGTTGACGCTGAACATCGAGCCCGTCAGCTGGTTCTGCGGCTGGAAGGGCCGTCCGTTCGTGGCGCTGGCCGGGTCCATGAAGGTGCCCGTCCAGATCCCGCTCGGGTCGGGGATGCCGTTCGGCTGGGGGAAGGACAGCTTGGTCTCCTTGTACGAGACCAGGGTCCGGTTGGCGGTGTTGGCGCCGTCGATGCTCGGCGCCAGCCGGGTCTTCCAGAAGACCTCGTTGCCGCTGAAGTACGTCTGGTGGACCCCGGCCCGGCGCGCGTTCAGCGCGTTGGTGAACTGGTCCTGGGTCCAGTACTCGTCGTGCCCGGAGGACATGAACACCTTGTGGTTCTGCAGCAGCGTCCCGCCGCGGAGCGACATGTCGATGCCGGACATGTAGCTCACGTCGTAGCCGTTGCGCTCCAGCCAGGAGACCATCTGGAACTCGGAACCGTAGATCCCGTTGTCCCCGCCGATGTCCATGGGCCGGTTGTAGCTGACCTCGTACGCCCGCCCGTCCGGGGCGGGGCCGCCGCCGTCGTACAGGTCCTGGCCGCCGTAGTTGTTGTACGCCTGCCAGGTCTGGTCACTGGTCTGCACGACGATGTCGGAGTGACTGGCGTCGTTGCGGACGACGAAGGGGTACGGCATCACACCGTTGCCGTCCGCCTGGTCGAAGTTGACCACGTAGAGCCCGGACACGGCGTCGGCCGGTACCGTCCAGGTCGCGGTGACGGGCCAGTTCCCGCAGTCGACCAGCCCGGTGGCGGCCTTCTTGGCGCAGGTCTGCGGGTTGCCGCCCGGCGCGAAGTTCGCCGGGTAGGTCTGGGCCGCCTGGGCCGCGGTCGACAGCAGGCGGGCCCCGGTGCCGCCGTAGTGGCCGAGGCGGTAGACCGAGACCTTGTACGGGGTCGGCGACTGGATCTTGAACTGCACGGTTTCGCCGGGCTGGACACTCGTCTGGGCCGGGAAGCCCTTGATGTCGCCGTACGCGCTGGGTGCGAACCAGTCCTCCATCGGCGTACCGGGCTTGGAGTTCTCGCACACGATGGCGTTCGTGGTGGGACCGCAGGGATCGGCCGCACCGGCCACCGTCGCCGGCGGCAGGACCGTGGCCGTCAAGGCCGCGATCACGGTGAAGAGACCGTAACGGAGCAACCTTGTCCGTCTGTTCATCTGGACCTCATTGTTTGCGTGAGCGCGGGGTCAGCGCAGGGCGTTGCGGAGCGTTTCCACGACCCGCTGCTGCTGGTCGGCGGTGATCTGCGGGAAGAGGGGCAGCGAAAGCATCCGGTCCGCGGCCCGTTCGGCGTGCGGGAAGTCGCCGCGGCCGTGGCCGAGATGACCGAAGGCCGGGGTCAGGTGGACCGGCGCCGGGTAGTGCACACCCGCGCCGATGCCCTCCGCGTTGAGCTTGCCGACGACGGCGTCGCGGTCGGCTCCGGCGACCCGCACGACGTACAGGTGCCAGACGTGGACGTCGCCCTCGGCGGTGACCGGCAGGGTGACCTGCCCGGCGGCGGCGAGGTCGCCCAGCAGCTCGTCGTAGCGGGCGGCGGCGGTCCGGCGGGCCGCGTTGCCCTCGGCCAGCCGGGCCAGCTTCGCCCGCAGCACCACGGCCTGCAGGCCGTCGAGCCGGCTGTTGAACCCGGCCACGTCGTGACGGTACTTGGCGATCCCGCCGTGGTTGGCCAGGGCCCGGACCAGCTCCGCGCGCTCCTCGTCGTCGGTCACCACCGCGCCCGCGTCGCCGTAGGCGCCCAGGTTCTTGCCCGGGTAGAAGCTGGTCGCGGCGATGCCCCCGCTGCCGGGGGAGCGGCCGTCCCGGGTCGCGCCCTGGCTCTGCGCGGCGTCCTCGACGATCTTCACGTGCGCCGGGAGCCCGGCCGCCAGCGCCGCGGTGTCCGCGCACTGCCCGTAGAGGTGTACGGGGACCACCGCGCGGGTGGCCCCGCCCACGGCCTCCAGGGCGGCCCGCGGATCCATCAGCAGCGTGTCGGGGAGGCAGTCGACCAGCACCGGCCGGGCGCCGATCCGGGCGACCGCGCCGGCCGTGGCGATGAAGGTGTTCGCGGGCAGCACCACCTCGTCGCCGACACCCACCCCGCTGGCCCGCAACGCGAGTTCGAGGGCGTCGGTGCCGTTGGCGACACCCACGCAGTGCTCCACTCCCGCGAAGTCGGCGTACTCACGCTCGAACGCGCTGACCTCCGCACCGCCGATGAAAGCGGTGTCGGCGAGCACACGGTCGAAGCCTGCCCGTAATTCCTCGGCGACCTCGGCGTGCGCCGCCTTCAGGTCGACGAGCGGTATCTGGTTCATACGACTGTGCTCCCCATCCGTGTCTCCGGCCAACGGCCGGCCGTCTCCTCGCCATCGGCCCGCAGCTCGTCGAGCGCCGGGCCCCCCGCCGCGCGCAGCCGGCGGGCGGGGCTCCCGGCCCACACCTCACCGGGCGGCACGTCGGCCAGGACCGTGCTTCCCATACCGGTCAGCGACCAGGCGCCGACCGACGTGCCCTCGCGCACCAGCGCTCCCGCGCCCACGTACGCGCCGCGCCCCAGCCGCACCCCGCCGCCGAGGCGGACGCCCGAGGCCAGCGTGGCGAAGTCCCCGACCCGGTCGTCGTGAGTGAGGACCACGTGCGGCATCACCGCCACGTGGGACCCGAGCCGGACCGCGGCCGTCAGCACGCAGTGCGCGAGCAGGACCGAGCCCGCGCCGAGCAGCGAGGACCCCGAGACCACCGCCGTGGGGTGGACCACCGTGGCGTAGCGGCTCCCGGGCAGCCCCAGGCGCCGCACCAGCCGGGCCCGTACGGCGTAGTCGCGCGGGCTGCCCACGCAGACCACCACCCGGGCCGCCGGCAGCTCGTGCACGAGGTGGCTGCCGCCCAGTACCGGGACCCCGTCGACCTCCCGGCCGTGCAGGCCCGGATCGTCGTCGAGGTGCCCGAGCAGCCGCCACCGCGGCGCGCGGCCGTACGCGGCCGCCGCGGCGGCCGCGTCCCGTACCGCCTGCGCGGTCTCGCGGGCGAACCCGCCCGCGCCGACGATCAGCAGGTCCTCGGTCCGTGGCGGCGGGCCGCTCATCCGCCGGCCTGTTCGCGCAGCACCGCCACCACCCGGTCCTGCTGCTCCCGCGTCATCGTGTGGAACAGCGGCAGGATCAGGGAGTCGCGGCTGATCCGCTCGGTCACGGGCAGCGGAGCCGCGCCGTGGTCCGCGTACGCGGGCTCCAGGTGCGAGGCCATGATCCCGCGCCGGGCCGAGATCCCGGCGTCGGAGAGCGCCGCGAGCAGTTCGTCCCGGCTCACGGGGAAGTCCTGCGCCGGCAGCACCCAGTACGACTGGAAGTTGCCCTGGCCGTGACCGGGGTCCCGGAGCGGCCGCAGGCCCGGGATCCCGCCCAGCAGCTCCGTGTACCGGGCCGCCAGCGAGCGCCTCCGGGCCACGATCTCGTCCAGCTTGCCGAGCTGCACCAGACCGACCGCGGCCTGGATGTCGGTCATCCGGTAGTTGTAGCCGACCTCCAGGTAGCTCTCGACGACCGGCTTGCTGCTCGCGTGGCGCTGCGCGGCGGACACGTTCATGCCGTGCTCGCGCAGCCGGCGCAGCCGCTCCGCCCACTGTGCCTCGTCCGTGGTGAGCATGCCGCCCTCACCGGTGGTGATCACCTTGCGGGGGTGGAAGGACCAGGCGGCGAGCAGGGCGCCGTGGCCCACCGACTTGCCGCCCACCGTCGCGCCGATGCCGCAGGCGGCGTCCTCCACCAGGGCCACGTCCCAGTCGGCGCACACCGCGCGCAGTGCGTGCACGTCCGCGGGAACCCCGCCCTGGTGGACGGCGATCACGGCCTTGGTCCTCGGTGTGCGGACGGCGTCCACGGTGGCCGGGGTGAGGTTGCCGGTGGCCTCCTCGACGTCCGCGAACACCGGCCGGGCGCCCACGTAGCGCACCGCGTTGGCCGTGGCGATGAAGGACAGCGAGGGGACGATCACCTCGTCGCCAGGACCGAGGTCCAGCGCGATCAGGGCCAGGTGCAGGGCGGTGGTGCAGGAGCTCACCGCGATGCCGTGCTCGGCGCCCACCCGCTCGGCGAAGGCCCGTTCGAACGCGGCGACCCGGGGCCCCTGGGCCACCCAGCCCGAAAGCACCGCGTCCGCGGCGGCCTTCGCCTCCTCCTCACCCAGCCAGGGCACCATCACGGGGATCCGGGCGGGAGCGGGGGCGGCGTCCGGGGCGGTGACCGCAGCGGCGTCCGGGGCGCTCATCGGCCCGCCTCCGCGGCCGCCGCGTCGGCGGCGCGCTCGGCCCGCCACCACTGCACCAGGTCCCGGAGGCCGGTGCGCAGGTCGATCCCGGCCGTGAAGCCGAGCCGCTCCGCGGCCTGCGAGGTGTCGGCGAGCCGGCGGGTGACGCCGTTCACGGCACGGGCCGGGCCGTGTTCGGGCACCAGGCCCTCGGCGCCCATCGCCTCCAGCAGGCCGTGCGCGAGCTGGAGCAGGCTGGTCTCCGTACCGCTCGCGACGTTGAACACCTCGTCGGTCAGGTCCGATTCGGCGGCCAGCAGGTTGGCGCGCGCGATGTCCCGGACGTCGACGAAGTCCATGGTCTGCAGGCCGTCTCCGAGGATCAGCGGCGGCTCGCCCGAGGCGATCCGCTCCATCCAGCGGATGAGCACCTCCGTGTAGAGGCCGTGGATGTCCATCCGGGGCCCGTACACGTTGAAGTAGCGCAGGGCCACGTAGTCCAGCCCGTACATGGCGTGGAAGCTGCGCAGCACCCCCTCGTTGAAGGCCTTCGCCGCACCGTAGAAGGTGTCGTTGTTGTACGCGTGGTGGCGCTCGGTGGTCGGGAACTGCTCGGCCAGGCCGTAGACCGAGGCCGAGGACGAGGCGATCACCTTGCCCACGCCGGCGGCCACGGCCGCCTCCAGCACGTTGAAGGTGCCGTCCACCATGACCTCGTTCGCCAGCCGCGGCTCCTCCGCGCACTGGGTGATCCGGATGGCCGCGAGATGGAACACCAGCTCGGCCCCCTCGGTCGCCTTGCGCACCGCGGCCACGTCGCGGATGTCGCCGTCGACGACCTCCACCACCCCGCTCGGCAGGGCGCGGGCCAGGTTGGCGGTGCGCCCCCGCACGAAGTTGTCGAGCACCACGACCTCGCGTGCCCCGTTGTCCACCAGCAGGTCCACCACGTGCGAGCCGATCGTGCCCGCCCCTCCGGTGACCAGAATCCTCTTGCCTCGTACGCTGCTCAACGCCCCTGCCCCCACTGAATGTTCGGTCGTGGTCTTGCGTGTGATCGGACTGCGGACGGTCAACGCCCGGTGCGCAGTCCGACGACCGCTCCGCGGAACTCCAGGCTCCGGGAGGCGGCTTCCAGGATGTCCAGCACCTTCAGTCCCGCCCGGCCGTCCGTCAGCGGCGGCCGTCCCGTGCTGATGGACGCGGCGAACTCCTCGACCATGCTGCGCAGGGCCTCCTTCTCACCGATCGCGGGCGCCACCATGTCGCCGGTCCGGTAGGAGACGAGCATGTCCCGGCGCTCGTCCGCGCCGATCTCCTGCGGGGCGCTCAGGTCCACCCCGCGGTCGAAGACCGCCACGCGCTGGGTGGGGTTGAGGTCGTCCCACACCAGGGTGCGCTTGGACCCGCCGACCATGGTGGTGCGCACCTTGGTCGGGGAGAGCCAGTTGACGTGCACGTGGGCGATGGCGCCGGTGTTCAGCTGGAGCGTCAGGTAGGCCACGCAGGACTGGCCGGCGCCGATGGGATCGGCCCCGTGCGCGGCGACGGCGACCGGCTTCACGTGGTCCGGGAGGATGAACTCCAGGACGGACAGGTCGTGGGGGGCCAGGTCCCACAGGACGTCGACGTCCTTCTGGACGAGCCCCAGGTTGATCCGTACCGAGTCCACGTAGTGGATCTCGCCGAGTTCGCCGGAGCGGACCAGCTCGCGGATCCGCGCCACCGCGGGCGTGTAGCAGTAGGTGTGGTCGCACATCAGCGTGAGACCGCGCTCCTCGGCCTCGTTCACCAGCCGCAGCCCGTCCTCGTACGTGGCGGCGAGGGGCTTCTCCACGAGGACGTGCTTGCCGGCGCGCAGCGCGGCCAGCGCGACGTCGAGATGCGTGCCTGCCGGGGTGGCCACCGCGACCGCGTGGACCTCCGGGTCGGCGAGGACCGCCTCGTAGTCGCCGGTCGCCTGGACCGTGGAGTACGCGCCGAGCACCTGCCGGGCCCGGTCCACGTTCAGATCGCAGAGCCAGCGCAACCGGAACCGGTCACTGGACTGGAAGTTGCGGACGAGATTGGGGCCCCAGTAGCCCGCACCGACCACGGCGACACCTAAGGGGGCGGTCCCCTTGCCGGTGGCCCCCGCGCCCTGTTCCGCGTCCTTCGCGGTGTCCTTCACGGCGTTTCCCTTCCTTCCGCGCACGCCGGACGGCGTGTCGCCAACTCATGGCCGGGACGCGTGTGATGGAGGGAAATGCCGTCGACGGCAGCACGGACGCCCACGCGTCCCGTGCGTGACCTGCTCAACGGTGATGGCCCCCCACAACCGATGCCCTACGTGATCCGCGTGCTTCGCCCCCCGGCCCGGCCGCCTGTTCCCCACAAGCAGCCGAACCCGTACCGCTCTACCCCTTTGCCCGGTGCCGGACACCGGCGTTCGCCGAAGCGTGCCGAATCCGGTCGGCGCCGCTCAATCTAGTCCACCGGGCGTACCCCCGGGCAGAGTTGACGTAATCGCCTGGTGCGGGTGTTCGACCGTGCATACTGCCCGGGTGACCAGCATCGTGATACCGGCCCACAACGAGAGCAGGGTCATCGGCCGGCTCCTCGACGCGCTCCTGGCCGACACCACCCCGGTGTCCGGGCCCGACATCGTCGTGGTGTGCAACGGCTGTACCGACGACACGGCCCGGGTGGCGGCCGGGCGCGGCGACCGCGTACGCGTGATCGAGATCCCGACGCCCTCCAAACACCTGGCGCTGCGGGCCGGAGACGAGCACGCGCGGGGCTTCCCCCGGCTGTACGTGGACGCCGACGTCGTCGTCGGGGCCGCCGACGTACGGGCCCTGGCGGGCGCCCTCGAACGGAGCCCGGAGCTGCTCGCCGCCGCTCCCGGCCGGGACATCCCGCTGGGCGGCTGCGCCTGGCCGGTGCGGGCCTACTACCGGGTGTGGCAGCGGCTGCCCGCCGTCCGAGAGGGGCTGTTCGGCCGGGGGGTCATCGCCGTCACCGAGACCGGGCACGCGCGGCTCGCCGCGCTGCCCCCGCTGATGGCCGACGACCTGGCCGCGTCGCTCGCCTTCGGGCCGGGGGAGCGGCGCGTGGTCGAGGAGGCCCGGGTGGTCGTCCGTCCGCCGCGCACCTGGTCCGATCTGATCAGGCGGCGGGTCCGCGCGGCCACCTCCTCCGCCGAGTACGAGCGCTTCCGGGCGGCACGGAAGGCCGAGGGGCCGCAGGAGGCACCGGCCGGGGCGCAGGAGCAGGTGCCGGAGCAGAGCGCGCGCACCGGCACGGCCGATCTGCGGGCCCTGCTGCGAGCCCAACCGGCGCTGCTGCCAGGGGTGGTGGTGTTCGTGGTGGCGGCGCTCGCCGCGCGCCGGGGCTCCCGGAAGGCCATTCGTGACCAGGACTTCTCCACCTGGCTGCGGGACGAGAGCAGCCGGCAGGGCTGATCGCCCGGCCGACGCCGGCCGAACCCGGCCGATCCCGGCCGAACAGGCGGCTTACGCCACATCTGTTCATACGCCGCACTGTTGGCCCGTACACCCATTAGGGTTCCACTCGCACGTTCGAGTGCGCTCACGTCCGTCGGCATCGGGAGCTCCAGAGCATGTACCTCGCGGACCGTTCCGCGCCCGCGTCCGGGGGTGCGAAGACCGCTCCGGACCGGGGACCCGTCCGGGCTCCCGCGGTCGCCTCTACCGTCCTCGCCCTGGGCACGGTCAGCATGATCACCGACATCTCCTCGGAGATGGTCACCGCCGTCCTGCCCCTGTACCTGATCGCCGGCCTGGGCCTGAGCCCCCTCGGCTTCGGGGCGCTGGACGGCGTCTACAACGGGGTCAGCGCCCTCGTGCAGCTGACCGGCGGCCACCTGGCCGACCGGGTCCGCAACCACAAGCTGATCGCCGGCATCGGATACGGCCTGTCGGCCGCGTGCAAACCGCTGCTGCTGCTGGCCCACAGCCTGGGTCCGATCAGCGTGATCCTCACGCTGGAACGCACCGGCAAGGGACTGCGCACCGCCCCGCGCGACGCGCTGATCTCGCTGTCCACACCGCCCGAGTTACAAGGGCGCGCCTTCGGCGTGCACCGGGCGATGGACACCACCGGGGCCCTGCTCGGCCCGCTCGCCGCCTTCCTCATCCTGAGCCTGACGGTCGACGGCTACGACGCCGTCTTCGGCGTCAGCGCCTGCGTCGCCGCACTCGGCGTCGTGGTGCTCATGCTGTTCGTCCCGTCCGGCGGAAGGACGGCGCAGGCCCCGCCGCAGGCGAAGGCCACGGCCACCGACGCCGCCACCACCGCCGCCGACGCCACGGCCACCGACGCCACCGCCGTGCCCGACGCGGGCCGGCCGGCCCCCGTACGGCTGCGCGACGCGCTCGGCCTGCTGCGCCTGCCCCGGCTGCGCAATCTGGCCGTCTGCGCCGTCCTGCTGGGCCTGACCACCGTCAGCGACGCCTTCGTCTACCTGCTCCTGCAACGCCGTACCGGCATCGGCGACCAGTGGTTCCCGCTCCTGCCGCTCGGCACCGCCGCCGTGTTCCTGCTGCTCGCGGTGCCCGCCGGAGCCCTCGCCGACCGGATCGGCCGGCGCACCGTCTTCCTCACCGGCCACGCCCTCCTGCTGGCCGGCTACGGGCTGCTGCTGTGGGCTCCCGACTGGCCCGCCCTGCCCTTCCTCGTCCTCGCCCTGCACGGCATGTTCTACGCCGCCACCGACGGCGTGCTGCCCGCGGCGGTCGCCGCCACCGTCCCCGGCGAACTCCGCGCCACCGGCATGGCCCTCGTCGGCACCGGCCAGGCGCTGGCCCGCTTCGGCTGCTCGCTGGCCTTCGGCGGGGCCTGGACGCTCTGGGGCACCGGCCCGGCCCTGGCCGGCGCCGCGGCCGGGCTGCTGTGCTGCGCCGCCGTCGCCGGGTTCGTCCTGCGCCCGTCAGCACCCCAGGACACCCGAACCACTGCCCCGAACCCGAAGCCCGTGAGGCCCCCCAGATGACGCTGTCGAAGTCACGCCGCCTGCTCGTCCTCGCGGTGGCGGTACTGCTGCTCGGCGGCCTCGCCGCCGCGCTGGTGCTGCGCTCCGCCTCCCGCGGCGAAAAGCCCCAGGCGGGCAGCCCCGCGGTCGCCGCCGGAACCGTCACCCTCACCCGGCCCGGCTCCCTGGCCTTCCTCAACGGCGGGCAGGGCCCGCACCGCGGGGCCCTCGCCTCCGTCCCCGCCGACGCACCCGAGTCCGAGCGCACCGCCTCAGAACTCACCTGCCAGCGCTTCCACGCCGCCGCGGGCACCGGCGTCTGCCTGCGCTCCACACCCGGCGCGCTCGCCCAGGACAACAAGGCCCTGATCGTCGACTCCGAGCTGCGGACCCTGCGCAGCTTCCCCCTCGCGGGCACCCCGAGCCGGGCCCGGGTCTCGCCCAGCGGCCGGTTCGCCGCCTGGACCGTCTTCGTCTCCGGCGAGTCCTACGGGGCCGCGTTCTTCTCCACCCGTACCGCGATCGTGGACACCCGCACCTGGAAACTGGAGGCGAACCTGGAGGAGTTCGCCATCGACATGGACGGCCGGCAGCACCGCGCCCAGGACGTCAACTTCTGGGGGGTCACCTTCTCGAAGGACGACGACACCTTCTACGCGACCGTCTCCACCGGCGGCGAGACCCACCTGGTCAAGGGCTCCATCTCGGGGCGCAGCGTCAAAACCCTGGCCAAGAACGTCGAATGCCCGTCCCTGTCCCCGGACGAGACGCGCATCGCGTACAAGAAGCGGGTCCGGGCCGGGGCGTCGCTGTGGCGCGAGCACGTGATGGACCTCGGCACGCTGCGCGAGCACGCGCTCGCCGAGAAGCGCAGCGTGGACGACCAGGCCGCCTGGCTCGACGACCGTACGCTCGCCTACGGCCTGCCCACCGACGGCGCCGCCGACAGTACCGACCTGTGGACCGTGCCCGCCGACGGCAGCGGCACACCGCGGCTGCTGGCCCCCGGAGCCTCCTCCCCGGCCCGCCTCGGCTGACGTCCGCGAGGGGTGGGTGTCAGACGCGGTCCACGAAGGCCCGTACCCGCTCGACGAGTGCGGCGTTGTCACGGATCCAGCGGTAGTGCGGGCCGCCGACCGTGCCCTCGCCGAGGGCGAGCTCCCAGTACGTCACCCGGGCGCTCGTGAGCTTGCCGCAGAGCCCCCGCACCCCGCCGGGCGGTGCCATGGGGTCGCCCTCGATGGCCACCGCCAGCACCGGGAGGTCCAGTCCGGCCAGCCACGGCTCGAAGTCCACCGGCGAGGAGGGCACGTCGTAGCGGCCCGTCCGGACCTGCGCGGCCATGTCCCGCAGCAGCTGCGCGGAGTCGTTCCCCAGCACCCCCAGGCGGCGGCCGGGGAAGTACCCGTACACCGAGGCGAGGGCGGCGGCGAACTGGAACCCCGCGAGCAGGCCCAGGCCTTGCGGGAAGGGCCAGCCGCGCCAGTGGCAGGAGGGGGCGCCGACCAGGATCGCGCCGGCGGCCATGTGCGGCTCCTGACTGAGGTAAAGCGCACCGAGCTGCCCGCCGAGGCTGTGTCCGAGCAGGTGGCGCGGCGCCAGCGGGAACGCGGCCGCGACCTCCCGGAACAGTGCGGGGTAGTCGTACGTCACCATCTCGTGGTAGCCGTAGCGCACTCCACGGCGCACCTGGACCGAGCTCGTGCCCTGCCCCCGCAACTCCCCGAGGACCACCTGGAACCCGGCCTGTACGAGGGACTCCGCCAGGGGCGTGTAGGACACGGCCCTGGTCCCCATGGCGGGCATGCACACCAGCACCGGGGCGGACGGGTCGTCGGGCCTGCGGTGGAACCGGACGTGGACCGTGGCCCCGTCCTCGGCACGCACCGTCTGCGTGGACACTTCGGCGGACTGCATGACGGACCTCCCTCGCTCGTGGCCATCCTGCGCATGCCGCGGACCATCTTCAACGGTTTCCGGCGGCGGCCTGTCGGCCGCCGGACCACGGCGTGCGACGTTGTCGGGAGAACGGAACGTGTGATGATCCATCCGTGAGGAGGAACGGGGCGGTCCGGGGCGGTATCCGGAAGCCCGGCCGGGTCGGGCGCGTTCCACCTCCTCGCGTGCGTGAACCGAGGAGAAATGACGCGGACGTTCAAGTACCGGTTCAGGAGCCCGCTCGGCGGACTGGCGGCGGACCTCTCGGCCCGGACCGTGCCACCGGGCGAAGCGGCGGGGCCCTCCGTGGGGATCTACCGAGGAGTCCGCCTGCTGCTCCCCGGCACCGGCATGTACTGGGAGGACCTGGCCTGGCTCTCCTTCACCGTCGCGCTCCGTGCCGAGGACCTGTGCACCAGGTATCCGGACGGCGTATGCATCGAGATCGTCTCCTTCGACTTTCCGCTGGCCGACTACCGGCCGGAGGTCGCCGCCCTCGCCATGGACGGATGGCTGAGAGAGGAACTCGGCCTGCCCGACACCGGAATCACCTGTGCGTACTCGGGCGGCGCGGACCCCTATGCCTTCGCATGGGGTGGCGCGGAGCCCCCGCTACGGAGCCCGCGGCTCTAGGCCGTGGCCGCAGGGCCGCAAGCCCCGGTCGACCCATGGGAGAACCGGCCGTGACCGGCATCGAATTGCTCGCCTCGTTCATCCGGACCGGCCGTCTGCACGGGATCGGCATCGGCTCCACCCTCGGCGCGGTCGACCGGGCCCGCCAGGAACTCGGGCGCATCTCCGGAGCACCGGAACTCACGGTCGGCGACCAGGGCGGCTTCCTGGAGTACCGGGCGGCGGCCTCCGGCGTCTCGGTGATCGTCGTGGACGACGAGGAGGAGGAACGGGGCTACCGCGTGGGGCACGGGGACGTGTGGAGCGTCAGTCTGTGGGCGCCCGTCCGGGCAAGGTGACCGTCCGGGGCCGGTAGGCGCCCCCGGCCCTGGGCCGCCCGGGTGCTTGACCGGCCCGGAGGGGATGGGGTGCGGCCCCACCGGGCACGTGCAGACCATGGCCCTCGAACATCCCGCGAAGAAGAACGGCCAGGGGCGACTCGGACGCTTCGAGAGGCTGGCCGAGCTGGCCTCGAACTTCACCAGCTCGCCCGCCTTCTCCCTGTTCTGCGTCCTGCTGGTGGCCGGTTTCCTCGTGGTCCACTTCGCCCACCTGGACACGAGCTGGCAGCACCTGTTCGGCGACGCGATGGGCGCGGTCGCCCTGCTGCTCCTGGCCCTGCTGAAGAACTCCGAACGCCGGGCCGAACACGCGATCCAGCGCAAGCTCGACGCCATCGCCGCCGCCCTCCTGGAGCAGTACGAGGGCGAGCCGGGCCGCGCGCACCGGGAACTGGCCAACGCCATCGCGATCGAGGAGGGTGACCAGGGCCGGGAGGGCGACGAGGACCGGGAGGGCGAGAAGGGCCGGGAGGGCGAGTAGCGCGGGCTCCTCGGGGCCCTGTCGCCTTGGGCCGAGCGGACCCCGGAACGGGCGCTTTCGGGTGACCCTCCGCGCGGGCCTCGGGCATGGCCGCCCGGATCTCCCCGACCATCTCAGGCGGCCGGTCATCTTCCGGCCACGGGCCGCCGACCAGGCCGGGCACCGCGCGCACGCGGCTCCGGGCCGCCGCTGGGAGACCACTTGTACGTCCTGCTCGTGGCGAGCGCGTTCAACAGCCTCACGCAGCGAGTCCACGCCGAACTGCGCGACCACGGCCACCGCGTCGCGGTCGAACTCGCCCTGCCCGGCGTCTCCCTGGCCGACGCCGTCCGCGGCCACCGCCCCGACCTCGTGCTCGCCCCGATGCTGCGCACCGCCCTCCCCGAGGAGGTCTGGGCCGCCCACACCTGCCTGGTCGTCCACCCGGGGCCGGTCGGCGACCGCGGTCCCTCCTCGCTGGACCGGGCCGTCCAGGACGGCGAGGTCCGGTGGGGGGTGACGGTCCTCCAGGCCAACGCGGAGATGGACGCCGGCGACGTCTGGGCGAGCGCCGAATGCCCCCTGCCGCCGCTCGGCAAGAGCGACCTCTACCGCGGTGAGATCGCCGACGCCGCGCTGGAGGCCGTCCTGCTCGCGGTGGAACGGTTCGCCTCCGGTACGTACGTCCCGCGGCCCCAGGAGAGCGGCCACGCCCGGCCGCTCCTGCGTCAGGAGGACCGCCGGATCGACTGGCAGCGCGACACCACCGACGACGTCCTGCGTACGCTGCGCGCCGCCGACTCGCAGCCCGGCGTGCGCGACGACCTGCTCGGCGGCGAGTGGTACCTGCACGGCGGGCACCGCGAGGAGCAGCTGCGCGGGCGTCCCGGCGAGCTGCTGGCCACCCGGGACGGGGCGCTCTGCCGGGCCACCGCCGACGGGGCCGTCTGGATCCCGGAGCTGCGCGCCCGCCGGCTGCCGGGCGGCCCGGCCGCTCCCAAGCTGCCCGCCACGCTCGCGCTCGCGGACCGGCTGCCGCCGCTTCCCGAGGTCCCCGCGCCGCCGCACAGCGGCCCGGACGGCGCCCACCACCGCACCTGGTCCGAGATCGGCTACCACGAGGAGGGCCAGGCCGGATTCCTGTCGTTCTCCTTCCCCGGCGGTGCGATGAGCACCGCCCACTGCCGCCGCCTGCTGGACGCCTACCGGACCGCACTCACCCGTCCCACCACCGTCCTGGTCCTGGGCGGCGGCCGCGACTTCTTCTCCAACGGCATCCACCTCGGCGTCATCGAGGCCGCGGCCGACCCGGCCGAGGAGTCCTGGGCCAACATCAACGCCATGAACGACCTGGCCGAGGCGGTGCTGACCACCACCGACCGGCTCGTGGTCAGTGCGCTGGGCGGCAACGCCGCCGCCGGAGGGGCCATGCTCGCCCTCGCCGCCGACGAGGTGTGGTGCCGCTCGGGCGTGGTCCTGAACCCGTCCTACCGTCTGATGGGCCTGCACGGCTCCGAGTACTGGACGTACACGCTGCCCCGCCGCGTCGGCCCCGCACTCGCGGACCGCCTCACCACCGAGGCCCTCCCGCTGAGTGCCACCGCCGCCCACGGACTCGGACTGGTCGACCGTACGGTCTCCTGCGCGCCCGGGGACTTCAGCCGCGAGACGCAGCGCCTCGCGGCCCGGCTCGCCGCCCTGCCGGCCACCGCCTCCCGCATCGCCGGAAAGAAGGCCGCGCGCGAGCGGGACGAGGCCGTCCGGCCGCTCGCCGCCCACCGCGAGGCCGAGCTCGCCCCGATGCGGCGGACCTTCTTCGACCCCGACGCCCCCTACCACGCGCTGCGCCGCGCCTTCGTCCGCAAGGAACGCCCGGTGGCCACCCCGCTCCACCTTCGCGCCTCGTCCGCCAGGCCGCCCGCCGTCACTGGACTGGCCGCATCAGACGCGGCGCCCGGCCCGGACTGCTGTTAGCAAGAAAGGTGTGGGTGAGGCCGGCCGCCTCCCCCCGCCCCTTCCCGATCACCTCCCCGAGGAGCCGTCCCATGGCCACTGCGACTAAGGATCCGGTCGAGGACCCGCTGATCCACATCCTCTGGATCAACGCGGGTCTGAGCTGCGACGGCGACTCCGTTTCCCTGACGGCGGCGATGCAGCCGAGCATCGAGGAGATCGTGACCGGCGTGCTGCCCGGTCTGCCGAAGATCGCCGTGCACTGGCCGCTGATCGACTTCGAGTGCGGCCCGGTCGGCGGCGCCGACACGTTCATCGAGTGGTTCTTCAAGGGCGAGCGGGGCGAGATCGATCCGTTCGTCCTGGTGGTCGAGGGATCGATCCCGAACGAGAAGATCAAGCCCGAGGGCTACTGGTGCGGTTTCGGCGACGACCCCGCGACCGGTCAGCCCATCACCACCAGCGAGTGGATCGACCGGCTGGCCCCCAAGGCCCTCGCCGTCGTCGCCATCGGCACCTGCGCCACCTACGGCGGCATCCACGCCATGGAGGGCAACCCGACGGGCGCCATGGGCGTGCCCGACTACCTGGGCTGGGACTGGACCTCGAAGGCCGGCATCCCGATCGTGTGCGTCCCGGGCTGTCCGATCCAGCCGGACAACTTCTCGGAGACCCTGACCTACCTGCTCTACCAGGCCGCCGGCTCCGCCCCGATGATCCCCCTCGACGACAAGCTCCGCCCGACCTGGCTCTTCGGGGCCACCGTCCACGAGGGCTGCGACCGGGCCGGCTACTACGAGCAGGGCCAGTTCGCCGAGACGTACGACTCCCCGCAGTGCCTGGTCAAACTCGGCTGCTGGGGCCCCGTCGTCAAGTGCAACGTGCCCAAGCGCGGCTGGATGAACGGCATCGGCGGCTGCCCGAACGTAGGCGGCATCTGCATCGCCTGCACGATGCCCGGCTTCCCCGACAAGTTCATGCCCTTCATGGACGAACCCCCCGGCGCCAAGGTCTCGACCAAGGCGAGCGGCGCGTACGGCGCACTGATCCGCCGGCTCCGGTCGGTCACCGCCCACACCGTGGACGAGGAACCGAGGTGGAGGCAGACCGGCCGCGCCCTGACCACGGGCTACCGCCCGCCCTGGTGACGGTCCCCGGGATCCCACGGAAGCACCCCCCCCAAACTCCAGCCCCGCACCGAAGAAGGGTCACGGCAGAAACGATGACACCGCAGACGAAGGCAGCCGCGGACGGCAGCGGCCTGGTGGAGATGGCCTGGGATCCGATCACCCGGATCGTGGGCAGCCTCGGCATCCACACGAAGATCGACTTCAAGCAGAAGCGGGTCGCGGAGTGCTACAGCACCTCGTCGGTCTTCCGCGGGTACAGCGTCTTCATGCGCGGCAAGGACCCCCGCGACGCGCACTTCATCACCAGCCGCATCTGCGGCATCTGCGGTGACAACCACGCCACCTGCTCGGTGTACGCGCAGAACATGGCCTACGGGGTGAAGCCGCCCCACCTGGCCGAGTGGATCATCAACCTGGGCGAGTCCGCGGAGTACATGTTCGACCACAACATCTTCCAGGAGAACCTGGTCGGGGTCGACTACTGCGAGAAGATGGTCCGCGAGACCAACCCGGGCGTCCTGGAGCTCGCCGAGCGCACCCCCGCCCCGCACGCCGGCGAGCACGGCTACAAGACCATCGCCGACATCATGCGCTCCCTCAACCCCATCGAGGGCGAGTTCTACCGCGAGGCGCTCCAGGTCTCCCGCTACACGCGCGAGATGTTCTGCCTGATGGAGGGCCGCCACGTGCACCCCTCCACCCTCTACCCGGGCGGCGTCGGCACCATCGCCTCGGTCCAGCTCTTCACGGACTACATGAGCCGCCTCATGCGGTACTGCGAGTTCATGAAGAAGGTCGTCCCGCTCCACGACGACCTGTTCGACTTCTTCTACGAGGCCCTGCCCGGCTACGAGGAGGTCGGCCGCCGGCGCGTCCTCCTCGGCTGCTGGGGCGCCCTCAACGACCCCGAGTACTGCGACTTCACGTACGCCAACATGACCGACTGGGGACGGAAGATGTTCGTCACCCCGGGCGTGGTGGTGGACGGCAAGCTGGTCACCAACGACCTCACCGAGATCAACCTCGGCATCCGCATCCTGCTCGGCAGTTCGTACTACGACGACTGGCAGGGCCAGGAGCAGTTCGTCACCCACGACCCGCTCGGCAACCCGGTCGACCCGCGCCACCCGTGGAACCAGCACACCATCCCGGCCCCGCAGAAGCGCAACTTCGACGACAAGTACAGCTGGGTCATGTCCCCGCGCTGGTTCGACGGCAAGGACCACCTGGCCCTGGACACCGGCGGCGGCCCCATCGCCCGCCTGTGGTCCACCGCCCTGTCGGGCCTGGTCCACACCGACTACGTGCAGGCCACCGGCAACAGCGTCGTGATCACCCTGCCGCGCACCATGACCAAGCCCGAGACCCGCTTCGAGTGGAAGATCCCGAAGTGGAGCAACGCGCTCGAACGCAACCGCGCGCGCACCTACTTCCAGGCCTACGCGGCCGCCATCGCCCTGCACTGCGCCGAGAAGGGCCTCGCCGAGGTCCGTGCCGGGCGCACCCAGACCTGGGAGAAGTTCGAGGTCCCGGACGAGGGCCTCGGGGTCGGCTTCACCGAGGCCGTGCGCGGCGTGCTCTCGCACCACATGGTGATCCGCGACGGGAAGATCGCCAACTACCACCCGTACCCGCCGACCCCGTGGAACGCCAGCACCCGCGACACCTTCGGCACCCCCGGCCCCTACGAGGACGCGGTGCAGAACACCCCGATCTTCGAGGAGAACACCCCGGAGAACTTCAAGGGCATCGACATCATGCGCGCGGTCCGCAGCTTCGACCCGTGTCTGCCCTGCGGCGTCCACATGTACGTCGGTGGCGGCAAGACGGTCAAGACCATGCACGTGCCCACCGGTCTGAGCGGACTGGGCGGATGAGGGCCGCGATCGACGGGCCCCAGGCGGGGCGCCGCGTCGAGGAGGTCCTCGACCGGCTCGCCGCCACCGGCGACCGGGCGGCGTGCGAGGCGGCGGAGGAACTGGTGCGCGTCCTCATGGACTTCTACGGCGCCGGGCTCGCCCGGATCGTCGAGAAGGTCGGGGACGGCCCGCTCGCGCCGGTCTACGGCGACGAACTCGTGGCGAGCCTGCTCTCCCTGCACGGCCTGCACCCCGAGGACGTGCCCACCCGCATCGCCCGCGCCCTGGCCGCCCACGGCGAACCGATGGAGGTACTCGGCTTCGACGCCGGCACCGGCGTCCTGCGGCTGCGCCCGGCCGCCGCCTCCACCGGCTGCGGCTGCGGGTCGGGTTCCGGCGGCCGCGCCGACGCCGGACGGACGCTGGAGGACACCCTGACCTGCTTCGCCCCCGAGGTGACGAGCGTGGAGCGGGAGCCGGCCGCGGCCCCCGCCCCCGCCCTGCTGCAGATCGGCACCCGGCCCCCGAGCCCGGCGCGGGTGCCGTGAGCGGGCCCGGTCTCCTCCACGACGGCCCGCGCGCCCCGCGCGGGCTGCGCCGGTTCGCGGGCCCGCGCCCGCCCCGCCCCGAGACCTGCGAGTTGTGCGGGGCCGCCGTGCGCCCCGACGGCCACCGCCACCTGGTGCAGACCGAACAGCGCGCCCTGCTCTGCGCCTGCACCGCCTGCGCCCTGCTGTTCGACCGGCCGGGCGCGGCCACCGGCCGGCTGCGGGCCGTACCGGACCGCTACCTCACCGACCCCGCCCACCGCCTCGACGACGGTGCCTGGGAACACCTCCAGATCCCGGTCGGCGTCGCGTTCTTCTTCCGCAACGCCGCCCTCGACCGGCTGGTCGCCCTCTACCCGAGCCCGGCCGGAGCCACCGAGAGCGAACTCGACCCCGAGACCTGGCAGACCGTACTCGGCGGCGGCCGGCTGGCCGCGCTCCTGGAACCCGACGTCGAAGCGCTGCTGCTGCGCCGCTCGGAGGGCCGAACCGACTGCCACCTGGTGCCGATCGACATCTGCTACGAACTGGTGGGGCGGATGCGGCTGCTGTGGCAGGGCTTCGACGGCGGTGCGGAGGCCCGGGCCGCCCTGGACGCCTTCTTCGCGCAGGTGGAACGACGGGCCAGGGCCCTGCCCGGCACGGCCGACGAGGACGGGATCCGATGACGGAATTCGCCTTCACCTGCACCGGGGTCCGCGCCGACCCGTACGCCGCCGGCCCCACCCTCGTCTTCCGGCTGCGGATCACCGCGGCCGGGGACGCCCGGGTGCACGCCATCGCCCTGCGCTGCCAGATCCGCATCGAACCGGCGCGGCGCGGCTACGGCCCCGCCGAGGCCGAGGGGCTCGTGGACCTGTTCGGCGAGCGCTCCCGCTGGGGCAACACCCTCCAGCCCGTGCAGTTCGCCCAGGTCTCCGTCATGATCCCGAGCTTCACCGGGGAAACCGAGACCGACCTCGTCGTGCCCTGCACCTACGACATGGACATCGCCGCCACCCGGTACTTCGAAGCCCTGGCGGAGGGCGAGGTGCCGCTGCTGATGCTGTTCTCCGGCACCGCCTTCACCGGTGACGCCGGCTTCCGCGTCGAACCGGTGCCCTGGGACCGCGAAGCCGCGTACCGGATGCCCGTGGCCGTGTGGCGCGAGATGATCGAGCAGCACTTCCCCGGCTGCGGCTGGCTGCGGCTGCCCCGCGACACCATGGACGAGCTGCTCGCCTTCCGCTCCCGCCACGCCCTCGCCTCGTGGGAGGCGACCGTACGGGCCCTGCTCGACGCCGCCGGCCCGCCGCGCCCGCAGGACCCCCCGGGTCCCGTCCGGCTGGGCGCGATCCTGCCGCGCCTCACCGAGGGGGCGGCCCCGTGACCACGACGACCACCACCCACTCCCGCTTCGAGACCGCCCGGCAGGTGGCCGACGCGGTCCTGCTGGAGGGGTACGTGCTCTACCCCTACCGGGCCTCCGCCGCGAAGAACCGGCTGCGCTGGCAGTTCGGCGTCCTCGTGCCCCCGGCCTGGGGCGCCGCCCACGAGGAGCACGTCTTCCAGCAGACCGAGATCCTGATGGAACCGCGGGGCACGGCGACCCTCGCCCTGGAACTGCGGTTCCTGCACGCACAGCGGCGCACGGTCCAACAGGCCTCGGACGACGGCGGTTTCACCGAGGTCCCGGAACTGCACCTGGCCGACCGGGTCCTCGTGCCCTGGGACGAGGGTGCCGAGGAACGGGTCGAGGTGACCGTCCCCGTCGCCGACCTGCTGGGCGAAGGCGGCGTCACCTTCCCCTTCCGGCGTCCAGCCCGCGTCGACCCCGAGCCCGTCCTCGACACGGACGGGCGTACGGTGGGCCGCCTGGTCCGCCGGACCGGGGAGATCGAGGGGGTGCTGCGGCTGCACGCCACCGAACTGCCCGGCGCCTACCGCGTGTTCAGGCTCCGGGCAGTGGTGGAGAACACCAGCCCGTGGACACCGCCGCCCGGGACCGGACCCGCCGGCCGCGAGGCCGCCCTGCCCCACTCGCTGGTCGCCGCCCACCTGCTGCTGGGCCTGGACAGCGGATCGTTCCTGTCCATGACCGACCCGCCCGAATGGGCCAGGCAGGCGGTGGCCGCCTGCGAGAACCGCCACACCTGGCCGGTGCTCGCGGGCGAACCCGGCCGCGCCGACGTCGTCCTGTCCTCCCCGATCATCCTGGAGGACCACCCGGCCATCGCCCCCGAGAGCGCGGGCGCCATGTACGACGCCCTGGAGATCGACGAGATCCTCGCCCTGCGCACGGCCGCCCTGACCGAACAGGAGAAGCGGGAGGCGCGCGGCACGGACCCCCGGGCCGCCGCCGTGATCGACCTCGCCGACTCCATGCCCCCCGAGGTGCTCGAACGGCTGCACGGCGCGGTACGCGCCCTGCGCGAGGTCACCGGCCCCGAGCAGCCGCCGCTCCTCGCCGAACTCCCTTCCGAGGAGGCGGTGTTCCGGCCCGACACTCCCTGGTGGGACCCGGCCCGCGCGGACACCGCCGACCCGGCCCGCGACCGGATCACCGTCGACGGCGCCCCGGTGGGCCCCGGCAGCCGCGTCCGGCTGCGCCCGGGACTGCGCCGCACCGACGCCCAGGACCTGTTCCTCCAGGGCCGCACCGCGCTGGTCGAGGCGGTGCTGCACGACGTCGACGGGGGAGTGCACCTCGCCGTCACCGTGGAGGACGACCCGGGCGCGGACATCCGGCGGGAACAGGGCAGGTTCCTCTACTTCCAGCCCGACGAGGTCACCCCCCTGGAGGACGCGTGAACGGCCGGGTCCTGGTCGCGGGCATCGGCAACGTCTTCCTCGGTGACGACGGCTTCGGCGTCGAGACCGTGCGGGCACTGGCCGAGCACCCCCTGCCCGACGGGGTCGAGGTGGTGGACTTCGGCGTACGCGGCGTCCACCTGGCCTACCAGCTGCTCGACGGCTACGACACGCTCGTGCTGGTCGACGCCACCGCACGCGGCGGCGCGCCGGGCACGCTGTACCTCATCGAGGTCGACGGCGGCGCGGGCACGGGCACGGGCGCGGGCCCGGCCGGCGCCGGGGAACCGCCGCCGCCCGCCCTCGACGGCCACCAGATGTCCCCCGACACCGTCCTCGCCCTGCTGGACACCCTGTGCGCCGGGACGGGTGCCACCCCGCCCCGGCGCACCCTCGTCCTCGGCTGCGAACCGGCCGCCGTCGAGGAGGGCATCGGACTGAGCGCACCCGTGACCGCCGCAGTACCCGAGGCCGTACGCACGGCCCTGGACCTGATCCACGGCCGGCCGCACGACGCAACCGACCGGCCTCGCCCGGAACCGTCCGGCCTCGCCGCGAACTGAGGAGAACCCCATGAAGAAGGCCGTCATCGGCGGGGCCGCGATCGCCGCCATCACCGCCGTCCTGCTGCAGTTCGTCCCCGACATCCGCCGCTACCTGCGCATGCGCCGGATGTGACACCGGCGCGGGCGCCGCCGTGGACGCGGGTGCGGACACGGGCGCCCGAATGGCGTACGGGGCGCGGCGCGCACCGGCGTGCCCGCCCGCACGGACCCCGTCCCGCCGGTTCAATGAGCCCCGGCAGGACGGAGTCCGATGCACGAGATGTCGATCGCCATGGCCGTCGTGGGCCAGGTGGAAGAGGCGGCCCGGGCGGGCGGCGCACAAGCCGTCACCTCCGTACGGCTGCGGGTCGGTGAGCTGGCCGGGGTGGTCCCCGACGCGCTGGCCTTCTGTTTCGGACTGGCCTGCGCCGGAACGGTCCTCGAAGGCGCGGAACTCGTCACGGAGTCCGTGCCGGGCCGCGCCCGCTGCGGCTCCTGCCCCGGCAGCTGGGCGGTGGGCATGCCCCCCGAACTGTGCTGCCCCGGATGCGGCAGGGCCACCGGAGTGGAACTGCTGTCGGGCCGTGAGCTGGAGATCCTCAGCGTGCGCTGGGAGGACGGCCCCGCCGGTGCCCGTACCCGCGAACCGATTCCCGAGGAGGCCTGAACCCATGTGCCGAGTGGTCGATCTGCGGCAGGCGGTGCTCGCCAAGAACGACGAAGCCGCCCAGGTCCTGCGCACCGAACTCACCGCCCGCGGAACGACCGTGGTCAACCTGCTCTCCAGCCCCGGCAGTGGCAAGACGGCGCTGCTGGAGCGCGAACTGCTCCTCGCGCGGCAGCGCGGCGTGCCCGTGGCCGCGCTGACGGCCGACCTGGCCACCGAGAACGACGCGCTGCGGCTGGCCCGTTCGGGCGTACCGGTCAAACAGGTCCTCACCGACGGGCTGTGCCACCTGGAGGCCGCGATGCTCGGCCGGCACCTGGACGGCTGGCTGCCCGGGGACACCCGGCTGCTCTTCGTGGAGAACGTGGGCAACCTGGTCTGCCCGGCCGGCTACGACCTGGGGGAGTCGCTGAGGGTGGTGCTCGCCTCCGTGACCGAGGGCGAGGACAAGCCGCTGAAGTACCCGACCGCCTTCGGGCTGGCCCAGCTGGTGGTGGTCACCAAGACCGACATCGCGGAAGCCGTCGAGTTCGACGAGGCCGCCTTCCGCGCCAACGTCGAGCAGGTCAATCCGGGTGTGGAGGTGGTGCTCACCTCGGCACGCGCGGGCGAGGGCCTGGGCGTCCTGCTCGACCGGGCGCTGGCCGCCGGGTCGGGGGAGGGCACGCACACACCGGTGATGGCCGGCCGGCAGCACGCGCACGGCCACGGCCACAGTCACGGTCATGACCACGACCACGACCACGACCACGAGCACGACCACGAGCACGAGCACGAGCACGCTCACGACCACGACCACGACCACGACGAGGACCACGACCACCAGCACCCGCACCTCCACACGGTCGCGCAGACCCGCTGATGGAAGCGGTGCAACGGCGCCGGGTCACCGTCCGGGGCGTGGTCCAGGGCGTCGGCTTCCGGCCCTACGTCTACACCCGCGCGACGGGGCTGGGCCTCGCCGGGCACGTCACCAACACCCCCGAGGGCGTCGTCGCGGAGGTCGAGGGCGCCCCGTCGGCGGTGTCGCGGTTCTGCGAACGGCTCGCGGCGGACGCACCCCCGCTGGCCGTCGTCGACGCCGTCGACCACTGGGAGGTCCCCGTCGCGGGCGGCACCGGATTCACCATCGTCGCCTCCCGGACCGGCGGCCCCGCCCGCACGCTCGTCTCCCCGGACGTGGCCACCTGCGCCGACTGCCTTGCCGAGCTGGCCGACCCGGCCGACCGGCGCCACCGGCACCCCTTCATCACCTGCACCCACTGCGGGCCGCGCTTCACCATCGTCACCGGGCTGCCGTACGACCGCGCCCACACCACCATGGCCGCCTTCCCCCTGTGCCCCGACTGCGCCCGGGAGTACGGCGACCCGGCCGACCGCCGCTTCCACGCCCAGCCGGTCGCCTGCCCGGCCTGTGGCCCCCGCCTCCGGCTGCTCACCGGACGGCCGCCCCGCGAGAGCACCGGCCCGGACCCGGTCGCCGAGGCCCGCCGGCTCCTGGCGGACGGCGCGATCCTCGCCGTCAAGGGCCTGGGCGGCTACCACCTGGCCTGCGACGCCACCCACCCGGGCGCCGTCGCCGAGCTGCGCCGGCGCAAGGCCCGCGGGGACAAGCCCTTCGCCCTGATGGCCCGGGACCTCGCCGAAGCCGAGCGGTTCGCGCACATCGGCCCCGAGGAACGGCGGCTGCTCACGGGCGGCGTGCGGCCCATCGTGCTGCTCCGCCGCCGACCGGGCGCGGACGGCCCGGACGGGGTCGCGCCCGGCTGTCCCGACCTCGGCGTGATGCTCCCGTACACCCCCGTCCACCACCTGCTGCTCGGCCTGCCCGGGGACCCGCCCGGACCCCGGCTGCTCGTCATGACCAGCGGGAACCTCGCGGGAGAGCCCATCGTCACCGACGACGCCGAGGCCCTGGACCGGCTCGCCGGCCTCGCCGACGCCTGGCTCACGCACGACCGCCCCATCCACGTGCCGTGCGACGACTCCGTGGTGCGGGTGTGCGACGGCGAGACACTGACCGTACGCCGCTCGCGCGGGTACGCCCCGCTCCCGCTGGCCCTGCCGGTGCCCGTGCCCGCGACCCTCGCCGCGGGCGGGGACCTGAAGAACACCTTCTGCCTCGGTGCAGGGCGCCAGGCCTGGCTGTCCGCGCACATCGGCGACATGGACGACCTCGCCACCCAGTACGCCCTCGAAGGCGCCGAGCGGCAGCTGGAGTCCATCACCGGCGTGACCCCCGTGCTGCTCGCCGCCGACCGGCACCCCGGCTACCGCTCCACCCGGTGGGCGGAGCGCGCCGCGGGCGCCCGGCCGCTCGTCCGCGTCCAGCACCACCACGCGCACATCGCCTCCACCCTGGCGGAGCACGGCCGGGGCGCCGGCCGCCCGGTGATCGGGGTCGCCTTCGACGGCACCGGCTACGGCGACGACGGCGCCGTGTGGGGCGGTGAGGTCCTCCTGGCCGACTACGCCGGGTTCACCCGCTTCGCCCACCTCGCCTACGTCCCGCTGCCGGGCGGCGACGCGGCCGTGCACCGCCCGTACCGCATGGCGCTGTCCCATCTGCGGGCCGCCGGCATCGACCGGACCCCCGAGCTGCCCTGCACGGCCGCCTGCCCGCCGGGAGAACTCGCGCTGCTGGAGCGCCAGCTGGAACGGGGACTGAACTGCGTCCCGACCTCCAGCATGGGCCGCCTCTTCGACGCCGTCTCCTCCCTGGCCGGCATCTGCCACCTGGCGGGCTACGAGGCGCAGGCCGCCATCGAACTGGAGGGCGCCGCCCTGGGCACGCCCGAAGCCGATCCCGGACCCGGCTACGCCTTCGGCCTCCGAGCGAGCACCGACCCCGACGGCGGTCCGGTCACCGCCGATCCGGCGCCCGTCCTGGCCGCCGTGGTGGCGGACGTCCGCGCCGGCACGGACCCGGCGCTGATCGCCGCCCGCTTCCACACCGCCGTCGCCGACCTTGTCGCCGCGCTCTGCGCGCTCGCGCGCGAGCGCCACGGCCTGGACACGGTCGCCCTGACCGGCGGGGTCTTCGCCAACACCCTGCTCTCCTCGGCGTGCGCCCGGCGCCTCGGCGCCGCCGGATTCACCGTCCTGCGGCACAGCCGGGTCCCCCCGAACGACGGCGGGCTCTCCCTCGGCCAGCTCCTGGTGGCCGCTGCGCAGCACACCCCCTGACACACCCACAGCAAGGAGAAACCCATGTGCCTGGCGGTGCCCGGCAGAGTGCTCGACATCGGGGAGAAGGACGGCACCCGCATGGCCACCGTCGACTTCGGCGGTGTGCAGAAGGAAGTGTGCCTGGAGTATCTGCCCGACCTCCAGGTGGGCGAGTACGCCATCGTCCACGTGGGCTTCGCCCTCCAGCGCCTCGACGAGGAGTCGGCCAGGCAGACCCTCGAACTCTTCGAGCAACTAGGCATGCTCCAGGAGGAGTTCGGCGATCCCTGGGAGCAGGCCGCCGCGGCCGGCGGCGAACCGTGGCCCTTCGCCGACGATCCCGCACCCGTTCCGGGTCCCGGCCCGGAACCCGCGCCCGCCCTCGCCGCACCGCAGGAGGAAGTCCAGCCGTGAAGTACATCGAGGAGTTCCAGGACCCCGCCCTCGCCCGCCGGCTTCTGGACGACATCCACGCCACCGTGACCCGCCCGTGGGCCCTGATGGAGGTCTGCGGCGGCCAGACCCACACCATCATCCGGCACGGGATCGACCAACTCCTGCCGTCACAGGTGGAGTTGATCCACGGGCCGGGCTGTCCGGTGTGCGTCACCCCGCTGGAGGTCATCGACAAGGCGCTGGAGATCGCCTCCCGGCCCGATGTGATCTTCTGCTCCTTCGGGGACATGCTCCGGGTGCCCGGGACCGGTCGCGACCTGTTCCAGGTGCGCAGCGAGGGCGGCGACGTACGCGTCGTCTACTCCCCGCTCGACGCCCTGCGGATCGCCCAGGAGAATCCGAAGCGCCAGGTGGTGTTCTTCGGCATCGGCTTCGAGACCACGGCGCCGCCCAACGCCATGACGGTCCACCAGGCGAAGAAGCTGGGCATCCCCAACTTCAGCCTGCTGGTCTCCCACGTCCGGGTTCCCCCGGCGATCGAGGCGATCATGCAGTCGCCGAGCTGCCGGGTCCAGGGGTTCCTCGCCGCCGGGCACGTGTGCAGCGTGATGGGCGTGCGCGAGTACCCCGAACTGGCGGCCCGCCACCGGGTGCCGATCGTGGTGACGGGTTTCGAGCCGCTCGACATCCTGGAGGGCGTGCGCCGGGCCGTGCGGCAGCTGGAACGCGGCGAACACACGGTCGACAACGCCTACGCCCGAGCCGTGCGTCCCGAGGGCAACCCGGCCGCCCTCGCCATGCTGGAGGACGTCTTCGAGGTCACCGACCGGGCCTGGCGGGGCATCGGCGTCATCCCCGACAGCGGCTGGCGGCTGTCCGAGCGCTACCGCGACTTCGACGCCGAGCACCGCTTCTCGGTCACCGGCATCAACACCCGCGAACCGGCCGAGTGCCGCAGCGGCGAGGTGCTCCAGGGACTGCTCAAACCGCACGAGTGCGAGGCCTTCGGCACCCTGTGCACCCCGCGCAGCCCGCTCGGCGCCACCATGGTCTCCAGCGAGGGCGCCTGCGCCGCGTACTACCTCTACCGGAGGCTGGAACTGGGCGCGGTGCCCGCCGCCGCGACCGCCCCGACCGCTGCGAGCGCCCCGCTGGAGGCGAGCCCCGTTGTCTGACACCGCACTCGACATCACGGGCTGGACCTGCCCGGCCCCGCTGCGCGACCGCCCCCGTGTGGTCATGGGGCACGGCGGCGGGGGCGCCCTCTCCGCCGAGCTCGTCCAGCACCTCTTCGCCCCCGCCTTCGGCGGTGACGTGCTCGCCCAGCTCGGGGACTCCGCTGCCGTCTCCCTGGGCGGGGTCCGGCTGGCCTTCTCCACCGACTCCTACGTCGTGCGGCCGCTGTTCTTCCCCGGCGGCTCCATCGGCGACCTCGCGGTCAACGGCACGGTCAACGACCTGGCCATGAGCGGCGCCGAAGCGGCGTACCTCTCCTGCGGGTTCATCCTGGAGGAGGGCGTCGAGCTGCCGGTGGTGGCGCGCGTGGCCGAGGCCATGGGCGCGGCCGCCCGCGCCGCGGGCGTGGAGATCGCGACCGGCGACACCAAGGTCGTGGAGGCGGGCCACGGGGACGGCATCTACGTCAACACCGCGGGCATCGGGATCATCCCCGACGGGGTGGACCTGCGCCCGCAGCGCGTCGTACCCGGTGACGTCGTCATCGTCAGCGGTGAGATCGGGCTCCACGGCGTGGCGATCATGAGCGTCCGCGAGGGGCTCGAATTCGGGGTCGACATCCAGAGCGACTGCGCGGCCCTGGGCGGCCTCGTACGGACCATGCTCGCGGTCACCCCGGACCTCCATGTCCTGCGCGACCCCACCCGGGGCGGCCTGGCCGCCGCCCTGAACGAGATCGCGGCCGCCTCGGGCACCGGTGTCGTCGTCGACGAGGGCCGCGTCCCGGTCCCGGCGCCCGTCGCGAACGCCTGCGCGATCCTCGGGCTCGACCCGCTCTACGTGGCCAACGAGGGCAAGCTGGTCGCCTTCGTGCCCCGCGAGCACGCAGACGCCGTCCTCGACGCCATGCGCGCCCATCCGCTGGGCCGTCACGCGGCGGTGATCGGTGAGGCGGTCGACGCCCATCCGGGCCTGGTCGTGGCCCGCACCGCCCTCGGCGGCACCCGCGTGGTCGACCTGCCGATCGGGGAGCAGCTGCCGCGCATCTGCTGACCGGCGCCCGAGATGGGTGCCGGCCCCGATGCGCGGCGGCGGCGGGCCGCGGGAAGCTGGAGGCGTCCGCGAAGTCCCCTCCCGGCCCCCGCCGGGAGGCCCCCCGGGGGCCACGGCGCAGGGCGCACGGCGCGCCACGCACTCCGCGGCGCCGGTGCCCGGACACGCCCCGGACGATGAACACCACCTGCGCTCCGCCGGCGTTGACGCGGAGCTGTTCGGGCCCTCGGCGACGGCCGGCCCCTTCGCCCGCGCCCGGCCGACGGAAAGGAGCGGGGCCATGCCGCGATCCGACGACGCGAGGACCACCCGTCCCGGAGACCCGGCCGGGAACGAGGGCCCGGTACCGGGCGCGCGCCCCGGCGAAGGGCGCCCGCACGGCTACCGGCACCGGCACCCGCACGGCCACCGACACCGGCACGGCCACCGGCACCGGCACGGCCACCGGCACCGGCACGGTCACCGGTCCGGTGCGTACCGCCGGGCCGGCGCGTGGCTGGCCGTGGCCCTGGGGGTCTGGGCCGCGGTGGCCGGGGCCACCCTGCCCAACGGGCTCGTCCTGGCGGCGGGCCTCGTCGTGGCCGCTCTCGCGGTGAACAGGCTGGGGGCGGAGCCCCGTACGCCTCGCCGGGCCAAGCCCATGGCCCCTCCCTGACCGCTACGGCCGCCCGGCGGGATCCTGGTCGGGAGCCGGCTCCGCGGCGGCCTCCGGCGACCTCGCGGGGGAGGGGACGGCCGCGAGCAGCGGGGTGTCCACGGCGCGCCGCGCCCGGAACCGGGCGGCCAGCGGCTCCGTGTAGCGGGCGGTGAGCGGGCCGATCACCACGAGGATGAGCACGTAGGCGGTGGCCAGCGGCCCGAGAGCCGGTTCGATGCCCGCGGTGACGGCGAGACCGGCGATCACGATGGAGAACTCGCCGCGGGCGACGAGGGTCCCGCCGGCCCGCCAGCGGCCCTTGACCCCGACCCCGGCGCGCTTGGCGGCCCAGTACCCGGTGGCGATCTTCGTGCCGGCGGTGACCAGGGCCAGCGCGAGCGCCGGCAGCAGCACGGGCGGGATGCTCGCCGGGTCGGTGTGCAGGCCGAAGAAGACGAAGAACACCGCGGCGAACAGGTCCCGGAGCGGGCTGAGCAGGGTGTGCGTGCCCTCGGCCACCTCACCCGACAGGGCGATGCCGACCAGGAACGCGCCGACCGCGGCGGACACCTGCAACTGCTGGGCGATGCCCGCGACCAGCAGCGTCAGGCCGAGGACGACCAGGAGCAGCTTCTCCGGGTCGTCGCTGGACACGAACCGGGAGATGAGCCGGCCGTAGCGGACGGCGACGAACAGCACCGCGCCCGCCACCCCGAGGGCGATCGCCAGGGTCAGGCTGCCCGCCGCCAGACCGACCCCGGCCAGCAGCGCGGTGACGATGGGCAGATAGACCGCCATCGCCAGGTCCTCCAGGACCAGGACGCTGAGGATCACCGGGGTCTCACGGTTGCCGAGCCGCCCCAGGTCGCCCATCACCTTGGCGATGACACCGGAGGAGGAGATCCAGGTGACCCCCGCCAGGACCACCGCGGCCACCGGCCCCCAGCCCATCAGCAGCGCGGCGACCGCACCGGGTACGGCGTTCAGGGTGAAGTCGACCAGCCCGGCCGGGTACTGGGTACGCAGGTTGGAGACCAGGTCCGTGGCCGTGTACTCCAGCCCCAGCATCAGCAGCAGCAGGATGACGCCGATCTCGGCGCCGATCGCCACGAACTCCTCGCTCGCGCCCATCGGCAGCAGTCCGCCCGTGCCGAAGGCCAGACCGGCCAGCAGGTACAGGGGGATCGGGGAGAAGCGGAAACGTCCGGCGAGCCTGCCCAGCAGGCCCAGGCCCAGGATGATCGCACCGAACTCGATCAGGAAGACGGCGGAGTGCACAGGCGATCACTCCCGTCCGAGTATGGAGGCGGCCGCGTCGACGCCCTCGCGGGTGCCGATCACGATGAGGGTGTCCCCGCCGGCCAGGCGGAAGTCGGGTGCGGGGGAGGGGCGGGCCTCGGCCCGGCGCAGCACCGCCACGATCGAGACCCCGGTCTCCGTCCGCATCCGGGTCTCGCCCAGCAGCCGGCCGTTCCAGTACGAGTGCGCGGACAGCTCGATGCGTTCGGCGACCAGCCCGAGGTCGGTGGTGTGCAGCAGGTTGGGGCTGTGGTGGGCGGGCATCAGGGCGTCGATCAGCGAGGTGGTCTCCGCCGCGGTCAGGTGCAGGGACTGGGCACACGCGTCGGGATCGTCGGCGCGGTAGATGTTCACCGTACGGGTCCCGTCGCGGTGGGCGATCACCGACAGGTGGCGGTGCTCGCGGGTGGTGAGGTCGTACTGGACCCCGATGCCGGGCAGTGGCGTGGTGCTCATCCGTGGAGCAGGCACAGCTCTGTCCCCCCTTGCTTCGTGTTCGGCGGTGGTGCGGCGCGGCGGCGGAAGGCGGCTCCCGGCCCCCGCGCGGGCTCATGGTGCCATCTCGCGCAGGGCGCGGGATATGGGTGTCGGCACGGATGGACAAGCGCCCCCGGCGGCCGACAGGCTGAAGCGGGGACACAGCTCCCACCGCAGGTCACCACAGGTGTGGGAGCGTATCGGCGGGGATAGTGGAAGTGAGCGGTCCGCCGGAGCGGCGGATCCCGGAACGAGCGGAGGGACGCCCGTGTCGCTGTACTGGCGGATCTTCCTGCTCAACGCGGCCGTCCTCGTCACCGCCGTCCTGCTGCTGTTCGGCCCGGTCACCGTCTCCACCCCGGTCCTCTTCGGCGAGGCCGTGGTGCTGCTCGCCGGGCTGGCCGCCATGCTGATCGCCAACGCCGCCCTGCTCCGCATCGGTCTGGCACCGCTCGGCCGGCTGACCCGCGCGATGAGCGCCGTGGACCTGCTGCGGCCCGGCGGCCGGGCCCGGGTGGAAGGCCCCGCCGAAGTGGCCGAGCTGACCACCTCCTTCAACGCCATGCTGGGCCGGCTGGAGGCCGAGCGGGCCGGCAGCAGCGCCCGCGCCCTCTCCGCGCAGGAGGCCGAACGACGGCGCATCGCCCAGGAACTCCACGACGAGGTCGGCCAGACCCTCACCGCGGTCCTGCTCCAGCTCAAGCACGCCGCCGACCGCGCCCCGGCCCCCTTGCGGGAGGAACTCCGCCAGGTGCAGGAGACGACCCGCACCAGCCTGGACGAGATCCGCCGCATCGCCCGCAGGCTGCGCCCGGGGGTCCTGGAGGAGCTCGGGCTGCACAGCGCCGTGCGCGCGCTGACGGCCGAGTTCACCAGCGGGTCGCTGACCGTACGGCACGTCATCGGCCCCCAGGTACCCCCGCTGGACGAAGCGGCGGAACTCGTCGTCTACCGGGTCGCCCAGGAGGCCCTGACCAACGCCGCCCGGCACGCGGGCGCGAGCGAGGTCGAGGTACACCTGTCGGCCCGGCCCGGCGGGGCGGTCCGGCTGCTGGTACGGGACGACGGCCGGGGCATCGGCTCCGCGGCCGAGGGCGCGGGGATCCAGGGCATGCGGGAACGGGCCCTGCTGATCGGCGCGGACCTCACCCTCGGGAGCGGCCCGCAGGGCGGCACCGACGTACGGCTGGACGTACCGGCCCCGACCACCGCCGCCATCGCGACCACGGAGGGCACGAGTTGACCACACCGCAAAGGCCGCCGACCCGTGTCCTGCTCGCCGACGACCATGCCCTCGTACGGCGCGGGGTCCGGCTCATCCTCGACGCCGAACCGGACCTCACGGTGGTCGCCGAGGCCGGGGACGGGGCGGAGGCCGTCGCCCTGGCCCGGTCCGGGGAGGTGGACCTCGCCGTCCTCGACGTCGCCATGCCCCGGATGACCGGCCTGCAGGCCGCACGGGAACTCTCGCGGCTGCGGCCGGAGCTGCGCATCCTCATCCTGACCATGTACGACAACGAGCAGTACTTCTTCGAGGCGCTCAAGGCGGGGGCCGCCGGCTACGTCCCCAAGTCGGTCGCCGACCGCGACCTGGTCGAGGCGTGCCGGGCGGCGATCCGGGACGAGCCGTTCATCTACCCGGGCGCCGAGACCACCCTCATCCGCAACTACCTGGACCGGGCGCGCCAGGGCGATCCGCTGCCCGCCCGGGCGATCACCGAGCGCGAGGAGGAGATCCTCAAGCTCGTCGCGGAAGGCCACTCCTCGAAGGAGATCGGCGACCTCCTCGTCATCAGCGCCAAGACGGTGGAGCGCCACCGCGCCAACCTGCTCCAGAAGCTGGGGATGCGCGACCGGCTGGAGCTGACGCGGTACGCGATCCGGGTCGGGCTCATCGAGCCGTAGCAGGCCGTGGCAGGCCGCAGCCAATAGCTCCCACCCCACCCTCGTAGCCACGAGGTGGTGCCGCCCGGGCCCGGGCCCCAGCATGGCGCGCAGGACCGCCCGTCCGGGGGCCGTCCACAGGGGTCGGGAGGGGAAGACGTGCTGCGATATCCGAGAAGGCTGCGGGCGGTGGTGCTGACGTGTCTGGCGGGACTGGTGCTGGCGGGTGCGCCCACGCCTGCCTCCGGCTCCGGCTCCGCCTCCACCCCCGTGTCCGTACCCGCCCCGGTCCCGGCCGCGGCGAAGCCGCTGTTCCAGCTGCCGTTCCCGTGCGGGACCACCTGGCAGCTGAACACCTGGGGCCACGATCCGGCGCTGGACATGGTGGTGGAGGGCAACACCGGATCCGACGGACTGCCGGTCCTGCCGTCCGCCGCGGGCACGGTGTCCGCCACGTACTGGACGGGTGGTTCAGGCAACACCATCCAGATCAGCCACGGCAACGGCTGGTTCACGGCGTACTACCACCTGAAGGACGACCCGGCGGCCTACGTCAAGAAGGGCGACGCCGTCCAGCCGTCCACCCGCATCGGCCGGATCGGCACCTCGGGCGCCTCCACCTGGTCCCACCTGCACTACGAACAGCGCTACCTGGCGTCGGGCGACTTCACCGACGAGAGCCACCGGGTCCCGGCCCACTTCGACGGGGCCGAGTACTCGGGAACGGCGAAGGAGTGGCCGAGCGTCACCAGCCGCAACTGCGCCGGAACCCCGCCCCCCGCCTGGCAGGACTGCCCGGCCGGCCACGTCTGCTTCTACTCCGGGGCCGACGGCACGGGCACCGTCTGCCGCTCAGCCTCCGACGAGCCCCGGAGCACGTGCGGGCTGCGCAGGTCCTTCTTCAACAACGGCACGCCGCAGCCGGGTTACGACCACGTGCAGGTGTACTTCCGGGAGGGAGGCAGCGCCTGCCTGCACCGGGGCTGGGACGAGGGGCGCGGGAACCTGCCCGCAGGGGGCCGGACCATCGAACGCTTCCAGTGGCGAGGAGAGTGCTGAAGACGGGCCATTGTTGCGGGAACGATTGATTCCGCTGGCTAACCTTCCCCTGCACCTTCGGGGAAGGAAGCGACGTGAACAGCATCATCGTGGTTCCGGGGCCCACCATGTCCCCGGCCGCACAGATCCGCCTGGCACCGGGGCAGACCCTCCGGTTCGGCCGCGAACCCCTCGGCCACTCCGGCACCGGTGGTCGTGGCAACGGCCCGCACTCCCTCCACGGCCCTCACGCCCTCCACGTCCCGCACGCCGGCGTCTCGCGTGCGGCGGGGGAGATCACCGCCACGGCCACGTACTGGTCGCTCAGCAACTTCTCCCGCTCGGCGACCTACGTCGTCGAGAACCCGGAAGGCGCGGGCGAGCACATCAAGATCGGCCCCGGCCGGCTGGACGCACCCGTCCCGTTCGAATTCGCGCGGCTCGTCCTGCCGGCCGGCTCCGAACTGCTCACCCTGGACGTCTGGGCGCCGCGCCACGACTACGCCGACCGGGACGATCCCGGCGAGCCCGACGGCGAGCCGACCGCACTCCCCTTCCCGCTCGACCGCTCCAGCCGGTACTTCCTGGTCCTCACCGCGCTCTGCGAACCGAGGCTGCGCGGCGCACCGCACGCCCCGCTGCCCACGGTCGAGCAGGTGGTCGAACGGCTGAAGCCGTCCTGGCCCGCCGCCAACCGCGCCGCCGTGCAGTGGAACATCGACTACCTCGCGGTCAAACTGCGCCTCAAGCCCGGCCCCGACACGGTGGACCCGGGACCACGGCTGGTCGGCAAGAAGGAGACCCTGGTCTCGCTGGCCCTGCGCTTCGACCTCGTCCGCGAGGCGGACCTGGCGGCCCTGCCGGCCGCCCCGACCGGTACCGCCCGCTGAGCGGGCGAGCCGGACACTCCGGCGCCCTCGACGTCCCGCCCGGCTACCGCGTCGGGCCCTGGGTCGTCGGGCACCTGCTGGGGGCCGGTGCCTTCGGCAGCGTGTACGCGGCCCTGCGCGCCGCACCCGAGCCGCGCCTGCCCGGCCGGGCCGCGCTCAAGTTCCTGCCGACCGGCACCCGTACCCCGCGCCGGTTACGGCACCTGGCCGAGCTCGCCGAGCGCGAGACCGAGTTGCTGCGCCGGGTGCGCACACCCCGGCTGATCAGGCTGTACGAGGTGCTCACGGTCGACGACCCCGACCGGCCCGAACTCGACGGCGCCACCGTCCTCGTCCTGGAGGAGGCGCGGGGCTCCCTGGACGCCCTGCTCGCCGACGGAGTGCCACCACCGACCGGGCCCGCCCTGCTCGCCCAGGTCTGCGAGGGGCTCGACCAACTGCACCGCGCGGGCTGGGTCCACGGCGACCTCAAGCCGGGCAACGTCCTGCTGATGGCCGACGGCACGGCGCGGCTGGGCGACTTCAACATGGCCGCGGAACTGGAGGGCACCCACGCCTACTCCCCGGCCTTCGCCACCCCCGACTACACCCCGCCGGACCTGCTCTGGTCGGAAGTCGGCGAACGCGGTACGAAGATCCGCCCGACGGCCGACATCTGGGCCTTCGGCGTTCTGGCCCACGTCGTCCTGACCGGGGCACTCCCGCTGCCCGGCGGCACCCCCGCCGCCCGCCGGGACGCCGCCCTGCGCTACGCCCGGGGCGAGGAGGAGCTGCGGCTGTCACCGGAACTCCCGGAGCACTGGCGGGACGTCGTCCGCGACTGCCTGGCCCGAAGACACGAGGACCGGGCCGCGCACACAGCGGCGTCGCTGCTGCGCCGGGTGGAGGCGGCGGCCGCTCCCGCACCCTCCCGACCGGCCCGGCGTGTCCCCGGACCGGGCCGCCGGCGCCGCCGGCTGATCGCGGCCGGTACGGCGGCGCTCGCCGCCGGCCTGGGCGCCGTATGGGCTTCGGGTCTGTTCCACCTCGGGGACTCCGCCGGGGTGCTGGGGTACGACCGATGCTGGCGCGGGGCGGTCTGCTTCTTCTCCGAGGAGGACGGCCGGGGAGAGATGTGCTCCTGGGTCGACGGCGGATCGGACTGGATCGACGGCCCGGCCCCCTGCCCCTGGACGGCCCGCAGCGCGCCCCGCTCCGTCTTCAACAACGGCTTCGACCTCACCCAGGGGGCGACCAAGGTCGACGTCCTCTACTACGGCCGGGCCGACCAGCAGGAGCCGCTGGGCTGCGTGAAGGTGCGTACGAGGACCAACCTGAGCGGCGCCGTCCGCCCGCGCTCCCACGCATGGGTGCCGAACTGCTGACCCCGGCCGGCCCGCGCGAGCCGATCGGGCCCGCACCAGGTCCGCCGCCGTCCAGCCGCACGCGGTCAGCTCACGCTCATCCCCCGCTCCGGCCACTCACCCCGCTCCGTGTACAGGGCGTTGAGCTTCCGCGACGCCTTCAGGAAGGTGTAGTCGACCTGTGCGTCCTGGACCGTCGAGGTGCAGGACGCCTTGTCCATGGTCAGCCGTCGCTCGAAACGCTCGGGGTCGTCACCGAACTCGTACTCCACCAGATCCTCGGTCTCCGAGATCTTCCGGAAATACACGATCGCGGCCATTTACCATTCCCCTTCGATGTCTTCGCGCTTGTCCAGCGGTCCGGATTCCTGCCAGTTGTGCGTCTCGTTCGCCACCCGGTGCGCCTCCTGGTAGGTGGACCCCGGGTTCTCGCGCAGGTACGTGAGCTCGGCCAGCTCGTGCTCCAGGAGCAGCCGGTCCTCCGGCAGCCCGTTTCCGGAGCGCAACCGGATCCAGGCGTCCGCGATCTCCGCGTCCGCGTCGAACTTCCGCATCACGACACCTCCCGTTTCGTAGTCCACGATGGGATGTTCCGTGTCGAACACGTGCTTCTTCACCGCGGCGATCTCCTCCGGGGTGAATCCTGTGGAGCCGTTGTCCCGGGCCAGCCCCTGCGTGTGACCGCTGATCGAGTCGACGTCCCGGTCGCTCTTCATGAAGTCCGCGTACGCGTCCTCCGCCCACTTGGTCTGGGCCGGGTCGTCGAGGAGCTGCCGGGGCCTCCTCCTGCCACCGGTCAGCCACTCGTCGGCCTGCCGCAGGCCCGTACCGGCGGCTCCCTCCAGCCCTTCTCGCAGGGCGAGTCTCGTTCCCGCCCGGGCTCCGCCGAAGCCCTTGGTGCCGAGGAGTTCGGGTACGAGGCGGCCCAGGCCTTCGGAGGGGTCGTTCTTGAAGCTGTCGATGAGCGCGCCCGGGATCCGTTCGGGGTGGGCGGCGGTGGAGACCAGGCCGGCCAGCGTCATGTTGAGGTTCTGCTGGTACTCGGCGGGATGGGTGAGGTTGTACGGGTCCATCGGGTTCAGACCGCGGGCGAAGTTGACCAGCCCGGCCGTGCCCTTGACCACACCGCCGACGAAGTGGTTGAGCTCGACGGCCTGACCACCGTAGTAGTCGGCGATCCCGGCCAGGGCCCGGTCCGTCGCCGACGGCTCTTTCGGAGCATGCTCCAGCGCCGCGTCCAGCGCCTTGGCCACGTTCGCCGCGGCCTCGTCACGCTGCCTGCGGGCCTCGTTCAGGATCTCGTGGGCCCGCGTCCCGTCGGCCTTGCCCACATCGACCGGCTTCTGCGGCTCCGGCCCCGGATCCCGGCCCGCCTTCGCCGCCGCGTTGTACGTCTCGACCTTCGCGGCATACCCCTCATGGGCCTCCTTCGCCGCCCTGACCGCCGCCTTGTACAAATCGATGGCCTGCTGCGCCTGCTTCTGCGCCCACTCCACCGTCTCCGCGTACCGCGTCAGCGCACCCGCCGCCGCCTCACACGCATCCGAAGCATGCAGCCAGTCCACCGGATGCATCGCAAACTTCTTGCGGAACGCATCGGCGGCCTGCCCCTTCCAGTGCCCCGAATCCAGCGCCCGCATCCCCTGACCGACCCGGTCGAACGCCCCCTGGAAATCACTCAGGTGCTTCGCCGACTCCCGGATCTTCACCGGCTTGCCGTGCACCAGCTCATCCGCCTGCTCACTCTGGCCCAGCTGCTGCTCACCGACCGAAGCACCCAGACCCGAAGCGACGTCGTCGCCCCAGTCCTCGACCTTGTCCGCCCAGTCGTCCGCCCCGACGTACTCCAGCCCCGCACCGATCCCGTCGGTGGCCTTGTCGACGCCCTGCCCGACGACCTTCTTCGTCTCCTCCCAGCCGTCGTCCAGCTTCTGCAGACCCTTGTCCAGCAGACCGCCCCAGTCCGTCATCAGCGCCCACCACCCGACACCGGCGGCTGCTGCTGCGGTGCGGGTCCGACCCAGCCCTCGACCGCCGCATCCACCTCGTCCCGCATCCCCACCGCGTCGACGATCTGATTGCTGAGGAGGACATCCGAGCTGTTGACGTCCCGCACCGCGCCCTTCCAGGCCTCCTCGCTGTTCTCCCGCGCCCGCTCGAAGGACTCGGGACTGTAGTCCGCGTCCCGGACCTGCGTGTACACGTTGTCCGACAGGACCGCGCCCCAGTCCTTACCGGTGATCTCCTGCTCCGACGCGTACGGATTGCCCATCGCCGAGTTCGTCAGCACCTTGAAACTGCCCTGGATGTACTGGTCCTGCTCGTGCATCACACCCGCCGACAGACCCACGTCGAACGCGAACTGGTTCCCCTGCTGCACCAGCGCCCGCACGCCCCACTCCCAGCGCTCGCAGAACGTCTTCATCGACGCCGTCAGGCCCTCGTTCCCGCTCTCCATCCCCGACAGCGCCAGATCCGAGAACCCCCGCCCCATGCTGGCCGAACCCACCATCCCGAGCTCCTTCAGCTCGCCCAGCGTGTCCGTGATCCCCTTCGCTATCTGCCCCAGCGCCTGCTTCGAAACATCAAGATCCGCCCCGTCCCCGCTCACACCCGCCCCTCCCGTCCGTCCCCGTCGAGCGCGGCACCATCCGGCACCAGCCCCCGCACCGGCGGAAACACGATCCCGCCCGGCCCCGCCGCATCCAGCGCTTCCTGCCGACACCGAGCCGCACTTCACGGCCCGTTGCAGTCGAACGTGATTCTGCCCGAGGCGCTGATGTGCACCAACTTCGCGCTCCGGAAGGCTCCGGACGAGAGGGGACCTCACGACTCCCCTGCGGCAGAGGGGTTCTCCCGGAACGGCTCGCCTGCCTGCCTGCCCGCTCGTTCCGGTGCTCGCGGTGGGGTTCGCCGCCGCGATGCGGCGAAGGCGCGTCAGCCCTGGGCCGTGTCGTCGTCCGCCTGTGCGGCGGCCTCGGCTGCGGCTGCCTTCTCGCGCATCTTGCGCACCAGCTCCGCCTTCCGGTCGGCGGCGCCCTGGCGGTCGAGGTTGCGGTGCGGCCCGTTGTTCTGGCGCTCGGAGCGGGACAGCTTCTTGCGCTGGCCGCCGCCCTGGCCCACGGGGTTGTTGATGTTCTTGCTGTCGGTCACGGGTTCTCCCGGTGCTGGTGTGAAGTGATCTACGGATGCGTCGGCTGGGGACGGGCGCGGCGACATCGAACGACGTCAGCGGGGGCCCGTCACGCTCTCACTCCGGAATCGGCGTCTGGAAGAACATGACGAAGACGTTACCCGGTTCCGCCGGCCCGGCCCGCCAGGCCCTCCGCCGGGGGCAGCGGGTGGGAGCAGGTCGAGCGTGCCACGAACGCGATGCCGTCGTAGTCCTCGGCCGGGACGAGCGGGGCCGTGTTCAGACGGTAGAAGAACCGTTGGACGTTCGCGCCGAAGCTGCGCTGCGCGTGGGGGGCGTGCAGCCAGGGCGCGGCGCCGGCGGGTGATCCCGCGGCGCGCAGGTCCGCGTAGTAGTCGCCGGGTACGGCGTCCGCGAGCCTGGCCTCCAGGGAGCGGAAGCCGGTGCCGATGTGGTGGCGCACCGGCGGGCCCTGCAGATCGTCGCCGCGGCGGGCCAGGAAGGAGCCCTTGCCGAAGAGGAGCGCCAGCGCGTAGTAGGCGTCGCCGTACCGGTCGCGCAGTCCGCTGCCGAGGGCCGGTACCTGGTCCCCGTACGTGCCCTTCGCGATGTGCCCGTTGTGCGCCCAGACCATGACGCGCGCCCCGGGGTCGTCGTCCACGAGCCGTGCGACGGCCTCGGCCATGTAGCGGTCACGCGCGGCGTACACCCCCTCTTCGCCGTCCGGGGCCGTGAACGTCCGGGACACCAGGTCGGCGGCGCGGACCAGGATCCGCGCGTGTTCCAGGGCATCAGCGGCGGCGTCGCCGGGACCCGACCGCTCGACGTGGTCGGCGACGACGCGGGCGATCTCCTCGGCGCGCCGCATCAGGGTCTTGTCCGGGTCCGGGAGCGAGGCCGGGCGGGCCCGGGCCAGTACGTCCAGGGCGCCGAGGTGCCGGACCTGATCGGGTGCGGTCCGGCGCAGGAAGGCGGCGACGGCCTCGACCGAGTCCGCGCACAGCTGTGGGTCCGTTCCCACGAAACGGGTGCGGCGCTCCTCGGGCAGGTCGCGGTTGTGGGCGCGCAGCCATGCGACGAGGTCGACCATCTCGCGGGTGCGCCAGGTCCAGAAGCCCAGCCGGGCGACGAGACGTCCGGGGTCGCCCGTACCGAACCGGACGTACGCGTCGAGCGCGCGGGCGGCGGACTGGCTGGCCTCCATGGCGAGGGTGGTGAACCCCTCCTCGCGGACCAGGAACTCCACGATGCGGTGCTTGAGCCGGAAGAACTCGCCCGTGCCGTGGGTGGATTCACCGAGACCGACGATCCGGGTCCCCCGCAGGGCCTCGCCCAGGGGTTTCAGGTCCTCCACGGGTGCACCGGGGGTCAGGGTGCTCAAGGGGTTGGCGTGCTCCTTCAGCCATCGGGCCATGTCGTCGGGCACCGTCTCGTCTCTCCTCCCCGCGTGCGGCACGGTCGGTCATGATCGGAACACTCCCGCGACGGTGACGACAACCGTGTTTCCCCCGTGCGACCGTATTCGGCCGGTCGTGCGGGTGCCGAGCGGGGGAGATTGCCGACCCACTGCGCCTGACAGCAGTGAAGGCTGCGGAAGACCGCGGAAGGTTGCGGACCGAAGCTGTCCGCAAGGGACGCTAGCTTGCTGCCATGGCTTCCAGGACGACACACCCCGTACTCGGCACCCGCGCTCTGAACCGTGCCACGCTCGCCCGCCAGTTGCTGCTCAGCCGCGCCGAGATGTCCGCGGGGGACGCCGTCGCGCACCTGCTCGGGCTGCAGGCGCAGAACGTGAAGCCGCCCTACTTCCAGCTGTACGCCCGGCTCGCCGGCTTCCGGCCCGCCGAGCTGGCCGGGCTCATGGAGTCCCGCGAGGTCGTCCGGATGGTCACCATGCGGTCGACGATCCATACGCACACCGCTCACGACGCCCTGACCCTGAGGCCCCTCGTCCAGCCCGCCCGTGACCGCGAGGTCAGCTACTTCCGCAAGGGGCTCACGGGGGTGGATCTGGACCGGCTCGCGCAGCGCGCCCGCGCCTTCGTCGAGAGCGAGCCGCGGACCATGGGCGAGATCCGTGAGGAACTGCTCCGGGACTGGCCCGACGCCGACCCGCAGTCCCTCTCCGTCGCCGCCCGCTGCCGGCTGCCGCTGGTCCAGGTCACCCCGCGGGGGGTGTGGGGGCGCAGCGGTCAGGTCCGGCTCACCACCGTCGAGCACTGGCTCGGGCGGCCGGCCGGCGCTGCGCAGCCCCTGGACGAGGTCGTGCTGCGCTACCTCACCGCCTTCGGGCCCGCCTCCGTCAAGGACATGCAGACGTGGGCCGGACTGACCCGGCTGCGCGAGGCCTTCGAGCGGCTGCGCCCGGACCTCCTCGTCTTCCAGGACGAGAACGGGGTGGAGCTCTTCGACCTTCCCGACGCCCCGCGCCCCGACGCGGGCACCCCGGCGCCGCCCCGCTTCCTGCCGGAGTTCGACAACCTCCTGCTCTCGCACGCCGACCGCACCCGCGTGGTGGCCCCGGAGATCAAGGGGCGTACGTGGACCGGGAACCAGGCCCACTGCACCCTGCTCGTGGACGGGTTCCTCGCCGGACTGTGGAAGCTGGACGGGCGGACGGTCACCGTCGAGCTGTTCGGCCCGGTCCCGAAGACGGCGAAGGAGGAGATCGTCGCCGAAGCGGAGCTGATGGTGCGGGCAATGGCGGAAGGGAAGCCGGAAGGGAAGGCGCAGGCGAGGGATGGGTCCGGGGGCGCCGGTGGTGCGTCGGTGCGGTTCGCACCGATCAACCCCTGACGGCCTGTTCGGGCGGTTCGGGCGGTGGGGGAAGCCCGGGGCGGGTCCGGGCGGGTCCGGGCGGGTCCGGGCGGGTCCGGCGCCCCCGCTGGTCAACTCACGGCTGACGCCGCACTGGTGGTCCGTACACCGGAGGCGGCACGATGCCCGTCATGACGACCGAGAGCACGCAGGACGACGCCACCGCCCGGTTCCTGGCAGCGCGGGACTTCCTGCTGGAACGCCGCGGCGACTACGAGGCCGCCCACGCCGGGTTCACCTGGCCCCGCCCCCACCGCTTCAACTGGGCCCTGGACTGGTTCGACCACATCGCCGCCGGGAACGGCGCCGACGCCCTGCGCATCGTCGAGGAGGACGGCACCAGCCAGAGCCTCAGCTTCGCGGAGCTCTCCGCACGGTCCGGCGCCGCCGCCAACTGGCTCCGCGAGCAGGGCGTCTCGCCCGGCGACCAGATCCTGGTCATGCTCGGCAACCAGCGCGAGCTGTGGGAGGTGATGCTCGGCGCGATGAAACTGCGCGCCGTGGTCATCCCCGCCACCCCGCTGCTCGGCCCGGCCGACCTGCGCGACCGGGTCGAGCGCGGCCAGGTGCGCCATGTCGTCGCCCGCGCCCTTGACACGGCCAAGTTCGACGAGGTGCCGGGCGGTTACACCCGGATCGCCGCCGGTGAGCAGGTCCCCGACGGCTGGCTGAGGCTGGCGGACATGGCGGCCGCCGACGGCGATTTCAGGCCAGACGGCGAGACCCTCGCCACCGACCCGCTGATGCTGTACTTCACCTCCGGCACCACCGACCGCCCCAAGCTCGTCGAGCACACGCACGCCTCGTACCCCATCGGCCACCTTTCCACGATGTACTGGCTCGGGCTGCGCCCCGGGGACGTGCACCTCAACATCGCCTCGCCCGGCTGGGCCAAGCACGCCTGGTCCAACCTCTTCGCCCCGTGGAACGCCGGGGCGACCGTCTTCGTCCACAACTACACCCGCTTCGACGCCGAGCGCCTGATGGCCGAGATGGACCGGCACGGCGTGACCACCTTCTGCGCCCCGCCCACCGTGTGGCGGATGCTGATCCAGTCCGACCTCACCCAGCTGGCCCGGCCCCCGCGCGAGGCCGTCGCCGCCGGGGAGCCGCTCAACCCGGAGGTCATCGAGCGGGTCCGCGCGGCCTGGGGCGTCACCATCCGGGACGGCTTCGGCCAGACCGAGACCACCCTCCAGGTCGGGAACTTCCCCGGGGTCCCCGTCAAGCCGGGCTCCATGGGCCGCCCGGCGCCCGGCTACGAGATCGTCCTGCTGGACCCGGTCACCGGCAAGGAGTCCCCCGACGAGGGCGAGCTCTGCGTGGACCTGCGCACCCGGCCCGCCGGGGTCACGACCGGCTACCGCGACGATCCGCAGCGTACGGCCGAGGCCATGGCGGACGGGCTCTACCGCACCGGTGACATCGCCGCGCGGGACGCCGACGGGTACCTCACCTACGTCGGGCGCTCCGACGACGTGTTCAAGGCCTCGGACTACAAGATCAGCCCGTTCGAGCTGGAGAGCGCCCTGCTGGAGCACGAGGCGGTGGCCGAAGCCGCCGTCGTTCCGGCCCCCGACCCGCTGCGGCTGGCGGTCCCGAAGGCGTACGTCACCCTCGCGGGCGGCTGGGAGCCCGGGCCGGAGACGGCCCGGGTGCTGTTCGCGCACTCCCGCGCGGTGCTGTCCCCGTACAAGCGGATCCGCCGCATCGAGTTCGCCGAGCTCCCGAAGACGGTGTCCGGCAAGATCCGCCGGGTGGAGCTGAGGGAGCTCACCGCGGCCGGGTCGGCGGGGGAGTACCACGAGGCCGACCTGGACTGAGCGGAGCGCACGCGGGCTGCTCCGCGCGCGCAGCGGAGCAGCCGGTGGATCAGTGGCCCGGTACGGGGCGCTACGCGGGCAGGAGCGCCTCGATCGCGGCGATGACCTCGGGGGCCTCGGGCTCGGTGCGCGGGCGGAAGCGCGCCACGACCTCGCCGGCGGGGGAGATCAGGAACTTCTCGAAGTTCCACTGGATGTCCCCGGCCGCGCCGTCCGCGTCCGGGGTCTTCACCAGCTCCTGGTACAGCGGGTGCCGGTTCTCGCCGTTGACCTCGGACTTCTCCAGCATCGGGAAGGTGACGCCGAAACCGGCCGCGCAGAAGGTCTGGATGTCCTCGGCGTTGCCGGGCTCCTGCTCACCGAACTGGTTGCAGGGCACGCCGATGACAGTGAAGCCCTTCGCCTCGTACGTGAACTGCAGACGGGCCAGTCCCGAGTACTGCGGGGTGAGACCGCACTGGGAGGCGGTGTTCACCACGAGGATCGCCTTGCCCTTGTGGGCGGCGAGGCTGGTGGGCTCGTCGGACAGGGTGGTCAGCGGGATGTCGTACAGGCTCATCGGGCTCTCCTGGGCGGGAAGTAGGCAATGCCCACGAGCTTAGGGGGTAGCTCGCCGGTCATGCCGGACGCGCGGGCCTGGTCGCCGCGGCACCCCCCTACGCGTCCGGGCCGACCAGCGTGTCCGCCGGATCGTTGACCGGTTGCGGCATTCCCGTCAGGTCCATGACGAAGAGCGGTATTCCGAGATCGTCCGCGCGGGCCCGGGCCTCCTCCGTGTAGCCCGCGAGAGAGAAGTAGACGCTGGTCGCGGAGGCCGTCAGGCCGTTCAGCCAGACGCACTCCACCGCCCGCAGCCCGGCCGGCGCCGTGGTCGGGTCCACCTGGGCGACCAGGCCCGGAGCCCGCAGGTCCACGGTCGCCGCCGGGATCGGGCGCCCGTCGGGCTGCCGCACGTCCCGGAAGCCGAGCCAGCGCAGGTACAGCGCGGCCGTGGCCACTGCGTCGCGGGCCGTACGGATGGTCACCGGCCGGAACGCGGGCCGCGGCACCGGTGCGGCCGGCGGTGGCGGGATGTGCGCCGGGTGCGCACCCGGCGGCCCGCCCGTGGCCGCGCCGCCCGCGGGTCCGCCCGCCGGTCCCCCTCCGGCGCCGACCGGATCCGTCCGCGCGCCCGCCGCGGTCGTGCCCACCGGACCCGCCGCGCCTGCCGGGGTCGCCGTGCCCTCCAGCGGGTGCACCGGGATCAGGACCACCGTCCCGCACGCACCGCAGCCCAGCTCCGGATGCGGCCACTCGCTCTCCCGCCCACAGGTCGTGCAGCGCACCGTCACCCAGGTGTCCGACCAGGTCCGGTGGGTCAGCGGAACCGGCGGCGCCGCCAGGTCCAGCGGGGGATGGACCGGGCTTCCGCAGGCGCAGGGGAAGACCGGGGCGGTGTAGCCGTTCTCGCGCAGGCACGCCGGGCAGCGCACCGGTACTGCTTCCGCCATGAGACCTGGACCCCCTCCGTCGCTGTGCGTAGGTCCATGCTCCACCACCGGCGACCGCCGGGGGGAGGCCGCGCGCCTTTTCCGGGGGATTCCCGCCGGCGGATCGGTGATTTGTACAAGTCGCCGACCGGAATGCGGCTTATAGGCGGTTCCGGGGTCCCGTACCGCCTTGACGTCGCAGGAGTCGCCGCTTAGCTTGTTCCGTATAGCAGAACAAAACTTCCGGATTACGGAAAAGCCTGACCGCCAGACCCGCAGGAGAACTCGATGCCTCGTATGACAGCCGCCGCCGCTGCAGTGGAGATCCTCAAGCTCGAGGGTGTCGAACAAGCGTTCGGTGTCCCCGGTGCTGCGATCAACCCGTTCTACCGCGAGCTCAAGAACGTGGGCGGCATCGCGCACACCCTCGCCCGCCACGTCGAGGGCGCTTCGCACATGGCCGAGGGCTACACGCGGGCCAAGGCGGGCAACATCGGTGTCTGCATCGGTACGTCGGGCCCGGCCGGCACCGACATGATCACCGGCCTGTACTCCGCGATCGCGGACTCGATCCCGATCCTGTGCATCACCGGTCAGGCCCCGGTCTCGAAGCTCCACAAGGAGGACTTCCAGGCCGTCGACATCGCCTCGATCGTGGGGGCCGTCACCAAGAAGGCCACGACCGTCCTGGAGGCCGCGCAGGTCCCGGGCGTGTTCCAGGAGGCCTTCCACCTGATGCGCTCCGGCCGTCCGGGCCCGGTCCTGATCGACCTCCCGATCGACGTCCAGCTGACCGAGATCGAGTTCGACCCGGCCACCTACGCGCCGCTGCCGGTCTACAAGCCGCAGGCCACCCGCGCCCAGGCCGCCAAGGCCCTGCAGTTCCTGCTGGAGTCGGAGCGCCCGCTGATCGTCGCCGGCGGCGGCATCATCAACGCCGACGCGTCCGACCTGCTGGTCGAGTTCGCCGAGCTGACGGGCGTCCCCGTCATCTCCACCCTGATGGGCTGGGGCACCATCCCGGACGACCACGAGCTGGCCGCCGGCATGGTCGGTGTCCAGACCGCCCACCGCTACGGCAACGCGACGTTCCTGGAGTCGGACTTCGTCCTCGGCATCGGCAACCGCTGGGCCAACCGCCACACCGGTTACAACCTGGACGCCTACACCAAGGGCCGCAAGTTCGTCCACGTCGACATCGAGCCCACGCAGCTCGGCAGGATCTTCGCCCCGGACTTCGGCATCGCCTCCGACGCCAAGGCCGCGCTGGAGCTCTTCATCGAGATCGCCAAGGAGCTCAAGGCCGAGGGCAAGCTGCCCGACTTCTCCGCCTGGGCCGCCTCGGCGCAGGAGCGCAAGGCGACCCTGCAGCGCCGTACGCACTTCGACAACATCCCCCTGAAGCCGCAGCGCGTCTACGAGGAGATGAACAAGGCGTTCGGTCCCGAGACCCGCTACGTCACCACCATCGGCCTGTCCCAGATCGCGGCGGCGCAGTTCCTGCACGTCTACCGCCCGCGTCACTGGGTCAACTGCGGCCAGGCCGGCCCGCTCGGCTGGACCATCCCGGCCGCCATCGGTGCCGCCACCGCGGAGCCCGAGACCCCGGTCGTCGCGCTCTCCGGCGACTACGACTTCCAGTTCATGATCGAGGAGCTGGCGGTCGCCGCCCAGCACAAGGTCCCCTACGTCCACGTCCTCGTGAACAACGCCTACCTGGGCCTGATCCGTCAGGCGCAGGGCAACCTGGGCATCAACTTCGAGGTCAACCTCGAATTCGAGAACATCAACACCCCCGAGCTGGGCGTCTACGGCGTCGACCACGTCAAGGTCGCCGAGGGCCTGGGCGTCAAGGCCATCCGCGTCACCGACCCGGACAAGCTGGGCGAGGCCTTCGAGCAGGCCAAGAAGCTGGCTCAGGAGTTCCAGGTCCCGGTCGTCGTCGAGGCCATCCTGGAGCGCGTCACCAACATCGCGATGAGCAAGACGGTCGACATGAGCGACGTCACCGAGTTCGAGGAGCTCGCGACCGAGCCGGGCCACGCCCCGACCGCGATCAAGGCCCTCCAGGTCTGATCCGCCCTCCCCGCACCGCAGAGCGGCCCCCGTCCCTCCACCAGGAGGGACGGGGGCCGCTCGCGTGGTCCCCGCCGACCCCCCCGGCCGGCCCTACGGGGAACGCGGCTCGGGCAGGGGGACGGGGACGGCGCTCAGCGTCAGGGGGCCGTCCGCCGCGCCGACGGCGAACTCCACCGGTGCCTGCGGCTCCGGCGCGTGCGTCGCCACCCCGATGACCTCGTACGCCGTCGCGAAAGCCGTGTGCCGCAGCTCGTCGGAGGTGAGGAGGGCGCCGCCGCCGTCCAGGAGCGCGCCGCCGACGTCCTGGGCGAGCTCGGCGAGCAGGCCCGCGCGGACCACCGCCGGGTCGGGCACGTACACGTAGCGGCCCGGGGGGCGTACGGGCGGCTCGGGCAGGCCGCGTGCGGTGAGCGAGGCGCCGACGGGCAGCAGCGTGGCCCTGCGTACGGTGACGGGCGCGGGCTCCCCGTGCGGGCCGAACCACAGGACCAGCTCCTGGACCTCCCCGTCGTACGAGATCCACTCGGCCTCGGCGGCCCGCCCGAGATCCGGTACGGCACCGGGTGCGAGGCCGGGTGCGAGCCGGATCCAGCCGAGGCCGGTCGTGCGGACGCGCTCCAGCGCCCAGGAGAGCGGCGGACTCCACGACTCGGGGTCGTGTGCCCCGTCGGGCCCGGGACGCCGCATCAGGTCGACGAAGACCGCCTCGCCCTGGCTGTCGAACGAGGCGGCGTCCTGGCGCTGGGGGAAGAGCATCGCCGCGTCCACGACCGGCGCGTTGGCCCCGGCGATCTCGACGGCCAGCGGATCGGGGTCGACGGCCGTGGTGTGGTGCGACCAGCTGAGCAGGTGGGCGTCCAGGCCGTTGCCCAGACCTATCGCATCGATCAGCACCACACCGAACTCGGCCAGGACACGGTCCAGCTTGTAGTCGGCCACGGCCAGGTGGGAGGAGAGCTCGACGAGGTCGGGGGTGAGGTACAGCCGCGGGGCGAACTCCCCGAACTTCGCCGCGGCCTGCTCTCGCAGCCGCACCTGCTCCTCGGCCGCCGCCACCAGGGCCGCGGGCCGGCCGTGCCGCAGCGCCGGGTCCCCGGCCCGTTCCGCGTCCCCGAGGGCCGCCAGCAGGCTCTGCCCCTCGTCCGACAGCAGGGCGCGGAACACCTGAAGATCCATTCGGCCAGTCAACCAGGCCCCCACCGGCACCGGAAGGCCCGGCCCGGCCGCGGCACGACCGGGCGCGTCCGTTCGGGGCCTCGCCCTGTGCGTCGGCCGCCACCCGCCGGGGCGGTGCGGCCCGGCGCAGCACACTGGCCGGGTCTTCGCAGCGGCTGCGAAGGGCCGTGGAGAGCGAGGTGGCCGGGTGACGCGGGCTTCGGCGGGCGGACAGGGCGGACAGGGCGGGCAGGACGGCGGCGGTTTCGCCGGGGCCGATGCCGGGGCGGATGCCAGTGCCGATGTCGAGCGCGGGGGATACCGGCAGGAGCTGAAGCGCACGCTCGGCCCCTTCCAGGTGTTCGCGATCTCGTTCGCCTTCATCTCGGTGGCGGTCGGTGTCTTCGGGACCTACGACGAAGTGCTGCGAACCGCGGGACCGGTGGGGATCTGGCTCTGGCTCATCGCCGCGGTGGGACAGACCCTGGTGGCACTGGTCGTCGCCCAGTTCGCAGCCCGCATCCCGCTCAGCGGCTCCTCCTACCAGTGGGCCTCACGGCTGGCCAACACGAGAATCGGCTGGTGGTTCGGCTGGCTGACCTTCTGCTACCTGGCGATCGCCGTCGTGGCGATCGACAACGCGCTGGCCAGCCAGTCGTTCATGCCGCTCGTCGGCATCGCGGCGGACGAGGACACCGCCCGCGTGATCACGCTCGTGGTGCTGGCCGTCCAGGCCGTCGTCGCCATCGCCTCGACGCGCCTGGTCGGCTGGATCAACTCGGCGGCGGTGGGGCTGGAGGTGGCCCTCGTCGTGGTGGTGGCGATCGCGCTCGTCATCGCCGTGCTGGTCACGGGCGACGGCTCGGCGGCCAACCTCACCTCGCGCGGGGTCACGGCGCACGCGCCCGACTACTTCGCCGTCGGCGGCGGGCTGATGCTGGCGATGATCATGGGTCTCGCCACCCTCGTGGGCTTCGACTCCGCCGCGAACCTGGCCGAGGAGGCCAAGGACCCCCACCGCAGCGTCCCGCGCGCGATCGTGGGGTCGGTCGTCGCCGCGGGAATCCTCGGCATGCTCTTCCTGATCGCGCTGACCGTCGCGATCCAGGACGTCCCCCGGATCAGTGCCGACGGGTCGCCGGTCGCGGCGATCATGCGCGAGAACCTCGGTCCGGCCGCGGAGAAGGTGCTGCTCGTCGCGATCTCGTTCGCGTTCTTCGGCGCCGGGATCGTGGTGATGGTCTCCTGCTCGCGCCTGGTCTACGCGATGTCGCGCGACGCACGCTTCCCCGCGCACCGGGTGATGCGGCGGGTGAACCCCCGTACGCGGACGCCGGTCCCGGCGACCCTGCTGATCCTCGCGCTCGGGTTCGTCCTGATGGTGGCGCTGCCCGGCGCCGCACTGCTGGAGCTGATCACGGCGTCGACGATCCTCCCGGCCGTCATCTACGGCGCGACGATCGTCCTCTACCTGGCCGTGCGCGGCCGCCTGGGCCGCCAGGAGGGCGCCTTCGACCTCGGACGCCTGGAACTGCCGGTAGCGCTCTGCGCGCTGGCCTGGACCCTGCTCGCGCTGTTCGTCCTCGTGACGCCGCGCGAGGCGCTGGTCCCCGTCGTGGTCGTGGCCGGCCTGCTCCTCCTGGGAGGGCTGTTCTTCCTCGGCATGCTGATGTACGACCGCGCGGCGCTGGACACCGAACCCGGCGAGGACACCGTTGGGAAGGGCCCCTGAGCAACGCTCAGGCCCCGGGCCCGGCAGGTGTGCGGACACGACGAAGCGCCGGGTCACGGGAGTGTCCCTGACCCGGCGCTTCGCCCGGGTGCCACCGCAGGGTGCGACCGCGGTCGTCGGAGGAGGTCAGAGCTCCTGGGACCAGTACTGATCCTTGAAATTGCCGCAGGGGTACTGGAACGGCACCGCGCCGTTGTCGCCGCCCTGGACGACGAGACTATGCGGCCGATAGGTGTGTTGCATACCGGTATGCCAGGAACGGCAAAGCGCCGAGTCACGGGACCGTCCGTGACTCGGCGCTCTGGTTTGTTACCGCCCGACGGTGCGAGGCTGGCGCGACAGGACGTTCGCACCGCCGGGCGGAGTGTGTGGGGGAGGAGTTCTCCCGTTCCTGCAGGGGACTCTGTGCGTAGCCCCTGGAGGAAGAGGAGTGGCTGGGACCGTGGCGGGCGGGCGACGAGAACTCCGGCGTCGTCTCCCTCAGGTCAAGAGACGGGCCTCGGAACCCATTACCACCGCACTGGCTCGCACGCTCGCCACGGTCCTCGTCCTGCCCTCACCGTGTACCACCCCTCATCCGGGTCCACGGGTCGGGCTGAGCACCCGGGGCCTGACCTCCCGCCAGGCCCCCGGTACATCTGTGTGGCTCAGGCGTCGCGCAGGGCGCGCACGGCCTCCTCGACGCGACGGCCGTAGTCGGCGTCGGCGGCGTGGAAGTGAGCCAGGTTCTTCTCGATGACGTCTTCGAGGGTGACCTGGGAGAGGCCGCCGGCGATGTTCGCCACCAGGCGCTGCTTCTCGGCCTCCGACATCAGGCGGTAGAGCTCACCGGCCTGGAAGAAGTCGTCGTCCTTGGTGTGGGCCGGGGCCTCGTGGGTGCCCGTGTAGCCGGAGACGGCCTTCGGGGCGCCCAGCGCCAGACCGGTCTCGGCCGGACCCTGGTACGAGTTGGGCTCGTAGTTCTTGTCGTGGCGCGAGCCGTTGCGCAGCGCCATGACACCGTCGCGGCCGTAGTTGTCGGCCTTCGTCGCCTTCGGGGCGTTGACCGGCAGCAGGGTGTGGTTCACACCGAGGCGGTAGCGCTGGGCGTCGGCGTACGCGAACAGACGGCCCTGGAGCATCTTGTCCGGCGAGGCGGTGATGCCCGGGACGAAGTTGTTCGGGGAGAAGGCGGACTGCTCGACCTCGGCGAAGACGTTGTCCGGGTTGCGGTCGAGGACCAGACGGCCCACGCGCTGCAGCGGGTAGTCGGCGTGCGGCCACACCTTGGTGAGGTCGAACGGGTTGAAGCGGTAGTCCGCGGCCTCGGCGGCCGGCATGATCTGCACGTACAGGGTCCACGAGGGGTTCACACCGCGCTCGATGGCCTGCAGCAGGTCGGTCTGGTGCGAGTTCGCGTCCTTGCCGACCAGCTCGGCGGCCTGCTCGCCCGAGAGGCTGCGGATGCCCTGGTTCGTCTTGAAGTGGTACTTGACGAAGAAGGCCTCGCCCTGCTCGTTCGTCCACTGGTACGTGTGGGAGCCATAGCCGTTCATGTGACGGTACGACGCCGGGATGCCGCGGTCACCCATGAGCCAGGTGATCTGGTGCGTCGCCTCGGGGGCGTGCGCCCAGAAGTCCCAGACGTTGTCCGGCTCCTGCTTGCCCGTGAAGGGGTCGCGCTTCTGGGAGTGGATGAAGTCGGGGAACTTGATCGGGTCCTTGATGAAGAACACCGGGGTGTTGTTGCCGACGAGGTCGTAGTTGCCCTCTTCGGTGTAGAACTTGAGGGCGAAGCCGCGGGGGTCGCGGACCGCGTCCGCGCCGCCGAGCGAGTCGGCGACGGTGGAGAAGCGCAGGAAGGTCTCGGTCTTCTTGCCGACCGTGTTCAGGAACGCGGCGCTGGTGTAGGCGGTGACGTCGTCGGTCACCTCGAAGTAGCCGTACGCGGCCGAGCCGCGGGCGTGCACCACGCGCTCCGGGATGCGCTCGCGGTTGAAGCGGGCGAGCTTCTCCAGAAGCTGCTGGTCCTGGACCAGCAGCGGGCCACCGACGCCGGCGGTGGCGGAGTTCTGATTGTCGGCGACCGGGGCGCCGGACTCGGTCGTCAGCGTGCGCTTCGACATGGTGACCTTCCGTACGGGGTAACTGCTGACGGAAAGCGTCTTCCGTCATGCGGAACAGCCTAAATTCGGCGAGAACTAAACGTCAACAGTTTGTTGAACGAAGTTGAAGGGTGAGTGGTGATCCGGACGGCGCCGGCGCTTGGGCGCGACAGGACAGGTGTCAGCACCGGCGCCATCCGGAAACTCAGGTCCCCTTTAGGGGGGGGCGGGCTCAGATCTGAGCGCCGGAGAGGCGCTCGACGGCACGGAGCAGGGCCGAGTGGTCCAGGCCGCCGTCGCCCTGGGCGCGCAGCGAGGCGACCAGCTGGGCGACGACCGCGCCGACCGGGAGGGCCGCACCGACGTTGCGGGCGGCGTCGGTGACGATGCCCATGTCCTTGTGGTGCAGGTCGATCCGGAAACCGGGCTTGAAGTCGCGGTTCAGGAAGTTGTCCTTCTTGCGGGTCAGGACCGTGGAGCCGGCCAGACCGCCGTTGAGGACGTCCAGGGCGGCGGTGAGGTTCACGCCGGACTTCTCCAGGAAGACCACGGCCTCGGCGCACGCCTGGATGTTCACCGCGACGATGAGCTGGTTGGCGGCCTTCACCGTCTGGCCGGAGCCGTGCGGACCGCACAGGACGATGACCTTGCCGAGGGCCTCCAGGACCGGCAGGGCCTCGTCGAAGTCGGCCTGCTCGCCACCCACCATGATCGACAGGACGGCCTCGATGGCGCCGGCCTCGCCACCGGACACCGGGGCGTCGATGACGCGGATGCCCTTGGCGGCGGCGTTCTTCGCGAGGTCGATCGAGGTCTGCGGGGTGATCGACGACATGTCGATGATCAGCGCACCGGACTTCGCGTTCTCCAGGATGCCGTTCTCACCGTAGGAGATGGCCTCGACCTGCGGGGAGGCGGGCACCATCGTGATGACGACGTCGGCGTCCTTGACGGCCTCGGCGATCGAGCCGGCCGCGGTGCCGCCGGCGGCGGCCAGACGGTCCAGCTTGTCCTGCTCCAGGGTGAAGCCGGTGACCGAGTAGCCGGCCTTCAGGAGGTTCTCGGCCATGGGGGAGCCCATGATTCCGAGACCGATCCAGGCAATCTTGGGGAGGGTGCTCATGATGAGGGTCCTTCTCTTAATGCTTCGTACGAAAAGTGCGTGAGGTGCCTGGCTGATCGCCCGGACTTGGTCCGCCTACTTCGCGGCGCGGGCCCCGGCCGGCAGCCACGCGAAGGAGGCGGCGGCGTCGGCGGCCTTGTACTCCAGGCCTACGTAGCCCTCGTATCCGGCCTTCTTCAGCTGGTCGAGCAGCTCTTCGAGGGGCAGCTCACCGGTGCCGGGGGCACCGCGGCCCGGCTTGTCCGCGATCTGGACGTGCCCGGTCTTGGCGGCGTACTTTTCGATGATTTCGGAGAGGTCCTCATCGTTCATCGCCAGGTGGTACAGGTCGAGCAGGAACTTGGCGTTGCCGAGGCCGGTGGCCTCGTTCACCTTGTCCACGACCTCGATGCCGGCCGGCGCGCTCACCAGCGGGTAGAGCGGCGACTCGGGCTTGTTGAGGGTCTCGATCAGGAGGATCGCGCCGACGCGGTCCGCGGCCCGGGCCGCCACGACCAGGTTCTTCAGCGCGAGCTCGTCCTGAACGGCCGGCTCCACGCCTTCGACGCGGTTGCCGTACAGGGCGTTCAGCGCCTTGCAGCCCACCGAGGCCGCGAAGTCCGCGGCCACGTTGATGTTGGCGTTGAAGCGCTCCGACTCCTCACCGGGTACCGAGACCGCGCCGCGGTCCGGGCCCGGCAGCTGGCCGGCGTAGAAGTTCAGTCCCACCAGCTGGGTGCCGGCGTCCTCAAGAGCCTTCTTGAGGGCGTCGAGCTCCGACTGTGCGGGGGTGGGGGTCTCGATCCAGGGCCACCACAGCTCGACCGCCGTGAAGCCCGCCGCGGCGGCGGCCGCGGGGCGCTCCAGGAGCGGGAGTTCCGTGAAGAGGATCGACAGGTTCACATCGAAGCGCTGGTCCGTGTATCCCATGAGGGGTGTGCGCTCCTTCCGTATTGCGGAAGTTATTTTCTGCTTGATGGAAGACTGCATGGGGTTCCGCGTGGATGTCAAGTGCGGACTCCCGGAAAATCCTGACCGCGGGGTAGCTTGACGACGTGCGATTGAGAGTGGAGTTCACGACCGAGCCCTTCGATCTGGAAGAGGCTCCTGCCCATGCCGTGGCGGCCCGCGAGGTCATCCAGAAGGCCCAGCTGGACGCGGTGGACGTCGGTCCGTTCGGCAACACCGCCGAGGGTGAGGCCGACCGGGTGCTGGCCGCGGTGGGGGCGCTGCTGCGCGACTCCCTGGAGGCCGGCGCCACGCGTGTCTCGCTCCAGGTCAACGTGATCGGGGAGGAGGTGTCATGACCGAGCCCCGCGACCATCCCTTCGTCACCGCGGTCAAGCCGCTGGTGGACGCCATGGGCGGCGAGCTGATGGATCCCGCCCTGGCGCAGCCCGACGACGTCGTCCTCGCCTGGGAGGGTCAGGACGTGCTGGCCGTGCGCCTGCCGCAGCTCTCGGACTCGCTGGATCACATCCTGGCCGCCCTGGAGCGCCGGTACGGCGTACCGTTGGCCCAGCTCGACCGGAAGACCAAGCAGGACGTCGTGCGGATACTGGAGGCGCGGGGCGCCTTCTCCGTGCGGCACGGCGTGGAAACGGTCGCGGGCGCCCTGGGCGTCAGCCGCTTCACCGTCTACAACTACCTGAACCGGGATGCGGGCGCCCCCAAGCGGACGGGCAGGGGCAGCCAGGAGTGAAGGCAGCCTGACCCACGGTGACGAGCCGCCGCCCAATTCACCCGGGCGGCGGCTTTTGTGTACGGGAAGTTTCAACAAAGTGTTGACGCCGTGTTGTCGAGGGCGTTAGCTATGCGCAGCCCGTCAAAGCAACAACAGGCCACGGAGGCCTACCGTGACTTCGAGTCCGACCCCGGGTCTCACCCGGTTCAACACCTTGGACGACAGCGCGGCCACGGCCGAGCTGCACGAGGTCTGCGCCAGTTCGGCGTGGGGGAGCAAGATGCTCGCCCAGCGCCCCTTCGCCACCGCAGAGTCCCTGTTCGCCGCGAACGAAGCCGCCATGGCGGAGCTCACCGCGGAGGACCTGGGCGAAGCGATGGGAGGCCACGCGCCGATCGGCCGGCCGAAGCCGGGAGACCCGACCTCCGCCCGCGAGCAGCGTGGCATGGCCGGCGCCTCGGAGGAGCTCAAGAACGAGCTCCTCGAACTGAACCTGGCCTACCAGGACAAGTTCGGCCACGTCTTCCTCATCTGCGCCACCGGTGCGACCGGTGAGTTCATGCGTGACGCGGTCAAGGTCCGGATCGACAACTCGCCGGAGCAGGAGCGGGAGATCGCCCGCGGCGAGCTCGTCAAGATCAACAAGATCCGTCTCACCCGCCTCGTCGAACTCGCAGAAGGAGCGTGACCATGAGCACCGAGACCACGGCGTCGGTGTCCACGCACATCCTGGACACCAGCATCGGCAAGCCCGCCGAGGGCGTCGCCATCTCCCTGTCGGCCCGTACGGGCCTCGACGGGCAGTGGACGGCCCTGGGCGGCTCCGCCACGGATGCGGACGGGCGCTGCAAGGATCTGCCGGCGCTGCCGGAAGGCACCACACACGTGCGTCTCGACTTCGAGACCGAGACGTACTTCTCCAAGAAGCAAGCCGCCGAGGCACAGCAGGACGCCCCCCGCGTAAGGGACAGCGGTCCGTTCTTCCCCGAGGTCACCATCACCTTCGCGGTGAACCCGGGCGAGCACTACCACGTACCGCTGCTGCTCAACCCGTTCGGCTACTCCGTTTACCGAGGGAGCTAGCATGGCCACCATTCTGGGCCAGAACCAGTACGGCAAAGCAGAGAACCGCGTAGTCAAGATCACGCGGGACGGCGACACCCACCACATCAAGGACCTGAACGTCTCGGTCGCCCTCTCCGGCGACATGGACGACGTCCACTACAACGGCTCGAACGCCAACTGCCTTCCGACGGACACCACCAAGAACACGGTGTACGCGTTCGCCAAGGAGTACGGCATCGAGTCCGCCGAGCAGTTCGGCATCCACCTGGCGCGCTGGTTCGTCACCAGCCAGGAGCCGATCAAGCGCGCGCGCATCCGGATCGAGGAGTACGCCTGGGACCGGATCGCCAGCTCGGACGCCAACTCCAAGTTCATCGGCTCCGACGAGGTGAACCACTCCTTCGTCCGCCAGGGCATGGAGACCCGCGTCACCCAGATCACGTACGACGGCACGAACTGGGAGGTCGTCTCCGGCCTCAAGGACCTCGTCGTCATGAACTCCACGAACTCCGAGTTCTGGGGTTACGTGAAGGACAAGTACACGACGCTGAAGGAGGCCTACGACCGCATCCTGGCCACCCAGGTGTCGGCCCGCTGGCGCTTCAACTGGTCGGACGACGAGCAGCGGATGCCCAACTGGGAGAAGTCCTACGCCGAGGTCCGCAAGCACATGCTCCAGGCCTTCGCGGAGACCTACTCCCTGTCGCTGCAGCAGACCCTGTACCAGATGGGTTCGCGCATCATCAACCACCGTTCCGAGATCGACGAGGTCCGCTTCTCGCTCCCGAACAAGCACCACTTCCTCGTCGACCTGGAGCCCTTCGGCCTCAAGAACGACAACGAGGTGTACTTCGCCGCGGACCGTCCCTACGGTCTGATCGAGGCCACCGTGCTCCGGGACGGCGTCGACGCCCGTATCCCCGTGGACATGACCAACCTCTGACGCGGTGCGCGCGTCCCGGGGCCCCGCAGTGGCCCCGGGACCGTGCGACACGCCTCAGCTTCCTGAATCGGCACCCGGACGTATCACACGGGGCGGCAGTACTGTCAGCTGTCAAGGCCCCCGGCTCCGGCACTCAATCCTCCAGGGTCTTGCCGTGCCCGCACCGCCACTGAAAGCACGAGGAAGTCCCATGGCAGCAACGGCAGCCCATGACGGTGCCCCCCAGCGCATCGTCATCGAGAACTGTGCGATCGCGACCGTCGATGCGAACGACACCGAGTACGCCTCGGGTCACCTCGTCATCGCCGGTAACCGGATCGAGTCCATCGGCGCGGGCAACGCCCCCGAGAACCTCGACAACGTGGTCCGCCGGATCGACGGCACCGGGCACCTCGTGACCCCCGGCCTGGTCAACACCCACCACCACTTCTACCAGTGGATCACGCGTGGCCTGGCCACCGACCACAACCTCTTCAACTGGCTGGTCGCGCTGTACCCGACGTGGGCGCGCATCGACGAGCAGATGACGTACACGGCCGCGCAGGGCTCCCTCGCCGCGATGGCCAAGGGCGGTGTGACCACCGCGATGGACCACCACTACGTCTTCCCCAAGGGCTCCGGCGACCTGTCCGGCTCGATCATCCGCGCCGCGTCCGAGATGGGCGTCCGCTTCACCCTCGCCCGCGGCTCCATGGACCGCAGCGAGAAGGACGGCGGCCTGCCCCCGGACCACGCCGTCGAGACCCTCGAAGGCGCGCTCGCCGACACCGAGGCGACCGTCAAGAAGTTCCACGACGCCTCCTTCGACTCGATGACCCAGGTCGCCGTCGCCCCCTGCTCCCCCTTCTCGGTCTCCACCGAGCTGCTCAAGCAGGGCGCCGAGCTGGCCCGCCGCCTCGGTGTGCGCATGCACACGCACGGCAGCGAGACGGTCGAGGAGGAGAAGTTCTGCCACGAGCTCTTCGGCATGGGCCCGACCGACTACTTCGAGTCGACCGGCTGGCTCGGCGAGGACGTGTGGATGGCGCACAGCGTCCACATGAACGACTCCGACATCGCCGCGTTCGCCCGCACCAGGACCGGTGTCGCGCACTGCCCGTCCTCCAACGCCCGTCTGGCCGCCGGCATCGCCCGCGTCCCGGACATGCTCGCCGCCGGTGTCCCGGTCGGCCTCGGCGTGGACGGCACCGCCTCCAACGAGTCCGGTGAGCTGCACACCGAGCTGCGCAACGCGCTGCTGATCAACCGTCTGAACCCGGTCCACCGCGAGCGCGCCCTGACCGCGCGCCAGGCCCTGCGCCTCGGTACGTACGGTGGCGCCCAGGTCCTCGGCCGTGCCGACAACATCGGTTCGCTGGAGGCCGGCAAGTGCGCCGACCTGGTGCTGTGGAACGTGAGCACCTTCCTGCACTCCTCGATCGCCGACCCGGTCACCGCGCTGGTCTTCGGCGCGGCCGCCCCGGTCACCGCGTCGTTCGTCAACGGCAAGCAGATCGTCGAGAACAACCGCCTCCTCTTCGCCGACGAGGACGCCATCGCCGTGTCCACGCGGGAAGAGGCCCAGCGCCTCGCGCGGATCTCCGCGCAGGCCTGAACCCACGGAGTCCGGCCGGGGGGGACGGCCCCCGGCCGGCGGCCGCGGACCCGAGCGGGGTCCGTGGGCAGCCGTTCCCGGGGAGCGCCTGAGGAAGACCGAAGGCGCCCCGGGAGCGGTGACTCGTGCAACCATGCCCCGCTGCGCGCGCGTCGCGCCCCGGGGCGTGTCGTTCGGACCACGAACCGGTCCGGCTCGCTCCTGCCGGTCCGAAACCGCACCACAGCGCGGAACCGATGATCGGGCGAATCGTTTCCGCACCCCTTGGGACAAGTATTCGCACCACCCACAACCGCATACCGGCTCGACTCGCACCGCTTTCGCACCACCTCCAAGACACCACGTCCCTGCCGGCGTGTTCAACCGAACGGAGGAAGCCGTGGCCCAGGCGCCCAGGTTTCGCAAAGATGCAGTCGCAGTACCGGAGGCAAAGCATCCGGTCGATGAGACCCTGCCTCCGCTGAAGATGTTCACGAGCGGCCTGCAGCACGTGGCCGCCATGTACGCGGGTGTCGTCGCCCCGCCCATGATCGTCGGCCCCGCCGTCGGACTCTCTGCCACCGAGACCGCCTTCCTGATGGGCGCCTCGCTCTTCACCGCGGGGCTCGCCACCCTCCTGCAGACCCTCGGGTTCTGGAAGATCGGCGCCAAGCTCCCCTTCGTCAACGGCGTCTCCTTCGCCGGCGTGACCCCGATGATCGCGATAGGCAAGGGGGAGGGGGAGAACGCCATCCCCGTCATCTTCGGCGCGATCATCGTCGCCGGGATCGTCGGCTTCTTCGCCGCCCCCTACTTCGGCAAACTCGTCCGCTTCTTCCCGCCGGTCGTGACGGGCACGGTCATCACCCTCATCGGCGTCTCGCTCCTGCCCGTCGCCTTCAACTGGTCGCAGGGCGGCAACCGTACCGCCACCGACTACGGCTCCATGCGCAACATCGGCATGGCAGCCGCAACCCTGGTGATCGTCCTGCTGATGCGCAAGTTCCTGCGGGGCTTCCTCCAGCAGATATCCATCCTGCTCGGCCTGGTCGCCGGCACGCTCATCGCCCTCCCCCTCGGCATGACCAGCTTCGACGCCGTCAGGAACGCGTCCGTGGTCGGCTTCCCGACCCCCTTCCACTTCGGCGCTCCGCAGTTCCAGGTCGCGGCCGTCGTCTCGATGTGCATCGTCATGCTGGTCTGCATGACCGAGTCCACCGCCGACATCCTGGCGCTCGGCAAGATCGTCGGCCGTCCGGCGGACGCGAGGACCATCGAGGGCGGCCTGCGCGCCGACACCCTGGGCAGCGCGATCAGCCCGCTGTTCAACGGGTTCATGTGCAGCGCCTTCGCCCAGAACATCGGGCTGGTCGCCATGACCAAGGTGCGCAGCCGCTTCGTCGTCGCCGCGGGCGGCGGGATCCTCATCCTGCTCGGCCTGTGCCCGATGGCGGCCTCCGTCATCGGCGTGGTCCCCCTGCCGGTCCTCGGCGGAGCCGGCATCGTCCTCTTCGGCTCGGTCGCGGCCAGCGGTATCCAGACCCTGGCCGGGGCGGCCATGGAGAAGGGCGAGAACGCCCTGATCGTCGCCGCCTCCGTGGGCATCGGCCTGATCCCGATCGCCGCGCCGGACTTCTACCACGCCTTCCCGAAGGACCTGCTGGTCGTCCTCGACTCCGGCATCAGCACCGGGTGCGTGGTGGCCATCCTGCTGAACCTGGCCTTCAACCACCTCGGCGCCAGGAAGGGCGCGGCCTCGGGGGCCGCGGCGGATCCGGTACCGGTGCACTGAGGCTCGGCCCTGGCGGGTCCCGCCGGGTACGGGCCCGCCCGGTTCCGTCCGGGCGGCACGGCGGCGCGCACGCCACCCACTGCGGGTGTGGCGTGCGCGCCGCCGTGTCCGTGTCTTGGTCCGGGCCGTTCAGCAGGTCGAGTGGAACAGACCGCCGACCCGGCCGTCCCGCGCCAGCCGGTTGTAGATCTCCACGGCCTCGGCCGTCTCCGCCACGTGTGCCTCGACCCCGGCCGCCCGCAGGGCCTCCAGCGTCTGCGGTACGACCCCGAGGCGCCCCTCCATGCCCCGGCTGAGCACCACCGCGGTCACCCCGCGGTCGAGGAGCTCGCGCACCTCCTGCGGTCCGATGCCGGGATCGTGCCGCGTACCGTGCTCGGACCAGTCCCAGGGCCGGCCCCCGCCCGGGTAGAGCCGGAAGTCCTTGCCGGGGGCGAGCCCTTCGGCCTCGATCCGGCCCCACGAGAGGTGTGTGATGCGCGGAGACCGGTCGGCGTCCAGAGCCGGCGCCTGCGGCTGCCACAGCATCAAGTTGCTCATCAGCTCGGCCTGTTCGATCGCGTCGTCAAGGGCGTGGTGCGTGTGGCGCCGCCGCGACAGCAGTTCGCGTGGCATCCGCCCCTTCACGGCGGCGCGCAGCGGCACCCTTGCCTTCGCCGCGTAGAGGGTCTTCATGTCCAGGCAGCCGGAGTGGCCGAAGGGGCTGTCCCCGCCGAACCTGATCAGGTACCAGTACAGGAACGTCCAGTCGAAGGGAGCCGGGTAGCCGCACATCACCGGCTGCGCCCCCGCCGACACCTCCCGGACCCAGGCGCGGAACTCGTCCATCGCCGCCGCCGGATCGGCGCCCTCGCGCACCAGGCGGTCGCGGTCCAGCCCGCTCACCGCCAGCGCCTCGGGTACGAACTCCTCGCTGACGGGCCGCAACTCCCGGTAGAAGGTCTGCTGTTCCGGATCGGCGGGTGTATACGAGGCGCCGTCCTGGCGGCCCGCGACCGAAGCCCCGAAGCTGATCATCGAATACGGTCCGGGAATCGGGCCGTCGGCCTCGATGTCGACGGAGATGTAGAGACTGGGACGTGTGCCACGGGCTGCCATGCGCCCGAGCATGCCAGCCGGCCGCCCGCCGATCACCCCCTTTTCCGCCGGGCCCCGGAGCGCGGAATCGACGCACGGCCGTCCCGGAGGGACCATGGGAAGCGGGGTGCCTCGGACCGAAGGAACAGCGATGTTCGAAAACAGCAGGGCATTCAGCGGATTCGCGGTCGACGACCTGGACCGGGCCAAGGAGTTCTACGGCACGACCCTCGGGCTGAGCGTCTCCGAGGACGCGGCGATGGGCCTGCTCCGCCTCGACCTCGCGGGCGGCACCACGGTCATGGTCTACCCCAAGGAGGACTACCGGCCCGCCACCTACACGATCTTGAACTTCCCCGTGGACGACGTCGAACGGGCCGTCGACGAGCTCACCGCGCGCGGTGTCGCGTTCGAGCGCTACGAGGGCTTCGAGGCGGACGCCAAGGGCATCGTGCACGGCGAGGAGGGCATGCCCACCATCGCCTGGTTCAAGGACCCCGCGGGCAACATCCTGTCGGTGCTGACGGCCCCCGCATCGTGACGGCGGCCCCCGGCCGCCCCCGGTCGGCCGGTCCCCCCGGACGCCCCGTCGGCCGGTCACCGGCGGGCCGCACCCGGGGGTGCCTGCGCACCGGCGTGCTCGCGAACCGCGATCCGGGCGAGCTTGGTCAGCATCATGCCGTTGCGGATGGCGACGAGGTAGTCCACGGGGAACCCGTGCATCCGGGTGCCGGGTCCCCGCAGGGGGTGCCAGTCGAGGGTGAACAGGGTGTTCTCGCCCCAGGGGGCCAGGTGCATGGCGATGCGCGCCGCACCGAAGGGTTCCGCCCGCGCTTCCAGTTCCAGACGGCGCTCCGGTTCGCACCGGCGGACGACGCACGTGTCGTCGAGGGTGAGAGGGCCGGAGCCGACCCGCACCCGGAGGCAGGCCCCCACCTGCGGCCAGTGCGGATCCGCGGCGAGGACCGCTTGGGTCCCGGTGACCCACTCGCCGTAGCGGTGGCCGTCGGACAGCAGGCGCCAGACCTCGGACGGCGTGCTCAAGATCAGGCGGCGGTTGCGGGCCACACCGATCACGCTCCCTCCGGATGCGGCGCGCCGCGTCGGGCCCGCGGTCCGTCACCCCGTCCGTCACTCCAGACTCGCGCCGCGAGGCCGCTCGCGCAGTCCCACTGACCCGAACGGGCCCCCGGACGGGCATCCCGACGGCCGCCGGACGGGCATCCCGACGGGCCCCGGACGGGCATCCGGATGGGCTCCACCGGGCGCCGCCTCGCCCGGTGGAGCCCGTACAGGGGCCTCCTAGGAGGCCGGGGTGAGGAACATGCCCGTGTGGTCCCCGCCCGCGGTGTTCTTGCAGCCGAAGCCGAAGCCGGAGCTCGCGGGCTGCGCGACCACCAGGGCCAGGCAGCGTCCCGCGGCCAGCTGGCCGTAGTAGTTCGGGTGCATGGACTCCTGGATCAGCCCCTGCGACTCGTTGTTGTCGATCCAGCGCGCCCACTCGCTCGTCTTCGCCGAGGCCGGCACGGTGGAACTCACCAGCTTGCTCGCCTTCGCGCACACCTCGCGGCCCTGCATCATGTCCCGCAGGTCCAGGAACTGCACGCCCTTGGCGGCCGCGACGCCCTTGATCCGGTTGGCTATCTGCGGCACGAGCGAGTCCCGCGCCCAGTCGGAGTCCCGGTTCCAGAAGGGGCAGCCGCCGGTGTTGAGGCGGCTCCAGTCGCTCTGCGTGTACCGGTTCTCCGCGCCGCGCGGGATCGGCGACGGGTAGGACTGGAGCACGATCCGGTACGAGGAGTCGGAGTACCCGGCCGCGCGCATCACGGCCCGGATCTCGTCCACGGACTTGCCGACCTTGCCCATGACCGCGTCGATCTTCTGGTCGACGCCGTACTGCTGGTCGTCGTAGCAGTACGAGTTCCAGAGGACGAAGTCGAGCGCGCAGTCCGTGATGATGTCGGCGAAACCGAGGTCGTTGCCGCCGATGGACAGGGCGATGACCTTGACGTTGTGGCTCGCCGCGACCGCCGCGAGCTGATCGGCCTGCGGGGCCTCGCCCTTGTAGGAGACACCGCCGTTCGACGCGCGGAACACGTTGTCCGAGACCGCCCCGGAACAGGCGAGGTTGACGGCGACGTCGGCGATCGCCCCGGCGCTGCGCACCTCGGCGGAGTCGGAGCGGTGGCATCCGCCGACGGTGGTCCCGTAGACCCTGGCGGGGTCGTAGGTGCTGCCGCTGACCCAGCCCCGGTCGGTGCCGTTGCGGCTGCCGCTGTTGGTCAGGCTGTTGCCCTTCCAGCGCCCGGCCTCGCCGGAGATGTAGCTGTCACCCATGGACACCACGGCGGTGGGTCCGGTGCCCGGGCTGGCGGCGGAGGTTCCGGCGCCGCCGGCCAGCAGCGCGCTGACGGCGAGCGGCACGACCATCGTGGCCCCGGCCAGCCGTCGCGCCCGGTTGCGGTTCCGGTCCTTGTTGACGTTGCGGAATCCGATCACTGCGGAACTCCTGCGTTCGGCCACGCCGAAGTCGGCGACGACTGTGTCGCGTGGCTGGGAAGTGGGGGTACCGCCGGCCGGTGGCATCGGAAAGGTGACACGGGCCCACTTGTTACCGCTAGGTACAGTCACGTTACGAACGAGTAACGACCGACCGGTCGTTCGGGAGCCGGTTCCTCCTGTTGTGGTACGCAAACGGCTCCGCCCCCGCGCCGTGAGGCGGCGGGGGCGGAGCCGGCGGGCTTCGGCCGCTGTGCGTTCCGGCCGGAGCCGGGTCTCAGCCGACCAGCTGGTCGTAGGCGGGGAGGGTCAGGAAGTCCGCGTAGTCCGCGTCCAGGGAGACCTGGAGCAGGAGGTCGTGGGCCTGCTTCCACTTGCCGGACGTGAAGGCCTCCTCGCCGACCTCGGCGCGGATGGCGGCCAGTTCCTCGGCCGCGATCTTGCGGGTCAGTTCGGCCGTGGCCGTCTCGCCGTTCTCGAACACGACGCCCGCGTTGATCCACTGCCAGATCTGCGAGCGCGAGATCTCGGCGGTGGCCGCGTCCTCCATCAGACCGAAGATGGCGACGGCGCCGAGGCCGCGCAGCCACGCCTCGATGTAGCGGATGCCGACCTGGACCGCGTTGCGCAGGCCCTCGTAAGTCGGCCTGGCGTCCAGGGAGTCGATCGCGATGAGCTCGCCGGGGGCCACCGAGACGTCCTCGCGCAGCCGGTCCTTCTGGTTCGGCTTCTCGCCGAGCACCGCGTCGAAGGAGGCCATCGCGATCGGGACCAGGTCGGGGTGGGCGACCCAGGAGCCGTCGAAGCCGTCTCCCGCCTCGCGGTCCTTGTCGGCCTTGACCTTCTCGAAGGCGACCTTGTTGACCTCGGCGTCCTTGCGGGACGGGATGAAGGCCGCCATGCCGCCGATGGCGTGCGCGCCGCGCTTGTGGCAGGTGCGGACCAGCAGTTCGGTGTAGGCGCGCATGAACGGAGCGGTCATCGTCACCGCGTTGCGGTCCGGCAGGACGAACTTCTCGCCGCCGTCACGGAAGTTCTTGACGATGGAGAAGAGGTAGTCCCAGCGGCCCGCGTTCAGGCCGGCCGCGTGGTCGCGCAGCTCGTAGAGGATCTCCTCCATCTCGTACGCGGCGGTGATCGTCTCGATGAGGACGGTCGCGCGGACGGTGCCCTGGGGGATGCCGACGTAGTCCTGGGCGAAGACGAAGATCTCGTTCCAGAGGCGGGCCTCCAGGTGCGACTCGGTCTTCGGCAGGTAGAAGTACGGGCCCTTGCCGAGGCCGATCAGCCGCTTGGCGTTGTGGAAGAAGTACAGGCCGAAGTCGACGAGCGAGCCGGAGGCCGGACCGCCCTCGAACTGCAGGTGACGCTCCTCCAGGTGCCAGCCGCGCGGCCGCATGACGACCGTGGCGAGCTCGTCGGCGGCCTTCAGCGCGTACGCCTTGCCGGTGCGCGGGTCGGTGAAGTCGATGCGGCGCTCGTAGGCGTCGATGAGGTTGAGCTGGCCGAGGACGACGTTCTCCCAGGTGGGAGCGGAGGCGTCCTCGAAGTCGGCGAGCCAGACCTTGGCGCCCGAGTTCAGGGCGTTGATGGTCATCTTGCGGTCCGTCGGACCGGTGATCTCCACGCGCCGGTCGTTCAGCGCGGCCGGGGCCGGCGCCACCTTCCAGTCGCCCTCGCGGACCTGTGCGGTGTCCGGGAGGAAGTCGAGGGTGGAGGTCCGGGCGATCTCGGCACGGCGCTCGGCGCGGCGGGCGAGGAGCTCGGCGCGGCGGGGGGCGAACCGCCGGTGGAGCTCGGCCACGAAGGCGAGGGCCGCTTCGGTGAGGACCTCGTCCTGCCGGGGCAGGGGCTCGGCGTCGACGATGGCCAGCGGGGACGGCGCTGGTGCGGACATATCTGTCACTCCTTCAGCGGCGGTGCCTGGCGGCCGCGGGGGAATGCTCGCGCGAGACGGCACGCAGTGCCGTCGGGTGTGGAGAGTTCCGGGATACGGTCGCGGGCGCCGTCTGGGGGTTCAGGGCGCTTCTGACCAGTGGATAGTAATTTCCTCATGGTGGAAGTTCAATGGTTTGTTGACGTCGAGATTCTCTGAGTCGACAGATTCCGCTTGCCCGTGGCCCTCAGTGCCATCACCGTTACACCGTGCTCAGAGGAGTCGTACCAGGTCGGGCGGGGTGTCGATGTCGAAGGCCTCCGCGATGTCGGAGCACTCCACCAGCATGAGCTCTCCGGCATGTCGCGCAAGATGCACCCGCGCGCCCTTGTCGCCGGTCGCCGTCGCGGCGATGTCGGCCCAGCGGTCCGCACCGAACAGCACCGGATGGCCGCGCTCCCCGCCGTACGCCGCCGCCACCAGGCTCGCCGGGGAGCGGTACGCCGCCAGGACCCGGGCCACCGCCGCCGCGCCGATGCCCGGCTGGTCCACCAGCGAGACCAGGGCCGCGCCCGCGCCCGTACCGGCGAGGGAGGCCAGGCCGGCCCGCAGCGAGGAGCCCATCCCCTGCGCCCAGTCCGGGTTGTCCACGACCACGCAGCCGGCCAGGTCCGCGCGCTCACGGACCTCGGCCGCCGACGCGCCGAGCACCACGTGCACCGGGCCGCAGCCCGCCTCGCGCAGCACCCGCACGGCGTTCTCGACCAGCGGGCGCCCGCGATAGGGGAGCAGGGCCTTGGGCCGGCCGCCGAGCCGGCGGCCGCCGCCCGCGGCCAGGAGCAGCCCCGCGATCAGGGGTGGACCGGAGTGTGTGGGGTGGTTGGCTGGCATGCCACCGATTCTCGCTCCTGCGCGCGGTCCTGCGACCGCCGTCCCAGGATGCGCCGTACGGAGGCCAGCCCGTCCCGGATCCGCAGCGGACGGGCGATCCGGTTCTCGGCGGCGGCCAGCCGCGCACGTTCGTCACGATCGGTCAGCATCGCGGGGATCTCCTTGCCAATCAGGGGCCAATACAGCGAGTCTGGTCCTCGATTGGCCTGGCCGTCAGAGCCAATCGGGGGAGGTTGGCATGGCAACAGGGCGAGTGGTCCGGACTGCGGACAGAACCATCGGCAGCCGTCAGCTCGCGGCCCTGCTGCCCGCCGACGTCCTGGCCCGCCCCGGCTACCGGGCGCTCGCCGACGCCGTCCGCACGCTGATCCTCGACGGACGCGTCGCCCTGCACGTCCGGCTGCCCGCCGAACGCGAACTCGCCGAGGCCGTCGGCGCCAGCCGGGCCACCGTCACCGGCGCCTACGACCTGCTGCGCGAGAGCGGCTACGTCCGCAGCCGGCGCGGCTCCGGCACCTGGACCGAGCTCCCCGACGGCCACCGCCCCGTCGGCGCCCACGCCCTCCTCGGCGCCGGCGGCTACAGCGCCGACGGCGAGCCCGGGGTCGACCTCGCCATCGCCGCCATGGGCGCACCGCAGGGCTGCCTCGCCGACGCCTTCGCGTGGGCCGCGCCCCGGCTGCCCCGGCTCGCCCGGGATCCCGGCTACCACCCCTTCGGCCTGCCCGACCTCCGCAGCGCCGTCGCCGACCGGTTCACCCGGCGCGGGCTCCCCACGCGCCCCGAGCAGATCCTGGTCACGGCCGGGGCCCAGCAGGCCTTCTCGCTGGTGGTCGGTCTGCTCTGCGGCCCGGGGGACCGGGTCGTGACCGAGAACCCGACCTACGCCAACGCACTCGACGCGCTGCGCCACGCACGGCTGCGCACCGGATCCATCGCCGTGTCCGACGCGGGCTGGGACATGGAGATAGCCGAGTCCACGCTCCGCCAGACCGTGCCCAGGCTGGCGTACGTGATCCCCGACTTCCACAACCCGACGGGCGTGCTGATGCCGCCGGAGCAGCGGCTGCGGCTGCTCGCGGCGACCCGCGCCACCGGAACCTGGCTGGTCGTCGACGAGACGATCGCCGACATCGCGCTGGACGTGCCCGCGCCAGCACCGCTGGCCTCCCTCGCCCCGCGCGGGGGCGCGGACCACGTGATCACCATCGGCTCGCTGAGCAAGACGCACTGGGGCGGGCTGCGGGTGGGGTGGATCCGGGCCACCGCGAAGATGATCACCGAGCTGACGGCCGTACGGGTCTCCGCCGACATGACCGGCTCGGTGCTCGACCAGCTGGTCGCGCTCCCGCTGCTGGACGGCCTCGACCGGGAGCTGCCCGCACGGCTGGCGCAGCTGCGGATCCAGCGGGAGGCCCTGGTGCAGGCCCTCCGGCGGCACACCCCGGAATGGTCCTGGCAGGTCCCGCCGGGCGGCCTCTCGCTCTGGGTCGACCTGGGCGAGCCGGTCAGCTCCGCCCTGGCCGAGCGGGCCGCCGCGGCCGGGGTGCACATCGGCCGCGGCGCGCGCTTCGGGGTGGACCCGGGCACCTTCGAACACCGGCTGCGGATCCCGTACACGCTCCCCGCCGACCGGCTCGACGAGGGGATCCACCGCCTCGCGACCGCCTTCCACGACGGGATCCCGCTGCCGTCGTCGGTGGACCGGCCGTACTGGGTGGCGTGAGGGGCGCTCCTGCGGGGCCCTTACGCGGCCGCGCGGAAGTACCGGTTCGCCGCCGGGCGGAACATCAGCACCACCGCCGTCAGCACGGCCGCCAGATGGACCGTCCGGCTGACGAGGAAGACCCGCTCCAGGGCGTCCGCGCGGGCGAGCGCGTCGGCGAGGGACCCGCCGTCGAGGAGGTACCCGAGCGGTTCGACCACCAGCGAGGCGGTGCCGAGGACCCCGAGGCCGATCGCCAGGGTGATCCGGGCCCAGCCGGCGCCGCGGCGCATGCGTACGGCGACCAGCAGGGCGGTGGTGAACACCACCAGCCGCACCGCCAGGCCCACGCCGAAGCCTTCGGCCGGATCCCGGCCCACCATCAGCGCGGTCTCGAAGGCGCCCGCGGCCACGGCGGTGACCCAGAGCGCGAAGGCGGCCCGCACGGCGGCGGGCGGGGGGCCGGCGGCGGGGCGCCGTGCCGCCCGGCGCGCGGGGGTGGAGGTGACAGGCATCATGGGCTCGCTCTCGCTGCGGGAACCGGACGATCGGACACCCCGATGTTCCCGCCGCCCCGCACCCCGGCACCCGCCTGCTGCCCGGCCTCTCCGCCCTGGGGCAGACCCCCGCTAGGGGGTGCGGATCAGCCGGCGTACGGCGGCCGTCGCGACCGCCGAGGTGCGGGAGTCGACGCCGAGCTTGGCGTAGATGTGCACCAGGTGGGATTTGACGGTGGCCTGGCTGAGGAAGAGCTCCTTGGAGATCTGCTGGTTCGACAGGCCGTCCGCCACCAGCTGCAGCACCTCCAGCTCACGCTTCGTCAGCGCCTCCGCCGGGGTCCGCATCCGGTCCATCAGGCGCAGCGCCACCGCCGGGGCCAGTGCCGACTGGCCCGCCGAGGCCGTCCGTACGGCCGCCGCGAGCTCCTCCGGCGGGGCGTCCTTGAGCAGGTAGCCGGAGGCACCCGCCTCCACGGCCGCCAGGATGTCCGCGTCCGTGTCGTACGTGGTCAGCACCAGCACCCGGGGCGCGCCCGGCCGGGCGGTGATCAGGGCCGTCGCCTCGGAGCCGTGCATCCCGGGACCGGGACCGAACTGGAGGTCCATCAGCACCACGTCCACCGGCTCACGGGCGGCCAGCTCCACCGCCCGCTCGGCGGTCGCCGCCTCGGCCACCACCGCGAAGTCCGGTTCGGTGTCCAGCACGGCGCGCAGCCCGGCCCGGACCACCGGGTGGTCGTCGGCGAGCAGGAGACGGATGGTCACAGTGCCTCCACGGCGTCCGGGCGCTGCGCGTGCACCGTGTTCTCGACCTGTCCGACGTGTGCGACGTGTGCGCCGTGTGCGACGTGTCCGAGGGTTTCGGCGTTTTCGAGGTTTTCGAGGGGCAGCGGCAGGGTGACGGCCACGGCGGTGCCCTGGCCCGGGTCGGACTCCACGGTGAACAGCCCGCCCAGGGTCTCGGCGCGCGAGCGCATCGCCGGCAGCCCGAAGCCGCCGTCGCCGGAGCCCGCCGGACCCGGTGACGCGGACGCCGGGTCGAAGCCGTGCCCGTCGTCGACGATGTCCAGGGTGACCGAGGCGTCCATGAACGTCAGGGTGATCTCGGCGCGCCCGGCCCGCGCGTGCCGCACCACATTGGCCAGCGCCGACTGCGCGATCCGCAGCAGGGCCACCTCGTAGGGGGTCGGCAGCACCCGCGGGCTGCCCACCAGCGAGAACCGCACGCGCGGTCCCGGAACCCCCGTGCACAGCCGCTCCAGCGCGGCCGCCAGCGACCCGCGCTCCAGGTCCGGCGGGGTGAGGGCCCGTACGAAACGACGCGCCTCGGCGAGGTTCTCCTGGGCCGCCTCCCGGGCCTGCCCGATGTGCGCGAGCGCCGGGGCACCCTCCGGCAGTGCCCGCTCGGCCGCCCGCAGCAGCAGCTGGATGGAGGACAGCCCCTGGGCGAGGGTGTCGTGGATCTCCCGGGCGAGGCGCTCCCGCTCGGCCAGGATCCCCGCGCCCCGCTCGGCCGCGGCCAGCTCCGCCCGGGTGGTGATCAGCTCCTCGATCAGCTCCCGGCGGCGCTCGCTCTCGCGGTAGAGCGCCTGGTAGCCCAGTACGGTCGCCACCGCCACCGCTCCGCCCAGCAACGGCCCGAGGAAGGCCCCGGGGGTCACCGCGCTGCTGTGCGCGAGGAATCCGGCGATGGCCGCGCACGCGGTGGCCGCGACGGCCGTGACCCCCCAGCGCAGCCGCAGCAGGTGCAGCTCCAGGAAGTACAGCGGGAACGCGATCCACAGCCCGTCGGGGCAGACCACGAGCAGCGCCGCCCATGCCGCGCCGAGCCCCGCCAGCCACAGCGCCCCGGCGCGCGGCGAGCTGTGCACGGCGGGGGCCCGTACGCCGCCCGCGTAGACGGCGGCGAGCACCGCGCAGGCCGCGATCACCCAGCCGGCCCGGGGCGCGGAGTCGGTGACGGCCCGCGTGGCGGCGAGCGCGAGCAGGCCGAAGAGCAGCGCGTGCAGGCACAGCCGCAGCACCTTGGACACGGGCGTCAGGGCACGGGTGGCGGGACGGGCCGGGGGAGCGGTCGGAGCGGGGGGAGCGGAGGAAACGGGAGCAGTCATGTCCGGACCAGCGTAAGTGGGGACGGACCGGACCCGGTCAACCGAAAGTTTGATGTCCGGACGCACCCTTCGATACGAGGATCACTACTGTGGCGCGATGCCTTGTGTCCACGCGGAACACCAAGGTGGGGGACATGTTCGTCGCATGGAGAGATCTACGGTTCGCGAAGGGCCGCTTCGCCCTCATGGGTTCGGTCGTGCTGCTCATCACCCTGCTGGTGGGCCTGCTGTCCGGGCTCACCTCAGGCCTGGCCCGGGAGAACATCTCGGCCGTCACCGGTCTGCCCGCCACCCATCTGGCCTTCGCCGCGCCCGCCGGGGACCAGAAGGTGTCCTTCACCAACTCCCAGGTGGCCGAGCCCGCCTGGCTGGCCTGGCGCGAACAGCCCGGGGTGAAGGCGGCCGAGCCGCTCGGCATCCGCACCACCAACGCCGTCTCGGGTGAGCGCACCGCCGCGGTCTCGGCCTTCGGGGTGGCCTCCGCCGGGGGGCTCGCACCGCGGAACGCAGGCCTCACCCAGGGCCAGGCGGTCCTGACCGAGAAGGCCGCGAAGGAGCTCGGCGGCCTGACCGCCGGGGCCAAGCTCAAGATCGGCCCGCTGGAGCTGACCGTGGCGGGCGTCTCCGGGACCGCCGCCTACAGCCACACCCCGGTCGTCTGGATGGACCTGAACGACTGGCAGCGCGTCGGCAACCCCGGCACCTCCCTCGACACCCTCGCCACCGTCGTCGCCGTCTCCGCCGGCGACGGCGTGGACCTCGGCGCGGCGGACAGGGCGGCCGCCACCAGGGCGCAGACCGTCGACGAGGCGCTGGGCGCCATAGGCTCGTACCAGGCCGAGAACGGCTCGCTGCAGCTGATGCGCGGCTTCCTGTTCGCCATCTCCGCCCTGGTCATAGGCGCGTTCTTCACCGTGTGGACGATCCAGCGCAGCGGGGACATCGCCGTCCTGAAGGCACTGGGTGCCTCCACCCCGTACCTCCTGAAGGACGCCCTCGGCCAGGCCGTCGTGATGCTCGCCCTCGGCACCGGGCTGGGCACCGCGCTCGCCGCCGGCTTCGGCGCGCTGATCAGCGGCGGCCCCGTCCCGTTCGTCCTGGACGCCGCCACCGTGCTCGTTCCCGCCGCGGTCATGATCCTGCTCGGCGCTCTGGGCGCTGCCCTGTCCATCCGGCGGATCACCGCCGTCGACCCGCTGACCGCCCTCGGGAGCGCCCGATGACCCTGCTCGTCCACGACGTCACGCTGACCTACCCCGACGGCGAGCACCGGCTCACCGCCCTCGACGGGGTGAGCCTGGAGGTGCCCGCCGGCACGCTGACGGCGGTCATCGGCCCCTCCGGCTCCGGCAAGTCCAGCCTGCTCGCGGTCGCCGCCACCCTCGTCACCCCGGATTCCGGCCGGGTGGTGGTCGCGGGCCGGGACACCACGGAGCTCGGCCCCGCCGAGAAGTCGGCCCTGCGCCGGGAGAAGATCGGCATCGTCTTCCAGCAGCCCAACCTCCTGGCCTCGCTGACCGCCGCCGAACAGCTCCAGGTCATGGCGCACCTCTCCGGCCGCCCCGCGCGTGCCGTGCGCGGGCGGGCGCTGGAGCTGCTGGACGCGGTGGGCCTGGCCGAGAAGGCCGACAAGCGCCCCCACCAGCTCTCCGGCGGCCAGCGGCAGCGGATCAACATCGCCCGCGCCCTGATGAACGAGCCCGCCGTGCTGCTGGTCGACGAGCCGACCAGCGCGCTCGACCACGAGCGCGGGGCGGCCGTGCTCGACCTGCTGGTCACCCTGACCCGGGAGCGCTCCACGGCCACGGTGCTGGTCACGCACGACCACGCGCACCTGGAACGGATGGACCGTACGGCGACGATGACGGACGGCAGGCTGACGCCGAGCCCGGCCACGGCGGCGGACCCGGCCGCGGTGCCGAGGGCCTGAGCGACACTGCGGCGAGCGGCACCGCGGCGTCGCGGCGTACTGGTGCAGCGGCCCACTGGCGTACGGAAAGGCCCCGGCCGCCCCTCCGAAGCGGGGTCGGCCGGGGCCTTCGTACGTCTGCGCGGACCTACGAGGGGCTCTGGTTGGCCAGGGCGACCGAGAGCTCGGCGGCCACGCCCTGCAGGATCGGCACGAAGGACTCGGCGACGGCCTCCGTGACCCGGCCCGCCGGACCGGAGATGGAGATCGCGGCGGCGGTCGGCGAGTTCGGCACCGACACGGCGAGGCAGCGGACTCCTATCTCCTGCTCGTTGTCGTCGACCGCGTAGCCCACCTTGCGGACCTGCTCCAGCGCGTCGAGGAAGCCCTCGGGCGTGGTGATGGTCTTCTCGGTCGCCGCCGGCATCCCGGTGCGGGCCAGCAGGGCGCGTACCTCGTCGGCCGGGGTGTGGGCGAGGAGCGCCTTGCCCACACCGGTGGAGTGCGGCAGCACCCGGCGGCCGACCTCGGTGAACATGCGCATGGAGTGCTTGGACGGCACCTGGGCGACGTAGACGATCTCGTCGCCGTCGAGGAGGGCCATGTTCGCCGTCTCCCCGGTCTCCTCGACCAGGCGGGCGAGGTAGGGGCGGGCCCAGGTACCGAGCAGGCGCGACGCGGACTCGCCGAGGCGGATCAGACGGGGGCCGAGGGAGTACCGTCGGTTGGGCTGCTGGCGTACGTAGCCGCACGCCACCAGCGTGCGCATCAGGCGGTGGATCGTGGGCAGAGGCAGACCGCTGGCGGCGGAGAGCTCGCTGAGGCCGACCTCGCCCCCGGCATCGGCCATGCGTTCGAGCAGGTCGAAGGCGCGCTCAAGAGACTGGACGCCACCGCTGGCGGCAGGGGTCTTCGAGGAAGCGTCGGTGGTGCTGGCGCTGGACGTCGGCACGGCGCGGTCCTTTCGGTGCTGGCAGGCAAGGGAGCAGCCTACCCGGCGGTCGGCGTCGGCCCCAGTGCCGGGGCCAAGGTCGTCTCCGCCGGTCAGAGAGGGTTTGTCCTGGTGGCGGACGTCCTCCGGAAGTTATCCGCCCGGTTCCCGGTGGTGGTAGCTACATTCTGTATAGCGAAATCTTAATTCCATCCTGTGGAAACATCCAATTGCGGTCCTGGTGTGTCAGTGCTCCGTCCGGACGCTCTTGACTGGGTACGGATCGCCGGGAAGACTCCGTCAACAGAACGTTGAATTTCGCTCTGTGGAAGTGGATGGGGAGGTTCGGTGGCCGACGTGGCTGTGGAACTGGTACTGCGCTCGACGCGCGTCATCACCCCCGAGGGGACGCGCGCCGCCTCGGTGGCCGTCGCCGGCGGGAAGATCGCGGCCGTGCTGCCGTACGAGGCCGAGGTCCCGGCCGGAGCCCGGCTGGAGGACTTCGGAGACGACGTCCTGCTGCCCGGCCTGGTCGACACCCACGTCCACGTGAACGACCCCGGCCGCACCGAGTGGGAGGGCTTCTGGACGGCCACCCGCGCCGCCGCGGCCGGCGGCATCACCACCATCCTCGACATGCCGCTCAACTCCCTCCCGCCGACCACCACGGTCGACAACCTGCGCGTCAAGCAGGAGGTCGCCCGCGCCAAGGCGCACGTGGACGTCGGCTTCTGGGGCGGCGCCCTGCCGGACAACGTCAAGGACCTGGCCCCGCTGCACGACGCCGGCGTCTACGGCTTCAAGTGCTTCCTGTCGCCCTCGGGCGTGGACGAGTTCCCCGAGCTCGACCAGGAGCAGCTGGCCACCTCCCTCGCCGAGATCACCGGCTTCGGCGGCCTGCTGATCGTGCACGCCGAGGACCCGCACCACCTGGACGCCGCCCCCGTCGTCCCGGGCCCCAAGTACGCCGACTTCCTCGCCTCCCGGCCGCGCGACGCCGAGAACACCGCGATCGGCAACCTGATCGCCCAGGCCAAGCGGCTGAACGCCCGCGTGCACGTGCTGCACCTGTCGTCCTCCGACGCGCTGCCGCTGATCGCCGCCGCCAAGGCCGAGGGCGTGCAGATCACCGTCGAGTCCTGCCCGCACTACCTCACCCTCACGGCCGAGGAAGTGCCGGACGGGGCCAGCGAGTTCAAGTGCTGCCCGCCCATCCGCGAGGCCGCCAACCAGGACCTCCTGTGGGACGCGCTCGCCGACGGCACCATCGACTGCATCGTCTCCGACCACTCGCCCTCCACCGCGGACCTGAAGACCAGCGACTTCTCCACCGCGTGGGGCGGCATCTCCTCCCTCCAGCTGGGCCTTCCCGCCATCTGGACCGAGGCGCGCCGCCGCGGCCGGACCCTGGAGGACGTCGTCCGCTGGATGTCCGCCGCCCCGGCCGCCCTCGCCGGGCTGGCGCAGAAGGGCGCGATCGAGGCCGGCCGCGACGCCGACTTCGCCGTGCTCGCCCCCGAAGAAACGTTCACTGTGGACCCGGCCGAGCTCCACCACCGCAACCAGGTCACGGCGTACGCGGGCAAGACCCTGCACGGCGTCGTCAAGTCCACCTGGCTGCGCGGCACGCAGATCGCCGACCACGGCACCCCGACCGAGCCCACGGGCCTCCTCCTCGAAAGGCAGAACTGACAGTGGCGATTCCTTCCTTCACCGGCAACGCGAACCCGTACGGAGGCGGCGACCCGTACGCGGACTACCGCACCGCGGACTTCCCGTTCACCCAGTACGCGAACCTCGCCGCCCGTGAGCTGGGCGCCGGTGTCATCGCCGCCAACGACGAGTTCTTCGCCCAGCGCGAGAACCTCCTGATCTCCGAGGCCGCGCACTTCGACCCCGAGGACTTCGGGCACAAGGGCAAGGTCATGGACGGCTGGGAGACCCGCCGCCGCCGCGGCGTCTCCGCCACGCAGCCCTGGCCGACCGCCGAGGACCACGACTGGGCGCTCGTACGCCTGGGCGCCCCCGGCGTCATCCGCGGCATCGTCGTCGACACCGCCCACTTCCGCGGCAACATGCCGCAGGCCGTCTCCGTCGAGGCCACCAACTGGGCGGGCGCCCTCGCGCCGACCCCGGAGGAGCTCCAGGGCGACGACGTGAAGTGGACGACGATCGTCGCCCGCACCCCGGTCGGCGGCCACGCGGCCAACGGTTTCGAGGTGGACGTGGAGCAGCGCTTCACCCACCTGCGCGTCAACCAGCACCCCGACGGCGGCATCGCCCGCCTGCGCGTCTACGGCGAGGTCCTGCCCGACCCGAAGTGGCTCGACGCGCTCGGCTCCTTCGACGTGGCGGCCCTGGAGAACGGCGGCTCCGTCCAGGACGCCTCCAACCGCTTCTACTCCCCGCCCACCAACACCATCAACCCGGGCCGCTCCCGCAAGATGGACGACGGCTGGGAGACCGCGCGCCGCCGCGACAACGGCAACGACTGGATCCGCTACCAGCTCGTCGCCGAGTCCGAGATCCGCGCCGTCGAGATCGACACCGCGTACCTCAAGGGCAACTCGGCCGGCTGGGCCTCCCTGTCGGTCAAGACCGGGGAGGAGGGCGAGTGGACGGAGTTCCTGCCGCGCACCCGCCTGCAGCCCGACACGAACCACCGCTTCGTCCTGGACGCCCCGGCGGTCGGCACGCACGTCCGGATCGACATCTTCCCGGACGGCGGCTTCTCCCGCCTGCGCCTGTTCGGTTCCCTGACGGAGTCCGGCGCCGCGGCCCTGACCGCCCGCCACCAGGAACTCGGCGGCTGACCGGCCGCTGCGTACAGCCCGCCCCGGGGGCCGACACCCCCGGGGCGGGCTGCTGCCCGTTCCAGCCCCTGGTCCGGGCCGAATCCAGCCTCACCGGCGTTTGAGACGCGGGGTCCAGGCCAAATCCAGCCTCGCCGACGGGTCCGGCTCCGGGTGCTCTGTTTCAGCCTCGCCGGCGTTTGAGGCGCGGGGTCCGGGGCGGAGCCCCGTGCAGGCGGGCCGCACCCGCCCGTCGACGGGCCCGGCCCCGGAACCCGCCCGCACGCCCGGCGAGGGCCCCGCACGCCCGGCGAGGGCCCCGCACGCCCGAGGAGGGCTACGCGGCGTGCCCCCCGTCCACCGCGAACTCCGCCCCCGTCACGTACGACGCCTCCGGACCCGCGAGGAAGGCCACCACGGCCGCCACCTCCCGCGCCGCACCGAACCGCCCGAGTGCCGTCAGGGCCGCCTGCGAAGCCGCGTAGGGTCCGTCCGCCGGGTTCATGTCCGTGTCCACCGGCCCCGGGTGCACGAGGTTCACGGTGATCCCGCGCTCGCCCAGCTCCCGGGCGAGCGCCCTGTTGAACCCGATCAGCGCCGACTTGCTCATGGCGTAGAGCGTCCCGCCCGGACCGGGCACCCGCTGGGTCATGCAGCTGCCGATGGTGATGATCCGCCCGCCGGATCCGAGGTGGGCGGCGGCGGCCTGCGTCGTGTGGAACACCCCGCGCACGTTGACCGCGAGTACGCGCTCCACGTCGGCCGGGGTCAGCTCCGCGAGCGGCCCGAGCAGACCCACACCGGCGTTGTTCACCAGCACGTCGAGCCGCCCGAACCGCCGAACGGTCTCCCCGACGGCGTTCGCGACCTCGGCGGCGTTCCCCGCATCGGCCCGCAGCGCGACGGCCCGCCGCCCGAGCGCCTCGACCTTCCCCACGACCTCGGCCGCCGCCTCCGCGTCGCTGACGTAGGTGATCGCGACGTCGGCCCCGTCCTCGGCGAGCCGCAGAGCGACGGCCGCCCCGATGCCCCGGCTTCCACCGGTCACCAGAACCACGGTGCCGTTGTTGCTGTCCATGAGCTTCCTCCCGCATCAATTGGTTGCGGGTTCAATGAAATCCGCCTCCACCCCCCACCGCTGGCAGGAATCCGACCTGGCGTTTCCCACGGATCCGCAGGAAAAGACGGGCGCCCTGCCGGGAGTGGTCTCCCGGCAGGGCGCCCGCGGTCACCGCTGTTCGTCCTGACTACCCGATGGTCAGGAAGGAGTTCCAGCCGTCCTCGTCACGGCCCATGGGGGCGCCGACGGTGCTGGTTCCGCCCTGGAAGATCCACTGGTTCTCGTTGTTCCCGACGGCCCAGATGTCGGGGATGCCGTCACCGTTGGCGTCGGGGGTGCCGAGGACCTTCGGGTAGGCGGCCCTGCCCCAGCCGGTGGTGGCGTAGGTGTAGTCCTCGCCGCCCTCGGCGTTCGCCTTCGACTCCAGGGACGCGAGGTCGGCCCCGCCGTTGACGCCGGGCTTGCCCTTGCGCAGGGCGAGGCCCCGGTTGGCGTTGGTGTTGTCCCGGAAGATCAGGTCCGGGACCTTGTCACCGGAGACGTCCCGGACGCCGACGATGTCGCGGCCGGCCCAGCCGGTGGCCATCTTCTTGTACGAGGCGAAGCTGGAGCCGGTGTATCCGGAGAAGGCCCAGAAGCCGTCGGCGTCCAGGGCGAACATGTCGCCCAGGCCGTCGCCGTCGACGTCCTCGGTGACGACGATCTGCCGGAAGACCGACGGGTCCGGCGCACTGAGGGGGAGTTGCATCTGCATGCGGCGGCCGACGTCGAACTGGCCGGTGCCCGTGCCGGGGTAGATGTAGAGCTTGCCGTCGGGCATCCGCGCGATCAGGTCGGTGATGCCGTCGCCCGGGTACCAGTCGGTGGCGTGCCCGATGAGCGCGGACTGGCCGGTGGCCGGGTCCTTCCAGTAGCCGGGTGCCACTGGCTTGCCGTTCTCGACCGCGCCGGGGATGTAGGCGTCGGTGTCACCGACGCTGTCGCCCGCGTAGGTGCGCAGGTTGCCGTCCTTGTCGATGGCCAGGAGGTCGGGGTTGCCGTCTCCGGTGACGTCGCCGGGCTTGTCCTGGCCGGGCCTGGGCCTGACGAGGAACCCGTAGGTGCTCTGGGCGGAGACGTTGCCGGACTTGCCGACGGTGCGGACGTAGAGGACGTTCGGACCGGAGGTGTCCACCTGGAGCGGTACGGAGGCCGTATCGCTGCCGGCAGCGGGCACGGCCTTCTGGTCGAAGGAGGGCCGGTTCAGGCTCCACTGGAACTCGCGGATGTCCTCCGCCTTGGCGCCGTTGCCCTTGATGGTGAAGCTCTGGCCCGGTGTGCTGGCGGGCTCGGTGCTCCAGTCGTTGAAGTCGTCGCCCTGCGGCGGGAAGGCGGCGGAGGAGACGGCCGGGTTCGGCGGGACGGTGTGGCTGACGGTGAAGGTGCACCAGGCCCCGCTGCCGGATTCGTGCGGTCCGCTGCCGGACCACGCGCCGTCCTTGTCGGTGGCGCGGGAGAGCCAGTAGTAGGTCTGGCCGTCGGTGAAGGTGTTCCAGGGCACCTCGGCGGTGACGACGCCGTCGCTGTTGGGCGGGAACCACTGGTCGAAGACCGGCGGGCCGCCGGCGGCGCTCCACACCTCGACCTGGACCCTGTCGAGGTTGCCGTCGCGGTCGGTGCCCTTGACCTGGAAGGTCACGTTCGTCTTGCCGATACCGGTCCCGGGCCAGCTCGTCAGGCACGGACCGCCGGGGAAGGTCTGCATGTTCGCCGCGATCGGGGTGTCCGGGCGCGAGTTGTACACGACCTCGATGTACGGGGCGGTCTCGCCGTTGGCGATGAACTTCTTCCAGAAGTACGAGTCCGACTCGTTCGGGGCGGCGAAACCGAGGGACAGCGCCCCCCAGCCGGCGGTGGCGGCTTCGGAGACGAGCCCCTTGATATCGGGCGCGATCCAGTTGTCGGGGCAGGAGCTGTTGTAGCCGTACCCCGCGTATTCCGAGGCGACCACCCGTCCCCAGTACGCCGCGTTGTCCGTGTTCCTCCAGGTACTCGACGACGTGATGTACGGGGTCGAGAAAATGAGCATCTGCTTGCTGTCACACGACCACGAATAGGTCTGCAGCGCCCGGACCCTCGCCGAGATTATCTCGGAGCCCTGGAGCTGACTCCCGAAGTCGAAGTTGAAAATGGAACGAGAAGTGCCGCCGCTCGACGACTCATACCCGACGCGGGCCTCGTTCGTGCCGCTCGCGTTGTAGTTCTGCCCGTTGTAGAAGCTGGAATCCTTCTCCGTCTTGTAAAGGAGGGTCCAGGCGTGCTTGTGCCCCTTGAAAGACGGGTCGATGAAGACCGGATAGACCGTTTCGGGAGCGTTGAGCAGCGCATTGTCCGGGGTGAGGGACAGCGCGTCGTCGGCGAGCGCCGCCGCGACGGGCTTCAGTCGCGCGCCTTCCGCACCGGCCAGTCCGGACAGGGCCAGCGTCGGGTGCTGCTTCGCGACACCGCCGGGCTTCCAGGCCGGCCTGTCGTCGGTGGTGGCGACCTTGCCGCTGGAGTCCCACATCATCGGCGTCGGCGAGCCCGCGATCTCCTCGCCCTTGGCGTCCCGGACACTCAGTGCGTCCGACGCGTCGTCCAGGTGGAACGTCATGTCGGGACTCTTCAGCCGGTACCTGAGCTGCCCCAGCAGCGGATCGGCCGCGGCCTGCTTGTCCTTGACGACCAGCAGGTGCGAGTAGCCGCCGTCCTGGGCGGTCATCACCAGGTCGATCCCGGGACGGACGTCCTCGTACAGGGCGCGCGGACCGTCGACGACGGGCTCGGGAAGGACGCCGGGCCAGCTGACGCTCATGTCGTGGCCGCCGGTGTTCAACCGGACCAGCTCGGTCCACACTTCACCGGGCGCATCCTGCCGTAACGCCACCCGGTTCGCGCCACGTGCGGCCCGCTCTCCGCCGCCCGCCTGCTCCTGCGACCCCCCGCTGAAGAAGACACGGCCGTTGACGGCCCTGGCCGCGAAGCCGCCCTCCACCCGCTCCAGAGAGGTGTCGATCGGCTTCCACCCGCCGCCTACCTGGGCACGGAAGGCCGCACTGAAGATCTGCTTGCGGAACGACCCGTCAGGCTGCGCCCAGGTCGTGGTGTTGGCGCTGCGCGCGGCCGTGACCTCGACCTCCTTGCCGGACTCCTCGGCCATCCGCCGCGCCTGCGGCTCGGCGATCGGAGTGTCCTCGCCCGACCGGCTCTGCGGCTTCCCGTCGCCGGTCACGTGCACACCGACCGGCACCGCGACGGCGGCGGCCAGCAGCACGGCCAGACCCCCGAGGGCACGCCGGCGCCCGTACCACCGACGCGCGGGTGCGGGGACCTCCGCCGACCCGGCCCCTGTTGGCGGACTTTCGCCCGCGGAATCACTGACAGACACGACGTACTTCTCCCCCCTCGGGCGCCTGAAAAGGCAGCCCTCGGCACTCACCAAATGATTTAGGACATTGGCTTGAATAACGTGAACGGTTGGTTCCGCCACCGCCTTTCAGGCGAAGGACATGCCAGCCGAGCATGAACCATCCCTCTGACATCTTCACCCGTAAATCCGCCTGCCGAGAGGGTCGTTAGGGGGTGATTTGCGTCGATTACCCCACGGTATACACCCGGCAAGGTGACAAAGCCCACACTGATTCCCGGAACTATGGCTTTTCATCTCCGCCGACCACAGAATCAGTCGCTAATTGTCAGTTTCCTGCCTGCCATGTGCCTTTGCCGTGGCGGCAGAGCGTGGGGGGGGTCCACATGTCGCCGTTCTCGGCGAACAATTTCCGCCTGCCCGGAAACAGAAAGGCGCGCGCCTGGCGCGCGCGCCTCGCCGGGCGTATCGGCGTCACGCTGTCCGTGACGGGTCGCAACTCTTCTGCCTGCCGATGCCTGGGCGGCACCACCGGGCGACCGCAGTGGCGTCGAGCTGCCGGGGCTCCAGAAGGACCTCAAGGCCAAGCCCGACCAGGCGGCCATGGACGCGCTCGGCCGATGGGCCGGTGATCCGCCGAGGCCGCTGGAGGAGTACACGCCGACCGCCGTGGCGCCACCCGCGGAGGCCTCCGCCACCATCCCGCTGGCGCCTGTCCCCACCGCCGACTTCGTCCAGGTCGGCTCCCTGCCGGTCAGCATCGGCAAGGTCCCCGGGACGGGCACCGCACCGACGGGCACCTGGTCGGCGGCCGTCGAAGGCCGCGCGAAGACCGAAGCCGCCGGTGTGGACGGCGCGATGATCAAAATCACGCCGCCGGTCGACGCCGTGAACCCGGTCGACGTCGCTCTGGACTACTCGAAGTTCCAGGACCTGTACGGCACCGAGTGGGCCTCGCGCCTGAAGCTGCGGCAGTACCCCGCGTGCTTCCTCGATCACCCCGAACTGCCCGAATGCTCGGTGTCCGTGGACGTTCCGAGCTCGAACGATGCCGGTGGCAAGAAGGTCATCGCGACCCTCGACCCGGCGGCGACCCCCGTTCAGGGCATGCAGACCATGAGCACCGGCGGCGCCGCGGGCGCCATGGCCGTCGTCGCCTCCGACGGAGCGGCGGGCGCGGGTGGCTCGTACAAGGCCACCTCCCTCTCGCCGTCGGGCTCATGGACCGCTGGTGGCAGTGGGGGTGGCTTCTCCTGGACCTACCCGCTGACGGTGCCCCGGGCTCCGGCGGGCCCCACCCCGTCCATCGCGTTCTCGTACTCCTCGCAGGCGGTGGACGGCCGGACGTCCGTGACGAACGGTCAGGCGTCCTGGATCGGCGACGGCTGGGACTACAACCCCGGTTTCGTGGAACGCCGCTACCGGTCCTGCTCCGACGACCTGAAGGCCACGTCGAGCGGCAAGCCGAACAACGACAACGCCACGGACAAGAAGAAGGGCGACCTGTGCTGGGCCGGGGACAACGTCGTGCTGTCCCTCAACGGGTCGACGACCGAGCTCGTCCACGACGCCGTGAGCGGTGCCTGGGTCCCCGCCACGGACGACGGTTCCAAGGTCGAGTTGAAGACCGGCAGCGGCAACGGCGCGAAGGACGGCGAGTACTGGGTCGTCACCACGCGTGACGGCATGCGCTACCACTACGGGCGCCACAGCGTCGGCACCCACGGGGACGGCTCGTCGCCGAAGACCGTGACCGACTCCGTCTTCACCGTCCCCGTCTTCGGCAACCACCCCGGCGAGCCCTGCTACCAGTCGGCCTACGCGAACTCCTCCTGCGCCCAGGCCTGGCGCTGGAACCTCGACTACGTCGAGGACATCCACGGCAATGCCATGATCATCGACTGGGTGAAGGAAGAGAACCGCTACGCCAGGAACGAGAAGGTCAACGAGAAGGACCGCGCCAAGGTCGGATACATCCGCGGTGGTTACCCCACTCGTATCCTCTACGGCCTCCGCGCCGACAACCTTGCCGGTGCCCCTGCCGGCCGGGTCGAATTCGGGGTGGAGCAGCGGTGCTTCGAGGAGAGGAACGTCTCCTGTGCCGACTCCCTGTTCGGTTCCAAGAACGGAATCGGCTGGTACGACACCCCCGCCTCGCTGAACTGCAAGATGGACGCGGCGGTCTGCGAGTCGTTCTCCCCGACGTTCTGGTCGCGCGTGCGTCTGGACCGGGTCACCACCTACGGTCAGCGTACCGAGGGCTCGACCGCACTGACCAAGGTCGACCAGTGGGCCCTGAAGCAGTCGCTGCCCAAGCACCGTACGGACACCAGCCCCCCGCTGTGGCTCGAATCCGTCACCCGGACCGCCTACGGCTCCAAGGACAGCACCATCGGCGTCTCGCTGCCCCCGGTCTCCTTCAAGGCCAACGCGGTCGACATGCCCAACCGTGTTCTCAAGGCCGACGCCAACGGGAAGCCCGACGCCGCACCGGACTTCGACAGGCTCCGGGTGGAGACCATCCTCACCGAGACCGGTGGCGAGATCGTGGTCGACTACTCCGCCCCGTGCGCGAAGGGGACGAGCGTTCCCGATCTGGCGAAGAACACCACGCGCTGCTTCCCCGTGTACTGGTCCGCGGACACGGGACTGGACCCGGACAAGGTCCCGCCGGTCGAGCTGTTCAACAAGTACGTCGTGGACGGCGTGGTCGAGAAGGACCGGGTGGCGCAGCGTCCTGACGTCAAGACCAGCTACACGTACGAGGACGCCGCCTGGGCCAAGGAGGACGACGAGTTCACCAAGCCCGATCGGCGCACGTACAGCCAGTGGCGCGGCTACGCCAGCGTCACCACCACCACGGGCGAGACCGCGAACGCCGGCAAGGCCACCGCGACGGAGCAGGGACAGACCCGCAAGCGGTACTTCCGCGGTCTGTCCACTGATACCGCCAAGGTCACCGTCAAGGATTCCTCGGGAACGGACGACCTGGGCGAAGACCTGCGCCAGTACCAGGGGCAGGTCGCCGAGACCATCACCTACACCAAGGCCGGCGGCAGCGTCGAAAGCCGCGAGCTGACCTGGCCGCGAAGCATGGAGACGGCCAGGCGCAAGAGGACCGACACCAGCGATCTGATCGCCTACCAGACGGGGGTCGCCCGGACCGACGACATCCAGTCCGTCAGCGGCGGCAAAGCCCGTATGGAGAGGACCCTCAACACCTACGAGGGCAAGGAGGCATACGGTCTCCCCAAAACCACGCAGACGGACGTACTGGAGAACAAGGGCACCGGCTGGACCACCGTCAAGCAGTCCTGCACCAAGCCCAAGTACGTCCACAACCCGGCGAACAACCTGATCGGCCTGCAGTCCGAGGTCATCACGACGACCGGTGACTGCGCAGGCGGCGGCGTCGAGGCCGGAACCCGCCTCAGCGCCACCCGTACCTCCTTCGACGCGGTGAACGCCTTCGGCGCCGCACCGACCAAGGGTCTCCCGTACCAGGTCGACAGCACCGACGCGGCCGGTACGGGCTGGACGACGTCCGGCCGCACCGAGTACGACGCGCTCGGCCGCGCCGTCAAGACGTACGACGCGGCGGGCAACCCGTCCAGCGTCACCTACAGCCCCGCGACCGGGCCCGCGTTCTCCACCACGGCGACCAACGCCCTCGGGCACACGGTGACGACCAAGGTGGACCCGGCCCGCGGCAGCGTCCTGGAGGCGACCGACGCGAACGGCCGCAAGGTCACCACGGTCTACGACGAGCTCGGCCGGAGCATCGAGGTCCGGACCCCTTCGCAGAAGGCCACCGACCCGGCGGCCTACACATTCGAATACCAGATCGCCGAACTCAGGACGCCCGCCGTCATCTCCCGGGCGCGCAGGGACAACGGCACCTACAGCACATCCATCGCGATCTACGACGGGATGCTGCGTCCTCGCCAGTCGAAGACCGAGGGTCCGGGCGGCGCCGTCCTGATCACCGACACGCTGCACAGCGCGAACGGCACCGTCAGCCAGGTCAACAACGGCTACCTCGCAGAAGACAGGCTGGACACGAAGCTCTACGTCCCCAAGTCGGTCACCGAGATCCCCAACTCCACCCAGACCGCATACGACGGCCTCGGCCGCGCCGTGCGCGTCACCAGCCTGGAGAAGGGCGAGGCCCGGCAGTCCGCCCTCACGCAGTACGGCGGCGACTGGACCCTGACCCGCAGCGGGATGTCACCCACCGGGTCGGCGCCGCTGCCCGGCAGCCGAGCCGCCAAGACCTGGACCGATGCCCTGGGCCGCACCTCCGAGATCGAGCACTACACCGCCACCGATCTCAGCACGTCGAGCAGGACCGGCTACACCTACGACGTGCGCGGCAAGCTCGTCAAGGTCACCGACACGGCCGGCAACAACTGGACCTACACCCACGACGCCCGCGGCCGGATGACCTCGTCCGAAGACCCCGACACGGGCAAGTCGACGTTCACCTACAACAACCTCGACCAGCAGGTCTCGGCGACCAACGTCGACAACGTCACCCAGTACACCTCCTACGACGTACTCGGCCGCAAGACCGCGCTGCGCGACGACTCCGAGACCGCCGACCCCATCGCCACCTGGACCTACGACACCCTCCCGGGCGGCAAGGGCCAGCCCGTCGCCTCCACCCGCAAGTGGGGCGCCGGCTCGTACAAGACCGAGGTCACCGGCTACGACAGCGAGTACCGGCCGACCGGTTCGAGGATCACCGTCCCGGACCTGCCCACCACGAAGGGCCTGGCCGGCAGCTACGCGTACAGCACCACCTACACCCCCACGGGCAAGGTCCAGTCGACGACCCTCCCGGCCACGATCGGCGGTCTCGCCGCCGAGAAGCTGATCACCCGCTACAACGCCGACGGCATGGTGCAGACCATGTCCGGCCTGTCCTGGTACACCGCCGAGACCGTCTACAGCCCCTACGGCGAGATCCTGCGCACCGCCTCCGGCGATGCGCCCAACCGCGTGTGGACGACGAACACCTACGACCCCCACACCGGACGGGTCGCCTCGGCGACCAGCCACAAGGAGACCCGCGACGCCACCTCGGGTTCGAATCTCCTCTCTTCCCTCAGCTACACGTACGACTCGGTCGGCAACCCGACCGCCATCACCGACACCTACCCCGGCACCACCCCGCAGTCCCCGGCCCTCGTCGACCGTCAGTGCTACACCTACGACGCCATGGGACAGCTCGTCCGAGCCTGGACGGGCAAGACGGAAGGCTGCCCCACCGGTCCCGCGGGCCCGGCGCGCACGGAGGTGGGATCGGGTACGCCGGGTGACGCCTACTGGCAGGACTACCAGTTCGACGCCCTGGGCAACCGCACCAAGCTGACCGATCGCGACCCCACCAACAGCGCCCTCGACGACGAGACGACGTACACGTACGGCGTGGAGATCACGGGCGGCGCCCTGCCGAACCCGAAGAAGCAGCCCCACGCCCTGACCAAGGTCAACAAGACCACCAGGACGCCTGGTTCCTCGGTCGACTCCCTGTCCACCTACACCTACAGCGCGGCGGGCAACACCAAGACCCGCACCATCGACGGTGACACCCAGACCCTGAACTGGGACCGCCGCAGCAAGCTCCTTTCGGCCACCAGTCCCGGCATCGGTTCCGTCGCGGTCACGGGCCTTTCCGGCAAGTGCCTCGACGTCCAGGACGGCAACACCACCGACGGCACCCCCGTCCAGCTGCTCTCCTGCAACGAGAGCAAGCCGCAGCAGTGGCGCATCACCGGCGACACCGTCCAGGCTCTCGGCAAATGCCTCACCTCCGAAAACGGCAAGGCCGTCCTGAAGGCCTGCAAGCCGGGCGAGGCGAGTCAGAAGTTCACCTACCGGGAAACGGACAAGGCCCTCGTCACCGGCACCAACCAGTGCCTCACCGTCCCCAACGGCAGTGACGCCGAGGGCAACGACCTGCACACCACCACGTGTGCCGGCCCGGCCGTCACGGCGGCGCAGCAGTGGAGCTTCGGCAACCTCACCGGCTACCTCTACGACGCGTCCGGCAACCGGGTCGTCAAGGAAACCGGAAGCGCCCGTACCCTCTACCTGGGTGAAACCGAGATCACCGTCGACAAGGCCGGCAAGGCCATGGACGCCGTCCGCTACTACAGCAGCCCCGGTGCCCCGACGACGGTCCGCCGTACCAACGGCAAGTCCACCGGCCACACCCTGTCGCACCTGCTGAGCGACCACCACAACACCGCGACCATCAGCGTCGACCAAAAGGCCGGCCAGCCGGTCACCCGCCGCAAATCCGACCCGTACGGCAACCCCCGCGGAGCCCAGCCCTCCAGCTGGCCCGGCGACCGCACTTTCCTCGGCACCGGCACGGACGACAACACCACGGGCCTGACCCACATCGGCGCCCGCGAATACGAGGCCAGCACCGGCCGCTTCATCACGGTCGACCCGGTCATCGACATCACCGACCCGCTCCAGATGAACGGGTACACGTACGCCAACGGCAACCCCATCAGCAACCTGGACCCGGACGGCCTGAAGTACTTCGAGGGCGACAGCGACGGCGGCTTCCAGGCCGAGGCCAGCAAGGTGGTGGAGGTAGCTCAGAGGCGCATTGACCAGCGCGCCGCACGAGAATCCAACTACCGCCTCTGCTCACGCGATCGCGAATGCCGGGGGAGCAGTAACAGGGGTGGTGTCACCACGCTGACGGCGAAGAAGAAGCCGTCGACCTGGACCAACATCTGGACGGGCGCGGTCCGAGGCTACGCCGGCATGGCGGACATCGCGGGGCTGGGGCCGCTGGCCCCGGTTGCTTCGTTCTTCGGTGTCTCTGTGCGCGACCAGGCCAACCGGACGTTCAAGCAGTTCGGTGTTGAATCCGACGAAAACGCCATTGAGTCCATACTCGCAGAGATTTTTGCTCCCCTGCCGCCGATGGCAACGGGTGCCACGGCGGTGCGAGCGGTGGGGCCCGCGGTGGCGCGAAGGGCGGAAGGATTCCTTGCGAGGCTGTTCGCCAAGTGCGACAGCTTTGTGGCGGGCACGAAGGTGCAGCTCGCAGACGGAACCAGCAAGCCGATCGAGCAACTGGCAACCGGCGATGAAGTGCGAGCCACCGACCCGGAAACCGGTGAATCAGGGGAAAGGCCTGTCACTGCCACCATCTTCACCGAGGATGACAAGAAGTACACGGACGTCAGTATCCAGACCGACGGTGGTGTGCAGAGCATCACCACAACGGACCATCACCCGTTCTGGTCTGAATCCGACCAGGTCTGGAAGAACGCTGGAGACCTCAAGCCGGGCGAGAACCTCCGGACCGACGATGGCGCATCTGTTGCTGTAGGTGCGATTCACACGTACGAGGCGTCCAACGAGACGTACAACCTCACCGTTGCAGGCCTCCACACGTACTATGTGCTGGCAGGGGCCACGCCGGTACTCGTCCACAACTGCAATGGCTCGATGGATTTTGTGCACGGGACGAGCTCGACTCATGCCGATAACATCGAGGTCAACGGGTTGAGTAGTGAGGCGGCTCGAAGTAATTCCTCTGGCGGAAGAGGAGGACGAAAGGGAAGCCTATTCACATACCAGGTGAAAGACGTGGATGACACGGATGCTTTGAGTGCTGCAGCAACGTTTGGCGGGACCCGCACACTTACCGGCGATCGCCCAGCTATCCTCATCTTCCGTATATGTGCATGTGAATATAACCGGCTACTTGCGGAGGGACACATAAAGACCCAGGTCACTGACCAAGCGAGCGGAAGGGTTGAGCACGTCTTTGGTTCAGACGCAATGCCATTCTTGAAGCAAGTATATCGCAGAAATTTTTAACCCTTGAAGGCTGAAGTCGGTGATTGGTGGTGACGTTCGAATGGTTGATCCTGCCGAGTACGACCGGAACATGCCGATCGTTCGAGAGCACCTGGAAAAATTTGAACGAGCCTGTGCGAATGTGCGTCGATCGCACGAAGGTAGACCCATGGATGAAATTCGTCGCGCCCTCGTGAAGGAATTTGAGTCGGAGGGCCTGGTCGTCTGGAGCGGGGTGACCGATGAGGCGGCACGTGTTATCTCCACAGGAATAAGCGAGACTTAGCTCGCCCTTCTCGCAATCGGTTGCTTTATTGGCTCCCAGCAGTAAGCCTGAGGCCCCGCCAGATTTGACTGGCGGGGCCTCAGTTTGGCCGCAATCACGGACAATCCATCCTCGAGAAGAACGGCCAGTTCAAGTGGGTGGGACCGAAGGGGAACCAAAAGGGTGCAGGTTACTTCTACGGTAAGCTCATGGACGTTCCAGGGTGCTGAAGGGTGAGGGTGTGACGGTGGTGGACGCTGAGATCCTGGAGCGGGCAATGGAGGATTGTGGTCTCAGGTTTCTGGGATTCAGGCATGGAACGGGAATCCCTCCTTACGTTGCGGGGATGGTTACGTCCTGCAGTGCCGACGAAGGTCGCCGGGATCGGACTGCCGCACTTGAGGACCCTGATCGAGTTTCCCGGGCGAATGTCGACTGGTTCGAACTGGCAACAGAATTCGGACTGCTCTCCGTCGACCGTCAGTTCCTGCTCTCCATCAGCGTGCCGCACCCAGATTCGGTTGACGATTCGGATGTTGAGGGAGTCTGGGGGCTGGTCGAACTCATGGATGACTGGGACATCATGGGTGCAGGTTGTGCGGTCGGCATCACAGGTAGCCCGTATGGTTGTCCTGCGTTCGTCATGTCGGCTCTCGACGGATCTGTCTTCGTGCAAGGCACGGTATGGCAGGACACTATCGGGACCGCCGTCCTTCCCAATCCTCATCGTGTTCAGTCCCTCCGGGATGTTGCCCGCCTCAACGTCGGGAAGTCCTACCGGTCATCCGCTGAAAATGAGGACACGTTGGCTTGGCTCGCCAGGTAGGGCGAGGCCGAAGTCTCGAGCCGGCCCAATAGGGTGAGCAGTCCCTGTGCCGGCGTTGCGGAGGGCTCCGCCCCGCTCCTCTTACCTCTGGGGCTCGTGAGGGCCACGCAAGTGCAATGTGCAGCCCCGTCAGACCGCTTCTGGCGGGGCTGCTGCGCGTCGTGGCGGCAATAGCGGAGGCCAAGGCCGACTTGCCGGGCTCCCGCCAGCGCTTCACGTTCGTTAGCCCCGCAGCGGGGGGTGGACCGCTGCTACCCCTCTGTCTCATGACGAGGATGTAGCACCTCAACGTCCGCTGGCACCCGACTCTTTAAACCTCAGCGGTCGCGATCGAAGGCAGTGCGGTGGGCGCTCGCGTGTCGTCGCGATGAGTTTCGGTGGGTCCGGGAGGCTGCATGCGTGCAGGGACGGACCATCGAGCGAGGAGCGCAGAGCCATGGGGAAGCTGACACTGACCACCTTCGTGACGCTGGACGGCGTGATGCAGGCGCCCGGGGGGCCCGAGGAGGATCCGAGTGGGGGGTTCGCGTACGGGGGGTGGGTCGCGCCGTTCGCCGATGAGGGGATGGGGGAGTTCATCACCGAGGTGTTCGGCCGGGCCGGGGCGTTTCTGCTCGGGCGGCGGACGTACGAGATCTTCGCCGCGTACTGGCCGGCGCACGACGACCCAGCCGACCCCGTCGCGGGCAAGCTGAACCGGCTGCACAAGTACGTGGCCTCGACCACGCTGGACGAGGCGGCCTGGGGGCCGGCCACCGTGCTCGACGGGGAGCACCTGCAGGGCGAGATCGTACGGGTCAAGGACGCGCTGGACGGGGAGCTGCAGGTGCACGGCAGCGGGCAGCTCGCGCAGTGGCTGCTGGCCCGGGACCTCGTGGACGAGATCAACCTGCTGGTGTTCCCGGTGGTTCTCGGCGCGGGGCAGAGGCTGTTCCCGACGGGCGGGCTGCCGACCGCCTATGAGCTGGTGAACTCCCGTACGACGTCTGCCGGGACGGCTCTCCAGACCTACCGGCCGACCGGACGGGCGTCGTTCGGTACCGTCGGCGCCTGAGTCGGCGCCTGAGCCCGGCGCTGCGCCCGCGCCGCGGCGCCGTTCCTCAGCGGGCCGGATGCCACCGGAACCAGTAGTCGAGTCCGTCGGCCCGGTAGCGGTCACCGTCGTCGAATCCCAGCTCGCCGATCAGGCGCCGTGCGTCGGCGGGCGGTTGCCGGTGCGGGGCGAGCAGCGGGGTCAGCTCGTCGTAGCGGGCGTCGACGCCTCCGTGCCCCGGATGGCTCTCCGGGCCGGCCTCCCCGGCCTCGCTGCGCTGGTTCCACCTGACGAAGATCGCCCACTGCTCGCGCTCCAGCACCACCGCGGCCTCGCTCGCCGGCCACACGAGGTACTCGTCGCACTCGTCGGCGTGGTCGTAGTCGTGGCCCTGGAAGTAGTGCGGCCTGCCGTCGACGTCGGCGAGGCCCGCGCGCGGGCCGTCGTACCACTCGAACTCGGCGTACACGCGCCGGAAGCCGCCCGCGATCAGCCGCTCCGTGTCCCACACCTCGGCCATGCCCCTACCGCCGGTCCAGCGCCAGCTGGACCACGCGGCCCTCGCGCAGGACCAGCAGGTCCGGGGACTCGTGCTCGTAGAAGCGGAGCCGGCCGACCGGGCCCGGCGGGCGGATGTGGGGGGCCAGGAGCAGCAGAAGGTCTTCCATCTCCGGGAGCTGTTCCTCGTGGACCTCCTGGCGGGCGGTCAGCGCCCAGCCGCCGCGTACCGCCGGAGCGAACTCGCCGACGAGCATGCCGCCGACGCGCCACGCCGGGCCCCGGGCCGAGAGGAGGCCGTCCGGCGATGTCAGCTCGCGCCGCACCTGCGCGAGCACGTCGTCGGGCGTGCTGTCGAGCAGGTCGAACGCCAGGTCCAGGGCGTAGAGATCAGCCATGCGCCGATGCTACGGGGCGGGCGCCGGGGGCCCGGAAAGAGGTCGCCCGGCATGATCGGCTCCGGTACGGTGGCCCCGCACCGTGCGAGCCGCCGACGTCTCCACCCCCGATGAGCCGTTGGAGAACCGCGTTGACCGTGATCTCGCCGTCCGCCCTGGAAGCACCCCGCCGGGCCTGGCTCGCCGATCTGCCCGTGCTGGCCGTCGCCGTCGTCTGGGGCGGCAGTTATCTCGCCGCCAAGGGCATCACCACCGCGCACACCGTCATCGCCGTGCTCGTGCTGCGGTTCGCCCTGGTCCTGCCCGTGCTGGTCGTCGCCGGGTGGGCGCGGCTTCGCGCGCTGCGTCCCGCCCAGCTGCGCGGCGCCGGGCTGCTGGGCCTCGTACTCGGCGGGATCTTCCTGCTGGAGACCTACGGGGTCGTCCACACCTCCGCCACCAACGCCGGGCTGATCATCAGCCTGACCATGATCTTCACCCCGCTCGCCGAAGCCGCCGTCAGGAAGCAGGCGCCGTCCGCCGGCTTCCTCGGCGCCGCCGCCGTCTCCGTGGCCGGGGTCGTGCTGCTCACCCAGGGCGCCGGGTTCTCCGCGCCCAGCGCCGGTGACCTGCTCATCCTCGGCGCCGCCCTCGCCCGGACCCTGCACGTCCTGCTGATGGCCCGCATCGAGGCCGTCCAGGACGCCGACTCGCTGTCCTTGACCACCGTGCAGCTCGGCGCCGCCGTGCTCGTCTTCGCCCTGCTGGCCGCCGTACCCGGCACCGGCGCGACCCCCTGGGCCGCCGCCGCGGACTTCGGACCGGCCCAGTGGGCCGGGCTCGCCTTCCTCTCCGTCTTCTGTACCCTCTTCGCCTTCTTCGTGCAGATGTGGGCCGTGCGCCGCACCTCGCCCTCCCGGGTCAGCCTGCTGCTGGGCACCGAACCCCTGTGGGCCGCCGTCGCCGGTATCGCCGTAGGAGGGGAGGAGCTGGGCGCCCCCGGCTACGCCGGAGCGCTCCTGGTGCTCGTCGGCACCGCCTGGGGCCGCAGCGCCGTGACGACCGGCTGAGCGTGTCCGGAAAGCGTCGCGGCCACGGGTGATCACCCGCCGTACTGTGGCCCCGTGCCCCCCTTACAGAGCCGGCAGGTCCGGGAGCTCCTCCAGCCGCACGCGGCGCCGCTCCCTGCGCGAGAGTTCGCAGGCCTCCGCGATCCGGAACGCCGCCAGCGCCTCCAGGCCGTCGCACGGGTTGGCGCCCTCGCCCCGCACCAGCTGGACGAAGGCCGCGAGCTCCGCCTCGTAGGCCGGGGCGAACCGTTCCAGGAAGCCCGTCCACGGCTTGCTCGCGGGGGGCGGGCCGTGCGGTTCGGTGGACGCGATCGGCGTCCGGTCGTCCAGCCCCACGGAGACCTGGTCCCGCTCCCCGGCCAGCTCCATCCGCACGTCGTACCCGGCGCCGTTGCACCGGGTGCCGGTCGCCGTGACCAGGGTCCCGTCGTCCAGCGTCAGCACGGCCGCCGCCGTGTCGATGTCGCCCGTCTCCCGGAACAGCGCCGGACCGGCGTCCGACCCGGCCGCGTACACCTCGGCCACCTCGCGCCCGGTCACCCAGCGGACCATGTCGAAGTCGTGCACCAGGCAGTCCCGGTACAGCCCGCCCGAGGTCGCCAGGTACGCGGCCTCCGGCGGCGCCGGATCGGCCGTCATCGTCCGGACGGTGTGCAGCCGCCCCAGGGTGCCCGAACGCACCAGCTCCCGGGCCGTGCCGTAGCCCGCGTCGAAGCGGCGCATGAAGCCCACCTGGAGCAGCCCGCCCGCGGCCCTGACCTCGCGCAGTGCCGCGAGGGTCCGGTTCAGGTCCGGGGCCAGCGGCTTCTCGCAGAACACCGGGAGCCCGCCGCGGACCGCCCGTACGACGAGGTCCGCGTGCGCCTCGGTCGCCGACGCGACCACCACCGCGTCCACGCCCCAGGTGAAGACCTGCTCCACGGACGGCGCGGCGGTGGCCCCGAGCCGGTCGGCGAGGCGTGCCGCCCGTGCGGGGTCGGCGTCCGCGAGCAGGAGCGAGCCCGCCGCCGGGTGGCGTGCCAGTACCGCCGCGTGGAAGGACCCGATCCGGCCCGTTCCGATCAGCCCGATGCGCATGCACTCAACCTGACCCTGTCGGCGGAACCTGTCAATCCGCCCGCGCATGTCAACCTGCGCGTGCGTGCCCCGATGACCCTTCATGGTCGACTGTGGCGGATACTGGGCGGCTGGATCGGAATGGAGCCGGAATGACCGGATTGGTGACCGGCTCGACGACGGACCGAATTGGTGACGAGGGAAGGGCGCGGCGACGTGGCTAGGGTTCGGACAGGAGTACGCGTCGTGGGCGCCGTGCTCGCGGCGGTACTGGGGGCCTCGCTCGCGGGCTGCAGCAGTACGGGCGGCAAGCGCGCCGAGGAGCGCGCGAAGGCCGCCGAGGCGGGCCGGCCGGCCGTCTCCACGCCGCGCTGGACCTTCGCGATGGTCACGCACGCGGGCGACGGCGACACCTTTTGGGACATCGTCCAGAAGGGCGCCAAGGAGGCCGCGGCGAAGGACAACATCAACTTCGTCTACGCCCACGACGACCAGGCCCAGCAGCAGGCGCAGTTCGTGCAGAACGCCATCGACCAGAAGGTCGACGGGATCGTCGTCAGCCTGGCCAAGCCCGAGGCCCTCAAGGACGTCCTCGCCAAGGCGGTCAAGGCCGGCATCCCGGTGATCACGGTCAACTCCGGATCGGCCCAGTCCGCCGAGTACGGGGCGCTGACCCACATCGGCCAGGACGAGGTGATCGCGGGCGAGGCCGTCGGCACCGAGCTGGACAAGCGCGGGAAGAAGCGGGCCGTCTGCGTCCTCCACGAGCAGGGCAACGTCGGGCACGAGCAGCGCTGCGCCGGCGCGAAGAAGACCTTCTCCGGAACCATGGAGAACCTGTACGTCGAGGGCACCAACATGCCCTCCGTGCAGGCGGCGATCCAGGCCCAGCTGCAGGCCGACCCCTCGATCGACGCGATCGTCACCCTCGGTGCGCCCTTCGCGCCCACCGCCGTCAAGGCGAAGGACGCGGCGGGCAGCAAGGCCGAGGTCGACACCTTCGACCTCAACGCCTCGGTCGCCCGCGACCTGAAGTCCGGCGCCCTCGGCTTCGCCGTCGACCAGCAGCCCTACCTGCAGGGCTACGAGGCCATCGACCTGCTCTGGCTCTACCGCTACAACGCGAACGTGCTCGGCGGCGGCCGCCCCGTGCTCACCGGACCGCAGATCGTCACCGCCGCCGAGGCGGCGAAGCTGGAGGAGTACATCAAGCGGGGCAGCCGATGAGCGCGGTCGCACCCGTCGGCGGGCGCGACGAGCGGCTCGCCCCCACGTCCACGCTGCGCAAGCTGCTCGCACGCCCGGAGCTGGGCTCGGTGGTCGGTGCCGTCGCCGTCTTCGTCTTCTTCTCGATCGCCGCCCCCAGCTTCCTGCAGGCCTCCAGCCTCAGCACGGTCCTGTACTCGGCCTCCACCATCGGGATCATGGCCGCCCCGGTCGCCCTGCTGATGATCGGCGGCGAGTTCGACCTCTCCGCGGGTGTCATGGTCACGACCTCGGCGCTGGTCAGCTCGATGTTCAGCTACCAGATGACCGCGAACGTCTGGGTCGGCGTCGGCGTGTCCCTGCTGGTCACCCTGGCCATCGGCTTCTTCAACGGGTTCATGCTGACCCGCACGAAGCTCCCCAGCTTCATCATCACGCTCGGCACCTTCCTGATGCTGACCGGCCTGAACCTCGGCTTCACCAAGCTGATCACCGGCACCGTCTCCACCAAGACCATCGCCGACATGGAGGGCTTCTCCTCGGCCCGCGCCCTGTTCGCCTCGCAGTGGAACATCGGCTCGGTCACCCTCAAGGTCACCATCCTGTGGTGGTTCGCCATCGTGGCCGTCGCCACCTGGATCCTGCTGCGCACCCGCGCCGGGAACTGGATCTTCGCCGTGGGCGGCGGCGCCGACGCGGCCCGCGCCACCGGCGTGCCCGTCGTGAAGACCCGTATCGGCCTCTACATGGGCGTCGCCCTGTGCGCCTGGATCTCCGGCCAGCACATCCTCTTCTCGTTCGACGTGGTCCAGTCGGGCGAGGGCGTGGGCAACGAGTTCCTCTACATCATCGCGGCCGTCATCGGCGGCTGTCTGATGACCGGCGGCTACGGCTCCGCCATCGGCTCGGCGGTCGGCGCCTTCATCTTCGGCATGACCAGCAACGGCATCGTGTACGCCCAGTGGAATCCGGACTGGTTCAAGTTCTTCCTCGGCGCGATGCTCCTGCTGGCCACGCTGCTCAACGCATGGGTCCGCAAGCGGGCGGAGGCGACCAAGTGAACACGACCGACAACAAGCCGCCCGCGCCCACCGGGGCCGCCGCGCTGGTGAAGCTGACCGACGTCAGCAAGTTCTACGGGAACATCCGTGCCCTCCAAGGGGTCTCCCTGGAGGTCTCGGCCGGCGAGATCACCTGCGTCCTCGGGGACAACGGCGCCGGCAAGTCCACCCTCATCAAGATCATCGCGGGGCTGCACCGGCACGACGCCGGCACCTTCGAGATCGAGGGCGAGCAGACCGTGCTCGCCAACCCCCGAGCGGCCCTCGACCACGGCATCGCCACCGTCTACCAGGACCTCGCCGTCGTCCCGCTCATGCCCGTCTGGCGGAACTTCTTCCTCGGCTCCGAGCCCACCAGGGGCCGCGGCCCCCTCCGCCGCCTCGACGTGGACCTCATGCGCGAGACCACCCGCACCGAGCTGCTGCGCATGGGCATCGACCTGCGGGACGTGGACCAGCCCATCGGCACCCTGTCCGGCGGTGAGCGCCAGTGCGTGGCCATCGCCCGCGCCGTGTACTTCGGGGCGAAGGTCCTCGTACTCGACGAGCCCACCGCGGCCCTCGGCGTCAAGCAGTCCGGAGTCGTCCTCAAGTACGTCGCCGCCGCCCGGGACGCGGGCCTCGGTGTGGTTCTGATCACCCACAACCCGCACCACGCGTACCTGGTCGGGGACCGTTTCGTCCTCCTCAAGCGCGGCACCATGGCAGGCAGCCACACCCGCGACTCGATCACGCTCGACGAGCTCACCCGGCAGATGGCAGGCGGCTCCGAGCTCGACGAACTGAGCCACGAACTGGAGCGAGTGGCAGAATCAGGGACAGGCGCCCCCCACGCCACGGCCGCGACGGACGCCGCAGCCGGTCGGAGCGGCCCGGCCGGCGAGGCCGACCGGACCCCCCGAAACACCGCATCCAAGAGGGACGACACGACTCGATGAGCACGTACCGGGACTTCACGCTCACCCACCGGGGGTCGGCGCGAGGCACCGTCCTGCGGACCATCGGGACCCGGGAGCGCCGGTCGCACCTGACGGCCCCGCGCGTCCCCACGGTCGGCATCGACATCGGCGGCACCAAGGTCATGGCCGGCGTCGTCGACGCCGACGGGATCATCCTGGAGAAGATCCGCACGGAGACCCCGGACAAGTCCAAGAGCCCCAAGGTCGTCGAGGACACCATCGTCGAACTGGTGCTGGACCTCTCCGACCGGCACGACGTGCACGCGGTCGGCATCGGGGCGGCCGGCTGGGTCGACGCCGACCGCTCCCGCGTGCTGTTCGCACCCCACCTGGCCTGGCGTGACGAGCCGCTGCGCGACGCGCTCCAGTCCCGCCTCGCGGTCCCGGTCATGGTCGACAACGATGCCAACACCGCCGCCTGGGCGGAATGGCGCTTCGGCGCCGGACGGGGCGAGGACCACCTCGTCATGATCACGCTCGGCACCGGCATCGGCGGGGCCATCCTCGAAGGCGGCCAGGTCAAGCGCGGCCGGTACGGGGTCGCGGGCGAATTCGGCCATATGCAGGTCGTCCCCGGCGGCCACCGCTGCCCCTGCGGCAACCGGGGCTGCTGGGAGCAGTACAGCTCCGGGAACGCCCTGGTCCGCGAGGCCCGCGAGCTGGCCGCCGCCGACTCGCCGGTCGCGCACAACATCATCGCCCGGGTCGGCGGCAACGTCGCCGAGATCACCGGACCGCTGATCACCGAGCTGGCCCGTGAGGGCGACGCCATGTGTGTCGAGCTGCTCCAGGACATCGGCCAGTGGCTCGGCGTCGGCATCGCCAACCTCGCCGCCGCCCTCGACCCCTCCTGCTTCGTCATCGGCGGCGGCGTCAGCGCCGCCGACGACCTGCTGATCGGCCCGGCCCGGGACGCCTTCCGCCGGCACCTCACCGGTCGCGGCTACCGCCCCGAAGCCCGTATCGCCAAGGCCCAGCTCGGACCCGAGGCGGGCATGGTCGGCGCCGCCGACCTCGCCCGGCTCGTCGCCCGCCGCTTCCGCCGCGCCACCCGCCGCCGGGTCGAGCGCTACGAACGGTACGAGCGCTACGCGCAGCAGCTGGGCCGACGCGACCCCGCCGCCGTCCCCGAGGACCAGGACGAGAAGTGAACCCGCCGAACCCGCCCACCCTGCCCCACCAGGCCTCCGCCCCCGACGCCGAAAGCACCCCGGCGCCCACCGCCGAGGACCGCAGGCACGTCGTCAAGCGCCGCTGGATCACCGCGATCATCATCCTGCTGCTGATCGGCGTACCTGCGGGCTACCTGGCGATCTCCACCCAGCAGAGCCGCGAGAGCGGCCGCGACAAGGCCGCCAAGGTCGGCGCGTCCAAGGTGCGCCCCGGCTGGCCCTCCAAGGTGCAGCGCAGCATCTACGAGGTCCCGGTACCGGACAAGGCCTGGCGCGTCGGGTTCCTGGAGACCAACAACTGGCGCACCAGCCGGCTGTACGTCCAGTTCGCGGTCACCCCGCCGGAACTGGACGGCTTCCTGACCTCCCTCGGCATCAGCCGGGCGGACCTGACCCCCGGCGTCTCGGTCTCGGCACACGACACCTCGATCGCCGGCTGGCACTGGAAGCCGCAGACCCGGTGGCTGGGCACCACCCTGGAACAGGACGACCCGCGCCCCACCCGGGACGTCACCGTCGACCTCACCGACCCCAAGGTCTCCAAGGTCTACGTGGTCTCCTCCACCACCCCGTGACCAGCCCTTAGCCTGGGATCATGAAGCTCACCAAGCGGCTGCACTCCTGCGTCCAGCTGGAGAAGGACGGGCGCACGCTCGTCATCGACCCGGGCGCCTTCAGCGAACCGGACGCGGGCCTGGGGGCGGACGCCCTGCTGGTCACGCACGAACACCCCGACCACTTCGAGGAGGGCCGGCTGCGGGCCGCCCTCGACGCCGATCCGGCGGTCGAGCTGTGGACCCTGCGCAGCGTCGCCGAGAAGCTCGCCCCCGCCTACCCGGGCCGCGTCCACACGGTCGGCCACGGAGACGCCTTCACCGCGGCCGGGTTCGAGGTCCAGGTCCACGGGGAGCTGCACGCGGTGATCCACCCGGACATCCCGCGCGTCACGAACGTCGGCTACCTGGTGGAAGGTTCCGTCTTCCACCCCGGGGACGCCCTGACCGTGCCCGGGGTGCCCGTCGAGACCCTGATGCTCCCGGTGCACGCCCCGTGGAACAAGGTCTCCGAGGTGATCGACTACCTCCGCGAGGTGAAGCCGCGCCGGGCCCTGGACATCCACGACGCCTACCTCTCCGACCTCGCCCGGCCGGTCTACGACGGGGCCCTGGGCGCCCTCGGGGGCACCGACCACGGGCGACTCACCGCGGGGGACTCCGCCGAACTGTGACTGTCGGTGCCGGGCGGTAGGTTGGCACGTATGCGTATCGCCACCTACAACGTCAACTCCATCACCGCCCGGCTGCCGCGCCTGCTGGCCTGGCTGGAGAGCTCCGGCACCGACGTCCTGTGCATCCAGGAGACCAAGTGCTCGGCGGAGCAGTTCCCGCACGACGAGCTGCGTGAGCTGGGCTACGAATCGGCGGTCAACGCCACCGGCCGCTGGAACGGCGTGGCCCTGCTCTCCAAGGTCGGCCTGGAGGACGTGACCCTCGGGCTGCCCGGCGGGCCCGACTACGAGGGCGTCCAGGAACCCCGCGCGATCTCCGCCACCTGCGGCGGGGTCCGGGTCTGGTCGGTGTACGTGCCCAACGGCCGCGAGGTCGAGCACGACCACTACGGCTACAAGCTGGACTGGTTCCGCGCCCTGGCCGGGGCCGTCGCCGCGGACGCGGCCGGTCCGCGGCCGTTCGCCGTGCTCGGCGACTTCAACGTGGCCCCGACCGACGAGGACGTCTACGACCCGGCCGTCTTCGCGGGCCTCACCCACGTCACCCCCGCCGAGCGCGCCGCCCTGGAGGCGCTGCGCGCCGTCGGGCTCTCGGACGTCTTCCCGCGCCCGCTGAAGTACGACCGTCCCTACACCTTCTGGGACTACCGCATGCTCGCCTTCCCCAAGAACAAGGGCATGCGCATCGACCTGGTCTACGGGAACGAGCCCTTCACCAAGGCCGTCACCGACTCCTACGTCGACCGCGAGGAGCGCAAGGGCAAGGGCGCGTCCGACCACGCACCCGTCGTCGTCGACCTGGACCTCGACCGGTAGGCCCCATCCGGGCCGACGGATCCAGGCGCGCCCTGTGGTCAGCGGCGGATCCTGGTGCGACGCTGGGCGGTATGAACATCCCCTTCCTGGACAACTGGCTGAACCGACGCGAAACGGAACAGGGTGCGGGACTCGCCGCCGCCCTCGCGGACGACCCCGAGGGCGTCGCCGAGTTGTTCTCGGAGTGCGAGATGCTGCGGGCCCAGGCACGGGCGGCCGGTCTTGAACTCGACGAGAGCCAGGCCTCGTTGGAGGCCCTGGACCAGCTGATGCCGCGCTGGAGGCGGGATCCCGAGGCGGTGCCCTGGCTCGGCAACGACGCCGGCTTCTACCTCGGGACCGTGATCATCCGGACCGTTCCGGGGGCGCTCTGGCGGGTGTGGCCCAACGGCCAGCCGGTGATCCGGCTGGCTTCGGGACGGGAGCTGAACGTGATCGAGTCGGGCCTGTCGTGGGCGATGACCGGATCCCCCGAGCTCAGCCAGGCGTACGCCGAGGCCTCCGAGGGCTGACGCGGCCGACACCCCGGCGTGTCGCGCCCCGTCCCGTGCGAAGTACCCCTCCGCGGCTGGATAGTTTGCGCTGGGGACCGGGAGACACCGGCACCGACGAGTGGGCAGGGCAGCACATGGCCGTCGAATCGTTGATCGAGCTGCGGGACGTCAACAAGCACTTCGGCGCGCTGCACGTGCTCCGGGACGTCAACCTCACCGTCGGCCGCGGGGAGGTCGTGGTGGTCATCGGCCCCTCCGGCTCCGGCAAGTCCACCCTGTGCCGGGCGATCAACCGGCTGGAGACCGTCGAGTCGGGCACGATCCTGATCGACGGGGAGGCGCTGCCCGCGGAGGGCAAGGAGCTGGCCCGGCTGCGGGCCGAGGTGGGGATGGTCTTCCAGTCCTTCAACCTGTTCGCGCACAAGACCGTCCTCGCCAACGTCTCGCTCGCGCAGGTCAAGGTCCGCGGCCGCAAGCGGGGCGAGGCGGACCGCCGCTCCCGGGAGCTCCTGGAGCGGGTCGGCCTGGCCGACCAGGCCGAGAAGTTCCCGGCCCAGCTCTCCGGCGGTCAGCAGCAGCGCGTGGCGATCGCTCGCGCCCTCGCCATGGACCCCAAGGCCCTGCTCTTCGACGAGCCCACCTCCGCACTCGACCCGGAGATGATCAACGAGGTGCTGGAGGTCATGCGGCAGCTCGCCCGCGAGGGCATGACCATGGTCGTGGTCACGCACGAGATGGGCTTCGCCCGCTCCGCCGCGAACCGTGTGGTGTTCATGGCCGACGGGCGGATCATCGAGGACCGCACCCCGGAGCAGTTCTTCACCGCCCCCGAGAGCGACCGGGCCAAGGACTTCCTCTCGAAGATCCTCAAGCACTGACACCGCCCGGCGGCCGCTGCCGGGGGAGGGCGGGGGCCCGTACCCGGCAGCAGCCGTGGCTCACCGCTCGCGCAGCGGCACCGACACGTAGCTGGGGTCGTTGCGCGGCGAGGAGAAGGTCAGCTGTGCGCCGACGGGGTTGTGCTCGATGTAGAGCGGGTCGACGGTGTCGACGACGAGGGCGAGCCGGTGGCCCGCGGGGACGTCGTAGGCGGTGGAGAACAGCTCCAGGTCCACACCGAACGCCTGGCCCGGAGTCCTTCCGTGGAAGGTGTACGGGGCGTTGCTGACGAGCTTGCCGATGCCGAGCGGGCCGACGTCGTAGAGGTACGCGACGAAGGTGCCGTCGCCCCTGGTGGGGGTGACGGTGGTGTGCAGCTTCGCGGTACCGCGGATCCGGCGCGCCTCGCCGTAGCGCTCCGACTGCCAGACGGCCGCGAAGGCCCGGGGGAGCAGGGGGATGGAGGCGATCGGAGGCGCCTTCGCGAACTGGTCGAGGGCGCTGGAGAGCAGGAGGATGCCGCCGTTGGCACCGGAGTCGACATTGGCGAAGAGGTGCTCGCTGTCGGAGAGCGCCAGCTTCTCGGTGCCCCCGGAGCCGACCGCCTTCCAGTCGGCGTAGCCCTCGTACCCTTCGTTGCTACGGGACTTGATCTGCACCGGGGCCTCGGTGTCGATGCCGTTGCGCTCGCCCTTGAGGTAGCGGTCGAACCAGCGGTGCGCGTTGGTCCAGGTGTCGTTGGGCAGGCCCAGCAGGCCGGTGCCCTCGGCGGTGGCATGGTCCCCGGGCCGGAACTCAAGACGCTTGGGGCCGGTCAGCCGCTCGTAGAACTTCGCATACTGGTTGGGCGGGAAGATCGTGTCCCCCCAGGCGTTGCCGAGCATGATCGCGGCACCGTTGGCGTTGATCCGGTCCACCTGCTCGGAGGCCGAACGCTTCCTGCCCCACTCGATCATCTGCTGCTCCTGGTCCAGCCGGGAGCCGAGGAAGTTGCCCAGGAGCGTCTGGAGTTCGGCTCCGGGGCGGCCGGTGAGGTATCCGGCGGCGCCGAGCATCGCGGCGGCCTGGAGGTGCTGGGTGCGGCCGGAGTAGATGGATTCGATGAGGTCGGCCCAGCCGCTCATCGCCACCACGGCCTTGACCCGGGGGTCGTGGGCGGAGGCCAGCAGGGTGATGCCGGCGGCGTACGAGACCCCGCCGAGGCCGATGCGGTCCGCGTCGGCGGGGGAGTTGGCGAGGGCCCAGTCGATGACGGCGCTGACGTCGGCGATGTCCGGCGGGCCGGCCACCTCGATGTTCCCGCCGGAGAGCCAGAAGCCCCGGGAGGTGTAACTGACCACGACGTAGCCGGAGTCGGCGAGCTTCTTGGCCTGGGCGATGTACTCGATCTGCGGCAGGCCCCAGCTCGTGGGCAGCACGATCAGCGGGTACTTCCGGCCGCTCTCGGCCCCGGCGGGGGTGAAGACGTTGCCCTTGAGGGTGATTCCGCCGGATCCCGGGATGTCGTGGAAGCGCAGCTGCGAGGAGGCGTCGGCGGCGGCTGCCGCGGTGGTGGCGGGAGCCGCCTGGGCCTGATGGGGGGCCAGGCCCAGGACGGCTGCCGCCAGAAGGGTCGCCACGGTCGCGGCGGTGGTGGTGCGTTGCATCAGTCGCTCCTCGCGCGTGCGCCGGGATTGTCAAAGTGACCCGACGGTAACGGGAGCGTGTTACCGAAAGTAACCCGTGAGTAAGTTACGCACTGGTAACGATTGGTTGATCGCGGCGGCCCACCCGCGCCCGGCCGTCAGCCGTTCTGCGGGGCGCCCGACAGCGCGCTCTTCGCCTTCCACTGGTCCCACGACAGGTTCCACTCGCCGTAGCCGTTGCCGATCTCCGCCTGGCCCTTCGAGCCCTCGCCGACCACCTCGAAGAGGTCGCCGACCTGGGACTGCCCGAAGAACTCCTTCGCGTCGGCGTCGCTCATCCCCACACAGCCGGAACTGCTGTTGGCGCGACCGAAGTTGCCGGAGTTCCACGGCGCGGCGTGCGCGTACATGCCGGACCAGGTCAGCCGCATCGAGTAATCGACCATCTTGTCGTAGGCGTTGTCCAGGCCCACCGTCTGGGAGTCCATCCGGATGGTGCCCTCCTTCGTCATGATCACCATCTTCCCGGACCACGACGCCTTCTTGCCGCCCGGAGTGCCGGCCGAGATCGGAACCGGCTTCTGCGCCTGGCCGTCCTGGGTCACCGTCATCTTCTTGCTGTCGAGGCTGACCTGGATCCGGCGGTCCTTGCCTATCTTGAACTCGGTGGTGTAGTCGCGGGCGAAGAGCCCGCCGCCCTTTCCGGAGTCCACGCCGTTCAGGTGCATCTCGACCTTCACGTCCGTGCCGGACTTCCAGTAGTCCTTGGGCCGCCAGTCGACGCGGTCCTTGCCGTCGTAGTCCTTGAGCCAGCCCCAGGAGCCCTCGGTGTTGTCCGAGGCGGTGACCTTGAGCTGCTTCTCGACCTCGGCCTTGTTCGTCACCGGGTTGTCGAAGACGAGGGACACGGGCATGGCCACGCCCACCGTGCTGCCCTTGGAGATGTTGATCGAGACCTTGTTCACCTTGTCGGCGGCGCTGGTCTTGAACTGGGCGGCGGCACTCTGGCTGTCGGTGTTCTGCGCCTCGACCTTGTACTCGGCTCCGGGCGGGGCGTTGCGCTCCGAGGTCCAGGTCTTCCCGTCGTCGGAGATCTTCCCCGGCAGCTCGGCGCCCTTGGCGTCGGTCACCTTCACCTGGGCGAGCTTGCCCTCGGCGACGGTCACCACCACCGGCTGGCCGGCCTTGACCTGATCACCCGTGAGGTTCACCGAGACCGCCATGGCCGTCTTCGGCTTCAGCTCGGCCTTGCCCTTGTCGTCGGCGCCACCACCGTCGCTCCCGCCCGAGCAGGCGGTCAGCGAGGCGGCCAGAAGTGCGGTGCCCGCCATGGCGGTGCGGCGTATACGGCTCAACGAAGGGGCCTTTCCAGGAGAGGCGGTGGTGAACGTCCGCAAAAGAGGATGCGAACGACTCGACTTTAGGTTCCGCAAACCGGAGAAAAAGTCAGCCTTTCTCTTGTGACGCCGACCGCAGCAAAACGGTCATCGTCCGGTCACAATCGCCGCGCAGTGCGGTCACGGTCGGCTGTGAAGGTCCTGTGAGAACCGTCAGGACGACAGGAAGGCCCTCTGCCGTGTGTGCACTGCTCGTGAACCCCGCCCAGCAGAACCATGACCAGGACGGGCAGCTCCGGGTGCGCGCCCTGTCCGTCACCGAATACCAGAGCTTCCTCCACTGGCACGGCGGTGCCAGCTTTCTCCAGTACCCCTCCTGGGCCCGGGTAAAGGACCTCTGGCGCTCGGAAAGGGTCGGATGGCACTATGCGGACGGCGAGATTCAGGGGGCCGGACTCGTCCTCTACCGGCAATTCCCCGGTACCCGTAAATACTTCGCCTATCTCCCCGAAGGGCCCGTCGTCGACTGGTCCGATCCGCAGATCGACCGCTGGCTGAACCCCCTCATGCGGCACCTGCGCGCCTCCGGCGCCTTCGCCGTCCGCATCGGACCCACCCCCGCCTACCGCCGCTGGGACGCGGCCACCGCCAAGGCCGCGACCGGGCCCGGACGGCAGATCTCCGACGTGCTCGCCACCGAGGTCGACCCGGTGGGCGCCGCCCTCGCCGACCGGCTGCGCACCCGCGGCTGGACGCGGTGCGGGGGCGAGGACGACGGCGACGCCCAGCCCCGCCACGTCTTCCGCGTGCCGCTGGCCGGCCGCACCCTCGACGAGGTGTGGTCGGGTCTCAACCAGGAATGGCGGCGCAACGTGCGCAAGGCCACGAAGTCCGGTGTGGAGACGGTCATCGGCTCCGCCGCCGACCTGCCGGAGTTCTACCGGCTGCTGCGCATCACCGAGGAGCGCGACGGCTTCCGGCTCGGCCGTTCGCTCGCCTACTACGAGCAGCAGTACCGGGTCCTGAACGAGGAGCAGCCCGGCCGCATGCGGCTCTACCTGGGTGTCTACGAGGGGGAGATCCTCGCCGCCCACACCATGATCTCCGCCGGCCGCCGGGTCTGGTACCAGACCGGCGCCTCCGCCGACCACCGGCGTGACGTACGGCCCAGCAACGCCCTGCAGTGGCGCATGATGCGCGATGCGCACGCCCTCGGCGCAGAGGAGTACGACATGCGCGGGGTACCCTCCACCCTCGACCCCGACGAACGTTCCTTCGGGCTGCTGCGCTGGAAGCTCGGCACCGGCGGACAGGTCGTCGAGACGCTGGGAGAGTGGGAGATACCGATGGACGGAGTCGCCAACGCGGCCCTCTACAAGGCGTTCCAGGCCTACCTGGCCCGCCGGTGACGGCGACCGGAACCGGGACCGGCACCGAAGCCATGGGCGCCGAAGTTGTGGGCGCCGAAGCCGTGGGCACCAAAACCGGCACCGAAGCCCCCGGAGCGGCCGCCGCCCCGGGCACGGCCGCCCCGGGAGCCGCCGACGCGCCCTCCGGGAAGACCTCCGTGCTGCGCAGCGGCGCCCTCATGGCGGCCGGCTCGATCGTCTCCCGCGCCACCGGCTTCATCCGCTCCGCCGTCGTCGCCGCGGCGCTCGGCGCCGCATTCCTCGGCGACAGCTACACCGTCGCCAACACGGTCCCGAACATCATCTACATGCTGCTCATCGGCGGCGCGCTCAACGCCGTCTTCGTACCCGAGCTCGTCCGGGCCGCCAAGGAGCACGCGGACGGCGGATCCGCCTACACCGACCGGCTGCTCACCGCCTGCACCGCCGCCCTCCTGGCGCTCACCACCGTCGCGGTCCTCGCGGCCCCGCTGATCGTCTCGGTGTACACCGACTACGACGGAGCCCAGGCGAGCACCACCGTCGCCCTGGCCCGGTACTGCCTGCCGCAGATCCTCTTCTACGGGCTCTTCACCCTGCTCGGCCAAGTGCTCAACGCCCGCGGCCGGTTCGGCGCGATGATGTGGACCCCGGTCCTCAACAACCTCGTCATCATCGGCGTCTTCGGGCTCTTCCTCTACGTGTCCCACGACGGGGCGGCCGGCCTCACGGCCGCCGAGACCCGGCTCCTGGGCCTCGGCACCACCGCCGGCATCGTCATCCAGGCCCTCGCCCTCGTCCCCTCGCTGCGCGCCGCCCGCTTCCGCTGGCGCCCGCGTTTCGACTGGCGCGGCAGCGGCCTCGGCCGCCCGCTGCGCAACGCCGGCTGGCTGGTCATGCTCGTCCTCACCAACCAGATCGCCTACTGGGTCGTCACCCGGCTCTCCACCACCAGCGGGCAGCACGCCGTGGACGCCGGACTCGCGGGCGGCGCCGGCTACATCGCCTACACCAACGCCTACCAGCTGTGGATCGTCCCGCAGGGCATCATCACCGTCTCCCTCGTGACCGCCCTGATGCCGCGGATGAGCGCGGCCGCCGCCGAGGGCGACCTCGGCGCCGTGCGCCGCGACATCTCCTACGCCCTGCGCTCCAGCGCCGCCCTCGTCGTGCCCGCCGCCACGCTCTTCGCCGCGCTCGCCCCCTGGGTGATGGGCAGCGTCTTCGAGTACGGCCGCACCGGCCCCGCCGACATCGAGGTCATGGCCGGCATCCTCGTCGCCTTCGCGCCCGGCCTGATCGCCTACTCCGCGCAGTACTGCCTCTCGCGCGGCTTCTACGCCCTCTCCGACACCCGGACCCCCTTCTTCCTCAACCTGGTCATCGCCGCGCTCACCGCCGGACTGTCCGCCGCCGCCTACTTCCTGCTGTCCCCGCGCTGGGCCGTCACCGGCATGGCCGCGGCCTCCTCCGTCGCCTTCCTCGCGGGCGCCGCCGTCACCGCCCGCACCCTCACCCGCCGGCTCGGCCCGCGCGCGGGCACCCGTACCGAGCGGCGCGCGACCGCCGTACGGACCCACCTGCGGCTGCTGCTCGCCTGCGCACCGGCGGGCGCCGCAGGGTACGCGGCCGCCCGCGCCGCCGACCGGTTCGGGAACTTCGCCGCGGTCGGGGCGGGAACCGTCGCACTGGCGCTCGTCGTCGTCATCCTTGCCGGGCCGCTGCGCCTGACGGAGATCAACGACATGCTGAACTCCCTGCGGCGCAGGTCCGGCCGCTGACGGGAGGCAAGGCCCCGTACGACCTTTGGGATACTGGCCGAATGCCACGCGTACTGCTGATCGAGGACGACCCTTCCATCCGCGAGGGGGTCGGCCTCGGCCTGCGCCGCCGGGGCCACGACGTGAGTTCCGCCGAGACCGGCGAGGAAGGACTGGCCCTGATGGGCGGATTCCGCCCCGAGCTCGTCCTGCTCGACCTGATGCTTCCCGGCATCAACGGCGTCCAGGTCTGCCGGCGCATCCGCGAGACCAGCCAGGTGCCGATCATCATGCTCACCGCGCGCGGCGACGACTTCGACATCGTCGTCGGCCTGGAGGCCGGCGCCGACGACTACATCGTCAAACCCGCCCGCACCGAGGTCATAGAGGCCCGCATCAAGGCCGTACTGCGCCGGCTCAGCGACCCCGTGGGCAGTCGTCCCGGGGTCGAGCACCACGGTGAGCTGACCATCGACCGCGCCGGACTGAGCGTCGCCAAGAACGGCGAGCGCGTACCCCTCGCCCCCAGCGAGATCAAGCTCCTGCTGCACCTGTCGGCCTCGCCCGAGCAGGTCTTCTCCCGCCAGCAACTCCTCGAATACGTCTGGGACCACAGCTACCACGCCGACGCCCGGCTCGTGGACGCCTGCGTCCGCCGGCTGCGCACGAAGGTCGAGAACCCCGACGCGAGCCCCCGCTACATACAGACCGTGCGCGGCTTCGGCTACCGCTTCGGTCCGCTGTAGGCAACCGTGCGACGCATAGCGCCACTGGGCCTGCGCACCCGGCTCATCGCGGCCTTCCTGCTGGTCGCCGCGATCAGCGCGGTGACCACGGCCGCCCTCACCTACCAGCAGGCGCGCAACGCGATCCTCAAGCAGACCCAGGACACCGCCATCAGCACCCTGCGGGACCAGGTCGAGCAGCAGGAGTTCCGGCTTCCGCTGGACCAGCAGGAGGTCCAGCGCATCGTCATCGAACTCGGCAAGCGCGGCAAACCGCACCCGTGGATCATCTTCGGCGAGTACGGCAGCGTGCGGGTCTCCACCAACCCCGGCACACCGACCTCCAGCGTCATCACCGACGACCTGCGCCAGAAGGTCCGCAGCCACGACTACACCGCCTTCCAACGGGTCGAGGACCAGCGCGGCAACCCGTGGCTCACCGTCGGGGTCCCCGCCTTCATCGAGCACAACGGCTCCGCCGAAGCCACCGGCGCCGTCTTCTACGCCAGCGTCCCGCTCTCCACCGAGAAGCAGACCGTCGAAGCCATGGTCGACGCCGCCAAGCAGGGCGCCGTTCCGGGGCTGGCCATCGCCATCGTGCCCGCGCTGCTGGCCGCCCGCAGCGTCCTGCGGCCGGTCCGCGACATGCGCCGGGCCGCCCAGAACCTCGGCCGCGGCCACCTCGACACCCGGATCGAGGTCAGGGGCGCCGACGAGCTCGCCGGACTCGCCCGCACCTTCAACGAGACCGCCCGCGCCCTGGAGCAGTCCGTACGCGAACTCCAGGACGCGGAGGTCCGCGCCCGCCGCTTCGCCTCCGACGTCTCCCACGAACTGCGCACCCCCCTCGCCGGGATGCTCGCCGTCACCGAGGTCCTCGACGAGGACGCCGAACGCCTCGACGCCGACACCGCCAAAGCCCTGCGCCTGGTCAGCGCCGAGACGGGCAAGCTCGCCGTCCTCGTCGAGGACCTGATGGAGATCTCCCGGTTCGACGCCCGGGCCGCCGAGCTCAACCTCGACGACGTGGACATCGCCGAGGCCGTGCGCAAGACCCTGGAGCGCCGCCACTGGGTCGACGACCGCGTCGTCACCGAACTCCCGGACCGGGTGCGCGCCCGCCTCGACCCCCGCCGCTTCGACGTGATCCTCGCCAACCTCGTCGGCAACGCCCTCCGCCACGGCGGCGCACCCGTCCGGGTCACCGTACGGACCGCACCGGGCGAGCACGGCGAACGGCTCCTGATCGACGTCGCCGACAGCGGACCCGGCATCGCCCCCGAGGTCCTGCCGCACATCTTCGACCGGTTCTTCAAGGCCGACGCGGCCCGGACCCGCTCCGCCGGCAGCGGTCTCGGCCTCGCCATCACCCTGGAGAACGTCCGCCTGCACGGCGGCACCCTCCTCGCGGCCAACGGGCCCACCGGGGGAGCGGTCTTCACCCTCGACATGCCGCTGGAGGCCCACGCGTGACCGGGCACGGAACGAGATCCCGGGCAGCGGTGGCCACGGCCACCCTGGTCGGCTGCGCCCTGCTGCTCACCGGATGCGGGATCAAACGCACCGATGTGATCGACAGCGGCCACTCCGCCACCGTCAAGGTCTCCGGAGGCAACAAGACCAACTTCCTCTACTTCGTGGCCAAGGACGGCGACCGGCTCGCCCCGAGCCCCTTCAGCCTGGCGGAGGGTTACCGGCTCAACCCCGCGGTGCTGTTGGGGCTGCTGCTGGACGGCCCCCGTGGCCGGGCCGCCGAGGTCGGGCTCACCACGGCCCTGCCCCGGCTGGCTGCCGGACAGGAGGAACAGCTCGCGGTGAGCCCGTACACGCACGAAGGAACGACGGTCCGGGTGCCGTTCGCCGTGGGCGGCCTGTCGGACCTGGCCCGCATGCAGATCGTGTGCACCATCGGCACCGCCGTCCTGACGGACGCCGTCAGCCCCGTCATCCTGCAAGGTTCCGACACCACCCTCCCGGCCGCCGACTGCGACCGGAAACGCTGACCGGCCCGGCGCACCCCCGGCCCCGGCGCCGCACCCTTGCGGCCGGGGGCGCCCACCCGTCACGGTGGCCCCATGGACCACGCCGCGGACGTACCCGACGTCTTCGACCCCCGCGTCTACGCCTCAGGCGTCCCGCACGAGCGCTACCGGCTGCTGCGCGAGCGGCACCCCGTGGCCTGGCAGCCGGAACCGGAGATCCAGGGCTGGCCCGCCGGCCCCGGCTTCTGGGCCGTCACCCGGCACGCCGACGTCGTACGGGTCCTGCGCGACCACCGGACGTACTCCTCCTGGGTGGGCGCCACCCAGATCCGCGACCCCGACCCGGCCGATCTGCCCTTCCTGCGCCGCACCATGCTCAACCAGGACCCGCCCGAGCACGGCCGGCTGCGGCGGCTGGTGTCCCGCGCCTTCACCCCCGCACGCGTCGACGCCTTCGCCGGTCGGGTACGGGAACGCGCCCGCACCCTGCTCGCGGCCGCCCGCCGGGACGCCGAGGACGGCACCGTCGACCTCGTGCGCGCCGTCACCGACGAGTACGCGCTGCTGAACCTCACCGACCTGCTGGGCGTCCCGGCCGCCGACCGGGACCTGCTGCTGGAGTGGACCGTACGGATCATCGGGTACCAGGACCCCGACGACGCCCCTGAACCGCTCCTCGGCCCCGACGGCACCCCGCTCAACCCGCGCTCCCCGGCCCTGCTCGGCGAGATGTTCGCCTACGCCCGCGAACTGGCCGGCCACAAGCGCGCCCACCCCGGCGACGACGTGATGACCGCCCTCGCCGAGGCCGGGCTCGACCCGGCCGAACTGGAGATGTTCTTCTTCCTGCTCACCGTCGCCGGCAACGACACCGTCCGCAGCGCCGCCCCCGGCGGCCTGCTCGCCCTGGCCGGGGACCCGGATGCCTACCGCCTGCTCGCGGACGGATCCGTCCCGTTCGACCGGGCCGTCGACGAGCTGCTGCGCGTCCACCCGCCGGTGCTCAGCTTCCGCCGCACGGCCGCCGTCGACACCGAACTGGCCGGGCGGCCGATCCGCGCCGGGGACAAGGTGGTGGTCTTCCACGCCTCCGCCAACCACGACGAACGCGTCTTCACCGACCCGGACCGCCTGGACCTGGCCCGCACGCCCAACCCGCACGTCTCCTTCGGGGACGGCCCGCACGTCTGCCTCGGCGCCCACTTCGCCCGGCTCCAGCTGCGCGTCCTCTACGAGGAGTGGTGCGCGGCCATGCCCGCGCCCGAACTGGCGGGACCTCCGCGCCGGCTGGTCTCCAACTTCATCAACGGGATCACGCGACTGCCGGTGCGGGTGTCCGGGCCGGCCCGGTGACGTCCCCCACCAGCTCCGTCACGTCCGGTCCGTAGGCATCGGAGTTGATGACCTTCAGCAGGATGCAGAACGACTCCCGGCGGTACTTCCGGGCGAGCTGCTCATGGTGCTTGGCCAGATAACGGGCCGCGGCCTGGTTGCTGTTGGCCGTCTGCCCCGAGAGCAGGAACACCGGCCGGGATCCCTGCCGGGTCGTCAGCCGGGCCAGCAGCACGTACTCGACCATGCCCTTCTCCCAGCGGTACCTCTCCTCGCCGATGCGGATGGCACCGCGATCGGGATGGTCCGAAGCGAGACCGACGTCGACCTGCACGCCGGGCAGCATGGAAGTCAGGTGCGCGGTGGTGCGTGCGTTGGAGGACGGGCCGCCGACGCAGAACTCGGCCCGTTCACCGAAGCCCTGACGCGCCTCGTCGTGCGTGACGATCTGGACGTTCGCCCCGCAGTCCTTGATCAGCGCTGAGATCTCCAACAGCGCGAATGCGTCGTTGCGGTGCACCGACGACTCCTTGCCGCCCATCTGGCGGTTGACCACGAACAGACAGTCGGAGCCGTCCGAGAGCCCGAGGAACGCCTGCTTGCGGCGGAGCGCGCGCCGCGAGAGGTAGGTCCGGGAGAACCAGCCGAACCCGCCGCTGACGGCGGTGGCTATCACCCCGAGCACGATGTTGCGCACGTCGTCGTTCATGCGGCGGATGGTAGCGGCCGGGTGGCCTTCCTGACGCGGGGGGTGCGGTGAAGTTACGCTGCGCCAACCAGATCTGACAGGCCGTCGACCGGAGGAACCGCATGCGTGCTCCCGCCGTACGTCAGTTGGCGCTCGTCGCCCTCGCCGGGGCGCTCGTCTCCACCGGGGCCGCCGCCCCGCCGACCACGACCACCCCGCCGGCCAAGGTGCCGGTCGCCGCCGGCTACGGCGGGGCCGTCGCCAGCGTCGACGCCGACGCCACCGCCGCGGGCATCGCCGTCCTGCGCTCCGGCGGCAACGCCGTGGACGCGGCGGTCGCCACCGCCGCCGCGCTCGGGGTGACCGAGCCCTATTCGGCGGGCATCGGCGGAGGCGGCTACCTCGTCTACTACGACGCCCGCTCGCACCGGGTGCACACCGTCGACGGCCGCGAGACCGCCCCCGCCACGGCGACCGAGACCCTCTTCCAGGAGAACGGCCTCCCCATCCCCTTCGCCGAGGGCCAGACCAGCGGGCTCGGCGTGGGCGTGCCCGGCACCCCCGCCACCTGGAAGAGCGCCCTCGACGCCTGGGGCACCCGCTCGCTCGGCACCCTGCTCAAGCCCGCCGAGAAGCTGGCCCGCGAGGGCTTCACGGTGGACAGCACCTTCCGGGCCCAGACCGAGCTCAACCAGGACCGCTTCAGGGACTTCCCCGCGACCTCGAAGCTCTTCCTGCCGGGCGGCGCCCTGCCGGTGGTCGGCTCCACCTTCAAGAACCCGGACCTCGCCGCCACCTACGCCGAACTCGCCCGCAAGGGGACCGGCGCCCTCTACCGCGGGCCCATCGCCGAGGACATCGTCCGGGCCGTGCGCACACCCCCGGTGGACCCGGCGGCCACCCGCAAGGTCCGGCCCGGCGACCTGACCACCGCCGACCTGCGCGCGTACGGGACCAAGCGGCAGGACCCGACCCGGGTGGGCTACCGCGGCCTGGACGTCTACGGCATGGCGCCCTCCTCCTCCGGCGGCACCACCGTCGGCGAGGCGCTGAACATCCTGGAGCGGACCGACCTTGCGCGGCTGTCCGAGACGCAGTACCTGCACCGCTTCATCGAGGCCTCGCGGATCTCCTTCGCCGACCGGGGCCGCTGGGTCGGCGACCCGGCGGCGGTGGACGTGCCCACACGTGAGCTGCTCTCGCAGCGGTTCGCGGACTCGCGCGGCTGCCTGATCGCGCCGGACCGTACGCTGACCAGCCCGCTGGCCCCCGGTGACCCGCGCCACCCGGCTCCCTGCGGCGGCTCCGGCCAGGCCGCCCCGACCACGTACGAAGGGGAGAACACCACGCACCTGACGGTCGCCGACCGGTGGGGCAACGTGGTCTCCTACACCCTGACCATCGAGTCCACCGGCGGCAGCGCGATCACCGTTCCCGGGCGCGGCTTCCTGCTCAACAACGAGCTGACCGACTTCTCCTTCGCCCCGGCCGCGCCCGGGGTCCCGGACCCGAACCTGCCCGGTCCCGGCAAGCGGCCGCGCTCCTCGATGTCGCCGACGATCGTGCTGGAGGACGGCCGCCCGGTACTCGCGGTGGGTTCCCCCGGCGGCGCCACCATCATCACCACCGTGCTGCAGACCCTGATCGGCCACCTGGACCGGGGGCTGCCGCTGGTCGACGCGATCGCCGCGCCACGCGCCAGCCAGCGCAACCAGACCACCACCGAGCTGGAACCGGGCCTGTGGAACAGCCCGCTGCGCGCGGAGCTGGAGGCGATCGGCCAGGGCTTCCGGCAGAACCCGGAGATCGGCGCGGCCACCGGCGTGCAGCGGCTGCCGGACGGCCGCTGGCTGGCGGCGGCCGAGACCACCCGCCGGGGCGGGGGCTCGGCGATGGTGGTGCACCCGCACGGCAGGCCGTAGCGGCCTCCGGCAGGTCACAGGGCGGTGAGGATCCGCGGACCGTCGGTGGTGATCGCGACCGTGTGTTCCGAGTGGGCGGCGCGGCTGCCGTCGACGGTGCGCAGGGTCCAGCCGTCCGCGTCGCAGGTGTAGTCGTCCGTGCCGCCGGCGATCAGCATCGGCTCGATGGCGAGGACCAGGCCGGGACGCAGCTTCATGCCGCGTCCCGGCGGGCCCTCGTTGGGCACGCCCGGGTCCTCGTGCATGGTGCGGCCGACGCCGTGGCCGCCGAAGCCGTCCGGCACCCCGTACCCGGCGGCCCGGCAGGTGGTGCCGATCGCGTGGGCGATGTCGCCGATCCGGTTGCCGGGCACGGCGGCGGCGATCCCGGCGGCGAGGGCCGCCTCGGAGGTCTCGATCAGCCGGAGGTCGGCGGGCCGGGCCGGGCCGACCGTGAAGCTGACCGCCGCGTCCCCGACCCAGCCGCCGAGCTCCGCCCCGCAGTCGACGCTGACCAGGTCGCCGCCGCGCAGCCGGTAGTCGTCCGGGATGCCGTGCACGATCGCGTCGTTCACCGAGACGCACACCACGGCGGGGAAGGGCACGGGCGCGAACCGCGGCCGGTAGCCCAGGAAGGGCGAGGTGGCACCGGCTCCCCGGAGCACCTCGCGGGCCACCCGGTCCAGGTCCCGCAGGGAAACCCCCACGTCGGCGGCCTGCCGTACGGCAGCCAGGGCGCGGGCGACCACCCGGCCCGCGGTCCGCATCTCGTCGATCTCTCGGTCCGTCTTCAGTTTCACCATGCCAATAACTATACCGGTATAAGAATAACGGGATAGTTATTGGCGTGCGGGGTAGGATGACGGCATGGTCCGTACCCCCCTCACTCCCGAAGAGCGCGAGCGCGGCGAGCGGCTCGGCGTCCTGCTGCGCGAAGCCCGCGGCGACCGGAGCATGGTCGAGGTCGCGGCCGGCGCCGGGCTCTCCGCCGAGACCCTGCGCAAGATCGAGACCGGCCGGGCGCCCACCCCCGCCTTCTTCACCGTCGCCGCCCTCGCCGCGGCCCTCGGCCTCTCCCTGGACGACCTGCTCCGCCGCTGCGCCGCCGTCCCGGTGTAGGTCGTCCCTGCCGGATCCCGCCGGGCGGGACGGCCCGGCCCTGCCGTTCGGGCGGGCCCGGCGGCCAGACGGCTCAATCGGCGGTGGGAGGGCCGGGGCGCGGGGCAAGCGTGAAGGCGTGTCAGCCATGAACGCATCCAAGCGAGTCGGTTTCGCGGTCGTCGGCGCCCTCCTCGCAGGCGGCCTGCTGCTCGCGGCGTGTGCCGTCCCCGACGGCCGCCCCGGTGCGGACGACGTGGTCTTCCGCCACCCCGGCGTCGTCGTCAGCCACGGCCAGCTCCGGCAGGCGAAGCGGATGGTCGCGGCCGGCAGGGAACCCTGGCTCTCCGCGTACCGGGCAGTGCTGGGCAGCCGCTACGCCTCGCTCGACTACACCCCGCACCCGGCCGACGTGGTGCCCTGCCCCTTCAACAGCGGACCGCAGTCCTGCCTCGACGAACGACAGGACGCGATCGCCGCCTACACCCACGCCCTGCTGTGGTCCGTGAACGGCGGGACCGCCCACGCGCGCAAGGCCGTACAGATCATGGACGCCTGGTCGGCCGTGATGAAACAGCACCGCGAGGACAACGCCGGCCTCCAGGCCGCCTGGTCCGGATCCAGCTGGGCGCGAGCCGCCGAGATCGTGCACGCCGGCTACCCGGACTGGGACGAGCCCCGGGTCACCCGGTTCAAGGAGATGCTGCGCAAGGCCTACCTGCCGGCCGTCCGCGCCCAGGTGCCCGCCTTCAACGGCAACTGGGAACTGGCCATGACCGACGCGGCCGTCTCCATCGCCGTCTTCCTGGAGGACCAGGCGGTCTTCCGGGAGTCACTGGAGCGCTTCCGGGCACGCGTGCCGGCGTACTTCTACCTCCGGACGGACGGCCCGCGCCCGACGGCCCCGCCCTCCGCCGCCATCGAGACGGCCGCCCAGGTCAAGGAGTACTGGTTCGGCCAGGGCACCTACGTCGACGGCGTCGCCCAGGAGACCTGCCGCAACCTGATGCACGTCGGCTACGCGCTCGCCGCGTCCGCGCACATCGCCGAGACCGCCTGGCACCAGGGCGTCGACCTCTACGGCGAGCAGTCCGCCCGGCTGCGCACCGCGCTGGAGTTCCACGCGAAGTACCAGCTCGGGGCGCCGCCCCCGCCGTGGCTGTGCGGGGGCAAGCTGGAGCGCACCATGGGGCCCGACCTGGAGGTGGCCCTGCACCACTACGAGACGCGGACGGGCGCGAAGCTCCCGTACACCCGGGCCCTGGTCGAGAAGACGCGGCCGGCCGGCACGGACGAGCTGTTCGTGGCCTGGGAAACGGTCAGCCACGGTGAGGTCCCGCCCGCCTGACAGCCTTTAGGGTGCGGTCATGGACCTGGAACAGCTCGGCAGGGCGCGGTACGTCAGTCTGACCACCTTCCGCAAGGACGGCACACCCGTGGCGACGCCGGTGTGGGCGGTCGCCGACGGGGGCGAACTCTACGTGTGGACCCGCAGCGACTCCTGGAAGGTCAAGCGGATCCGCAACAACGGACGGGTCACCGTCACCGCCTGCGACATGCGCGGGCGCGTCGAGGACGGGGCGCAGGCCCTGGAGGGCGAGGCCCGGCTGCTCGACGAGACGGGGCTGCGGCGGGTGCGGAAGCTGATGTCGCGCAAGTACACCTGGCAGTTCTGGGTGGTGGACGTGCCCGCGGCCCTGGCGCGCCGGGGCAAGCGTCCGCACACCGCGATCGCCGTCAAGCTTTGAGACTCCCGTAGCCCGCCCGTAACACAGCTGGGATCCAATGCGGTCATGGAGACCGCGACGTCACTGGCGATCAGTCAACTCTCGGGATATTTAAGGGGCTTGACGCAGAGACTGGACCCGGGGGCGGGCTGGTACGGGGAGTTCCTGCGCCGGGATCCGGAGGGGATGAGGGCCTGTCTCGACGGGGCGGCGATGCCCCCGTGGGACATGGTGGAATCGCTGCTGCGGGACCTCGCCGGGGCGCGCGGCGCGGAGTTCGCGGCGCGGGAGACCGTATACGCGGCCCAGCTGCGGGCGGCAGCCGTCACCGTGTGGGACCGGCTGCCGGGCGGCGAGGGGGAGCTGCGGACCCTGATCGCGGCGGCCGTGGCGCAGCGGGCCGCATCACAGACGACCCTGCGGAGCCTCACGGTACGGCTCGGCAGGGCCGCCGACCGGGCCGAGACGGAGGCACTCACCCGGGAACTCTCCTGGGCCCAGGACGACGTGGCCCGCGCCGTGGCCCGCCACGAGGACCTGGCCGCCCGCCTGCGGGCCCTGCGGGCCGGCCCCGACGGGCTGTGGCCGGCATGGCCGGAGGGCGCGGAGTGGCTGCCCGGGGTGCCGCGGCAGCGGAGGCCCCGCCCCGGACCGGCCGCCGGTCCGGCCACGGGCCCGGACGCAGAACCTGCGGCGGGTCCGGGCTCCGACCCCGCGGCGGGCCCGGACCCCGAACCGGCGGCGGGCCCCGGGCCGGACGCGGTACCGGGCTCGGTACCGGGCGCCGGGTCGCCCGTGGCGCCGGACGCCGGGCATGACGCCGCACCCGGTGCCGGGCCGGATGACCGGGCGGGTGCCGCGGCCGGAACGGACCCCGCCCCGGAGCCCTCCGCGCGGGCCGGGGCACCCGTCGGGCGGGCCGAGGGGCGGTGGCTGCGCGGGACCCGGCGCGCCGGGGGTGCGCGGTACGCGGGCTCGGCGGCCCCCGCCGCCCCGGTCTTCACCCCGCCGCCGGGACACCCCGACGGCGCGCCGGGCTCCGCTCCCGGCGCCGGGCTCCCCGCACCGCGCGGCGCCCGCTTCGGCACCACCGACGGCCCCGCGCCCGAGGCCCCCGGCGGCGCCGAAGCCACGCCGGGCCCCGTACCGAGTCCCGCGCCCCGGGCAGCCGGAGCGGGAGCCAGCGCCGGAGCGGGAGCCGGGGCCGTCGCCGCCGCGCTGCTCGCCCTGCGTGCCCAGGGCCGCAGCGGTGAGGCGCACGCCCTGCTGTGCGAGGCCGCGGCCCGGCCCGCCGGACACCTGCCCGCACTGGCCGCCGAGCTGAACCGGGCCGGACTCGCCGCCGACTGGACCACCCTGCTCTGGGAGGCGGCCTCCCTCCCGCCCGAGCGGCTCGCGGCGGCCGCGGCCGCCCTCGGCGCCGCCGGCCGGGAGGCCGACTGCGACGCCCTGCTGCGCCAGGGCGCGGCCCGCCCGGCCGCCGAGGTGGCGGAGGCGGCGCTCGCCCTCGGCGGAGCCGGCCGGACCCGCGAGGCCGACGCGCTGCTCGGCGCCTTCGTCCGGATGCGCACCGCCGAGGAGTCGGCGGGCCTGGCCCGGCACGACCCGGGGTGGTTCGCCCCGCGACTGCTGCGGGCCGCCCGGGCGCTGCCCGGATCCCGGCACCGCGACCTGGTCCACGCGCTGCGGGTGGCGGGCCTCACCGGTGCGTAGGGGGACGTAACCCGCCCGCCTGCTGACCGCATTCGACCGGGGAGCGACGTAACGTGATCGACTACTCCAACCGCGCACGGCGGTCTTGCCCCACGCTGTGACGAGGCCTACGTTCTACTCCCTACGCATGTCGTCTACGTGCGTAGAACCCGGCGTTCCCGTCGCGAGGAGCAGCTCATGGCCCAAGTCGTCCGCGCCGCGCTGGTCCAGGCCACCTGGACCGGAGACACCGATTCGATGATCGCCAAACACGAGGAGTACGCCCGCCGGGCAGCCGCCGAAGGCGCGCAGATCATCGGCTTCCAAGAGGTCTTCAACGCCCCCTACTTCTGCCAGGTCCAGGAGCCCGAGCACTACGCGTGGGCCGAGGCCGTCCCGGACGGCCCGACCGTACGCCGCATGCAGGACCTCGCCCGCGAGACCGGCATGGTGATCGTCGTACCGGTCTTCGAGCTGGAGAGCGAGGGCTTCTACTACAACACCGCCGCCGTCATCGACGCCGACGGCAGCTACCTGGGCAAGTACCGCAAGCACCACATCCCCCAGGTCAAAGGCTTCTGGGAGAAGTACTACTTCCGTCCGGGCAACCTCGGTTGGCCCGTCTTCGACACGGCCGTGGGCAAGATCGGCGTCTACATCTGCTACGACCGCCACTTCCCCGAGGGATGGCGCCAACTGGGCCTGGCCGGAGCCCAGCTGGTCTACAACCCCTCCGCCACCTCCCGGGGCCTGTCCGCGTACCTGTGGCAGCTGGAGCAGCCCGCCTCGGCCGTCGCCAACGAGTACTTCATCGCCGCGATCAACCGAGTCGGGCAGGAGGAGTACGGCGACAACGACTTCTACGGCACCAGCTACTTCGTCGACCCGCGCGGCCAGTTCGTCGGCGAGGTCGCCAGCGACAAGGACGAGGAACTCGTCGTCCGCGACCTCGACTTCGACCTGATCAAGGAGGTCCGCGACCAGTGGGCCTTCTACCGCGACCGCCGTCCCGACGCCTACGGAGGGCTCGTACAGCCGTGACCAACCCGACCCCGCTCCACAGCCGCCACCGCACCGTCCTGCCCGACTGGCTCGCGCTCTACTACAAGCACCCCATCGAGCTCACCCACGGCGAGGGCCGGCACGTCTGGGACGCCGACGGCAACCGCTACCTCGACTTCTTCGGCGGCATCCTCACCACGATGACCGCCCACGCCCTGCCCGAGGTCACCAAGGCCGTGTCCGAGCAGGCCGGGCGGATCATCCACTCCTCCACCCTGTACCTCAACCGGCCCATGATCGAGCTGGCCGAGCGGGTCGCCGCCCTCTCCGGCATCCCCGACGCCCGGGTCTTCTTCACCACCTCCGGCACCGAGGCCAACGACACCGCCCTGCTGCTCGCGACGACGTACCGCCGCTCCAACCAGATCCTGGCGATGCGCAACAGCTACCACGGCCGGTCCTTCTCCACCGTCTCGATCACCGGCAACCGCGGCTGGTCCCCGACCAGCCTCTCGCCGCTGCAGACGTACTACGTGCAGGGCGCGGTCCGCACCCGTGGCCCGCTCGCCCACCTGGACGACGCCGCCTTCACCGCCGCCGCCGTCGAGGACCTGGAGGACGTACTCGGCCAGGCCCGCGGGGGAGTGGCCGCGCTCATCGCCGAACCGATCCAGGGCGTCGGCGGCTTCACCTCCCCGCCCGACGGCCTCTACGGAGCCTTCCGCGAGGTACTGAACCGCCACGGCATCCTGTGGATCAGCGACGAGGTGCAGACCGGCTGGGGCCGCACCGGAGACAACTTCTGGGGCTGGCAGGCACACGCCCAGAACGGCCCGCCGGACATCCTCACCTTCGCCAAGGGCATCGGCAACGGCATGTCCATCGGCGGGGTCGTGGCCCGCGCCGAGGTGATGAACTGTCTGGACTCCAACTCCATCTCCACCTTCGGCGGCTCCCCGGTCACCATGGCGGCCGGTGTCGCCAACCTCGCCTACCTGCTGGAGCACGACCTCCAGGGCAACGCCCGCCGCGTCGGCGGCATGCTGCTGGAGCGGCTGCGCGGGATCGCCGCCACCGTGCCCGCCGTACGGGAGATCCGCGGCCGGGGCCTGATGGCCGGCCTCGAACTCACCAGGCCGGGCACCGACGAGGCCGACCCGGACGCGGCAGCCGCCGTCCTGGAAGCGGCCCGCGAAGGCGGCCTGCTGCTCGGCAAGGGCGGCGGGTACAACACCAGCGTGCTGCGCATCGCGCCGCCCCTCTCGCTCACCGTCGCCGAGGCGGAAGAGGGCGCCGAGATCCTCGAACAGGCACTTCACCAGGTGAGCGGCATCCAGTAGGGGGATCACATGAGCATCCGCACCCTGATCCGCGGCGGCCTCGTCGTCACCGCCTCGGACGAACTGCACGCGGACGTCCTGATCGAGGACGGCCGCGTGGCGGCGCTGGCCGCGCACGCCTCGGCGGCGGCCGAGGCCTGGACGGCCGACCGCACGATCGACGCGACCGGGAAGTACGTGATCCCCGGCGGGGTCGACGCGCACACCCACATGGAACTTCCCTTCGGAGGCACCTCGGCCTCCGACACCTTCGAGACCGGAACCAGAGCCGCCGCCTGGGGCGGCACCACCACCATCGTCGACTTCGCCGTCCAGAGCGTGGGCCACTCCCTGCGCGAGGGGCTCGACACCTGGTACGCCAAGGCCGACGGCAACTGCGCCGTCGACTACGCCTTCCACATGATCCTCTCGGACGTCAACGAGAGAACGCTCAAGGAGATGGACCACCTCGTCGGAGAGGGGGTCACCTCCTTCAAGCTGTTCATGGCCTACCCCGGCGTGTTCTACAGCGACGACGGGCAGATCCTGCGGGCCATGCAGCGCGGCGCCGCCAACGGCGGGCTGATCATGATGCACGCCGAGAACGGCATCGCGATCGACGTCCTCGTCGAACAGGCCCTGGCACGCGGGGAGACCGACCCCCGCCACCACGGCGAGGTCCGCAAGGTCCTCCTGGAGGCCGAGGCCACCCACCGCGCCATCCAGCTCGCGCGGGTGGCCGGCGCGCCCCTGTACGTCGTGCACGTCTCGGCGGAGGAGGCGGTGGCGGAGCTCGCCGCGGCCCGGGACAAGGGGCTCCCGGTCTTCGGGGAGACCTGTCCGCAGTACCTGTTCCTGTCCACCGACAACCTGGAGGAGCCCGACTTCCAGGGCGCCAAGTACGTCTGCTCCACCCCGCTCCGGCCGAAGGAGCACCAGGCGGCACTGTGGCGGGGCCTGCGGACCAACGACCTCCAGGTGGTCTCCACCGACCACTGCCCGTTCTGCTTCCGGGGCCAGAAGGAGCTGGGCCGCGGGGACTTCTCCAAGATCCCGAACGGACTGCCGGGAGTGGAGAACCGGATGGACCTCCTGCACCAGGCCGTCCTGGACGGGCACATCAGCCGCCGCCGCTGGATCGAGATCGCGTGTGCGACCCCGGCCCGGATGTTCGGCCTCTACCCGCAGAAGGGCACCATCGCGCCGGGTTCCGACGCCGACATCGTCCTCTACGATCCGCACGCCGAGCAGGTCATCTCCGCCGAGACGCACCACATGAACGTGGACTACTCGGCGTACGAGGGCAGGCGGATCACCGGACGCGTCGACACGGTCCTCTCGCGCGGAGAACTCGTCATCGACCAGCGCGAGTACACCGGCCGGGCCGGCCACGGGGCCTTCGTCCCGCGCTCCACCTGCCAGTACCTGTAAAGCGTCAAGGAGCCGCCCCATGGACTTCGGCCTCGTCCTGCAGACCGACCCGCCCGCCTCCCAGGTCATCAGCCTCATGAAGCGCGCCGAACGCAACGGCTTCCGCTACGGCTGGACCTTCGACTCCGCCGTGCTGTGGCAGGAGCCGTTCGTCATCTACAGCCAGATCCTCGCCAACACGCAGAAGATGCACGTCGGCCCGATGGTCACCAACCCGGGCACCCGCACCTGGGAGGTCACCGCCTCCACCTTCGCCACCCTCAACGACATGTACGGCAACCGCACCGTCTGCGGCATCGGCCGCGGCGACTCCGCGATGCGGGTCGCGGGCCGGGCGCCCAACACCCTGGCCCGGCTCGGCGAGGCCATCGAGGTCATCCGCGACCTCGCCGAGGGCCGGGAGGCCGACGTCGACGGCAAGCCCCTGCGGATCCCGTGGATCAAGGACGGGAAACTGCCCGTCTGGATGGCCGCGTACGGGCCGAAGGCCCTCGCCCTCACCGGACAGAAGGCCGACGGGTTCATCCTCCAGCTCGCCGACCTCTACCTCACCGAGTGGATGGTCAAGGCCGTACGGCAGGCCGCGACCGAGGCGGGCCGCGACCCCGCGTCCGTGACCATCTGCGTGGCGGCCCCCGCCTACGTCACGGCCGACGACTCGGCCGGGGCCCTCGCGCACGCCCGCGACCAGTGCCGCTGGTTCGGCGGGATGGTCGGCAACCACGTCGCGGACCTCGTCGGCCGCTACGGCGAGCACTCCTCGATGGTCCCCGACGAGCTCACCGAGTACATCAAGGCCCGCCAGGGCTACGACTACAGCCACCACGGCCGGGCCGGGAACCCGTCCACCGACTTCGTCCCCGACGAGATCGTCGACCGCTTCTGCCTGCTGGGCCCGGCCGGGGCCCACATCGAGAAGCTGCGGGCCCTGCGCGACCTCGGCGTCGACCAGTTCGCCGTCTACGACATGCACGACGCCCGGGAGGCCACCATCGACGCCTACGGCGCCGACATCATCCCCGCGGTCAACGCGTAGCCCGAAGACGCCGCGCCTTCTCCGCGAACGACGAAGCTCCTGGCGGACGGGTTCCCCACCGGGAACACCCGTGTCCGCCAGGAGCTTTCGTGTGCCCGTCCGAGCTCAGGGCCGTCCCAGGCGCCGGAGGAACAGGGCGATGGCCAGGGCCATCCGGGACACCTCGCTCGGATCCACGCTCTCGTTGGGCGCGTGGATCAGACTGGCCGGCTCCTCCACACCGAGCAGCATGATCTCCGCCTTGGGGAAGAGCTCGGCCAGGGCGTTGCACAGCGGGATGGAACCGCCGCCGCCGAGCAGGGCCAGTTCGTGTCCGTAGGACTCCTGCATGGCGTCCGCCAGCGCCGTGTAGGCCGGACCGCCGGTCGCCGCGAGGAAGGGGGAGTTCGCAGGCCCCCGCTCGATCTCCAGCCGCACACCCCAGGGAGCGACCTCCTCCAGGTGCCCGACCAGCGCGTCCTGCGCCCGGACGGGATCCGTTCCGGGCGGCACGCGCAGACTCAGCCGGGCCGCGGCCGCGGGCTGGACGGCCGCGGCGGAGCCGACCACAGGCGGGCAGTCCACACCGAGGACCGTGAGCGCGGGCCGCGCCCACAGCAGGTCGGCGACACCGGCGTCCCCGGCGCCCAGCAGGCCCACGCCCTCCAGCACCCGGGCGTCACGGCGGAACTGCTCGACCGGGTAGTCACGCCCGGGCCAGGTCCCCTCCTGGTCCAGCCCCCGGACCGCGGTCTGGCCCTTGTCGTCCCGCAAGGTGGCCAGCATGTGGATCAGCGCGGCCAGCGCGTCAGGGGCGGCCCCGCCGAACATCCCCGAGTGGGCGGCGGAGGCGAGGGTGTCCACCCGCACGACCACCTCGGTCACCCCGCGCAGCCCGATCGTGACGGACGGGACCCCGGCCGTCGCGTTGCCGGTGTCGCAGACCAGCACGACGTCGGCACGCAGCTCCTCCGGATGGTCGTGGAGATAGTCCTCCAGACCGCCGGTGCCCTGCTCCTCGGACCCTTCGCAGACCAGCTTCAGACTGACCGGGACGTCCTCGCCGAGGGCCCGGAGCGCGGTCAGCTGGGTGAGGATGTTGCCCTTGCAGTCGGCCGCGCCGCGACCGTACCAGCGGCCGTCGCGCTCGGTCAGCGTGAACGGGGGAGAGTCCCACGCCGCCGCGTCCATCGGCGGCTGGACGTCGTAGTGCGAATACAGCAGTACGGTGGGCGCCCCGGGCGGGCCGGGGCGTTCGCCGAGCACGGCGAGACTGCCGTCGCTGGTCTCGACGAGCCGCAGATCGCCGAAGCCCGCCTCGGCGAAGGCGTCCCGGACCCATTCGGCGGCCCGGCGGCAGTCCTCGGGAGGGTAGCTCCGGGGGTCGGCGATCGAGGGGATGGCGACCAGCTCCGCCAGGTCGCTCTGCGCCCGCGGCATCAGCTGCGCGATGCGCTCGGCCAGTTGGTCACGCATGGGTCCTCCGGTCCGTGCTACTGGTGACGTGGTGTGGGTGGGGCCGCCGGTACGCCCGCGCCCGTACACCCGCGAGCACGCGGGCCGGCGCCGGCGGCAACGGCCCGGTCCCTGCACCACCCGGGCGACCGGGTGGTGCAGGGACCGGGACGGGTCACGCGGGTGTCGCCGTGGTCTTCGCCTCCGGCTCCATGGCCGCGGGCGGCAGCTCGCGCAGCCTGCTGACCGGCGACTTGATCAGCGCCACCACCACGACGGCCGAGAAGGCGGCCGCGACGATGAGGGCGTTGCGGTTGCCGATCCCGCCCGAGAGCAGACCCGCCGTCAGGCCGCCGAGCGCGCCGCCGCCGAAGAGCAGCGTGCGGAAGCAGGCGGTCATCCGGCTCATCATCGACTGCGGGGTGGCGGTCTGCCGGACGCTGACGATGATGACGTTGGCGATGCCGAGGCCCAGGTAGGTGGTGAAGAAGGACAGCGTGACCATCCCGATCACCACCAGCTTCGGCCCGCCGGCCAGGACGATCACCAGGGGGCCGAGCAGCAGGGCGGTCTGGGCCACGAAATAGACCCGCCCGATCGGGAAGCGTCCCACCACCTTGCGCGAGACCATGGCGCCGATCAGGCCACCCACCGAGGCGGTCCCGAAGATCCCGCCCAGCTGCGAGGAGCTGAGGTCGAGGTCGTGGGTCCCGTACAGCAGGAACATGGTCCACACGGTGATCATCGAGAAGTTGCAGCAGAACCCGACGATCGCCAGCCAGCGCAGGATCGGCTTGCGGAAGACCCAGTCCAGGCCGTCCCGCAGCTCCCTCAGCACGTGCCGCTTCGCGGTCGGCTCCGGGATGGGCTCCCGGGTGCGTACGAGAAGCAGCATGAGCGTCGAGAACAGGTACGAACCCGCGTTGGCGATCAGCGCCACCGGAGCGGTCACCGCGGCCACCAGGACACCGGCCATACCGGGCCCGGCGACGTCCGAGACCGACTGGCTGACCCCCATCTTCGCGCTGGCCTCGACGTAGTGCCGGGTGTCCTTGACCAGCGTGGGCACGAACGGCATCCAGCTGACGTCGAACAGGCACGAGGCGGTGCCCAGCGCACAGGCGATCACCAGCAGCACCGGCATGTTGAGCACGTCCAGCCAGTGCAGCACCGGGATCAGCGCGATCAGCGCCGCCCGGAACAGGTTGGTCGCGAGCATGACGTTGCGCCGGCGGACCCGGTCCACCCAGACCCCGAAGAGCAGGGCGAACCCGATGTAGGGAACGAGCTGCAGGAACCGCAGGAAACCGACCTGTTCGTCACTGGCGTCGAAGGCGTAGATCGCCGTCAGCGGCAGCGCCAGATTGGTGACCTGGGTACCGAGCAGTGACACGGTCTCGCCGACCCAGAACTTCAGGAAGTCCCGGTTGTGCCAGAGACTCTGGACCGGTCCGTCGGCGTCGCCCCCGCTTTCGGATGTGACCGACATCGATGCTCCTAACCGTAGTTCTCGGAGTCGAGGGCGTCCTGGATGATCCGGGTCAGGACCGGCAGGCTGTCGCCCTGCCAGATGGAGTGGTGCGTCCCGGGGATCGTGTGCTCACGGAGTCCGGGCATCAGCCGCTTCCACTGCATGTCCTCCGCGACCGACCGGTCGGCCATGACGTGCACCGCGGGCCCGTCGTAGCCCCCCGTCACGTCGATGGAGTAGAAGCCCTCCAGATGGGCCCTGAAGACGTCGTACTGGCCCCCCAGCAGGTAGGCGTCGAACTCCTCCGGCAGCAGGCCGGACTCCTCGACGGCCTCGAAGACGACGTCGGGCGTCACGTCCTCGGGCCAGTCGGCGAACAGGCTCCTGAGCTCCGACGGCGCCTCTTCGAGGCCCATCATGTCGCGGATGAACCTGATCAGGATGTCCCGCTCCGGCGGGAGCGGCATCACCACGGGCAGACCGGAATCCACCATGATCAGGTTGGCGACCTTCTCGCCGGCCGCCGTCAGCCGCTTCGCGATCTCGTGTGCCAGCAGACCGCCCAGCGACCAGCCCATCAGCCGGTACTCGCCGCTGGGCTGGAACGCGCGCAGGATCTCGGTGTACTCGTCGGCCAGGGCCGGCAACGACCGCACCGGGGTGCGGTCGTTGTCGAACCCGGGCGCCTCGAACCCGTACACCGGCCGGCCCTCGTCGAGCAGCCGGGACAGGCCCGCGTACGAGTACGCCGAGCCGGAGACGGCGTGCACGCAGAACAGGGGCGTCAGGTCGCCCTCGGTCCGCAGGGGGACGATGCGGTCGAGGTCAGCCACGTGCCTTCGCCTCGATCAGCTCGTCGATGACGGAGGAGATCGCGCTGACGGTGGCGTTGCCGTACAGCAGACGCACGCTGATGCGGATCTTGAGGCTCTTGTTGATCCGGCTCACCACGCGCAGGGCCTGGAGCGAGTTGCCGCCGATGTCGAAGAAGCTGTCGTCGGCACCGACCTGCGACAGCGCGAGGACGTCGGCGAAGGCACCGGCGACCTGGACCTCGGTCTCGGTCCGGGGGGCGGTGAACTCGCGGTCGCCGTCCTCGTCCACCGGCTCCGGGAGCGCGTTCCGGTTGATCTTCCACCCGTCGTTGTTCATCGGGAACTTGTCGAGCGGCACCCACGCCGTCGGCACCATGTAGTCCGGCAGCGACTCGGCGAGGTGCTTGCGCAGCTCGTCGATCTCCGGCGCCTGGTCCACCGAGGTGAAGTAGCCCACGAGCCGGTTCTCACCGCGGCGGTCCGGACGCATCAGGACCACGGCGCGCAGGATCGCGGGGTGCGACTGCAGCGCGGTCTCGATCTCGCCCAGCTCGACGCGCAGGCCGCGCAGCTTGACCTGGTTGTCCATGCGGCCGAGGAACTCGATCTGGCCGCCCTCGGTCCAGCGCACCAGGTCACCGCTGCGGTAGACCTTGCTGTCGGAGTCGAAGGGGTCCTCGATGAACTTGGCCGCCGTCATCTCCGGCTGGTTCAGGTAGCCGCGGGCCAGCCCGCCCTCCTGGCCGCCGATCAGCAGCTCGCCGTAGACGCCCTTGGGCACCAGGTTGTTCTGCGGGTCGACGACGTAGACCTGCCGGTTCAGCTGGGGACGGCCGATCGGCGGCGGCGTCGTCCACTCGATCTGCTCGACGTGGTACTCGGTCTGCCCGATGGCGCACTCCGTCGGGCCGTACAGGTTGAGGTACTTACGGCCGGGCAGGTTCCACTTGTTGACCAGCTCGGGAGGGAGCACCTCGGCGCCGCCCATGACGTACTTCAGGTCCGGGTACGGCTCGGGGTCCATCACCGACTGCATCGCCGGCGGCAGGCCCGCGTAGGTCACCTTCTGGTCGCGCAGCAGTGCCGTCAGCGCCTCGGGGGACTGGGCGTCCTCCGGGGACACCGCCACCACCCGCGCACCGACCAGGAAGGCCGTCCAGATCTCACCCTGCGACATGTCGAAGTTCAGGGCGGGCAGCTGGAGCAGCCGGTCCTGGGGACCGAAGTCGAACGTGCGGCGGTACGCCTCGCAGAAGAACGAGACGGCGCGGTGGGCGATCATCACGCCCTTGGGCGTACCGGTGGAACCGGAGGTGTAGAGGATGTACGCGAGGGATTCCCGGGTCGCCCACTCCTCCAGCGGCTCGTCCGCCGGGACGGCCTCGATCTCCGGCCAGTCCGTGTCGATCAGGACGCGGGCCCAGCCCGAGGACTCCGGCAGCCGGTCGGCCAGCGTCGAGCGGGTCAGCACCACCGGCGCCGCGGTGTCGCGGATCATGTAGTCCAGGCGTGCGGCCGGCAGCTTCGGGTCCATCATCGCGAAGGCGCCACCCGCCTTCAGGATGCCCACCATCGCCACGTACGCGTCCACGTCGCGGTCGATCACGGTGGCGACGACCTGGCCGTGCTCCAGGCCGAGGCCGCGCAGGTGGCGGGCCAGGCGGTCGGCGCGCCGGTCGAGTTCGCCGTAGGTGATCTCGACGCCGCGGCAGACCACGGCCACCGCGTCCGGGGTGTCCTGCGCGATCTTCGCGAAGCCGACGTGCAGCGCGTCCTCGGAGTACTCGGCCGGCTCGCCCTTGCCGAGCGCGAAGACCTCGTCCCGCTCGGCGTCGGTCAGCAGCGGCAGCTGGGACAGGCGCTGCGAGGAGTCCTTCACCGCGGCCGTCAGCACGGTCTCGATGTGGCCGAGCAGGGCCCGGACCCGCCACTCGTCGAAGAGGTCCTTGGAGTACTCGACGACCGCCTTGAGGTTGTCACCGGACTCGACGAAGTCGATCGCCATGTCGAAGCGGGAGGCGGCTCCGGGCGGGCTGACGGCTTCGCTGGTCGTGCCGGCGAAGGCCACGCTGCCACCGGAGTTGGCGGCGCCCAGCAGCTGCATGGACACCTGGAACAGCGGGTTGCGGCCCGCGACCCGCTCCGGCTGCACGCGCTCGACGATCAGGTGGAAGGGGACCTCCTGGTGCTCGTAGAGGTCCAGGTTGGCGTCGAGCGTCCGCTCCAGCAGGTCGGCGAAGGTGGGGTCGCCCGACACGTCCGAGCGCAGCACCACCATGTTGACGAAGAGGCCGACGACGTCCTCGAGTTCGACCTCGGTGCGGCTGAGCATCGGCACGCCGATGGGGATGTCCTCCTGGCCGGTGTAACGGCTCAGGACCACGTTGAGTGCCGCCGCGAGCACCATGTACAGCGAGGCGCCGTGCTCCTTGGCGAGTACGCGCGCCTGCTCCAGCAGCTCCGTCGGGAACTGCCCGACCACGATGCCGCCGCCCCGGCTGGCCGTCGCGGGCCGGGGCCGGTCCGTCGGGAACTCCAGGGTGGGCAGGTCGGTCAGCTTCTCGGCCCAGAAGTCGAGCTCTTCCTTCAGGGTGTCGCCCTGCATGTACTCGCGCTGCGACCGGGCGACGTCCAGGTACTGGGAGCCGGTGCCCTCGAACTCGGGCTCGCGGCCGGCCAGCAGGGCGTCGTACGCCGTCGAGAGCTCCGCGTTGACCACGCCGGAGGACCAGCCGTCCGTCGCGATGTGGTGCAGGTTCTGGACGAAGACGTGGTCGTCGTCGGCCAGCTTCAGCAGGCTGTAGCGGTAGAGCGGGCCCTGCTGCAGGTCGAACGACTGGCCCGAGAGCTCGCGCAGGGCCTCCTCGATGGCGGCTTCCTGGGCCTGCGGGTCCAGTCCGGTCCGGTCGATGACGGGCAGTTCCACCTCGGAGGGGTCCGACGCCACCTGGAAGGGGGTGCCGCCCTCGTCGGCGTGGATCGTCACGCGCATGGCCTCGTGCCGTGCCACCACCAGCGTGAGGCTGCGGCGGAGCAGGTCGATCCGCAGTGGGCCGCGCAGTCGGGAGGCGAGAAGGATGTTGTAGGCCGTCACACCGGGAGTCAGCTGGTCGAGGAACCAGAGCTGCTCCTGGCCGAAGGAGAGCGGCGCCCGGCGGCGGGCTTCGATGGACGTGGTCATGAGTGTGACTCTCTGTTCGATGGGATAACAAACGACGGCAGCACTTGCGGGGCCGGGCCCCCGTCCGGGGGCGCGGCACCGCAAGTGCTCGTCGTGAACGGAGGGAGCGTCAGCTCTTCCGGCGGGTGACGAAGGTGTCGTTGATGACGTAGCCGTCGAGGCCGTGCTCCTCGCCGTACTGCAGGAGGTCGCTGGAGCGGTTGATGAATCCGCGGCCGTTGAAGTTCAGCGAGGTGTTGCACAGGACGCTGAACCCGGTGATGTCGCGGAAGGCCTCCAGCAGCGTGGCGATGCCGGGGTTCCGCTCGTGGGTGACGGTCTGGGTGCGGGCGGAACCGTCGATGTGCGTGACGGCCTTCAGCTCCTCGGTGGTCACCCGGTTGAAGAACAGCATGTACGGGTCGTGGACCGAGCCGACGAACCACTTGTCGGCGTCCGCCTCCAGGGCGATCGGCGCGATCGGGCGGTAGCCCTCACGTCCCTTGATGGTGTTCAGCCGTACGGTGGTCTCCTCCGTGAACGGCGCGGCGAGGATGGACCGGTTGCCGAGGGCGCGCGGACCCATCTCGTAGCGGCCGCGGGCCCAGCCGATGATGTTGCCCTGCTCCAGGAAGCGGGCGACCTCGGAGGCGACCAGCGGGCGGGTCTCGTACTTCGCGGGGTCGGGCTGGACGTCCTCGACGAACTCCTCGCCGGCGTAGACGTCCCAGTCGATGGTGGCCTGGCCGGTGTAGAACCGCTGGGCGTCGATGGCGGTGCCGAGTGCGGCGCCGCTGTCGTTCGGGCACGGCGGCACGAACACGGACTCGAAGAGGCCACTCTGACGGAACTGAGCGTTCCAGTTGCAGTTGAGGGCGCAGCCGCCGGAGATCTGCAGCGGCAGACCCTCGGTCATGTGCTTGGCGGCGTAGCTGTAGAAGCGGTCGAAGATCGCGTTCGAGTGCTTCGCCGCGGCGTTGCGGTACTCCTGGGACTCGACACCCGCGTTGTAGAGGTGCGACCAGGTCATCTCGTCCTTGGAGACACCGAGCACGATGCCGTCCTGCTTCAGGATGAAGTCGATCGTCTCCTGCTCGGCCTTGGTCATCGGCGTGTCTTCGGCGAAGGCCGTCAGCGCCATCTGCTTGCCCGCGTGGCTGTAGTTGAAGAAGCCCTTGCCCGCGGGGTGCTTGGGGTCGGCCAGCGAGAACAGGTAGGCGTACTTGTTGCCGGGGTCGGTCATCACGTGCTTGAGGTGGGTGACCTCACCCGACTCGTCGATGCGGTAGAAGTCGCCGATGCTGCCTTCCCACACCAGCGAGTAGTGCGCCTTGCCGTGGGCGGCCGGGGCCATGCCGTAGGCGGTCATGATGTGCGAGCGCTCGTGGGTCGAGGAGAATATCCGGACGTCCTTGCCGAACCACTTGCCGGCCTCGTCCGTGACGGAACCCTCGCCGACACCGAAGTAACCGGCGCGCAGCTTCGGCTCGACGGAGTGCTTGCCCTTGACCCAGCCGCTCAGGGAGATCACGTCGGGCTGGCGGTCCAGCATGCCGGCGGCCCGGGTGATCACCTCGGCGGTCAGCCGGTCGTACCGCGGGAAGCTGTCCTTCTCCGCCTCCAGCGCGAAGAGAAGCTTGCCGTCCTCGATGGCGACGACTCCGCCGTCATGGCCCTCTTTGAAACCCAGGATCAACATGTGCGGTAGAACCTTTCCTTAAAGGGATTACGAGTTACTGAGCCGACCGGTCGCCGTCGGGCGAACCGGTGGAACGTCCGGTGCCGAGCACGGGCCCGAGGACACGGTCGAGGTCGGTCAGAGCACGGGACCAGACGCCTGGTGACGGCACGTAGTGGTTGTAGTAGCTGGCCCCCTCGGCAGGGGGCCCGAACACGGCCACCGCCCGGTGGCCGTCGGAGTCCTGGGCCGGGGCGACGAAGCCGTCCCGGTCCAGGCGCAGCGCCCCTTCGGCGCCGGGGGCGGACCAGTCGCGCAGCGAGCAGGCGATCGGGTCCAGTTCGGGGTCGATGACCGGCCAGTCCATGTTGGCCTTGATCACCAGGTCGACCGTGATGCGGTGGGGCTCGTCCAGCGCCGTCGAGCTGAGCACCCAGCCGTCCCCGTCCGGGGAGAGCTCGGCCCTCGGCCCGGGGCCGGGCACGACCACCCCCGCGGCGATGAGCCGGAGCAGCTCGTGGATGCGCTCCTTCTGCGGGCCGATCACCGTCCGGTTGACCAGCGGGACGTACTCGCGCATGAAGTAGCGGTGCGACTCCTCCGTCAGACCCGGCGGGTCCACGGCCGCCCGCAGCCCGTCGCGGTGGTCGCGGAGGATCTCCAGACCCTCCTTCACCGCGCTCGTGCCGAGTCCGCGTTCCGCTTCCCGCAGGTCCGCCGAAGCCCGCTCCACCAGCTCCGCCACGTACTGCTCGTAGCTCGGCGACGTGTCCCGGGTCGGCTGGAGGATCCGCTTGACGGCGGCGGTCTCCTCGGCCGTGGCCGAACCCATCCGCCCGAGTGCCTCGCGCAGGATCAGCGGCTCGACGTCCCGACGGAAGTCCAGCCGGCCGTCCTCGCTGCGCTCGCGCAGCCCGGTGACGGCGGACTGGGTCAGGAACTCCGCCGGAGCGGCCCGACGCTCCCGCGTGGTGGCCGGCCGGGCGCAGGGCAGCCAGCCGGTCCGGTTCGCCAGGACGATGCGCGGCTCGCGGCCCGAGGGCCGGTACCCGTCCTCGGTGAACTCCCCGCCGCGGCCCACGGTCAGCGCGGCGATCACGTCCATGGCGGTCAGGCCGGTGCCGAGCAGGGCGACGGTGGCGTCCTCGGCGATCGCGTCCACCTGGTCGGGCAGCGGGTACGGCATCGCGATGAAGCCGTCCGCCGTGACCGGCGGGCCCGCCGCGATCCCGTGCCCCGTGGTGACCACGGCCAGGTCGACTCGGTGCTCCGCCCCGTCCGCGAGCGTCACCGTGGCGCCGTCGGAGTCCTGCCGTACGGAGGACGCGACGGCCCGCAGGTGGTGCACGGTCAGCCGGTCCGAGCCGGAGGCCCGGTCGAGCAGCTCGCCCGCAGCCCACTGGAGGTACTCGCCGAGCAGCCGGCGCGGCAGGAAGTCGTCGAACTCGACGGCGCCGTGCCGCTCCCCGCACCACTCGAAGAAGTCGGGCCCGGTGGTCACCGGCGCACCCGGGGTCATCCGCGTGTCCGAGAAGATGGTCAGCTGTGAGGCGATCGTGTTGAGCAGCAGGTAGTCCGGCTGCTTGGCCTCGTGGATCCCGACACCCAGCTCACCGGGTTCGATCAGCAGCAGTTCGACGGGGGGTCCGTCGAGCGCGGTGTGGCTGATGACCCGCTCCAGCGCCGACAGCCCGCGCGGGCCGACGCCGATCACCGCTATCCGTACGGGGTTCACCAGCGGCTCGTCTCTCCGAAGAAGTCCGGGATCTCCACCGTGAGGCCCTTCTCGCGGGCCGCGTCGAGGACGTACTGACCGACCGCGAGGTCCAGCACACCCAGGCCGAACGGGGAGAAGACGAGGCCGCGGTTGGCCTGCGGCTGGGTCCGGCCCCGGAGCACGTCCGCGAGCGTTCCGCTCACGAAGTCCCGGCCCCCGGAGACCTGTTCGGCCAGATGCGGGGAGGTGTTGGCCTTCATGCAGTGCTCGACGTCGTCGAAGTAGTTCGAGGCGGCGAGGATGACCTCGGGCTGGAAGTCGCGCAGGGAGATGTTGAGCGCCAGCTGGCCCGGGCGGAGCAGCTGCCCGATGTACGGGGTGCCGGCGGTCGTCGTGGTGATCACCGTCTGGGCGGTCAGCGCCTCGCTCAGGCTGCCGATCGGCTTCGCCTGGAGACCCAGTTCCTCGGTCGCGAAGCGGGCCAGGTTCTGCGCCGACTCGGCGTGCAGGTCGAAGACCTCGACGGACTCCAGCGGATAGCCGGTGGCCACCAGGTAGCGCAGGATCGTCCTGGCGATGACACCGGCGCCGATGAACGAGACCCGGCCGTCCGGGGTCACCCACCGGGCGAACGCCCGCGCCGCCACCGCGGCGGAGGCCGCGGTGCGGACCGCGCTGACGGTGGCCGCTTCCAGCAGCGCCTTCGGGTAGCCGGTGGCGTAGTCGTTCAGGATCAGGGCCGCCGAAGCCCGCGGGATGCCGTCGGCGACGTTCCCGGGGAAGCTGGAGATCCACTTGATCCCGACGGCGTGGTCCTCGGCCAGCTCGATCGAGGCGGGCAGGGCGATGATCCGCGCGTCCGGCTTCTCGGGGAAGCGCAGGAAGTAGCTGTCGGGGTTGACCGTCTGGCCCGCGTCGTGACGCAGATAGGCGTCCTCGACCAGGTCGACGACCTGGGCCGCGGAGGTGTCGAGGATGTCCTTGACGACCTTGCCGGGCACCACATCAAACGAGAACATCGAGTTCCTCCTCGGGTAGCTGCTGATCGGTGAGCGGGGCCTTGTCCAGGCCTCGCTCGGCCACCCACGTGTCGTCGTATACGGAGTTCAGGTAGCGCTCGCCCAGGTCCGGGGAGATCGCCACCACGGTCGCGTCGGGCGGGATCCCGGGGGCCAGCCGGCGGATGCCGGCCAGGACCGTGCCGGTCGAGCCGCCCGTGAGCAGCCCGGAGCTCCTGGCCAGCCAGCGGCATTCGCGCACCGTTTCCCACTCGGGGATCAGCAGGACCTCGTCGGGCGCCTGGTTGTCGAGGATCGGAGGACGCTGGCTGGTTCCGAGCCCTGGGATGTGCCGAGGGCCCGAGGTTGGCTGGAAGTTGACCGAACCGGCGGTGTCGACCGCGATGATCCGGGTCTGCGGGCTGCGGCGGCGGAAGTAGTCGATGCAGCCCATCAGCGTGCCGCCGGTGCCCACCCCCAGGAAGAGGTAGTCGACCTCCCCGAACTCCCTCAGCACCGAGGGCGCGGTGGCCTGCTCGTGCGCCGTGGGGTTCGTCGGATTCTCGTACTGGTTGAGCCAGTACACATGAGGATCGTCGGCCTGCAGCTGCTGGATGTAGGAAATCCTGGAGCCCAGATAACCACCGTTGTCGTCGCGCTCGGTGATCATCACGACCTCCGCCCCGAGGGCACGCATGATGGCCACGGCCGTCGCGTTGGAATTCGGGTCGGTCACCAGCGTCAGCCGGTAGTTCTTCGCCGCGCAGATGACGGCGAGGGAGATTCCCAGATTTCCGGAGGTGGACTCGATGAGCCGCATGTTCGCCAGATCCGCGCCCGAGTTCTCCGCGGAGTGGATCAGTCCCCGGGCGGTCTTCATCTTGACCGAACCGCCGGGGTTGAATCCCTCGACCTTCAAGTAGAGCCGGTTCAGGCCTTCGAGCCCCGAGACCCGGAGATATATGTCATCCAGGATAAGGTCATGGACATGCTCAGCAATCAACGTCATTCCCGAAGCGAGTAGGGATGGTGCCTCAGCGGTGCCCGCGGCCGCGCGCCTGTAGCTCCTGCAGTGAGCTCACCTCGAATTCGACCCGGTTTCTGGCCCGGACGGCCCTGACCATGGCCAGCAGCCCGGAAGGGGTCGTCACGTAGGGCACGGAGTACTGCGCCGCGGCCGTCCGCATCGCCCGGTCGACGGGGCGCTGCGCACCGTGCGCCGTGAGACTGATGACGAGGTCGGTCTCGTGGTCGCGCATCCATCCGGCGGCCAGGGGCACGGACTCGTCCCCGACCACCTCGTCCGGCACGAACCCGGTGCCCTTCAGCAGCTCCGCGGTCTGCGCCTCGGCGGCGATCTCGAAGCCGTAACCCCGCAGCGTCCGCAGCGAGGGGACGACCCGTGACAGGTGCCCGGCGCCGCAGGAGACGTACACCCGGCCCGAGATCGGCGGTGCGAAGCCGGCCGCCAGCTGCGCCTTCGCGAAGGCCACGTCGAAGCCCGAGCCGATGCCCATGACCTCACCGGTGGACTTCATCTCCGGCCCCAGCAGGCAGTCCATGCCCTCGTCGCCCTGCGTACGGAAGCGGTGGAACGGCAGGACCACGTCCTTGACCGCGACGTGGGAGCCGGCCCGCTGGGTCCCTCCGTCGCCGGTGGCCGGCAGGATCCCCTCCGTGCGGAGCGCGGCGACGGTCGCGCCGAGCATGATCCGCGCACCGGCCTTGGCCAGGGAGACCCCGGTCGCCTTGGAGACGAACGGCACCGTGCGGCTGGCTCTCGGATTGGCCTCCAGGACGTAGAAGGTGCCGTCCTTGAGCGCGAACTGGATGTTCAGCAGACCGCGCACACCCAGCCCGGCCGCGATCGCCTCGGTGTGGGCGCGCACCGTCTCGATGTCGGCCCGGCCCAGCGTGAGGGGCGGCAGCGCACAGGCGGAGTCGCCGGAGTGGACACCGGCCTCCTCTATGTGCTCCATCACGCCGCCGAGGAAGACCTCGTCCCCGTCGAACAGCGCGTCCACGTCGATCTCGATCGCGTCCACCAGGAACTCGTCGATCAGCAGCGGCCGTTCGGGCGAGACCTCGGTGGCGTTGCGGAGGTAGGAGGCCAGCGACTCCTCGTCGTGGACGACCTCCATCCCGCGCCCGCCGAGCACGTACGAGGGCCGCACCATCACGGGGTACCCGATCCGGTCCGCGACGCTCCTGGCCTCTTCGAAGGACACGGCGACGCCGTGCCGCGGAGCGGTCAGCCCGGCGGCGTCCAGCACCTCGGCGAAGGCGCCGCGGTCCTCGGCCAGGTGGATGGCCTCCGGCGAGGTGCCCGCGATGGGCAGTCCCGCCGCCGCCAGCCTCCGGGCGAGCTTGAGCGGCGTCTGGCCGCCCAGCTGCACGATGACCCCGGCCACCTCTCCGGTCTCGCACTCGGCCAGGTAGACCTCCAGGATGTCCTCGAAGGTCAGCGGCTCGAAGTAGAGCCGGTCGGAGGTGTCGTAGTCGGTGGAGACGGTCTCCGGGTTGCAGTTGACCATGACCGTCTCGAAGCCCACCGACCGCAGGCTCAGCGCCGCGTGGACGCAGGAGTAGTCGAACTCGATGCCCTGCCCGATCCGGTTCGGACCGGAGCCGATGATGAGCACCTTCGGGAGCCGCTCACCGCGCGGGAGCACCTCCGACTCCGCCGCCGGGTCGGACTCGTAGGCGGAGTAGTGGTACGGGGTGGTCGCGGGGAACTCGGCGGCACAGGTGTCGACGGTCTTGTAGACCGGCCGTACCCCCCATGCGTGGCGCAGCGCGCGAACGCCGTCCTCGCCGCCCAGTTCGGGCCGGAGCGCGGCGATCTGCACGTCCGAGAACCCCATCCGCTTGACCCGGCGCAGCGCGGCCGCGTCCACGGTCTCGGCGTTCCGCAGCTCCTCGCGCAGTTCGACCAGGGCCAGGACCTGGTCGACGAACCACGGGTCGATCCCCGAGGCCTCGTGCACCTGCCCGACCGTGGCACCGAGCCGCAGCGCCCGCTCGACGGTGTACAGCCGCCCGTCGTGCGGAACCCGCAGCGCCTCCAGGGCGGCGTCCCGCGCACCGGCCGGATCGGCACTGCCGTCGGCCGCGGGGTCCGGCGTCGTCCAGAAGCCGGACGCGGTGGACTCCATCGACCGGAGCGCCTTGCCCAGGGCCTCGCCGAAGTTGCGGCCGATCGCCATGCCCTCGCCGACGGACTTCATCGTCGTGGTCAGTGTCGCGTCGGCGGTGGGGAACTTCTCGAACGCGAACCGGGGGATCTTGACGACCACGTAGTCCAGGGTCGGCTCGAAACTGGCCGGGGTCTCCCCGGTGATGTCGTTGGTGATCTCGTCCAGCGTGTAGCCGATCGCCAGCTTCGCGGCGATCTTGGCGATCGGGAAGCCGGTCGCCTTCGAGGCGAGCGCGGAGGACCTCGACACCCGCGGGTTCATCTCGATGACCACGAGCCGGCCGGTTTCGGGGTGCACGGCGAACTGGATGTTGCAGCCGCCGGTGTCGACGCCGACCGCCCGCAGCACGTCGATGCCCACGTCGCGCATGTGCTGGTACTCGCGGTCGGTGAGGGTCATCGCCGGTGCCACCGTGACCGAGTCGCCGGTGTGCACGCCCATCGGGTCGATGTTCTCGATCGAGCAGACCACCACGACGTTGTCGTTGCGGTCCCGCATGAGTTCGAGCTCGTACTCCTTCCAGCCGAGCACGCTCTCCTCGATCAGCACCTCGCCCAGCGGGCTCTGGTCCAGTCCGGACCCGGCCAGGGACTCCAGTTCCCGCAGGGTGTGCGCCATCCCGGAGCCCAGGCCGCCCATGGTGTAGGACGGCCGGATCACCACGGGCAGACCGAGCTCCTCGACCGTGGCCCGCGCCTCGTCCATCGTCCGGCAGACGGCGCTGCGCGGGGTCTCGGCCCCGACCGAGGCGACGATGTCCTTGAACCGCTGCCGGTCCTCACCGCGGGCGATCGCCTCGATGTCCGCACCGATCAGCTCGACGCCGTACTTGTCCAGCACGTTCCGGTCGTGCAGCTCGACCACGCAGTTGAGCGCGGTCTGGCCGCCCAGGGTGGCGAGGATCGCGTCCGGGCGCTCCTGCGCGATGATCTTCTCGACGAACTCCGGCGTGATCGGCTCGATGTAGGTGGCGTCCGCGAACTCCGGGTCGGTCATGATGGTCGCCGGGTTGGAGTTCACCAGGCTGACCCTGATTCCCTCTTCGCGCAGCACCCGGCACGCCTGGGTACCCGAATAGTCGAACTCGCATGCCTGGCCGATCACGATCGGCCCTGAACCGATCACCAGTACGTGCCTGAGGTCCGTACGCCTGGGCATCAGCGGTCCCCGCTCATCAGTGTGGTGAACTCGTCGAAGAGGGCGGCCGCGTCGTGCGGACCGGCCGCTGCCTCCGGGTGGTACTGGACGGAGAAGGCGGGGACGTCCAGGCAGCGCAGACCTTCCACGGCACCGTCGTTGGGGCAGTGGTGGGACACCATCGCCCGGCCGAAGGGGGTGTCGAAGCGCTCTCCGGCCTCCCCCTCCACCGCGAAACCGTGGTTCTGCGAGGTGATCGACACCCGGCCGTCGACCGAGTCGATCACCGGGATGTTGATGCCGCGGTGCCCGTAGCGCATCTTGTACGTCTCGCGCCCCAGCGCCCGGCCGAGGATCTGGTTCCCGAAGCAGATGCCGAAGAGCGGGATGCGCCGCTCCAGCACCGCGCGGGTCAGGGCGACCGCCTCCGTCATCGCGGACGGGTCACCCGGGCCGTTGGACAGGAACACCCCGTCCGGCTCGGTCTCCAGGATCTGCTCCAGCGAGCTGGACGCGGGCAGGACGTGCGTCTCGATCCCGCGGTCGGCCAGCATGCGCAGGGTGTTCGTCTTCACCCCGAGGTCCAGCGCCGCCACGCGGAACCGACGGGTCCCGACGGCCGGCCGGACGTAGGGCTGTGCGGTGCTGACCTGGGCGGCCAGATTGGCGCCGGTCATCGGCGGAGCGGTCAGCACCTGCTCCGTCATGGCGTCCAGGTCGGTCAGCGCGTCTCCGGAGAACACCCCGGCGCGCATCACTCCGCTCTCACGGAGGTGACGGGTCAGGGCCCGGGTGTCGACCTCGGCGATGCCGACGACACCCTGCTGCACCAGCTCGTCCGAGAGTTCCCGCCGGGAGCGCCAGTTGGAGGCGGTCCGGGAGGGGTCGCGTACCACGTAGCCGGCCACCTGTATCCGGGCCGATTCGTCGTCCTCGTCGTTCCACCCCGTGTTCCCGATCTGCGGGGAGGTCTGCACCACGATCTGACCGCGATAAGAAGGATCGGTCAGCGTTTCCTGATATCCCGTCATTCCGGTCTGGAAGACGACTTCCCCGAGTGAACGTCCAAGGGCCCCGAATTCCCTGCCCCAGAATAACTTTCCATTCTCCAGAACCAGTGCGGCCCGTGATGCGGACACACTCATCCTTCCCCCTCCCAGCCGTCAACGGTATTCGCTCCAGCCATGCTGGAGGGGACTGCTAGTAAGTGCGGCCGGAGTCCGAGCCGACGATGTTCCAGCCGACGTCGAAGGCCGGCTGGCGGACGCCCGGAACAGGAGCGGCCGACGCGTGCGCGGCTGTCGTGCCGGCAGCCACCGCCGTGGCGGCGAAGGTTGCCGCCAGCAGGGCGAAAAGTGGCCGGGCAGCGGTGCCACCGCGGCGAGATCCGGAACTGTAGCGGCTCATGACAATCCTGCCTTCGTAAAAGGTCGGCCGACGAGGGCCGGAACCATGAGGTTATGAACGTCCTTGGTGGTGCGACGTGGAGATTTGTGGCGCCTTTCGGTGGCGCCTGCTCCCGTCGGGGTCGGCGGCACGGCCCGATCGGTCTCCCGGACGGCGGTCGTCCGCACGAGGGCCTGCCGGAGCCCCGTCGGGCGCCGCGGCGTCGTCGGCCCGTGGGGCCTTCCGGCCCCGGAGGGACCGCCGGCCCACGTCGTGAGGACCGTCCGCATGCGGGGCCTCGAACCTCGGGCAGGGCTAGGACCGACAGCCATGGGTGGCTCGGCCGCCGGCAGCAGCATCACATGGCGGCATATGGGTCATTTGGTCAGATCACCCAATTCAAGCCATGATCCCAATTCAAGCCACGGTCCAAAAAATCCATCAGAACTTTCCCCACAGATGTATCCGGCCAGTGCGTCGCCGTCCTTGGCTCCATCTGGTTACGAGTCTCCAGCACGTCATAGGCCGTGGGAAAGATCCACGACGGTTCAGGTAGTCGCATTGCTAGAATTGGAGGCATCTCGCTTGGCACACTTCAGGCGGCGATGAGCTGCCCTTGCGTTGCACGGACCCTGGGGGGGATGACCGTTGATGACGAGCAGGTCAGACAGTGTTGGTACGGGTGTTGGTACGGGTGCGCCCCGAGGCGGGTCCGCGCACGCCGCGCACGCCGCGGACGAAGGGTCGACGGAACGGGACAGCTTGCGGGGCATCGCGGAGACCCTCGCCGAACTGTCGCGCCGGGTCCAGAATCAGGCCAACCGCGACGACCGGGTCGTATACGAATTAGACCCACGGCCCGCCGTCGGCCTGGGGGTGGTGAACCTCCACGGGCTGCCGGCGATCAACGCGGCCATCCGCGCCAGCCTGGCCGGCGCCCGGTCGGAGATCCTGACGGCCCAGCCGGACGGACCACGTCCGAAGGAGGTCCTGGACGCGGCCCTGGAGTCGGTGCGCTTCCAGGTCGGCAACGGCATCAGCATGCGGACGATCTACCAGCACTCGGCCCGCTTCGACGAGGCGACCAAGTCCTACGTCCGCGCCGTGATGGGCTACGGCGCCAAGGTCCGGACCCTGACGGAGTTCTTCGACCGGCTGATCATCATCGACGGCTCCACCGCGTTCATCGCGGCCAACGCCGAGCGCACCGTCGCCGCCGTGATCACGGAACCCGCCGTGGTGCGCTTCCTCATCGACGTCTTCGAGCGCTCCTGGGACCGCGCCGCGCCCTTCCCCTTCGTCCCCAACTACGCAGCACAGGCGGCGTCCGAAGTGATCTCGCCGATCCGGGCCACCATCCGGCAGCTGCTGGCGGAGGGACACTCGGACAAGGTGATCGCACGCCGACTGGGCATCAGCGAGCGTTCGCTCCAAGCCCATATCGCCCACATCAAGGAGAACCTCGGGGCGAAGAACCGCACCCACCTCGGCTACCTGCTCGGCCACGCCGAGGCCTCTCCGACCTGCTGACGTGGCCGACGGGCCGGCGGGCCGGGGCGGCCGACGGTACGGAACGACGAAGCCGCCGGAGGCCGTGGGCCCCCGCAGTGCCGGCCGGCACTGCGGGGGCCCACGGCCGTCTCCCCGCGCACGGGGGAGAGGAGGAGTCCGGGCGGACGGACCTCAGGCCTTCCTGCGGAAGCCCAGGCCGAGGCCCACCAGGACCGCCGCCGCGAGGACGATCGCCGCGTCGACCGCCAGGACCGTGCGCACGCCGTCGAAGAGCGAGGCCCGGGTGGTGGCCAGGACACCCAGCAGCGGGATGCCGATCGTGATCCCGACCTGCTGGGTGGTGGTGACCAGCCCGGTCGCCAGACCCTGCTGCTCGTCGGGCACACCGCTCGTCACCACGACCCCGTACGAGATGATCGCGCCGAGGTGGCACATGCTGGCCAGGGAGACGGCCACCGTCGCGAGCAGGGCACCCGACTGCGTGCCCACGCCGAGCAGGGCGAGGCCCAGCAGGCCCTGGCCGAGCAGCGAGCCGACCAGCGTGCGGCGGGCGCCGAAGCGGCCGATGACCTTCGGCACGTACGACCCGGCGACGACGGAGGCGAGGCCCTGGACACCGAAGACCAGGCCCGTCCGGAAGGACGACAGCCCCAGCGTCTCCTGGAGGTACAGCGTCAGCACGAACACGACCGTCGACATCATCGAGAACGTCACCAGACCACCGGCGTTGCCCCAGGCGACCGTGCGCCGCTTCAGCATCGGCAGCGAGACCAGCGGGGCCGGGGACCTCGACTCCACCACCACGAACGCGGTGAGCAGCACCAGCCCGAGCACCAGCGTGCCCCAGACGTCCGCGTCACCGAAGCCGCGCCCGGCCGCCGTCGACAGGGCGTAGATCAGCGCGAGCAGACCGGCGGTGACGGTCACGGCCCCGGGCACGTCCAGCCGCGGCCGCTCCGCGTTGCGCGACTCCGGCAGCAGCCCCGGAGCCATGACCAGCACGACCACCGAGGCCACCGCGAGCAGACCCATCGTGGAACGCCAGCCCAGGGTGTCGGTCATGACACCGCCGAGCACCATGCCGACGGTGAAGCCGAGCGACAGCAGGGTGCCGGAGATACCGAGAGCCCTGTCGCGCAGCGGGCCCTCGGGGAAGGTCGTCGTCAGCAGGGACATGCCGGTGGGCACGATGACCGCCGCGCCCAGGCCCTGCAGGGCGCGCCCGGTCAGGAAGGAGGCCGGATCCCAGGCGAGGGTCGCGAGCAGGGAGGCGGTGCCGAAGAGGGCGAGGCCGGTGAGGAAGAGCTTCTTGCGGCCGTACAGGTCGGCGATCCGGCCGAAGAGGAGCAGGAAACCACCGGACGGCAGGGCGAAGGCGGTGATGGCCCACTGGAGGGCGGACCGGTCGAGACCCAGGTCCTCGCCGAGCACCGGCAGGGCCACGTTCAGTACGGAGAAGTCGAGCGCCACCATGAACTGGGCGGCGCAGAGCACGAAAAGAACCAGTCGGGCCCGGCCGGAGAGCCGGTCGTTCGCGGGGGCCGCCGTGTGCGGCCCGGAGGTCGTTGTCTGTGTGTCGATCGCCATGGCCACCACCCTCGTGGCCGGGGAATGCCCGTGCGGAGTGGGAACTTATCCTGTTGGCGGCACCACCAGGCAGCCGGACAGGGGGACTCAGTGGCCACACCGACCGCGGAACACAGGCGGCCCGAACTACGCGAGTTCCTGATGAGCAGACGGGCCAGGGTCACCCCGGCCGAGGCCGGACTGCCGGACGGGGGCGCCCGTCGGCGCACCCCGGGGCTGCGCCGCGAGGAGGTGGCCGTGCTCGCCGGGGTGGGGGTCTCCTGGTACCAGTGGCTGGAACAGGGCCGCGCCATCACGGTGTCCGGGCAGGTGCTGGACGCCGTGGGCCGGGTGCTGAAGCTGACCAGCGCCGAGCGCCGGCACCTGTACGTACTCGCCGGACTCAACCCGCCGGCCCTGGAGGTGGCCCCGGGGGAGCGGGGCAACTGCGACGGCCTCAGGCGGCTCATCGAGGCCTGGATGCCGTTTCCCGCGCACATCATGGACCGGTACTGGAACACCGTGATGTACAACGACGCAGCCTCGCTGGTCCTCGGGATGCGCCCCGAGATCGTGCAGAACTGCCTGATCGCCTTCTTCACCGACCCCATCTACCGTTCCCGCTCCCCGCACTGGCCGGAGACCGCCCGCATGGTGGTCGCCCAGTTCCGGGCGGCCTGCTCGGAGAGCCCGCACGACGAGGGCTTCCGGGCCGTGATCGAGGAGGCCCGGGAGCTCAGCCCGGAGTTCACCGAACTGTGGGAGCGGGGCGACGTACTGCCCGGGGGACAGCTGGAGAAACAGATCGAGCACCCGGTCACCGGGACGCTGTACGTGGAGACCACACAGCTGCGGGTGCCGGCCCGCCCCGATCTGGCGATCGTGCTCCACACGCCGCTGCCGGGCACCGGCACCGCCGAGAAGCTGGAGTGGCTGACCTCTGCGGAAGGCCGGCGCGGATCGATGATGCCGGTGGCCGGCTGAGTCCCGGACCCCGGGGAGTGCCCCCGGGCCCGGCGGCCCCGGGCCCGGTTCACCCGACGGACACCCGGTGTCCGGCTGCCGCTATGGGAACGGCGGTGGGGTTTGTCGGTCGGGCGTGCTTTGCTGGAGACATGATCGATGAGTTCCTGGCCCAAGGCCTGCCCGATGTGGAAGAGGCCGTCCGCAAGGCGGCGGCGATCGAGATCATGCCGAGATTCAGGCAGCTCGCCGAGCACGAGGTCGACGAGAAGAACGGCCCGCACGACCTGGTGACCGTGGCCGACCGCAAGGCCGAGGAACACCTCACGGCCGCCCTGACGCGGCTGCTGCCCGGCTCCGCCGTGGTCGGCGAGGAGGCCGTGCACGCCGACCCCACGGTGTACGCGGCGCTGCGCGCGGACGCCCCGGTGTGGATCGTCGACCCCGTCGACGGCACCCGTCAGTTCGTGAACGGGGACCCCGGCTTCTGCACCCTGGTCGCCCTGGCCGTGCGCGGGGAGATCCTCGCCTCCTGGACCTACGCCCCGGCGCTGGAGGAGCTGGCGACGGCCGTCCGCGGGCAGGGCGCGTACGTCAACGGCGAGCGGATCCGCAGCGGTTCGCCGGAGCCGGGCGCCGCGCTGCGGGTCGCCACCGCCCACCCGCTCTACACCAGTGACGAGGAGAAGCGGACGCTGGCCCGCCTGGACGTCCCCGGCGTCGCGCCCCGCCCCTGCGGCTCGGCCGGCCTGGAGTACCTGAAGGTGGCCCGCGGCGAGATGGACGGCCTGGCCTTCAGCTGGCCCTCGGCCTGGGACCACGCGGCCGGGCTGCTGCTGGTCGCCGAGGCCGGTGGCACCCAGAGCACGGTCGACGGGGTCCCCTTCCGGGTGGACCGGGACAACGCGCTGCCGTTCGCGGTCGGACGGGACGAGGCCACCACCGTGCGCATCCGGGAGCTGCTCCGGGGCGCCTGACCGGGCCGGTGCGGTGCGTGCGGGTCGGGGCCGGTCCGCACGGCGGAATATCCTGGGAGCGCAGGCGCCGCCGGAGACGAAGGAGTCGCAAGTGCCGTCGATTCTCGATGTGGTCGTGGTGGGGGCGGGGCCGAACGGGCTGACCGCTGCCGTCGAACTGGCCCGGCGCGGCTTCTCGGTGGCCGTTTTCGAAGCCGCCGGCACGGTCGGCGGCGGCGCCCGGACCGAGGAGCTCACCCTTCCCGGCTTCCGGCACGACCCCTGCTCGGCGGTGCACCCGCTCGGCGCCGGCTCGCCGGTCTTCGCCACGATGCCGCTGAAGCGGTACGGACTGGAGTGGCTGCACGCCCCGCTGCCCATGGCGCACCCCTTCGACGACGGCACGGCAGCGGTCCTGTCCCGCTCGGTCGCGGAGACGGCGGCGTCCTTCGGGCCGCGCGACGCGGGCGCCTACCGGCGCCTGGTCGGCCCGTTCCTCGGCAAATGGGACACCCTGGCCCGGGACTTCATGTCCCTGCCGAACACCGCGCTGCCCCGGGACCCGCTCACACTCGCCCGCTTCGGACTCGCCGGACTGCCTCCCTCCACCTGGCTCCTCAGCCGCTTCCGCGACGAACGGGCCCGCTCGCTCTTCGCGGGCCTCGTGGCCCACGTCATCGCACCGCTCGGCGGGATCGCCACCAGTGCCGTCGGCCTGGTCTTCGCCCTGGCCGCGCACGCGAACGGCTGGCCGATGCCGCGCGGCGGCTCGCAGTCCGTGTCCGACGCCCTCGCCGGATACCTGCGCGACCTGGGCGGGACCATCCACACCGGCTTCGAGGTCAAGCGGCTCGACGACCTCCCGCCCGCCCGCACCTACGTCTTCGACACCTCGCCGACCGCGCTGGCCCGGATCGCCCGCCTGGGGCGCGCGTACGACGGCTACCGGTACGGCGCCTCCGTGTTCAAGCTCGACTACGCGCTGGACGGACCGGTCCCGTGGACGGCCGAGGCGCCGCGCCGCGCCGGCACCGTCCAGATCGGCCCGCGCACCCGCGACATCGACGCCGCCCTGCAGCTCGCCTCCGGCGGCCGGGCCCCGCGCGTCCCCTTCCTCATCACCTCGCAGCCCAGCCTCGTCGACCCCGGCCGGGCGCCCGAGGGCAAGCACGTCTTCTGGGCGTACGGACACGTCCCCGCGGGCTGGGACGGCGATCTCACCGAGGCCGTCGAGTCCCAACTGGAGCGCTTCGCCCCGGGCTTCCGCGACCTGGTGCTGGCCCGCGCCACGGCCGGTCCGCCCCAGCTCGCCGCCCGCAACCCCAACTACGTCGGCGGGGACATCGCCTGCGGGGCCGCCTCCGGCCTGCAGCTCCTGCTGCGCCCCAAGCTCTCCCTCACCCCGTACACGACGGCCCACCCGGCTGTCTTCCTCTGCTCCTCGGCCACCCCGCCGGGCCCGGGTGTGCACGGCATGTCCGGGCACAACGCCGCGAAGGCGGTCTGGCGGCACCTGCGAAAGGGCTCCCGATGACCCGTATCACCCTGGTTCTCGGCGACATCACCGCGGAGAAGGCCGACGCCATCGTCAACGCGGCGAACTCCTCGCTGCTCGGCGGCGGCGGGGTCGACGGCGCCATCCACCGGCGCGGCGGGCCGGAGATCCTCGCGGCCTGCGAGGACCTGCGGCGCTCGCACTACGGCAAGGGGCTGGCGACGGGCCGGGCCGTGGCCACCACGGCCGGGCGGCTCGCCGCCGGGCACGTCATCCACACCGTGGGCCCGGTCTGGTCGCGTGAGGAGGACCGGTCGGAGCTGCTGGCCTCCTGCTACCGCGAGTCGTTGCGGATCGCCGACGAGCTCGGTGCCCGTACGGTCGCGTTCCCGGCCATCTCCACCGGCATCTACGGCTGGCCGATGGACGACGGGGCACGGATCGCGGTGGAGACGGTGCGCCGCGCCCGCACCGAGGTGCAGGAGGTGCGGTTCGTGCTCTTCGACGCGTCCGCCTACGAGGCCTTCGAGACGGCGGTGGCGGCCGCCTCCTGAGCAGCCGGGACCTGCCTGCCAGCCCGCGCCCGGCCGTCGTCAGCGCGGCGGGCGCCGCGAGGCGCCCGAGGCGGGCCGCGGGTAGGTCCGGGACTGCTTGACGCTGCCGAACGCGAAGCTCGATTCGATCGAGGCGATCCCGGGGATGGCGTGGATCCTGTGGCGCACCAGGGACTCGTAGGCTTCGAGGTCCTCGATGACGACCCGGAGCAGGTAGTCGCTGCTGCCCGCCATCAGGTAGCAGTCCTGGATGTGCTCGATGACCGCGACGTGCTCCTCGAACAGGCGCACCGCCTCCGCCGTGTGGCGTTCGAGGCGGATCCGGACGAAGACGGTGACCGGGAGTCCGAAGGCGACCTGGTCGACCATGGCCGTGTAGCCGCGGATCAGACCCGCCTCCTCCAGCCGCCGCACCCGGCGCAGGCAGGGCGACGGGGACAGCCGGACGCGGTCGGCGAGGTCCTGGTTGGACAGGCGCCCGTCGGCCTGCAATTCCCTGATGATCTGCAGATCCACTGCGTCCATGGTCACTCCTTGGCAGAATCTGCCCCAAACGTATGTCCGAGAGGCAGAACTGGCAATCGGCTGCCCCGCCCCAAGCCCTAGCGTTGCCCAGGCACGGACCGGATCGGTCCGGGTCTCAGAGGCTGGAGCAATTCCTTGGTCGCGACGAACACCACCCGGGCGACCCTGCCTCCCGATGCGGCGGGCCCGCGGGCCGGACACCCCGGCCGGCGCGGGCTCTCCCCACAGGCCGAGGGCATGCTGGCGCTGCTGGTCACCGTGTCGATCTGGGCGGCCTTCGCCCTGAGCGCGCGGGCCCTGAGCGGTTCCTCCCTGCTGCCCGCCGACGCGGCCCTGCTGCGCTTCGGCGTCCCCCTCGTCGTCCTGTTCCCCGCCCTGTGGCGGCGCCGGCGTGCCATCGCCGCGGTGCGGCCGGGCCCCGCCGTGAAGATCATCTGCGGTGCGGGGGTGCCGTTCTTCCTGGCCGCGATGCACGGCGGCGCGCTGACCTCCGCCGCCTTCGTCGGCTCCATCGTCCCCGGCATGGTCCCGCTGTTCGTCTCCGCGATCATGATCCGCCGTGGTCACGGCGCTCCCCGGGGGACACAGGCCGCCGGGCTCGCCCTGATCGCGGCCGGTGTGGCGGCCCTCGTCTGGCGCTACGTCGTCCCCGTCGACACCGACGTGCTCGCCGGCGCCGGCACGCTCCTGGTGGCCAGTGGTCTCTGGGCCCTCTACACCGTGGGGCTGCGCGAGGTGGACCTCGACCCGGTCGGGTCGATCGGACTGCTGTGCCTGCCCTCCTTCGCCGTGATCGGCGCCCTGGTGCTGACCGGCGTGCTCCCCACCGGCATCGCGCACGCCGCGGGCGGCGACATCGCCCTGTTCCTCGTCGTGCAGGGACTCGGCGTCGGCCTGTGCGCCGGCCTGCTGTACGCCCTCGCCATCCGCCGCCTCGGCGCCGAGCGCAGCTCCGTCGTCGGCAGCCTCAGCCCCGTCGCCGTCGTCCTGCTCGCCATCCCGCTGCTCGGCGAGACGCCGACCCCCGCCGTGCTCGTCGGCGTCCCCCTCATCACCGCCGGCGTCGTCCTCGCCAACCGCCGCCCACGACCCAAGGTTCCCGCAGATGCTTGAGCTCCTCCCCACCCCGCCCACCGACCCGCTGTGGGACCTGACCTACGAGTTCGGCAGTGACGAGCGGCCCGAACGCCTCAACCTCGTCCTCGGCGTCTACCGGGACCAGAGCGGCACCACACCCGTCATGGCCGCCGTGCGCGAGGCCGAGATCCGGCTGGCGGAGCGCTCCGACTCCAAGGAGTACCGCGGGCTCTCCGGCAACGCCGCCTTCAACCGCTCCCTGCTGGAGCTGGTCCTGGGCCCGGCCGGGCCGGCCGACCGGGCCGCGGCCGTCCAGACCGTCGCGGGCTCCGGCGCGCTGAGGCTGCTGGCCGACCTGATCTGCCGGACCCGCCCCGGCGCCACGGTCTGGATCAGTGACCCGGCCTACGTCAACCACCGGCCCATCCTGGAGGCCGCCGGGCTGCGCGTGCGCACGTACGGCTGGCGCGACGCCGACGGGGGCTTCGACACGGCCGGTGTGCTGCGGGAACTGCAGGACGCGCAGCGCGACGACGTGGTCCTGCTCCAGGGCTGCGCCCACAACCCCACCGGCGTCGACCCGATGCTGGACGACTGGGAGGCGCTCGCCGAGTCGGCCGCCCGCCGCGGCTGGGTGCCCTTCGTCGACCTCGCCTACCACGGGCTCGGCGACGGCCTGGAGGCCGACCTGCTGCCCACGCGGATGCTGGCGGCACGGGTCCCGGAGATGCTGATCGCCGTCAGCTGCTCGAAGAACTTCGGCCTCTACAGCGACCGCGTCGGCTGCGCCATCGTGCTCGGCGCCTCGGGCCAGGCCGTCCGGCACGCCGAGACCGCCCTGCAGAACGCCGCCCGGACGCTCTACTCGATGCCGCCCGAGCACGGCGCGGCCGTGGTGACCACGATCCTGGAGGACGAGGGGCTGCGGTCCGCCTGGCGGGCGGAGCTGGAGGTCATGCGCGGCCGGATCGAGGACAACCGGGCCGACCTGATCGCCCACCTGAGCGCGCTCGGCTGCGCGGACCAGGCGCGGACGCTCGCCCGCCAGAAGGGCATGTTCTCGATGCTGCCGCTGTCCGCCCAGCAGATGCTCCGGCTGCGCAGGCAGTACGCCGTCTACGGCACGACCTCGGGGCGGATCAACATCGCGGGCATCCCCGCGCACCGGATCCCGTGTCTCGCCCGGGGCATCGCGGGGGTCCTGGACACTCCGGGCGCACCCCGCACGACGGCGACGCTCCCGCGGCAGCAGTCCGGACCGGCCGCCGCCCTGCAGGCGTAAGGGGGCGCCCTCACCTGCCGCACGGCAGGCCACCGGGCACCGCTCCGGCGGTCACCGAGCCCGAACCGGACACGGCCGTGCGCCGGGGCCACGAGACCCTCGTCCGCGGCCGCCCCTGGTCCTGCCGGTGGACGCCGCGGCGGCCCGGACCGTACCGGCTGGTCTCCCGCGCCCGGCCGGGGCCGGCCGACACAGAGCCCCGGGCCCACGCCTCGGATAGGGTGAATCGGTACGAATCAGGCCCCCCGGGGTGAGGTCGGTGCGGTGGACACTTACCAGGCGACGAGCGAGGTACCGGACCCGCCGGCGGCGGCCGTCGGGTACGCGGGCGTACTCCGCGAGCTGCTGCCGATCGCCCTGTGGCGGGAGGACGCCGACGGACGCGTCGTGGAGTGGTCGCTCGCCGCCCAGGACCTGCTCGGGCACCGGCCCGAGGACATCATCGGCCTCCCCGGCAGCGCCGTGCTCGTCCCCGAGGCCAACCGCGAGCTCGCCGACCAGCTGACCCGGCGCGTCCAGTCCGGCGAGACCGTCGTCGGCACCCTCCCCGTGCGCCACCGCGACGGCCACCGCGTCCCGATGGAGATGTGGATCGTCCCCGCGGCCGACCCGCAGGGCCGGACGGGCGCCATGCTCATCGCCGTGGAGACCTCCGAGGTGCTCCACATGCGGGACTCCCTCGCCGCCCTCCAGAGCCTGTTCACCCAGTCGCCCATAGGCCTCGCCACCCTCGGCACCGACCTGCGGTTCCTGCGCGTCAACGACGCCCTCGCCCGGATGAACGGCGTCTCCGCCGCCGAGCACCTCGGCAAGCGGCTCACCGAGGTCGTCCCCGGGGTCAACGCCGCCGCGCTGGAGGCCACGATGCAGCAGGTCCTCGACCGGGGCACCGCAGTCGTCGACGTCCGCCGCACCGGGCGGACCCCCTCCGACCCGGAGCACGACCGGACCTGGTCCTGCTCCTACGCCCCGCTGCTGGACGGTTCCGGCCGCGCCCTCGGCGTCATCGCCTCGCTCATCGACATCACCGAGGGCCAGCAGGCCCAGGCCGACGCCGAACGGGCACGGCACCGGTTCGCCCTCCTGGCCGAGGCGGGCACCCGGATCGGCACCACGCTGGACCTCCACCAGACCGCCCAGGAGATCGTGGACGTACTGGTGCCGCAGCTCGCGGACTCGGCCGACGTACAGCTGCTCGAAGCGGTCCTGCTCCCCGACGAGGGCCCGGTGCACACGGCCTCCGCACGCGGTGTCCTGCGCCGCCTGGCCGCCCACTTCCCCGACCCGACCGCCCCCACCGCGAAACTCGCCCCCGGCCAGACCTTCCAGATCCCCATGGGCACCACCTACGAACAGGTCATCGCCGAGGGACGGCCCATGAACCTCTACCTCGCCGACATCCCCGCACTGATCACCTCCCCGCGCGCCGGGGCACTGCGCGGCTACCTCGCCACCCTGGGCTCGGCCCGCCTCGTCCCGCTGGTAGCCCGCGGCACCGTGCTCGGCGCGGTCGCGGTGACCCGCACGCGCGCACGCGAACCCTTCGACGAGCAGGACTGCGTCCTCGTCGACGAGCTGGTGGCCCGAGCGGCCCTCAACATCGACAACGCCCGCATGTACACCCTCCAGCGCCAGGCGGCCCTGACCCTCCAGCGCAGCCTCACCAACAACGCCCTGCCCGAGGTCCCGGGCCTCGAACTCACCGGGCGCTACCTGCCCGCCAGCGACCACGACGTCGGCGGGGACTGGTACGACGTCATCCCGCTGCCCGGCGGCCGGACCGGGCTGGTCATCGGGGACGTCATGGGCCACGGGATCCACGCGGCCGCCGTCATGGGACAGCTGCGCACGGCGGTACGCACCCTCGCGAGGCACGAGGTGTCCCCGGCGCAGCTGCTCCGCTCGCTCGACGCCGTCGTGGCCGACCTGGGCGAGGACGAGATGGCCACCTGCGTGTACGCCGTGCACGACGCGGAGTCCGGCGCCTGCGTGATCGCCCGGGCCGGCCACCCGCCGCCCGCCGTGGTCACCCCCGACGGGGCCGTCACCTTCCTCGACGGCCCGCCCGGGACCCCGCTGGGCACCGGCGGGCACGACTTCCGCACCGAGGAGGTACGGCTGCCGCCGGGGAGCCTGCTCGCCCTCTACACCGACGGCCTCATCGAGGCCCGGGACCGGGACCTCGACCAGGGCATGGCCGAGCTGGCCGGGGCCCTGCGCGGGGTGGAGCAGCCCCTGGAGGAACTGTGCGACGGGATCCTGCGGCTGCTGCTGCCGTGCGCCCAGCAGGACGACGTCGCGGTGCTGCTGGCCCGCACCCGGCCGGTGTGACCCACGGCCCCGGCCGCCGGCACCCTGCGCCGGGGCCCGGTGCCGGCCGCCCCGGCCGCCAGGGGGCCCGGCCCGGCCCCCGGCTCCCCGCTCACCAGGCCAGGTCCTCCAGCGCGTCCAGGTCCAGCGGGTCCGCCGCCTGCGGCTCCGGGCCCCCGGTCAGCGGCAGCTCGGCCCAGATGACCTTGCCGCGCTCCGTGTAACGGGTACCCCACCGATCGGCGTACTGGGCGACGAGGAACAGCCCGCGGCCACCCTCGTCGGTGGTCGCCGCGTACCGCAGGTGCGGTGAGGTGCTGCTGCCGTCGGAGACCTCGCAGACCAGGCTGCGGTCACGCAGCAGCCGCACCCGTACGGGCGCGCTCCCGTACCGGATGGCGTTGGTGATCAGCTCGCTGAGGATCAGTTCGGTCGTGAACGAGATCTCCTCCAGCCCCCACGCGGCGAGCTGCGCCGCGCCCGCGTTGCGCACGCGCGAGACGGCCGAGGCCTCACCCGGCACCTCCCACTCGGCGATCCGGTCGGCCTCCAGCATCCGGGTGTCGGCGACCAGCAGGGCGATGTCGTCACCCGGCACCGGGAACAGCATTGCGGCGAGCACGTCCGAGCAGGCCTGGTCGGGGCTGCGGCCGGGCCGCGCCAGCACCTCGCCCAGCAGATGCAGTCCGGCGTCGAAGTCCCGGGCCCGGTCCTCCACCAGGCCGTCCGTGAACAGCACCAGCCGGCTCCCCTCGGGGAGCATGAACTCCGCGGCCTCGAAGGGCATGCCGCCCACGCCCAGGGGCAGCCCGGCCGGCAGCTCCAGGAACTCGACGTGCCCTCCGGGACGGACCAGCGCGGGCCCGGGATGGCCGGCACTGGCCATCAGACACCGCCCGGAGACCGGGTCGTAGACCGCGTAGAGGCAGGTGGCACCGGTGACCGCGGCCGGCTCGGCGGTTCCGTCCGACGCGTTCCCGGCCGGCCCGTACCCGGCCGCCGCGTCGACGCCACCCCCGCCCGCGGGGACGGTCCCGGTCAGGTTCTGGTCGATCCGGTTGATCAGCTCGTCCAGGTGCCCGAGCAGCTCGTCGGGGGGCAGGTCCAGGGTGGAGAAGTTGTGCACCGCGGTCCGCAGCCGCCCCATGGTGGCCGCGGCGTGCACCCCGTGCCCCACGACGTCGCCGACGACCAGCGCCACCCGGCCGCCGGGCAGCGGGATCACGTCGAACCAGTCCCCGCCCACCCCCGCCTTCGCGGGCAGGTAGCGGAAGGCCACGTCCACGGCGTTCTGGGCGGGCAGCACCCGGGGCAGGAGGCTGCGCTGGAGCGTCACGGCCATCTCGTGCTCACGGGTGAAGCGGCGGGCGTTGTCGATGGAGACGGCCGCGCGCGCCCCCAGTTCGGCGGCGAAGGACCGGTCCTCCTCGTCGAAGGCCTCCGGGGTGTCGGCGGCCCGCCAGAAGTTGGCCATGCCCAGGACCACGCCCCGGGCCTGCAGCGGTACGGAGATCAGCGAGTGCAGCCCGTACTCAAGGGCCACCCGGGTGCCCTGGGAGTCCTGGGCCCGCCAGCCCATGGCCGCGTTCAGGTCGGCCGCGAGCACCGCGTGCCCGGCGTCCAGGGCCGCCGCCATCGGCGCCGTCGGCACGACGAACCGGATGATGTCGCCGACCGGCTGGAGCGGCGAGTCGGCCCGCACGCCGGTGATCGCGGCCCGGCGCATCTCGGTGTAGATCCCGGTGGCCAGGGAGGGCTCGTCGCCGTGCAGCACCGGCTCCAGAAGCTCCACCGTGACGAAGTCCGCGAACCGGGGGACGGCCACCTCCGACAGTTCCTCGGCGGTCCGCACCACGTCGAGGGTCGTACCGATCCGCACCCCGGCGTCGTAGAGGAGCTGGAGCCGGCCACGGGCCACCTCGGCCCGGCCCGAGAGCGCGGCGAGCTCGGTGGAGTCGCGCAGCGTCACGACGCTGCCCGTGGACATGCCCTTGTACTGCGCGGTGGGCCGTACGTTGACGGCCAGCAGCCGGTCGCCCGCCAGATGCACGTGGTCCGTCACGACCTCGCCGGAGGCGAGCAGTTCGGCGGTGCGCGGGTCCAGGCCGAGGTCGGTGACGTGACGGTTCTCGGGGTCGGGCGGCAGGCCGAGCAGACGGCGCGCCTCGTCGTTGGCGAGGACGAGCCGCTGGTCGGCGTCGACGATGACCACGCCCTCGCGGACGGCGTGCAGGACGGCCTCGTGGTGCTCGTTGATGCGGGTCATCTCGGCGGCGCCCAGGCCCCGGGTCTGGCGCCGCAGCCGGCCGCTGACCAGGGCGGCGCCGCCGGTGCCGAGCAGCAGGGCGCCGGCGGCCGCACCGAGCAGCAGCGGGAGCTGGCCCTCGACGACCTGCGAGACGTTCTCGACTTCTATGCCGGTGCCCACCAGACCGATGACGGCGCCCTCGGCGTTCCGTATCGGGACGATGGCCCGGACGGCGTCGCTCGGCTGGCCCCGGAACGTCTCCGTGAAGGCGTGCCCGGCGAGGGCGCGGCTGAGGTCGCCCGTGGCCCGCCGGCCGATCAGCTCGGGCCGCGAGTCGGTGTAGCGGATCCCGTCGGTGTTCATGACGGCGATGAAGTCCACACCCGAGCCCCGGCGGGCCTCCTCGGCCAGCGGCTGGAGCACGGCGGTCGGATCCGCCGCGACCAGCGCGGACGCGATGCCGGGGGCGTGCGCGAAGGCCTCGGCCGCCGCGAGCGAGCGGTGACGGGCGTCGCGCTCGCTGTCGTACCGGGCCTGGAACAGCAGGGCCGCCGCGGCGGCGGCGATCAGCAGCAGCACGATCATCGCCTGGAGGGCGAAGACCTGACCGGCGACGCTGTGCGCCCACCGGGCCAGGCGCGCGGACAGCCGCGAGCCCCACCCGGTCGGCTGGCGACCAAAACGTCCGGTCATGAGCCCTTTCTAACACTGTCCGGGGTGTTTGGTGCGACTGCCGGTGCGCGGGAGGCCGCACGGTACGCGCGGGGGCCCTGGCCGACGTACGCGGTGAAGTGCTGGCGGAAGGTGACCTCACTCGCGAAACCGGCCCGGCGGGCCACCTCCGGTACGGGATGGTCGGTGCGCTCCAGCAGCTTGCGGGCCGCGTCCAGCCGGTGGCCCAGCAGCCACCGGTGCGGGGTGGTGCCGGTCGCGGCGGCGAAATGCCGGGCGAAGGAACGCGGGGACATCCCGGCCCAGCCGGCCATCGTCGCCACGGACAGCGGCTCGTGCAGCGAACGCAGCGCACGCGCCCGTACGGCGGCCAGCGCCTCTGCCGTCCGGTCAGCGGCCGGAACGGGCCGGTCCAGGTACTGCGCGTGGTCACCCGTACGGAACGGGCCCGTCACCATGGAACGGGCGATCGCGGCTGCGGCCTCGGCGCCGTGCGCCTCCCGGACGAGGTGCAGGCAGAGGTCGATCCCGGAGGCCACCCCGGCGGAGGTCCACAAGCCGCCGTCCTCGACGTAGAGCGGGGCCTCCTCGACCACGATCCCCGGATAGCGGGCGGCGAGCTGCGGGGCCAGCCACCAGTGGGTGACCGCGCGCCGGCCCTCCAGCAGACCGGCCTCCGCCAGGATGAACGCCCCGGCGCACAGGGCGGCGACCGGAACGCCCCGGCCGTGCGCCTCGCGCAGCGCGGCGAGGACCGGCGCGGGCGTCGGATCGGCCGGCTCGGCCAGCGCCGGCACGACGACCAGGTCGGCGGTGGCCAGCCAGTCCAGACCCCGGTCGGGGGACAGGGTCAGCCCGCCGGGCAGGGGGATCGCACCGGGCTCCAGGGCGCACCGGCGCAGCTCGAAGCCCGGTACCCCGGCGTGGCTGCGGTCGGGGCCCCAGACCTCGGTGATGACGGCGAGGTCGAAGCTGCGGATACCGGGCTGGACGACGATCGCGACACGGCGCATGCGGCCAGTCTGCCAGGCTGGCAGGATCCCATCGGTACGGAGCCTCGCGGGCGCTGTCGGGCCCGTGGTCCGGCGGACAGCATGGAGCCATGACGACGCACGCGATCGAGATCGCCCACGACAGTGCCCTGCTGGTCATCGACGTACAGAAGGGCTTCGACGAGGAGTCCTTCTGGGGGCGCCGCAACAACCCGGCGGCCGAGGACAACATCGCGGCCCTGATGGACGCCTGGCGGGCGGCGGGCCGGCCGGTGGTCCTCGTCCGGCACGCGTCGGTGCAGCCCGGTTCCGTCCTCGCCGCCGACCACCCGGGCCACGCCTTCAAGGACCTGGTCGAGCAGCGGAGCGAAGGGGCCCTGGTGATCACCAAGACGGTGAACTCGGCCTTCTACGGGACTCCGGACCTGGCGGAATGGCTCAAGGCCCGCGGCATCGGCCAGCTGGTGCTGGTCGGCATCCAGACCAACATGTGCGTCGAGACGACGGCCCGGATGGCCGGGAACCTGGGCTACGACGTGCTCGTCCCGCTCGACGCCACGCACACCTTCGACCTCGCCGGGCCGGCGGGGCTCGCCCTGACGGCGGACGAGCTCGCCAGGGCCACCGCGGTGAACCTCCACGGCGGCGGCTTCGCCCGCGTGGTCACCACGGCGGACCTCCTCACGGCGTAGCCGTTCCCGGCCCCGCCGACGGCGCCATTGAGCCTCGCCGGGGGCCAGATCAGTCTCGTCGGCCTCAAACCCAGCCTCGCCGGCGTTTGAGGCGCCGGTCCGGGCGGAGCCCGGTGCCCGGCGGAGCCGGGTTTCCTGGGGCTCCGCCCCAGACCCCGCGCCTCAAACGCCGGCGAGGCTGAACGTGCTCGGCGAGGCCGGATTCGGCGGGGCCGGAAAGGGTGAGGGCCCGGACCCCTGGGACAGGGGTCCGGGCCCTCAGGGGCCAGACGGCCGCGTCAGAGGACGTCGGCGGCGATGTTGGCGGCGACCCGCTCCAGCAGGGGACCCGCGTTCGGGATGGACTTGGCCGGGTCGGGCTCCAGGTCCGTGAGCGGGTACGCCTTGCGGATACCGGCGCCCTCCAGGGCCTCCTGGGTCAGCAGCAGCCGGCCGCAGACGGCCACCACGGGCTTGCCCGCCGCGCGCGCCGCGGCCGCGACGCCCGCCGGGGCCTTGCCGTGCAGGGTCTGCTCGTCCAGGGAGCCCTCACCGGTGATGACCAGCGTGGCCCGCTCCAGCGCGGGGGCGAAGCCCAGCACCTCCAGCATCAGCTCGATGCCGGGCCGGAACGTCGCGCCGAGCAGCAGCGCCCCGTAGCCGATGCCGCCCGCGCCACCGGCGCCCGGGAGCACCGCGCACTCGGCGGCCTTCGCGCCGATCGACTTCTCCAGGACCACCGCGAAGTGCGCCAGCGCCGCGTCGAGCGTCGCCACGTCCTCGGGCGAGGCCCCCTTCTGCGGGCCGTAGACCGCCGCGCAGCCCTTCGGGCCGGTCAGCGGGTTGTCCACGTCACTCGCGAGGACGAACTCCACCTCCGCGAAGCGCGGGTCGACACCGGACAGGTCGGCCGAGGCGAGCTCGGCCAGCGCACCGCCGCCCGGACCCACCGGTTCGCCGTTCGCATCCAGGAACACGGCGCCCAGTGCGGCCAGCATCCCGGCGCCGCCGTCGGTGGTGGCACTGCCGCCCACGCCGAAGACGATCGTGCGCGCGCCCGCGTCGAGCGCGGCCTTGAGCAGCTCGCCCGAGCCGTACGTGGTGGCGGTCAGCGCGGCGAAGGTGCCCGCCGGCAGCAGCTGCAGTCCGGAGGCCTCCGCCATCTCGACCACCGCGGTGCCCCCGCGCAGCGCGTAGGCGGCCGTGACCTGGTCGCCGAGGGGTCCGGTGACCCGTACCTCCCGCCGTTCGAAGCCGGCCGCGACGGCTGCCGCGACCGTTCCGTCGCCGCCGTCCGCGACGGGGAGGGTCTCGATCTCCACGTCCGGTACGGCCCTGCGAAGGCCGGCCGTCACCCGCTCCGCGACCTGCACGGCCGTGAGCGAGCCCTTGAATTTGTCCGCGGCGATGAGCACGCGCGCGGCCTCGTTTACTGCTCCGTCCGTCACCTTGCTATTCCCTTGCTATCGAACAGTGCAGTCGCGCCGCCATGAGCTTATCCGGAGGATCCTCCTATGCCCATGAGTGGCCTGGGCCACACCCGGCGCGCCATGCCCCTAAATAGGGATATACGCCTGCATAGTGTGGCCGCATGAGCGCGGAATCACTGGAACAGCCACGTCCGGACACCCCACCAGGGGGATCCGGCGGGCCCGCGGACGGCGTGCCCGACCGTGCCGTCGTCCTCATCGGGGTGATCGCCGTGCTGGCCGTCGTCGCCTGGGCGGCCCTGGCCGGCGACTCCTTCGACACGGCCTCCGGAACCGCTCTCTCCTGGGTGCTCGGCAACTTCGCCTGGCTGTTCGTGATCGCCGCCGACGTCTTCCTGGTCATGTGCGTCGTCCTCGCGATCAGCCGGTTCGGCCGGATCCGCCTCGGCGCCGACGACTCCGAGCCCGAGTTCACCAACCTCGCGTGGATCGCGATGATGTTCAGCGCCGGCATGGGCATCGGCCTGATGTTCTACGGGGTGGGGGAGCCGCTCACCCACTACCTGGCCCCGCCCCCGGCCTCCGGGGCGGCCCCCGCCACCGGCGCCGCCGCCCTCGCGGCGATGGAGTACTCCTTCTTCCACTGGACGCTCACCCCCTGGGCGATCTACGGCATCGCCGGTCTCGCCCTGGCCTACGCGACCTTCCGCAAGGGGCGGGGCAACCGGCTCAGTTCCGCCTTCGTCCCCCTCATCGGCCGGGAGCGGGCCGACGGCGCGCCCGGCAAGGCCATCGACCTGCTGGCCGTGTTCGCCACCGTCTTCGGCACCGCCACCAGCCTCGGCCTCGGGGCGCTCCAGGTCTCCAAGGGGCTCGGTCTCACGACCGGCATCGACGACTCCGTCACCGTCCAGCTGGTCATCATCGCCTCCCTGTCGGCCGCCTTCGTCCTCTCCGCCTTCTCCGGCCTGCACAAGGGCGTGAAGTGGCTCAGCACCATCAACCTCGTGCTCGCCGCGACGCTGATGCTCTTCGTCTTCGTGCTCGGCCCCACCGTCTACATCCTCGACGTGATCCCCTCCAGCGTCGGCGGGTACCTGAGCGAGCTGGTGCCCATGGCCAGCCGCACCGGCGCCTTCACCGACTCCAAGTGGCTCGGCGCGTGGACGATCTTCTACTGGGCCTGGTGGCTCTCCTGGGCTCCTTTCGTCGGCACCTTCATCGCCCGCATCTCGCGCGGCCGCACCATCCGCGAGTTCCTCGTCGGCGTGCTGCTCGTCCCCAGCGGGGCCACCGCGATCTGGTTCTGCGTCATGGGCGGTACCGCGATCCGCCTGGACTCCACCGGCGCCGTCGACTTCGCCCTCAAGATCAAGGACGGTACGGAGGCCTCGCTCTTCGCGATGCTGGACGCCCTGCCGCTCTCCGCGGTCACCTCGTGGGTCGCCATGGTGCTGGTCATGACCTACTTCGTCACCAGCGCCGACTCGGCCTCCCTGGTGATGGGCTCGCTGACCAGCCGCGGCTCCCTCAACCCGCCCACCTGGCTCGTCGTCACCTGGGGCGTGCTCATGGCCGCCGTCGCCGCCGTGCTGCTCGTCGCGGGCGGTCTGAAGTCCCTGCAGACCGCCACCATCCTGGTCGCGCTGCCCTTCGTCGTCGTCATGATGCTGCTCTGCTGGGCCCTGGTGAAGGAACTCCGGGCGGACCCCGGGGCCGGACCCGCGCGCCACCACCCCCTGCACGGGATGCGGGACGCGGTCCGGGCCATGGTCGGCGACGCCATCACCGAGCAGCGGGCGGACCGCCGCCCGCTGCCCGTGGCCGGGCCAGGGAGCCGCGAGTACGGGGACGGCGAAGCCCCGGGGTCCCCACAGACATGACGCCTCGGGGCCCCGCACCCCGGGCCCGGACGCCTCGATAGGGTTGCCGCGTGACCACCGCAGATGACTACGCCACCTACATCGCGAGCCTGCCCCGGGTGCTGGCCGGCGCGGCCGCCCTCTACCGGGACGCCGAGGGCAGGGTCCTGCTCGTCGAGCCCAACTACCGCGAGGGCTGGGCCCTGCCGGGCGGAACCATCGAGTCGGACCAGGACGAGTCGCCGCGCACCGCGGCCCGGCGCGAGAGCGCCGAGGAGATCGGCCTCGACCTCCCCCTCGGCCGTCTTCTCGTCGTCGACTGGGTGCTGGGCCCCGGCCGCCCGCCGCTGGTCGCCTACGTCTACGACGGCGGGGTACTCGACGGGGCCCAGCTCGCCGCCGTCAGGCTGCAGGAGGAGGAGCTGATCTCCTGGCGGCTCGTCGAGCCCGCCGAACTCGCCGCCCACCTGCCCGAATCGCTCGCCCTGCGCGTCCAGGAGGCCTACCGGATCGCGCAGTCGGGCGAGGGCACCGCGGAGCTGGAGAACGGCCGGCGCCCGGCCGCCTCGTGACGGGGCGCGCCGTAACACCGGACTTACCTCGACCAGGACAGAATCAGCAGATGATCACGATGTACGCCTGGCCCAGCACCGCCGACGGGCCCGACGCCCTCCCCATGGTGCACTTCACCACCGACCAGCAGGCCGGTGGTGAAGTCACTCCGGAAGGGACCCCGGTCTGGCTCTTCGACACCGCGATACGCGAGGGCGGCTGGGCGCAGTTCACCGATTTCGAGAGCTGGTCCGTCCCGGCCGCCGGCTGGCAGGCCTTCTACCGCCGCGAGGACGACCTCCTCGCCGTCTCCGGACCCGGCTCCTGCGAGGGCTGGTACCAGGGCAACCTCGGCGCCGACCCCGACTGGGTGGCGGCCGCCGCCGCCCAGCAGAGCGTGGTCCTGCTCGCCGCCCCCGTCCAGCACCCCTCGCTGTACGGCTACGCCGTGGAGGCCGGAGCCGCCTTCGCACTGCTCGTCCCGCTCCTCGTCGTCTGACGGGCCCGGTCAGGCCAGGATCTTGGCCTTGGCGCGGTCGAACTCCTCCTGCGTGATGTCGCCCTTGTCCTTGAGGGCGGAGAGCTTGTGCAGCTCGTCCGCGCTGCCGCCGGAGGCCGCCGTCTTCTGGACGTAGGACCGGAAGGCGGCCTCGTTCTCCTGCACCTGCTTGATGTCCCGTTCGCCCATGCCCTTGCCCCTGGCGATGAGATAGACGAACACGCCCAGGAAGGGCAGGATGATCACGAAGATCAGCCAGCCCGTCTTCCCCCAGCCGCCCAGGCTGTGGTCACGGAAGATGTCCGTGATGATCTTGAAGAGCAGGAAGAACCACATGATCCACAGGAACAGGTACAGCATCGTCCAGAAGATGTTGAGAAGCGGATAGTCGTCCATGCCGGACTCCGATCATGTAGCGGTATTCCATTCATACAACCGCTGCAAAAACTCCGCATTTCAGGACAGAACTCAGACCCGTTCCCCGGACTCGAAAGCCAGCAGCCGCACCTTGCGGTCCAGCCCGCCGCCGTAGCCGGTCATCCCGCCCGACGCGCCGATCACCCGGTGGCAGGGCACGATGATGCCGACCGGGTTCTTCCCGTTCGCCAGGCCCACCGCGCGCGAGGCGTTCGGCTTGCCCAGCCGCGTCGCGAGCTCCCCGTACGACCACGTCTGGCCGTACGGGATGCGCACGAGCTGGTCCCAGACGCTGCGCTGGAACTCCGTGCCTTCCAGGCGCAGCGGCAGGTCGAACTCCGTGAGCTCGCCCGCGAAGTAGGCGGTCAGCTGGCGCGCCACCTCGGGGAACGGCTCCTCGGCCGCGGCCACCCGCTCCCCGAAGGACTCCTCGGCCGGGCGGTGGCGCTGCCCGGTCATGTAGAGACCGCTGAGGACCCCGTCCGTGGCGACCAGGGTCAGCGGGCCGTAAGGGCTGTCGACGACGGTGTGCGTCTTGGTGCTCATGGTGGATCGCATCTCTGGTGCTCCTCAGACGGGCAGGTGGTTGACGGGGTGGGTGTCGGTGGCCCACAGGTACTGGACGGCGTACGCGCGCCAGGGCCGCCATGCGGCCGCCCGCGCGGTCAGCGCCGAGGGAGTGGACGGCAGTCCCAGCCCCTGCGCCGCCCGCCGGATCCCCAGATCCGACGGCAGGAACGCGTCCGGGTCGCCGAGCGCCCGCATCGCGATCACCTCGGTGGTCCACGGGCCGAAGCCGGGCAGCGCCGAGAGCTGCGCCCGCGCCGCCTCCCAGTCACTGTCGAGGCCGAGGGCCAGCGAGCCGTCGGCCAGCGCCGAAACCAGGGTGGTCAGCGTGGCGCGCCGGCTGCGCGGCAGGGCCAGCGCCTCCGGGTCCAGCCCGGCGAGCGCCTGCGGGGAGGGGAAGAGGTGGGTCAGCCCGCCCAGCGGGTCCTCGACCGGCTCCCCGTGCGCACCGACCAGCCGGGCCGCGTGCGTGCGCGCCGCCGCGGTGGAGACCTGCTGGCCCAGCACCGCCCGTACCGCGAACTCCGGCGCGTCGACCGTACGGGGTACCCGGCGCCCGGGAGCCTTGTCCACGAGCGGGGCCAGGAGCGGATCGGAGCGCAGCTGCTCGTCGACCGCCTCGGGGTCGGCGTCCAGGTCGAGCATCCAGCGGCAGCGGCTGATCGCGATGGTGAGGTCGCGCAGGTCGGTCAGGGCGAGCCGGCAGCCGATGTGGTCGGGCTGCGGGGTCAGCGCGACGACCCCGGTGCCGTACGGCAGGCGCAGGGTGCGGCGGTAGGCGCCGTCGCGCCACTCCTCGACCCCGGGGACGGCGGTCGCGGCGAGGTGCCCGAAGAGGTTGTCGGGGTTGAGCGGGGCCCGGAACGGCAGCCGCAGACTGATCGTCCCCGGGATCCGGGGCGGGGCGTTCCTGCTGCGGCCGGCCTTGACGGCCCGATCCCGGAGCTCGCGCGGGGCCAGGGCGAAGACCTCGCGGACCGTGTCGTTGAAGGTCCGGATGGAAGAGAACCCGGCGGCGAAGGCCACGTCGCCCATCGGGAGCTCGGAGGTCTCGATGAGCAGCCGGGCGGTCTGGGCGCGCTGGGCCCGTGCCAGGGCCAGGGGACCGGCCCCGAGCTCGGCGTTCAGCTGCCGCTCGACCTGGCGGGTGGAGTACCCCAGCCGGGTGGCCAGACCCGGCACCCCCTCCCGGTCGACGACGCCGTCCTGGATCAGCCGCATCGCGCGCGCGACGGCGTCGGCCCGGGCGTTCCACTCGGGCGAACCGGGACTCGTGTCGGGCCGGCACCGCTTGCACGCCCGGAACCCGGCCTGCTGGCAGGCGGCGGCGCTGGGCAGGAAGGTCATGTTCTCGACCTTCGGCGGCACGGCGGGGCAGCTGGGGCGGCAGTAGATCCGGGTGGTCAGGACGGCGGTGAAGAACCAGCCGTCGAAGCGGGCGTCCTTCGACTGCACGGCCCTTACGCAGCGCTCGGTGTCGGTGTGCATGGCTCTAGGATCCGGTGTCGCGGGACCGCCGGCTGGCGGTTTTCCGACATCAAGCCTAGCCGGGCAGCGGCGGGGGTGGGGGCGGGGCCGGGTCCGGCGGTGGGGCGGGGGCCGTCCGGGGTAGGCATGATTTATGGCCCCTCGGGGAGCCGGAAAGTGCTCCGGGAGTGAGGGCCAACAAATCACGTTTTACACCCCGGACGACCCCCGCCCCACCACCGGCCCCGACCCCGTCCCGCGTCGGGTACGGGCTCCTGTCGGACCCGGGGTCGGGAACGAGGGCGGGAGGGGTCGGCGGCGGGGTGGGGAGTGTCCGGGGTGTAAAACGTGATTTGTTGGCCCTCGCTCCCGAATTCCTGGGCGACCCGGCTCAGGGGCCATAAATCATGCCTACCCCGGACACTCCCCACCCCGCCGCCGACCCCGGCCCCGACACCCCCGCCCCCGGCGTCACCGTGCTCCGCGGACCGGCCCCGCCCAGGGAACCGCCCCGCCCAGGAATCGGCAGAAGGCCCCGGATGCCAAGGGCATCCGGGGCCTTCTCACAGGTACAGCTAGCGCAGCGACCCCGCTCGGGCTTCGCGGCGGTTGTGCCGGAAGGTGTTGGCCCTCCGGGTCGTCGCGAAGAGCGGAATGGTCGCCGCCATCGCGATCTGCAGGGCGCAGCCGGTCTGCAGCAGCAGCTGGCCACCCGGGGCGTCGAACGCCCAGGCCGCCAGCAGTCCCATCGCGCTGATGATCCAGCAGAGCATCGCCACGGCGAGAACACCCCGCGGCTTGGGGTACTCGACCCGGCTCACCATCAGCCAGGCCACCCCGATGATCGCCAGCAGCGTCGGGACGAACGGCAGCTCCAGCAGCACGATCGAGACGACCGTCAGCGCGCCGAAGGGGCTCGGCATGCCCTGGAACATGCCGTCCTTCATCGTCACGCAGCTGAATCTCGCGAGTCTGAGCACCACGGCGAGCAGCACGACGATCGCGGCCAGCGCCGACATCTTCTGGTGCGCGTCGACGGCG